>CAZZKE010000133.1:0-1737 GCA_964655005.1 uncultured Thalassospiraceae bacterium | reverse complement strand
TCCGTTACCCGTTACCTTTGATAAGGGTGACGGGTAACGGGTAACCTATAAAACGACCAGCGAATAAATGTTTTCCGGTCGTGTAATCAGGTCGATAGCCATTTTCACGCCCATCCCAAGGACCAGAAGGGCCAGCAGGAATCTCAGCTGATCGGCCTTTAGCCGAAGCCCGAACCTGGCCCCGGCCTTGGCCCCGACCACACCGCCAATAAGCATGATAAGGGCCAGCGTGATATCGACGGACTGGATATTTACGGCCTGCAACAGGGTAACGTTGGCGGTTACGAAAATAATCTGCAACAGCGATGTTCCGACCACCACCGATGTCGGCATTTCAAGCAGGTAGATCATCGCCGGGATCATAATAAAGCCGCCGCCGACCCCCATGATAGCCGACAGCACACCGGTGACAATTCCCACCGCCAGCGGCGCCAGGGCGCTGATGTAAAGACGCGAACGCGGGAACCGCACCTTGAATGGCAAGCGGTGGATCCACGAATGGCGATGCAGCTTGCGCCTGACCAGCTTGCCGTTGGCGTAACGGTAAAGGGTCAGGCTGCTTTCGACCAGCATCAGGGATCCCAGTATTCCCAATAGCGTGACATAGCTAAGACTGACCGTCAGGTCGATATTGCCCATGGCCCGAAGAATACCGAACAGCACCATGCCTAGTCCGGAACCTATCAGGCCGCCAATAATAAGCACGGCCCCCATCTTGACATCGACAGCCTTGCGCCGCCAATGCGAGGAAATACCGGAGATCGACGAGCCAAGCACCTGATTTGCCCCCGAGGCGACGGCGACGACCGGCGGGATGCCCATAAAAATAAGCAGCGGCGTCAGCATGAAACCGCCGCCGACCCCGAACAGGCCGGAAAGGAAACCGATCATTCCGCCCAACCCGAGCAGGACGAACAGATTTACTGAAATGGCGGCTATGGGAAGGTAAATATACATTTTTCAGGAAGCTTGCGGTGCCTCGCCGACAGGACGAGTGAGGTCGAGAGGATCGGTTCATACGCCTTTACTGGCGCCGCCGCAATGGCCAATTTACTATTTTCAGGACTTGCCGTTACCGGTGTCGTTACCCGCATCGAACGGATTGGCGCCTTCGTTAAAATCGCCGGGCGCGTTGGCGTCGGGGGCCAGATCCTGTTCGATCAGATCGTCGGGCAACATGTCGCGGGGGCCGTGTTCTTCTCCCTTGGGGTTTTCCCGCCGCGCCCGGCGGGTCAACTCATCGAACAGCTCGAAGGAATCCAGAACTTCGTTGACCCCGTCATCGGTTGGAACGCCCCGACCGGGATGACAAAACCAGACAATTGCGCCACCGGGAACGCCGAAAATGGCCCAGGCCGGAAGTTTCAGGACGGTCGTCAGAACCGGGTCCCACAGCCACGGGACCAGGCGTTCGATCCTGATTTCGAACAGCAGCAGGCTTTTCGGACGCATCGTGTACCAAAGGTCAAAAGCCGACATGAAGAAACCCCGCCCGGCCCCGGGCAGACCATGGGCGCCGGTTTCAACCGCCGCCGCCAACAGGCCCATGGCAATCAAAATCATCCCGCCGTAAAAAAGGATTCGCATAATCGCCATCATAACCGTTGCGCCGGCAAGCCGGCTCGGTTAATTTGCGCCGGCCCAAGCATCGGCCCTATCGGCGCTCGGGGACTTTGCGGAGGGGTGGCCGAGTGGCTGAAGGCGCACGCTTGGAAAGCGTGTATGCGGGAAACCGTA
>CAZZKE010000132.1:0-1761 GCA_964655005.1 uncultured Thalassospiraceae bacterium | reverse complement strand
TTGAACACCCGACCCCCGCATTACGAATGCGATGCTCTACCAACTGAGCTAAGGCGGCCTTATTGAATGAGCCAATTCGAGGCCCTGTTTACTGCCCCGCGCTTTTTTCGTCAATATCTGGCGGCGCATCAAGCAGGGTGGCGGCTTCCGGCGCCGCGATTTCCGGGGCGGCCTTATCTTCCGCCACCGGCGCAAGCGCCGGCACATTCAGCGGGCGCGACCATTCGAAGCCGTCGAAAACATGGCATTTGCCGCATAACGGCGACCATTGCCGGGTCGTGTTGCCGCATTCCCGGCACACCCAGACGGCATCCGGTTCGGCGTTTCCGGCCCGGAACAGCCATTCCCTGGCCGCTTCGGGGTCGCCGTTTTCGCGCTCTTCCAGTTCCGCCATCATCCGGCAGGCCGCCGCCGTTACCGCCACGCCGGGGGTTCCGGTCAGGTATTGCAAATTGTGCCGGGCGTCGCCCCACAGGCCGGCGGCAAGCGCCGCCGCCGCCAGCACCCGGTGACTTTCTTCGTGGTCCGGATCGCCGGCGCACAATTTTTGGGCCGCCTTCATTCGGGACAGGGCGTCTTCCGCCCCGCTGGCCGGCCAGTAGGCCGTCGCCAGGTCCGCATGGGGTTGGGCGCGCCAGGCCTTTTCCAGGGTGGCCATCGCCTTGCGCCGCTTGCCCGCCGCGACCAGCAGGCCCGCATAATGGACGGCGCCGGGAACAAAGTCGGGTTTCCCGTCGAACGCCTTTCCGGCCAGTTTCAAGGCCAGCCGGTGATCCCCCGAGGCGTCCGCCTGGACGGCCAGCAAATGGTTCAGCACCGCTTGCCGGCGGCGCGCCTGAACCGGTGCGACCGCCTTGTTCCGGATCGCGCCGGAAAGCACGGTAGCGGCTTCCGACCACAGGCCCTGCCGGGTCAGCAGGTCGAACAGGTTATTGCCCAGCCATTCGCTTTTCGGCTTCAGGGCATAAGCCCGGCGCGCCCAGGTCAGGGCCCGGGCGGTATCGCCCCGCCGCATCGACTGCGACAACAGGCCGCGCAGGCCAAGGAATTCCATTTCCGGGCGGTCCAGCATGGCGGTAAAGAATTTTTCCGCCGCCTTTTCGTCGCCGTTCAGTTGCGCCGCCTGGGCCGACAGCAGCATGGTCAGCGACGGGTCGCCAAGCAGGCCATCGGCGCGGTCGCCCTGCCGCCCCGCTTCCCTGGCGTCGCCGGCGGCGACCGCGACCATGCCGCGGGTCAGCGCCAGATAGCCGCGGCGGCGGCGGCCTTCCTGGCGAGCCCGCCCGATGCCGGCCGGGACGCCGCGCAGGAAGGCCCAAATTCGATACAGCGCGGCGGCGCCAAAGGCGACCACGGCGAAGGTGGCGAACAGCATCGCCGCCGATGTTTCGACCAGATAACCCCGCCATTGCAGCCGCACCTGACCGGGATTGTCGGCCAGCCACAGCGCCGCCGCCGCCAGCCCGGCGAGAATAACCAGATACCGGATTGCCCGTAACATCGGCTTGTTACTCCGCCGCCGGGGGCAGCAACGACACCGCGTAGACGTTCAGCAGGGCCAGCGACCGTTCCACCGCAAGCCGGTTCCGGGCGCGGCGGACCCATTCCCGCACCCGCCCGGAGGGTTCTTTCAGCCCTTGCAGGATACCGACAGCCGTTTGCAGGTCACCATCGTGCAGGGCCTGCCCGGCCCTGTCGGCGGGGGTGTCGGTGGTCGCCGGACCTTCGCCCTGTCCCTTGATGCGGCTGATCTTGACCAGC
>CAZZKE010000131.1:0-1768 GCA_964655005.1 uncultured Thalassospiraceae bacterium | reverse complement strand
CCTGGAAAGCCGTCTCAATGGGTCTTTATCAGTGATCCTTGGTATTATCGTCTCTTGATCCTGATCGCCAGTAAATTCGCAAAAGTCATATCGACAGCCGCCCCGGCTAGGCTATATATGGACACTATGCATAACACAAACCCCGAGCGGCAAAGCGAAACCCTGATCGGCCCCGGCGACCCGCCGCCATTCGACATCGTCAACCCGGATGGTGCGGCGGCCATGCTGATGGTCTGCGATCACGCCAGCCGCGCCTTCCCCGCCGGCATGGACATTCTGGGCCTGAATCAAAGCGATCTGGAACGGCACATCGCCTCGGATATCGGCGCCGCCGAGGTAACCCGCAGGCTATCGCAAAAGCTTGATGCGGCCGCCGTGCTGGCCGGCTATTCGCGGCTGCTGATCGATGTCAACCGCCAGCCCGGCGATCCGCAGTCGATCCCCGAAGTCAGCGACCAAACCGTCGTGCCGGGCAATAAAAATCTGACCGAGGATGCACAGCTGGCGCGGGTCGAAAGCCTTTTCTGGCCCTATCATCATGCGGTCGCCAACGCGCTGGCGCACCTTTGGCGGCGCGGCCCGGCGCCGGTGTTTTTTTCCGTCCACAGCTTCACCCCATCACTGGCCGGTCAGGACCGGTACTGGGATATCGGCGTGTTATGGAACCGTGACCAGCGCCTGGCGGCGCCACTGACCGACCGGCTCAGGGCGGTCGACGGCCTGCATGTCGGCGAAAATGAACCGTATTCGGGACGAGACGTAGCCTACACCCTGGACCTGCACGCCGGCGCCGCCGGGCTGCCCAATTGCGCCGTCGAGATTCGTCAGGACCTGATCGAAACATCGCAAGGCGCCGAATACTGGGCGACGATTCTGGGGGATGCGTTTGCCGATATCCTGACCATCGATAACCTGCATCGGGTCGAACATTTTTAGAGGCTAAAATAATGAACGTCAGCGAACCTTCTTTCACCATCGGCGTCGAAGAAGAATATTTGCTGGTCGAACGTGACAGCCGCGACCTGGCTTCCGACCCGCCGGACGAGTTACTGGCCGAATGCAGCGAGCGGCTGGCCGGCCTGGTCAAGCCGGAATTCCTGAAATCGCAGATCGAAATAGCCACCGGCATCTGCAACAACATCGGCGAAGCCCGTCGCGACCTGACTAAATTGCGGCGCACCGTCGCCGACGTCGCCGCCAGGCATGGCCTGGCCCCGATCGCCGCCTCGACCCATCCGTTTTCCGAATGGCAGCATCAGCGCCATACCGAAGGCGAACGCTACGACAAACTGGCAAACGACATGCAGGGCGTGGCCCGCCGGTTGTTGATCTGCGGCATGCACGTTCACGTCGGCATCGAAGACGATGAATTGCGTATCGACCTGATGAATCAGGCCAGTTATTTCCTGCCGCATTTGCTGGCGTTAAGCACCTCGTCGCCGTTCTGGCGCGGCGAGAACACCGGCCTTATGTCCTATCGGTTGAGCGTATTTAACGAACTGCCGCGCACCGGCCTGCCGGAACGCTTCGATTCCTTCGCCGAATACCAGCGCCATATCGACGTTCTGGTCCGCGCCGGCACCATCAAGGACGCATCAATGATGTGGTGGGATATCCGGCCCAGCGCCAATTTCCCGACCCTGGAAATGCGAATTTCCGATGTTTGCACCTACCTGGAAGACACCCTTTCCATTGCTGCGGTTTTCCAGTGCGTGATCCGCATGCTGTACCGCCTGCGCCGCAACAACCAGCGCTGGCGCAAATACGC
>CAZZKE010000130.1:0-1801 GCA_964655005.1 uncultured Thalassospiraceae bacterium | reverse complement strand
ATTTCGCCGTCGATCAGTTACCGTAAGCTTTCAGGATGGCGGCCCCTTCGGACCCGGAACTGATTTTCCACTTGGCCAGCATCTCGGCGCCAATGCTCTTCAGGCCCTTCATCAACTCGGCGGACGGCTCGACAATTTTCATGCCGTTGTCTTTCAGGATTTTGACCTTGGCCGCGGTTTCCTTGCGGCTCATGTCCCAGCCGCGCTTTTCGGCTTTTGCGGCGGCGGCCAGAATGGCATCCTGAACGCCCTTGTCGAGCTTGCGGAAGGCCTTCTTGTTGACGACCACGATATTTTTCGGAACCCACGCATTAATGGCGGTGAAGTACTTTACATAATCCCAGGCCTTGGAGCCGACGCCGGTCGAAGGCGAGGTAATCATGGCTTCGACGCGACCGGTCGAGAATGCCTGCGGAATGTCCGGGCTTTCCACCTGGGTCGGCGCGGCGCCGGCTTTTTTGGCGAATGTTTCCAGCGTCGCATTATAGGCGCGGAACTTGAGGCCCTTGAGATCGGCGACGGAATTTATCGGCTTCTTGGTGTACAGGCTCTGCGGCGGCCACGGAACCGAAAACAGCGGCATCAGCCCCTGCTTGGCGAACAGCTTGGTAACGACCGGTTTTTGGGCCGCCCACAACCTGGCGGCGTCTTCATAGTTGGTGGCCAGAAATGGCTGCGAGTCGGCGCCGAAGGCGGCTTGTTCGTTGCTTAACCTGGACAGGAAGAATTCGCCGATGGGAACCTGCCCGCCGCGCACGGCGTTCTTGATTTCCGGATGCTTGAACAGCGACCCGGCGGAATGAACCTTGATCTTCAAGGCGCCGCCGGTTGCCTCCTCTACATCCTTGGCAAACTGGATTATGTTGGCGGTATGAAATATTTTATCGGAATACGGAGTAGGCATATCCCACGACGCGGCCTCGGCCACCGTCGCCAGACCCAGCGCCCCGATAATTGCGCCGGCGTATGTCGTCTTGCTTATAAAGCTCATCATTTCCTCCCTGTAATCGATGACCGTTTATGCGAACGGCTGGAACTTTAATAAAACGTTGACGATTTGTCAACGTTTTATTAAAGTTCCTTACTGACTTTCCGCCATAAATTCAATTCGCAGGAGCGACGCCGTGCAGCCAATCAATGAATCCAGCCCGCAAAAAGACAAGTGGCAATTCTGGATCGACCGGGGCGGCACCTTTACCGACATCGTCGCCCGCAAGCCGGACGGCGGTATCGTCTGCCACAAATTACTGTCGGAAAATCCGGAACGTTACCCGGACGCGGCGCTTGAAGGCATCCGCCAGTTGCTTGGCCTGGACGGAACGGACGATATCCCGGCGGACCGCATCGGCGCCGTCAAGATGGGCACCACGGTGGCCACCAACGCGCTGCTGGAACGCCGTGGTGAGCCGACCGTTCTGGTTATCAGCCGTGGTTTCAGGGATGCGCTAAGGATCGGTTATCAGAACCGCCCCCGGCTGTTCGACCTGCATGTAGAACTTCCGGAAATGTTGTATTCACGGACCATCGAGGCCGCCGAACGCATCGGCGCCCATGGCGACATTATATGCGCCCTGGATGAAAACGCCGTGCGCGCCGACCTGCGGGCGGCCTATGACGATGGCTTCAGGTCGGCCGCCATCGTCTTCATGCACGGCTACCGGTTCCCCGACCACGAACGCAGGGTCGCCGCCATCGCCAATGATCTGGGTTTCGAGCAGGTTTCGGTTTCAAGCGACATAAGCCCGCTGATGAAACTGGTATCGCGCGGCGACACCACCGTGGTCGATGCCTATCTGTCGCC
>CAZZKE010000129.1:0-1904 GCA_964655005.1 uncultured Thalassospiraceae bacterium | reverse complement strand
ACGCCCAGGCGCCATGGAAGCTGAAAAAGGAAGACCCCGAACGCATGGCCACCGTACTTTACGTATTGGCCGAAGTTATTCGCCATATTGCCTTGTTATTGCAGCCGTTTATGCCGGACAGCATGGCCCGTATGCTTGATCAACTGGCGGTCAGCCCGGAACACCGCAGTTTCGCGTTCCTGGGCGCCGCCCACCGGCTGTCGCCCGGCACGGCGTTGCCGGCGCCGCAAGGCGTGTTCCCGCGTTATCTCGAAGAAGCGACTGCGGATTAGGCGCCATGCTGGTCGATAGTCATTGCCACCTCGACTTTTCGGAATTCAGCGATGAACTAGATGACGTGGTCGGTCGCGCCGGCGACGCCGGGATCGGCCACATGCTGACCATTTGCACCCACCTGAGCAAATTCGGCCAGGTACTGGGCGTGGCCGAACGTTACGATAACATCTTCTGCACCGTCGGCATCCACCCGCACAACGCCATTCTTGAGGACCAAGTTACACCGGCGCGACTGATCGGCCTGGCCGAACACGGGAAAGTCGTCGGCTTCGGCGAAACCGGTCTCGATTACTATTACGATAAAAGCCCGCGCGATGTGCAGCAGCGCCAATTCCGCAGCCACATTGCGGCGGCCCGGCAAACCGGGCTGCCGCTGGTTATCCATACCCGCAATGCCGATGACGATATGGCCGAAATTCTGACCGAGGAGACGGGGAAGGGGGCCTTTTGCGGCCTTCTGCATTGCTTTTCCAGCGACCGCGAACTGGCCGAAACGGCCCTTGGCCTGGGCCTCTATATCTCCATTTCCGGAATCGTCACCTTTAACAACGCCGAACAATTGCGCGAGATCGTCAAGACCGTGCCGCTCGACCGCCTGCTGGTTGAAACAGACGCCCCGTACCTGGCCCCGACGCCCAAACGCGGCAAACGGAACGAACCGGCATTTACCGCATACACCGCCGAAAAAGTCGCCGAAATCAAGGAATTACCGCTTTCGGAAATCGCCGAAGCGACGACGGATAACTTCTTCAGGCTGTTTTCCAAGGCATCACGGATATGAAAATCACCATTTTAGGATGCGGCGGTTCCACTGGAATACCGATTGTCGGCAAAGGCTGGGGGGCATGTGACCCGGAAAATCCCAAAAATCGCCGCCTGCGGCCATCGATCCTGGTCGAAAACGGCGCTACGACGGTGCTTGTCGATACCTCGCCCGATCTTCGTCAGCAACTGCTGAACGCCGGGGTCGAACGCCTGGATGGCGTCCTCTATACCCATTATCACGCCGATCATCTACATGGTATCGATGACTTGCGACCGATAAACCGGGCCATGAATGCGCCGATTGACGCCTATGCCGACGCCGACACGCTGCAACAAATTCGGCGGCGCTTCGGCTATACGCTGGAACCGCTGGCCGAGGGCGCCGCGTTTTATTACAAGCCAACCCTTATTCCACATCAAATCGGCCCCGGCGACCGTATCGGCATCGGCGAAATCGATATCGACGTATTCGAGCAGGACCATGGAATATGCAAAACCCAGGGCTTCCGGTTCGGCCCCATTGCCTATTCCACCGATGTCGTCGAACTGGATGAAAACGCCTTTCGGGTGCTGAAAGGGGTCAAGACCTGGATCATCGGCACACTCTTCGATCATCCTCATTCGACCCACGCCCACGTCGGCAAGGCCCTTGAATGGATCGAAATCATCAAGCCGGAGCGCGCATTCCTGACCCATCTCGGCCCAGGACTGGATTACGCCGCCCAGAACAAGAGACTTCCAGATGGCGTTAATTTGGCCTTTGACGGTCTCGTTATAACCGATTAAAAAAATATATAGGATTGTTAAGTATCTTATTACAAATAAAAAAATATAATTTTCCATAATATACATTATGCGATTAT
>CAZZKE010000128.1:0-2221 GCA_964655005.1 uncultured Thalassospiraceae bacterium | reverse complement strand
GAATAACTCAAACATTTCAAAGGGGTAGATGGTGCGCCCGGAGAGACTCGAACTCCCAACCTTCTGATTCGTAGTCAGATGCTCTATCCAATTGAGCTACGGGCGCTTATCCCGTCTGAAACCGGCCAGAATAGCCGTCCCGACGGGGGGTGCCGGGCGTTGTCCCCCGGCGAAGGTTGGCGACACTACTCCAGCGACATGGCCAAGGCAAGCCCCGGAAAGGCCATGGAGGACCGCTTTTTTTGACATTTTTCCATACTGGGCCTAGGGTCCGTCAAGAATCCGGCGAGGCCGGCGATAACTTACGAATTTTGCAAAGAAAAATCGGTTCTTGTTGCGTACAAGGGGTTTGAGTAATATCCTTAGGCTCCCGTGATTTGGGGGGATGACGTTATTAAGGTTTTCCGGAATAATCGTCTTAATACATTGACGCAGCGCTTTTTTACTGGCGCCTTGTTCAACAATGAAAAGGCTTGGTTGCTACATGGGAATCAATAAATTTCGGGCTGTTGTTTTCGGGGCGGTCATGCTGTTACCCGCGTGTTCCTTTTCCGAGGAAGCGCTGTGGCCTTCATTGACCGGCGAAGAGCCTGGCGGGACGGTCGCCGCAAATACCCCGGCGCAGCCGGCGGCAGTTTCCGCCGTCGCTCCGGCACCGGGGCAACCGATCCTCGGTTCCGGTACATTCAAGCCGGACGGCGTAACGCCAGGCCAGTCCACCGGCACCTTCGTCGGTAAAAAAGTCATCGAGCTAAGGTCCGAACTGTCGCGGCTGCAACAATCAATTTCCAAACAAAATGGCCAGTTGCAGTCCCTGCGCGCCAGCATCGTGCGCGATTCACAATTGTATCATAGCTCCGTCGCCGTCATTAATACCCGTTTGCAGGTCGGCACCACGCCGGGCAACCCGATTCTGGTGCAACGCTATAACAGCGCCCGGGCCAATCTTGAAAAGATCAGTTCCGACACCGGCGAATTGACCAAGCTGGCCGGCGATGTGGCCGCCGCTTCGACCATGTCGGCATTTCTGTCGGAATCGGTGCGCGCCGCTTTTAGCGTATCCGGCGCTATCGACGAAGACCATGTGCAACTGGCAATTCTTGAAGACGAGGTCAACCGCACCGTGGTGCTGATCGAACGTTTGCTTAAGGAACTGGCCGATGACGTGCGCCGTCAGACCAACTATGTCGCCACCGAGCGTTCTAACCTGAACCTGCTGTCGGCGGGCATCAAGGAGGGTGAAATCTTCGGCGCCAGCCTGGCCAATCAGGCGATTATTTCGGCTGCCGGCGGCTCGATCTATCAGGGGCCGGCCCGCGCCACCGACACCACCGGGCGCCGGCCGCTGGTGGTAATTCGCTTCGACAGGCCGGATGTACCCTATCAGCAGGCCCTTTACGCCGCAGTCAGCCGGGTCCTGGAACGTCGCCCCAATGCGGTGTTCGATCTGGTTGCCGTGGCCCCGCTGGCCGGGGGGCCGGCCCGTGTGGCGCTCAATTCCAACAAGGCGCAGCGCTATGCCGAAGGTGTCCTCAGGGCGTTGATCGATATGGGGTTACCGCCGTCCCGTGTCGCCATATCGGGCAAGTCCAGCGCCGAGGCCAAATCCAACGAGGTGCATTTGTATCTCAGGTAAGCGCATCCGCCGCCCAAAGCACGGCGGCGTATCGCCCGGCCTTGCCGATGGTTACCAGGACCAGGAACAGCCACAGGTTGAGCCGTAATATGCCCGCCGCGAATGTTATCGGATCGCCGATCAGCGGCACCCAGGCGAGCAGCAGCGACCATACGCCGTAGCGGGAAAACCAGGCTTCGGCCCGGTTCAGTTGCTGTTTGGAAAAGGGGAACCACCGGCGCCCCTGCCAGTGCAGCAGATAGCGCCCTAGCGCCCAGTTGACCACCGCCCCCAAAACATTGCCAAACGTCGCCACCGCCCATAGCGGCACCGCCTCGCCACCGCCTGCGGCATAGAAGGCCGCCAGTACCGCTTCCGATGAAAACGGCAGGATAGTAGCCGCCATGAAGGCGCTCAGGAATACTCCGGCCAGGCTTTCCATTTATATTATTTTTTGCCTTTGCCGCGACTGCGGGGCCGAAACGCCCAGTACAGGATGCCGACGAACAGCAGTCCCATCCATGCTACTTTATTATCAGTGAACCACTCCATGGTATAACCCAAATAGCGTTAATATTGCCAATTTTACCCTCACCGGACGGAAAT
>CAZZKE010000127.1:0-2319 GCA_964655005.1 uncultured Thalassospiraceae bacterium | reverse complement strand
TCCGACAGGAACTCAATAGTCTCGGGGGTTCGTATCTTTGGCGTACCCCCCACGCCATCGACGGCGGCAAGCTGGCCTCGGCCCTGCTCGGTTTTCGGGTAACCCCGCTTGATCTTATAATCGTCGAGGCTATCGGCGTCGAACAAGCCCCGACCGCCCGGATTCATCTACCATCGAGTGAAGCCATTTGGCGAATAAAAATATGATCGGCTGCAACGGTTCGCCCAATGGCCGTTTGTTTTGCCATTGCCCAAACATTTAACTAGAATCCCGGCGAACAGGCGGCGGTTGGGAAAGGCGTTCCGGTTATGAATAGATCAGCAAGACGCCGCCAGAAGAAACTGGAGCGGAAATCCCGGCAAACCGGCGAATCCGAACAGGCGACACCGGTCGCCATCCAACAAGCCATCGAGCAGGCGATGCAGCATCATGGCGCCGGTCGACTGGCCGAAGCGGAAGCCATATACCAGCAAATACTGCGGGCCGACCCGAACCAGCCCGAAGCCCTGCACCTGCTGGGGGTGATCGCCCATCAGGTCGGCAAAAACGACACCGCCGCGGCCCTGATCGGCCAGGCCATCGCCATCAAGCCGGATTACCCGGCGGCCTGCAATAATCTTGGCATCGCGCTCAAGGAACTGGGGAAATTTGACGAGGCGGTAGCGGTCTACCGTCAGGCCCTGGCCAGCAAGCCGGATTATGCCGAGGCGTTCAGCAACCTGGGCGTAGCGCTCAGGGAACAGGGGAATATGGACGAGGCGGTGGCCAATTTCCGACAGTCTATCGCCCTCAAGGCCGACGCCGAGGTCTGTAACAACCTTGGCAATACCCTGGAAGCCATCGGCCAACTGGACGAGGCGGTGGCCAGTCAGCGACAGGCGCTGGCTATAAAACCGGATTATCCGGGGGCGCTTAACAGCCTTGCCAACGCCTTGAAGGAACAGGGAAAGCTGGATGAGGCCGCGGCCAATTTCAAGGCATCGCTGGCGATCCGGCCCGACCCCGAGGTTTTCACGAGTCTCGGTTGTGTGCTCGCCGATCTGGATCGACCGGACGAGGCCATGGCGCATCACGGCAGGGCCATCGAGATCAATCCGGATTATGCCGAGGCGCACTACAACCTTGGCAACGCGCTCCGCGATCTGGGGCGGCTGGACCAGGCCATGGCAAGTTACCGACGGGCTTTCGCCATCAAGCCGGATCTGGCCGAGGCCTACCACAACCATGGCGTCGTCCTGCAAGACCTGAACCGGCTGGATGAAGCGATGGCCAGCTACCATGAGGCCATCGCCATCAGGCCCGATTACCCGGAGCCCCGCTGCGGCCTGGGCCACGCCCAGTTGCTGCGGGGCGAATTCGCCGACGGCTGGAAGAACTACGCCTGGCGCTGGCAAACCAAAGACTATGCCGGATTCAGGCGCGACTACGATGCGCCGGCCTGGGACGGCGGCGATTTCGACGGCAAGACACTGTTGCTCTACCGGGAACAGGGCCTTGGTGATTTTATCCAGTTCGTTCGCTACGCGCCGCTTGCCGCGGCCCGGGGCGGTCGCGTCGTGGTCGAGGCGCCACCCAAGCTCAAATGCCTGTTCGCCGCCATGGAAGGCGTTGACGCCGTTATCGAAACCGGCCAGCAACCTCCGTCATTCGACCTGCACGCGCCGTTGCTCGACCTTCCATGGTTGCTGGGGACCAGGCTCGAGACCATTCCCGCAGGCGCGCCTTACATCGGCCCGGCCCCGGAACTTGTCAATAAGTGGCGCTCCCGCCTGGCCGCTCGCGACGGTCTGCGCATCGGCCTGGTCTGGGGCGGCAACCCCGAACACAAGAATGACAAATACCGTTCGATGGATCCGGCGCTGCTTGAACCACTGCTTCAAATATCCGGTGTGACACTTTTCAGCTTGCAGGTCGGGCGCGACGGCGAAGCCGCCGATACCTTCGGCGACCGGGTTATCGACCTGATGCCCGAGGCGGCGCCGTTCGATGAAACGGCGGCGGTAATGATGAATCTGGACATCGTTATTTCCATCGATTCATCATCGGCCCACCTGGCCGGCGCACTGGGCCGACCGGTCTGGACGTTGCTGTCTTACGTGCCCGACTGGCGCTGGATGCTGAACCGCGACGACAGCCCCTGGTATCCGTCCATGCGCCTGTTCCGCCAGGAAACGGTCGGTGACTGGGGCGGGGTTGTTGAACGTGTTTGCCGGGCGCTGGCGCAAACAAAAAATCAGGAGAAGTCATGAAAAAAGAAAAACCCCCGGTTTCCCGGGGGTTCTCCATGGTGGGCACGACTGGGATTGAACCAGTGACCCC
>CAZZKE010000126.1:0-2817 GCA_964655005.1 uncultured Thalassospiraceae bacterium | reverse complement strand
CGCCAGGATCCGGAAGATATATCAAGGACGATCCGGCCCAGCGACCGGCAGGATGAAATAGGCGTCGCCGAACGCGAACTGGCGGAAATGCAGCATGAACTGCATTCGGCCCTGGCCCAGAAAACCCGCCTGGCGACCCTTGGCGCAGCGGTGGCGAAAATCAACCATGACCTGCGCAACAGCCTGGCGACGGCGGTGCTGGTTTCCGACCGGCTGGCGGATATCGACGACCCCATGGTCCAGAAAGTGACCCCCAGGCTGTACAGCGCCATTAACAAGGCGGTTAACCTGTGCAGCCAGACCCTGAACTATGTCAGCGGCGGTGGCGATCAATTGCGTAAATCACCGTTTCACGCGAGCGAACTGATCGGCGAAGTTTTCGCCTCGCTACGGGCGGGAACGCCGGAACTAACCTGCAATTTAGTGAACGATGTGGGTTTCGAACTTGATATGGATGCCGACCGGCGGCAACTGTTTCGGGCTTTCGAAAATCTTGTCCTTAATGCCGTTCAGGCGGGCGCCGCGACGGTCCGGGTATCGGCGCGAATTTCCGATCACCGGATCGAAATCGATATCGATGACGATGGCCCGGGCTTGATGGAGAAATCCATAAGCTGCCTGTTCGAGCCGTTTATCGGGTCCGGCCGCGATGGCGGCACCGGGTTGGGACTGGTGATCGCCAGGGACATAATTCGCAATCACGGCGGCGAGTTGACTCTGGACGCCACCGGACCGGAAGGCACCCGTTTCAGAATGACCTTGCCACATGGCCGATAAATTGTCTTTGAAAGCCCCTAATCGCCAAGCGCAATGCCCTCGCGGCGACGGTCGGCGCCGCCAATCAGTTTCCCGTCCCTGACGCGAATGCCATGCAGGCCGCTGGTCATGGTGCGCATGCGGACCGTGTGGCCAAGGGACTGTAATTTAAGTTTCAGGGTGGCCAGGGTGCTGCCTTTTTCAAGATCGGTCGGGCCGTTGCGGTTGGTGAAATGGGGCATGTCTATGGCCCGCTGAATATCCATGTTCCAGTCCAGCGCCGCAATCAGCGTCTTGGCCACGTAGCCGATAATGTTCGAACCGCCAGGCGAGCCAATGGCCATAACCACCTTGCCGTTGCCATCGAAGACCAGGGTCGGGGCCATGGAACTGCGGGGACGCTTGCCGGGTTCGACAGCATTGGCGATCGGTCCCTGATCATTTTCAGGGCGGAAAGAGAAATCGGTCAATTGGTTATTGAGCAGGAAACCGTCGGTCATCAGCCGTGAGCCGAAGGCATTTTCGATACTGTTGGTCATGGCGACCGCGTTGCCGTCCCCGTCAATAACGCTCAGGTGGGTCGTCGAAAGGCCCGGACCGTCAGCCGACGGGGCAAAATCCCAGGCCCCGCTAAGGCCCGGCATACCGGGCGGTGCGGGAATATTGGTCTTTAGCGGGTCGATTTCTCCGGCCCTGAGTTCCAGATATCCAGGATCCAGCATCCCGGCTACCGGGACCGGTATAAAATCAGGATCGGCTATATAGACGGCACGGTCGGCGAAGGCCAGGCCCGAGGCCTCGGCGATTAAATGCACGGTCCCGGCATCGGGTATTTTTTTACCGTCCGCCGGTTTCCTGGCGGCCAGATCGAATGACTGCAAAATCCCCAGTATCTGCAAGGTGGAAATGCCGCCGGACGATGGCGGCCCCATGCCGCAGACCACCCATTTCCGGTATAACAGACATACCGGATCACGTTTTATGGCCCGGTAGTTTTTCATATCGTCGAGCGACAGGCTGCCCGGATTACGCTTGGCGGTGTTGACGGTTTCGACGACAGATTCAGCCAGTCGACCATTATAGAAGGCGTCCGCGCCCTGCCCGGCGATGACCCGGAAGGTTTCGGCCAGTTGCGGATTTTTCAGCCGCCACCCGACCGGCCGGGGCCGACCGTCGGGATCGTAAAAATAGGCCGCCGCAGAACCGAAGGTCTTCAGATACTTGTCGCGCCCGATTAATCCGTTCAGGCGTTCCGAAACCAGAAACCCGCCGGTAGCCAGGGCAATGGCCGGGTCAAACAGCTCTTTCCAGGGCAACTTACCGTTTTCCCGGTGGGCCATTTCCAGCATCCGCAGCATTCCCGGAACGCCGACCGAAAGGCCGCCGACGACGGCATCGAAGAACTTGCGTGGCTTGCCGTTATCATCCAGAAACATGCCCGGCCTGGCCCCGGCCGGCGCCGTTTCGCGGCCGTCATAGGCGGCGATCTCGCCGGTTTTATTGTTGTAGTGCAGCAAAAAACCACCGCCGCCGATGCCCGATGATTGCGGCTCGACCAAATTCAGCACCATCTGGGCGGCGATGGCGGCGTCGATGGCGCTGCCGCCCCGGCGCAGGATATCGCGCCCGGCTTCGGCGGCCAACGGATTGGCCGTGGCGATCATCCACTTGGCCGCCGTAACCGACTGACGGTCCGGTTGGGGCGGCGGTGCGGTGGCGGCTTCCGGGGTGGCGCGGCTGTCGGATGTCTTCGTTTTTTGTACCGGTTCCTTTACTTTTTTGCCCGGTGTCTCTGTTACCTTTTGGACTGGCCCCTTTTGAACCGGTGCTTTTACTTCTTGCGCGGGCGGGGCCTGAACCGCCACCTCGGGCTTCGCCGCCGGTGGCGCCGCGCAGGCGCCCAGCGCCAATACCGCCAACAGCGACCCTGTCCTGAAAGTTCCGCCCAGATCAAACATGGCGGTATGCTACTCCTTCCGGGCCGGGCAGGTAAACGGTATTGGCATATTTCCGTCCGGTGAGGGTAAAATTGGCAATATTAACGCTATTTGGGTTATACCA
>CAZZKE010000125.1:0-2845 GCA_964655005.1 uncultured Thalassospiraceae bacterium | reverse complement strand
CCCCTTAATGCTGCCGCGCCCCGACGATAAATGCCTGAATTGTCACGTCGCCCAGCGCCTTGCGGGCTTCCAGGCGGTGGATGCCCTTGACCAGAACGTAGCGATCCTTGCCCCGGCGGACCTGGATCGGCAGGCTTTCGCCCCCTTCCATGATGTTCTCGGCGACCCGCTCGGCCTTTTGCGTGTCGAGTTCCTTGCGGCGGTCCGCCGGCAAGTAGATATCGGCGATTTTTACCTCGATTGCTTTCAGCAAAACGGATTTCCTTTCCTGTCGGAATCATCGGCGTATAGACTGTCGGTTCAATTACGAGACAGCCGGACCCGGAGATCATGAAAGCATCGGATCTATTCATCAAGTGTCTTGAGGCGGAAGGCGTCGAACGCATTTTCGGCGTCCCCGGCGAGGAAAACGCCGACACCATGATCTCGTTGATCGACAGCAAGATCGAATTCGTGCTGTGCCGTCACGAACAGGGCGCCGCCTTCATGGCCGACGCCTACGGACGGTTGACCGGCAAGGCCGGGGTCTGTCTGGCCACCCTGGGCCCCGGCGTCAGCAATCTGGTTACCGGCCTGGCCGACGCCAATATGGACCGGGCGCCGGTAGTCGCCATCATCGGCCAGGGTTCGACCCGGCGTTTGCACAAGGAAAGCCATCAGGTGATGGACGCCATCGCCATGGTCAAGCCGATCAGCAAATGGGCGCATTCGATCTATGCCGCCGACAATATTTCCGAAGTGGTGCGCAAGGCCTTCAAGATCGCCGAGACCGAAAAACCCGGCGTCTGCGTCATCGAACTGCCCGAAGACATAGCCAAGCAGGAAATCGACGACACCCCCATGATTCCCCACATGGTGCGCCGCCCGGCCGCCGATCACAAGGCCGTCGCCGCCGCCGTCAAGGCCATCGGCGAGGCCAGGAATCCGATTATCCTGGCCGGCAACGGGGCTATCCGCAAGCGCGCCGCCCTACAGTTGCGGCGGCTGGCCCACAAGACCGGCATCGGCGTCATCAACACCTTCATGGGCAAGGGTGCGGTGCCCATGGGTGATCCCCACTGCCTGTTCACCATGGGGCTCGGCAGCGGCGATTATAACAATCTGGCGATAGATGATTCCGATCTGGTGATTTCGGTCGGCTATGATCTGGTCGAATATGCACCGGCCGCCTGGAACCGGGTGCGCAAGGATCAACGCACCATTATCCACATCGATTTCTGGCCCGCCGAGGTTGATCGAAATTATATTGCCGACGTCGAAATCGTCGCCGATCTGGCCGATGCGCTGTGGCAAATCAACGAGGGCCTGAACGATGCCTACGGCGACCGGCTGCCGCTGTTCGAAATATCCACCCGCCACGCGCTGCGCCGTACCATGGCGGAGGATTTCGCCGCCGAGAAAAACGATGACGGCTTCCCCATGAAACCACAGAAAATTCTGTGGGATGTCCGGCAATACCTGGGTGACGACGATATTCTGCTGTCCGATGTGGGCGCCCACAAAATGTGGATTTCCCGCTATTACCAGAGCGCATGCCCCAACACCTGCCTGATTTCAAACGGCTTCTGTACCATGGGGTTCGCCATGCCCGGATCTATCGGGGCCAAATTGGCGCTGCCGGAATGCAAGGTGCTGTCGATCAGCGGCGACGCCGGGTTTCTGATGAACGTGCAGGAACTGGAAACCGCCGTCCGCCTGGGAATAAACATCGTCGCCATGATCTGGGTCGATGGCGAATACGGCCTGATCAAGTGGAAACAGCAAAACGGTTTTAACGGCCGGCATTCCGACCTTGCTTTCGGCAACCCGGATTTCGCCGGCCTGGCCAAATCATTCGGCATGTGGGGCCGGGAAATTACCGCGCCGGAGCAGTTGCGGCCAGCCCTGGAGGAAGCCTTCGCCCAGCCCGGACCGGCGCTAATCGCCGTGCCCGTGGACTATAGCGAAAACATGAAATTGACGGAACGCCTGGGCAACATCAATATCCCCATATGAATTCCCGACAGGACAGGTATGGTTTTCCTTCATCCTGTCAAATTCCGGTGCTAGGGTCCGCTCGCGGAATAGCCGAAAGAATGCTTGTATTCCGGCAAGGTCCGCCGACGCGGCGGAAATTCAGGGCAGGGACGGCGTAAATGTCAGGATTATTCAGAACGGTGAACTGCGGAACCGGCGGGGCGCTCGCCCGCGTTCTCGGCGTGGCGGCGTTCCTGGCGGTCGCGGCCGGTGGCACAGGTGCGGCGCGGGCATCCGTGTTTGACATATGTTATGCCCCCGTCCCAACGCGATTCGCCAACACTGCTACATACGGTTTCGGCACCAACATTACGGTCGTCGGTCACTCGGAAAGCGGTTCGGCGGCCCGTATCCACGAGATTTATTTCGAAACCGGCCTTGATGGCCTATGGGATCCCGGTGATGTCTCGCGGTTCACCGTTGGCAATTCTCCGGCGCCCCATACAAGCCCTGCGGGTCTGCCGGAAATCATTCCCGACCGGGGCGGCCAATGGACCGGACTCGACCTTGGAAAGGCCTTTCCGGACGGCACGCACGAATTCGCCGGGATCGGCGACGGGCAGCAATTTGGAATTGTTTACACGCTTATGGCGATGGCGGACAACCTGACGACCGAAAGCCTGTTAAGCGGCTGGCTGGATACCGCGTGGGCCATGAACGCCATGTACGCGGGCAATTGCGATGACGGCGGTCCGGGTTGCGTTATAGACTCCTGGTCCAGCATGTCGGCCGTGCTGCCGCCGCTGTAAGGCGCCGGGCCGGCGGATTTAACGCCCTGTATTCCCTTGAACCGGTACGAATCGCAAAATACTTCGGGGCCTTCCTTTTT
>CAZZKE010000124.1:0-2881 GCA_964655005.1 uncultured Thalassospiraceae bacterium | reverse complement strand
CCATCGTAACGAGCCCTCGGGCGCCCTGCACGGCCTGATGCGGGTCCGCGCCTTTACCCAGGACGACGCCCACATTTTTTGCCGGGAAGACGATATTACCTCTGAAACCAAAGCCTTCTGCGAGTTGTTGCTGAGCATTTACAAGGATCTCGGTTTCGACGAGGTGATGGTCAAGTTCTCCGACCGGCCCCAGGTCCGCGCCGGGTCGGACGAAACCTGGGACAAGGCCGAAAAGGCGCTCAAGGAAGCGACCGAAGCCGCCGGCCTGGATTGGCGGCTTAATCCGGGCGAAGGCGCCTTCTACGGCCCCAAGCTGGAATTCGTGCTGCGCGACGCCATCGGGCGGGACTGGCAGTGCGGCACCTTGCAGGTGGATTTCGTGCTGCCGGAACGGCTCGACGCGTCTTACGTCGCCGAAGACGGCGCGAAACACCGGCCGGTGATGCTGCACCGGGCCATTCTAGGCACCTTCGAGCGCTTTATCGGCATCCTGATTGAAAACACCGCCGGCAGGTTCCCCTTGTGGCTGGCCCCGGTGCAGGTTGTCGTCGCCACCATCACCGACGCCGCCGACGATTACGCCGGTACCGTCAAGGCGGCCCTTGACAAGGCCGGCATCCGTTCGGAAATCGATCTTCGGAACGAAAAGATAAATTATAAAATCCGTGAACATTCGGTGCAGAAAGTGCCGCTGATTTTCGTCGTCGGCGCCCGCGAGGCCGAACAGGGCACCGTCGCGGTGCGCCGCCTGGGCGGCAAGGAGCAAGAAATTCTTGCGCTTGACGAAGCAGTCGCTAGACTTGCGGCGGAAGCCGTTGGTCCAATGGCCGGGCTTTAATTGACAATCGGGAGATTATTAAAATAGCGAGACGTCCAGTTACCCAAGCGCCGACCCGCAAGGGTCCGCGCGTAAATGATATGATCGACGCGCCCAGTATCCGGGTCGTCGGCGCCGATGGTGAAATGGTCGGTGTTGTTTCCGTCGCAGAAGGTATTGAATTGGCGCGAGAATCGGGTCTCGACCTGGTCGAGGTATCGCCCAATGCCGATCCGCCCGTCTGCAAGGTGCTCGATTACGGCAAGTACAAATACGAAGAACAGAAAAAGCGCAACGAGGCCCGCAAAAAGCAGAAGGTGATCGAGGTCAAGGAAATCAAGATGCGGCCCGGCATCGATATCCACGACTACGAGGTCAAGATGCGCAACGCCAACCGTTTCCTCGAACACGGCGACAAGGTCAAGTTCACCATCCGCTTCCGCGGTCGTGAAATGGCTCATCAGAGCCTCGGCATGGATGTGCTCAACCGCATCCGCGGCGAGCTTGAAGAGCAGACCAAGGTCGAACAGTTTCCGCGCATCGAGGGCCGCCTGATGGTGATGATAGTGGCGCCCAAATAATCACGCCGCAGTCGGTCTAATCTGCGATATGGCTGGTTCAGGACGCCTTGCGCCGCCAGCACATATCGCAGGTGGCATCGCCCCTGGATTGGGTATGTGTACGCTGATAGTGGCCGTGTTTACCGTCGCCGGCGATTATATCGGCCCCGGGCCAGTCGTAGTAGCACCATGAATAATAAAAGGCATCGAGCTCCCCCCGGTCGCCGTGACGCTCAACAAGATCGCGGACAAAAGCCAGCGGCGGACACCAGGTCCAGTTTGTCAGCAATTGCCCTTCCTGTTTTTCTATCTTGACCTCATAGCCGGGCCGGCCCGGGGCGCTGAACGGGAACACCAGCAACGCCCTGATGGTGCGTTCCAGGCGCTTGCCCGGGTCGCGGCTGGTCAGGCGGAATGGCAAGGATACGATTTTCACCCCCAGGGCGTAAATTTTCCAGCCGATATCCGCCACCAGGGTCGATGCCCGGTTTTTTGACTGGCCGCATTCCAGCAAAACCTGATAGGCCGCCGTGGTGACGGCGGCGAGGAACACATTGTGGCGATTGCCAAGGGTCGGAAGCAGATCAAGGCCGGCCTCGGATATCAACGTATCCACGCGCTTCCAGGTCATGCGGAGAATTTGATCGACATCGCCGCGTAACCAGCGGCCTTTCTCGGGAACATCCGGATCAAGCAGCCTGCCCTGTAGAATTTGCCGGGCGCTGCGGCGGACCAGGGGAGCATACAGAAGCCTGAAAACAAGGATTTCACTTTTGAATGTGGTTCCGTATTTTTTCATCGGCAGCCTGTAAAATTACGAAAATGGGTAACTTGGCATAAGTCAATCCCGATCCGTTCTGATCCACTCTTTCTGGCGTTTTGTCAGGAATGTTCTGTATATGGTGATTTTTCGAAAAACGTATCCGGGAATCGAAAGAAAATCCTGCAACGAAAAAATATCGCGTCCGAAACGGAACCAGGTAAGAAATATGGTGCAGAAAAAGACGAATGCGCCGGAAAGAAACAATTCGGCCGGCGCCGTTGGTCCGCCAATAACGGCGATGACGGCCCCTGCAAAACTACCAAAAACAAGCAGTAACGCCAAAAGGGCGGTTGGCGGGACGCATAGATCAAGCGCCATTCCTATCAGCTTGTAATCCAGGCGCGCCACGCCTTTCGCGAGTAGCCTGGGGGCCTGATGAATTATCGTCTGAAGATGACCGTGTTCCCATCTTTTCCGTTGGCTGGTGCTGGCTTCCCTGGTCGCGGGGAACCTACTTACTACCCTTGTCTCGGGGCAAAACATGGGCACTCGCCCGGCCAGGGCCAGGTCGATGCCTAATTGCAAATCTTCGACAATGTTGCCCGATCCCAGATGGATGTGTTTGATGGCCGACCACGGGAGGGCCATGCCCGTGCCCATTAACTGACACGGCAAACCCAGCCGCATTAATCCCAGCGGGCGAACATGGTTTTTGACCAGCCAGGCAAATTGCGAGACCCG
>CAZZKE010000123.1:0-2948 GCA_964655005.1 uncultured Thalassospiraceae bacterium | reverse complement strand
CCAAAAGGCTTGTGAGGCCGTCTCTATGAGTCATTCTTTCTGCAACTTGGTATTACCGAACACGAGCGATTCGTGAAGCAAGAAGGGACAACTTTCATCATGAATACTACCCTTACGGAAAAAGACGAAAACCGCCGGGATTTCCTGGCCATGATAACCACCGTCACCGCCACTACCGGCGTCGCCATTGCCGCCTGGCCGTTTATCGACAGCATGAACCCCGCCGCCGATACGCTGGCTATCTCGACACTGGAATTCGACCTGGAGCCGATCAAGCTGGGCCAGCGGGTTACGGTGGTGTGGCGCGGCAAGCCGGTTTTCGTGGACCACCGCCCGGCCAAGCGAATCGCCCTGGCCAGGGCCGACGACAACAATCCCGACCTGATCGACCCGGCCACGGACAGCGAACGCGCACAGCGCGACGAATGGCTGATCGTCATCGGCATATGCACCCATCTGGGCTGCATCCCCCTTGGCCAGCGACCGGGCGACCCCCGGGGGGAATGGTCCGGCTGGTTCTGCCCCTGCCATGGTTCCGAATACGACACGGCGGGGCGGATTCGCCGGGGGCCGGCGCCCAGGAATCTGGATTTGCCGCCGTACACTTTCCTGTCGGACACGCTGGTTCGCCTGGGCTAGCGATGGCCCATTATTAATGCTCTCTGGTATTATTGGGCTTCTTGTTGGCGGCGACACCGATTATAAACGGCGGACAAGATCCTATCCACCGGCGCGGGAGCCCCAAGACCTTGCAGCGACAGCGGCCAGAAATAATACCGGTAATTTTATCCGGCGGCTCCGGGTCGCGGCTGTGGCCGCTGTCGCGGCGGCTGCGGCCCAAACAGTTCCTGTCGCTGTATAGCGATAACAGCCTGTTCCGCGACACCCTGGACCGGGTCACCGGCGCCGGGTTCGCGCCGCCGCTGGCTATCTGCAACGACGATCACCGCTTCCTGGTCGCCGAAACTTTCCGCGAGGCCGGCATCGACGGCGGCGACATAATTCTTGAACCGGTGGCCCGCAACACCGCCCCGGCGATTGCCGCCGCCGCCCTTTGCGCCGGCAAGGACAACCCCGACGCGCTGCTGCTGGTGCTGCCGTCCGATCATGTTATTACCGATCAAAAGGGCTTTCATGAGGCCGTCGCCATCGCCGCCGAAGCGGCCCTGGCGGGAGGCCTGGCAACCTTCGGGATGACCCCGGACAAGCCCGAAACCGGCTACGGCTACATTCGGCGCGGCGCGGCGGTCGACGGCGTCGACGGCGCCTTCGATGTCGAAAGTTTCGTCGAAAAGCCGGACGCGGCAACGGCCAATGAATATTTGCAATCCGGAGACTATCTGTGGAACAGCGGCATGTTCCTGTTCCGCGCCGGCACGCTGATCGATGAAATGGAACGGCATTGCCCGGATATTATCGCCGCCTGTCGCGAGGCCGTCGCCAGGGGTCGTCGCGACCTTACGTTCCTGCGCCTGGATGCGGACGCCTTCGCCGCCGCCGCCAGTATTTCCATGGACCACGGGGTGATGGAAAAAACCAGCCGCGCGGTGGTCGTGCCGGCGGCGTTCGGGTGGAGCGATCTGGGCGCCTGGTCGGCGTTATGGGAAATATCCAAGGCCGACGACGACGGCAATGTGGTGCTTGGCGACGCTATTATCGACGGCGTTTCGGACTGCTACATCCGCAGCGAGAAACCGCTGATTGCGGCGATCGGGGTTTCCGACCTGATTATCGTGGCCACCGACGACACCGTCTTCGTCGCCCCCAAGGGGCAGGCCCAGCAGGTCAAGAAAATCGTCGAACGGCTGGGCCGGGAAGGCCGCCACGAACACGAAAGCCACAGCCGGGTGTTCCGCCCCTGGGGCCATTACCAGAATCTCGAGGAAGGCCCCGGATTTCTGGTCAAGCGGATCATGGTCAAGCCGGGGCAGAAGCTAAGCCTGCAATACCACCATCACCGGGCCGAACACTGGGTCGTGGTCTCGGGTACGGCGACCGTGACCAATGGCGAAGAGACATTATCCTTAAGCGAAAACCAGTCTACCTATATTCCCCAGGGGGCCCGCCACCGCCTGGAAAATTGCGGCGACCGACCGCTGCATCTGGTCGAGGTGCAGTCCGGCGAGCAAATCAGCGAACAGGATATAGTGCGCCTGGAAGACACTTACGGTCGCAGCGACTGAGCACCCACGACAAGGCAACAGGAACACCATAATGACCGGACCCGATATCGACCCCGTCACCGAAACAGAGAAACTAAGCTGGCCCGACCAGGCCATCGTGCCGCTGGAAAAACCGTTCGTCGATGACCGGGGCGCGATCCAGCCCCTGGTCGACCGGATGATGCGTTCGGCGGTGATGATCGAATCGAAAAAAGGGGCGCTCAGGGCCAACCATTACCACAAGACCGACTGGCACTATTGTTATGTGATTTCCGGCTGCATCGAATATTACCACCGCCCGACCGGCGACGATAACCAGCCTGAAATGCTGCTGGTCAAGGCCGGCCAGATGGTGTTTACGCCGCCGATGATCGACCACGGCATGAAGTTTCCCGAAGACACGGTATTTCTGACCCTGTCGCGCAACCCCCGCGATCAGGCGACTTACGAGGCCGACGTGGTGCGGGTTGAAATGCTCGATGACGCGGGAACGATATCCTGGCGGCCCGACGATGACGACTGATTCCTGCCAGCACCGGACCACCTGCCGGCTGTGCGGCGGGGCGACCCTGACCAAAGTGCTGGCGCTTACCGCCAGCCCGCCGGCCAACGCCTTCGTCGGTGCCGATCAACTGGATACGCCGCAGCGGACTTTCCCCCTGGATGTGTATTTCTGCGAAGACTGCCACCATGTGCAGCTTCTCGATGTGGTCGATGCCCGGCTGCTGTTCGAAAACTATGTCTACGTGTCGGGAACCTCGCCGGTTTTCGTCAGGCATTTCGAAG
>CAZZKE010000122.1:0-3231 GCA_964655005.1 uncultured Thalassospiraceae bacterium | reverse complement strand
ATGCTCCAGAATATACAGCATCTCCTCGGCCACGGAATCCTGATACATCGGCACCGGGATACCGCCGACGTACTGGGCGGCGACCATGGCCCAGTACAGCTGTGGCCGGTTCTCGCCGATAATCGCCAGGCGGTCGCCGCGTTCGAAGCCACAGGCCGTCAGGCCACAGGCCATGGCGCGGATTTCCTGTTCGGTCTGGCCCCAGTTCCAGGTTTGCCAGATGCCGTAATCCTTTTCACGGATAGCTGGGCGATTACCGCGAATTCTGGCGTTTCGCCCCAACAGCTTCGGAAAAGTATCAAGGGCAGGATCGTCCTGCGCCGTCGTCTCAGGCCCGTCGTTGGCCATGGTGTCCGCATCCTCCCGGAATGCCTGATTTCGTGCCGCCGCCCGTTTTTTTTGGGTTCTTGCGACCGGTTTCCTATGTTCCAGCCAAAGACATTTGCCACACTCCACCATAAATAACCAGACTTAAAAAAAGCCGCCGGTTGCTATCCCCAGATATGGTCGCGCGCGATGACGGCAAAGCGGTCGGATAGCGCCGCCAGCGTCACGTTATGTATGGTGTCGGCGGTGAAAACGCCACCGCATCCATCCGGCAGGTCGCGCGTCGCGCAACCGTCGGCGTCGATCGTCACCCGAAAACCCAGATCAAGCGCCGCCCGCGCCGTGGAACTGACGCACATATGGGTCATGAAGCCGCACAGGATGATTTCCTTGCGGCCGCAACCGGTCAGCCGGTCCTGCAACCCGGTGCCGGCGAAGGCATTGGGCAGTTCCTTTTCGATGGTGCTTTCGTTCTCGTTGGGGTGCAGTTCATCGACAATCCGCCCCCGCTTCGCGGCGCGGTCAAACAGTCCGCCGGCCCGGCCCCGGTGGGCGATATGAATGATCGGGCAATCGGCATTCCGGGCTTTTTCGAGCAGGTTTTGGGCCTGTGCTATGGCCGCCCCGGCATTGCCGACGGCCAGGGGCCCTTGCAAGTATTCGTTCTGCATGTCGATCAGGACGACGGCGGCGGCGGCAAGTTTCGCCGGCTCAAGATTTGCGCCGGCAAGCTGTAAAAGCGTTTTAGGATCGGACATTGTGTTCTCCGGTTTGGCTTGAATGTGGTTAAGGCCCTAAACATAGCCTTCCTGAAACCGGCAATCACGCAGGATTACTGCGACCATATACTGCATTTTCGCAGGAACATCGATGTGTTATACCGGGACCCATGAATTGGGATGATTTGCGCATTATCGCCGCCGTCCGGAATAACGGCACCTTCGCCGGCGCCGCCGGTGAACTGGGCATCGACGAAACCACGGTCTCCCGGCGCTTGTCCCGTATTCAGGATGCGCTGGGCGTTACCCTGTTCGACGCGGTCGACGGGGCCCGCAAACCGACGCCGCACGGTGACGCCATGCTGGTTCATATCGATGAAATATCGCGGCGGGTAAAAAAAATTGCCGCCGTCGGCGACCGCGCGACCGGGCCGACCGGCAACATTCGGGTGGCCTCGACGCATTCGATCGCCGAAGATTTTCTGGCCCCGCATCTGGCCGGGTTTCTTGCGGCCAATCCCGGCATTTCCCTTGAGCTCAAGATTTCAAACGAAAATGTCAACTTTTCCCGTTGGGAAGCCGATCTGGCGATCCGGCTGGGCAAGCCCGCCAGGGGCGCGTTTATCATCCAGAAATTGGCCGAAGTTCGCCTTTACCTTATCGGCCCGCGCGAAGATACCGATGCCGCTTCGGATTGCATCGTTTGCGGTTATCCCGAAGAACTGGGCGACACGCCCGAAATGCGGCATATCGAACTGGCCGAACTGACCGACCGGATTCGACTGCGCACCGGCAATCCGCGAATTATCCGCGCCGTCATTCAGGCCCATGCCGGGGTCGGCATCCTGCCGGAATATTTGGCCCGTGATTTTCTCGACGATCCGCGGTTGACGGTGACCCCGTTGCAGGCCCACCGCCAGATATGGCTTTTGATTCAGCCGCACCTGCAAAATGATCCGGCCGCCCGGTTGACGATAGACTGGATAAAAAACAGACTGTCGATAAGATAGCACCCATCTTCAAGATAGTGCCCATCTTCCAATAAGCCGCTAAAATCCCTTATTCGTTTTTTTTAGGAACGCCAATGACCCGCTTCGGACAAGACACCCTGAATACTTACCGGTCGCTCGACGCCGCCGGATCGTCCTATGGCTATTACAGCCTGGATGCCGCCAGCCAGGCCGGTATCGGCGATTTTTCCAGGCTGCCGTTCTCGTTGAAAGTGCTGGCCGAAAACCTGCTGCGCTGGGAAGACGGCCGCAGCGTCACCGTCGATGACATCAAGGCCATTGCCGACTGGCTGACCGAGCGGCGTTCCGACACCGAAATCGCCTACCGCCCGGCCCGGGTGCTGATGCAGGATTTTACCGGCGTCCCCGCCGTCGTCGATCTGGCCGCGATGCGCGACGCCATGGTCGAAATGGGCGGCGATGCGCAAAAGATAAATCCCCTGACACCGGTCGATCTGGTCATCGACCATTCGGTGATGATCGACTTTTTCGGCAGCGCCGATGCCGAGCAAAAGAACGAGGCCAGGGAATTCGAGCGCAATCAGGAACGTTATGAATTCCTCCGCTGGGGCCAGGCGGCGTTCGATAATTTCCGCGTCGTGCCGCCGGGAACCGGCATTTGCCATCAGGTCAATGTCGAACATCTGGCCCAGGTGGTGTGGACTTCGGACGCGCAGGATGGCGATGGCGACCGGGTCGCCTATCCCGACACCCTGGTCGGCACCGACAGCCACACCACCATGGTCAACGGCCTGGCGGTTCTGGGCTGGGGCGTCGGCGGCATCGAGGCCGAGGCGGCGATGCTCGGCCAGCCGGTTTCCATGCTGATCCCGGAAGTGGTCGGATTCAAGTTAACCGGTAAAATGAGCGAGGGCATCACGGCGACTGATCTGGTGCTGCGCATTGTCGAATTGCTGCGCGCCCAGGGCGTGGTCGGTAAATTCGTCGAATTTTTCGGCCCAGGGCTGGATCATCTGTCCCTGCCCGATCGCGCCACCATTGCCAACATGGCTCCGGAATACGGCGCCACCTGCGGCTTTTTCCCCATTGATGCCGAGACCGTTCGCTACCTGAAGTTTACCTCGCGGGAACCGGATCGGGTTGCCCTGGTCGAGGCTTATGCCAAGGCCCAGGGCATGTGGCGCGACGCCACCACCCCGGACCCGCTTTTCACC
>CAZZKE010000121.1:0-3404 GCA_964655005.1 uncultured Thalassospiraceae bacterium | reverse complement strand
TCCGGCGCGGCGGTGACCATGATGGCGTCAAACGGCGCCGCCTCGGGCCAGCCCCGGAAGCCGTCGCCATGGCGCACTTCGACGTTGTCATAGCCCAGCCGTCGCAGGCGGGCGGCGGCGGCGGTGGCCAGCGACCCGATCTTTTCCACGGAATAGACATGGCCGCACAGCATCGCCAGCACCGCCGTCTGATAGCCGCTGCCGGCGCCTATTTCCAACACCGCGTCATCGGCCCCCAGGTCCAGCAAATCGCTCATCAGCGCCACCATGTAGGGCTGTGAAATAGTTTGCCCGAAGCCGATATCACGGGGCCGGTTCAGATAGGCGACGGCCTCGTCTTCGGGCCGCACGAATTGCTGACGGGGGACCCGGGCCATGGCCGCCATGACCGCATCTGAAAAATTTTTCCGGCCGGTAAACATGGCCGTCCGCCGGGCTTCGCCGGCGATCTCATCAAGCAACCGCCGCCGCGCCTTTCGCCGCCTTTCCTTGGCAAAATCCATGCGCTTATCGTCTCTTGGGGCTTGAATCTTCGGCCCTATAGGCTAGATATGGGGTGAAATTCAGCCCCAACAAAGGATACACGAAAGCGTCATGGCCCAGGAAAAATTCACCTTTCAGGCAGAAGTCAGCTCCCTTCTCGATATCGTCGCCAAATCCATGTACAGCCAGAAGGAAATATTTCTGCGCGAACTGGTCTCCAACGCCTCGGACGCCTGTGACAAGCTGCGTTACCAGGCCCTGACCGACCCCGGCCTGATCGCCACCGAAGGCGATTTCAGGATCAGCATCAGCGTCGATAAAAAGTCCAAGACGCTAAGCATCGCCGACAACGGCATCGGCATGAACCGCGACGACCTGATGGAAACGCTGGGCACCATCGCCAAATCCGGCACCCAGGCGTTTCTGGACCAGATAAGCGGTGACGCCAAGGCCGATGTGGCGCTGATCGGCCAGTTCGGCGTCGGCTTCTATTCCGCCTTCATGGTCGCCGACCGGGTCGACGTGCTGACCCGCAAGGCCGGTGAGGAAAAGGCCTGGCTGTGGAGTTCCGACGGACGCGGCGAGTTCACCATCGAACCCGCCGAACGGGATGGCTGCGGCGCCACGGTAACGCTGCACCTGAACAAGGGCGAGAAGGAATTCATGGACAAGGCCCGCCTGGGCCACATCGTCAAGGAACATTCCGATCACATCGGCGTGCCGATAGTGTTCGTCGACGGCGACGGCGAGGAAACCCTGAATTCCGCCTCGGCGCTGTGGACGCTGCCAAAAAAAGACATAACCCCCGAACAGTACGGCGAATTTTACCATCACGTCGGCCACGCCTTCGATCAGCCGTGGCTGACCATCCACAACCGGGTCGAAGGCGTGCTCAGCTATACCAACCTGCTTTTCATTCCGTCGATGCCGCCGTTCGACCTGTTCACGCCGGAACGCAAGGGCCACGTCAAGCTGTACGTCAACCGGGTCTTCATCACCGACGATTGCGAGGGCCTGCTGCCGCCTTACCTACGGTTCCTGCGCGGCATCGTCGATTCCGAGGACCTGCCGCTGAACATCAGCCGGGAAATGTTTCAGCACGACCCCCGGCTGGCCAAAATCAAGTCCGGCCTGACCAGGCGGGTGCTGGGCGAACTGAAGAAGAAGGCCGACAAAAAGCCCGAGGAATACGCCGCCTTCTGGGCCAATTTCGGCGCGGTGCTGAAAGAGGGCCTGTATGAGGACCACGGCAACCGGGAAAAAATTCTGGCGGTCAGCCGCTTCAACACCACCGCTTCGGACAAGCTGCGCAGCCTGGATGAAATCGTAGGCGACATGAAGGACGGCCAGGAAGATATCTACTACATCACCGGCGAAACCCCGGAACTGGCCGCCCAAAGCCCGCAACTGGAAGGCTTCAGGGCGCGCGGCGTAGAAGTCCTGCTGATGACCGATCCGGTCGATGAATTCTGGCTGCCGGCGATCGGCTCCTATCAGGAAAAGCCGTTCAAGTCGGTGACCCGGGGTGGCGCCGACCTGGACAAGATCAAGGCCGAAGACGGCGACAAGGACAAAAAGAAGGACGACCAGAAACCCGCCGCCGGCCTGGACGAACTGATCGCGGCGTTGAAGATCGCGCTTGGCGATGCGGTCAAGGATGTCACCGTTTCCGAACGCCTGACCGACAGCCCGGTGTGTCTGGTTTCCGGCGAGGGCGATATGGATATTCATCTGGAACGGATGCTGAAACAGCACCGGCAAATGGATACGGCGACCGCCAGGATCATGGAAATCAACCCCGATCATGCGCTGATCGCCAAACTGGCGGCGACCGTTAAAAAGGGCAAGGGCGGCGCCGACCTGATAACCGACGCCGCCTTCCTGCTGCTGGATCAGGCCCGCATCGTCGAGGGCGAGGCGGTTCCCGACCCGGCCGAATTCGCCCGGCGGATGAGTTCGGTTATGGAAAAAGGCTTCGCCTGACGGTAACCTGTCGCCGGCGATTCACGTATCATGCCGGCGAGAGAAAAAGTGAAGTCAGAAAATTCCGCGACAACGGCCCTTGGCGTCGCGGCGGTGATTGTCGCCGCCATATTATGGGGTTCGACCGGGACGATCCAGGCCGTGCTTCCCGCCGGTCGCGACCCCCTGGCGGTGGCCTGGATAAGGTGTTTCATCGGCGGCCTGGCGCTGCTTCTGTTTTGCCTGTTCCATGGCCCGAACCGGCGGGCCATTCCGGCCCTGCCGTTTCGTCGGATCGGCGCCGCGGCGCTGGCCATCGCGCTTTACAATATTTTCTTTTTCAGCGGTGTGTCGATGGTCGGCGTCGGTGTCGGAACGGCGATTGCGCTGGGCAGCGGCCCGATTTGGGTATCGCTTTACGAGGCGCTGGCGCGGCGCAAGAGGCCGTCCCGAAAGGTGCTTTTGGGTCAGGCAATCAGCATCCTCGGCGTCGTCGCGCTGGTTTCCTCGAACGATCTGAATGGCGGATCGGCCTATGGCTACCTGTTCGCAGCGCTGGCCGGCTTGTCCTATGCGGCGTATTCGCTGCTGACCAGCCGCATCGGTCGCAGCGCCCCCAGCGGGGCGGTGGCGGCGGCGACTTTTGTGGCGGCGGCGGTGATCATGCTGCCGGTGCTGCCGTTTGCAAGTTTGGCCTGGCTGGGAGCCGGGTCGATAGCGCCGTTGATGTTTCTGGGCGTCGCCGTCACCGGGATCGCTTTTTTCCTGTTTACCTACGGCGTCGGCAAAATGGCGGCGTCATCGGCGGTGACCCTGACCCTGGCCGAACCGCTAACCGCCTGGGTGCTGGCGACGGTGGTGGTCGGCGAGGAGTTGAGCGCCCTGAAAGTCCTTGGCGCGGCGCTGTTGCTGGCCGGCCTGTGGATCGTCACCCGCTCGCTTTTTTCACTACCGCTTAA
>CAZZKE010000120.1:0-3490 GCA_964655005.1 uncultured Thalassospiraceae bacterium | reverse complement strand
AAAAACCTTGACGATGCGATCGCATCGCCGGCGGCTTCTCTCCTACCCGAAGGACTGCTGTGACGATCTCTATGGGTCATTCTTTCTGCAACTTGGTACTACTCCGTCGGGGCAATCGCAAGGTGAATACCATTGCCCACGGCGCGAATAAACAAAAAAACCGGATGATCGAATGATGGCCGGATTCAAACCGCAGAGCGCCGGTCGATAACCCCGAAAAGCCGCCGTTGCGGTTGTCCCGGCGACCCTTGGTATCAGTCTTCCAGGGATTCCGCCCTGTTGACCATCTTGTCTATTTCTTTCTTGACCAGACGTTCGATAAGGAACGGCAGATTGCGGTCCAGCCATTCCCGCAGCAACGGCCGCAGCATCTCGCGCACCATGCTTTCCAGCGTTATATCCTTGTCGCCAAGCCCCATTTCGCGCCGGTCCAGAATAGCGCGCGCCAGATCGGCCAAAACATCGGTCGATGCCTGCGCCGCAGACCCCGAAACCAGGGTATCCGGCGGTGCGATCATCGCATCGGTCAATTCCAGAACATCGTCGGGTTCGACCGGAGGAGGTGGCGGCGGGGGAGGAGGTGGTGGCGGAGGTGCGGCCACCGCCGGTTCCGGAGCCGGCTCGGGCTCGATCTCCGTCATATCGATTTCAATTTCTTCCGGCTCGGGCTCGGGTTCCGGCTGCTCCATGGCCGCCGCCATATCCATTTCTTCTTCCGGCTCGGGCTCGGGTTCCGGCTGCTCCATGGCCGCCGCCATATCCGCTTCTTCTTCAGGCTCGGGCTCGGGTTCCGGCTGTTCCATGGCCGCCGCCATATCCATTTCTTCTTCCGGTTCGGCGTCCGGTTCATCTGCGGGGGCGGCTTCACCCGCCTCCTCTTCTTCTTCAGACAGTATCCGGCGAATGGAGGCGAGAATATCCTCCATCGAAGGTTCGGCGTCTTCGCCTTCCGTGCCGGTATCTTCCTGGACTTCTTCTTCGCTCATTTGAAACGCACCCGAATCCCCTCTTGAATTTACCCAAGGTTAATTCAGAAACCCATAGAACGCCATCCGTTTATGGAAGGCTTTCGTCGCATACGTTTATGGAAGGTTTTCATCGCATACTGTTATTTGAAGAAAATCATTTATTTTCCGTTACTTCTCTCCAAAATAATTTTTATTTTTCGTCCTTCACCTCGCCACCGAACCACTTTGAACGAACCTCGTTCAGATTGCTTTCCGAATTGTAGAGATCAACCGGCAAGCCCATTTTTTTTGCCGTAAGTTCACCAACGGCGCTTTTCAGGTTAAATCTGGCGACAATCTCGGTCCTTTCGGCGCCGACCAGATTGACCTTGGCGTCGAGCAATTCCTGTTCCGCATCCAGCACGTCGAGCACCGTACGCGAACCTACGGCGGCTTCGCGCTGCACCCCTTCCAGGGCCACTTCGGCGGCCCTGATCTGGGCCTGAAAAGAATCGATTTGGGCGCGACTGGTTTGCAGGTCTTCCCAAGCCTGGGTCACCGTTTCGGTAGCGTCACGCCGGGCCTGTTCGACCAGGCGGCGGCTTTGGGCGGCGCTGTGACGGGCCTGGCGCAACCGCGAATAAACCGAACCCGATTGATAGAGCGGCAGCGACACGGTGATCTTGGCCGACAGCGTATCGACCCGGGTGCCTTCGCCCGAAGAATTCAGTGATTTGCTGGCGGCGCCGGTAAAACTGACCGACGGCAGCAATTCGCCCCTGACTGCGGTGATGTTATCCAGCGCCGCCCGTTCGGTAAATTCGGCGGTGACCACGCCGGGGTTGTTGGCAATCGCCAGGCGGACCGCCGCCTCGACGCCGTCGGGCAGATTTTCAAGCGCGGTTGGGGCGGCAAGATCTTCGGGGACCTTACCGACTACATTGCGGTATGCGGCCCGCGCCGCGACCAGGTCGCCTTCCGCCTGGATCCTGTTGGCCGTAGCCTTGGCCAGCCGGGCTTCCGCCTGGTGAACATCGGTGCGGGTTATTTCACCGACTTCGAAACGATCCTGGGTCGCCTCAAGCTGTCGGAACAAAACCTGTTCGTTGCTGATGTTGAGAGAAAGAATGGCTTCGGCCCGGTAGACGGTAGTGTAAACGTTCACCGCATCGAGCAGCACGGCCTGTTCCGTGCTCAGCAGATTGGCCCGTTGCGCCGCGACGGTATTTTCCGCCTTGCTGATCGCCGCCGGGACCTTGCCGCCATTATAAATCGACTGGCTCAACGCCAGACTGGCGAGATGCGGGTTGCGGCGCTGATTGCGCTTGGCGGACAAATTACTCTCGACCATCGAAACGCCGGATTCCAGTGTCGCCGACAACGACGGTCGCCACCCGGCAATGGCCTGCGGCACGCCCTCGTCTACGGCCCGCAAACCAGCCCGGCCGGCCATTATCGTGGGACTGGATGAATAGGCCGCCGCCAGGGCCTGCTCAAGCGTTTCGGCCCTTGACTCCTGCGCCGCGCCCACGGCGACAACCAGGCCGCCGGCGACCAGGCTACAGGAGATAACGTTTCGTAGTCGGCAGACAATCGAATACATCGAAAAAATCCTATAGTCGGCTAAAACGTAAATGATGGCGATGGCTCGAAGCCGGTCAGCATTGGGGTCCCGGCATCGAATTCCACCCTGGACGATAACACGCCATTATCTCTCGTCATCAGGGTACCCTTTCCCATGGCGCCGGCGCCGACGATGGCCACCAATCGCCCGCCTTCGGCCAGTTGCCCGGAAATAACCGCCGGTATTTCCGCCACCGCGCCATTGATTACAATAACGTCATAAGGCGCCTGACGGGCGAATCCCTGGCCCAGATCGCCTTCGACCACGGCGACGGTATCGATACCCAGCCCGGCCATGGTATCGGATGCCGCTTCGGCCAGACCGGCGTCGCTTTCAAGGGCCACTACCGTACTCGCCAGGTGGGAAAGGATCGCCGCTTCGTAACCGCTGCCACAGCCGACCAGCAAGGCCACATCGTCTTCCTGAACCGTGGCAGTCTGCAACAGGCGGGCCAGAACCATCGGTTCCATCATATAGCGGCCGGCCCCGATGGCGATCGCCTCGTCGACATAGGCGACCCCGGCCAAAGGCGCCGGCGTGAAGGCCTCCCTCGGCAGGTCGGCGATGGCTTCAAGAATATAGGGATCCGTCACCCGGTTGGGACGTATCTGGCTTTCCACCATGTTGTGTCGAGCGACGGCAAAATCCACGGGTGGCTCCAATGCAAGTAGAATCTGTTACAATATATAGGCCAAGCGGCGCTAAATGAACAGGGGGCATAGATAGCATAAACCGACATATGGGTAGCCGTTTACGGGGCCCGGGGATGGCCCTGGCAATCGCCCGAAAACACCAATATTTCGGGTATTAACATCACTTGACCGGCGGTACCCGAAAGTCTAAGTTCCCCCTCCTCTGCTGTCTGGCGCGGTGGCGGAGTGGTTACGCAGCGGCCTGCAAAGCCGTGAACACCGGTTCG
>CAZZKE010000119.1:0-3972 GCA_964655005.1 uncultured Thalassospiraceae bacterium | reverse complement strand
ACCAGCAGGTAAAAAAGCGCCCGATAACGGTTATCGAAACGACCATAAACGAATAAGATATTCAGAACTGGAAGTAGATGAACGGTCGCGCCGGCTGGGCCGCCGCATCGAACTGGTCGACATTTCCAAGCAACAGCATACTAAGCACAAGGACCGTCAGATAGGCCACCCGATAGGCCGGGAGCTTGGCCAGAATAAACACCGAATCATTGAATATTTCCTGCAACACCTGCTTGACGACGACGATTGCGATCAACACGAAAACTTGAACGGCCTGACCGGAGAATTTACCGTCTGCCGGCCAGGAAAGATCGGTGATGACGGCGGTCATCATTTCAACCGCCTGACCCAGTGTCGGGGCGGCGAATATCAGCCATCCCACGCATGCCAGCTGCCAGGTCAAAAATATTTGCAGATAATAATTCATCCGGTCCCAGTATTTCCGGATGCCGTAATAGGCCCAGATCATCGCCGCGTGGTAAACGCCGAACATGGCGTAATTCCATCCCGCGCCGTGCCACAGCCCAAGCATGAATTCGGCGATGAACAGGGCCACGAAAAAGGCTATCCAGTGGCGCACTTTCAGCGGCAGGTTTCTTATGATCGGACGTTTTCCAAGATACATATAAAAGGGCGAAAACACATAATCCCGGAACCAGCTTGAAAGCGAGATGTGCCATCGCCGCCAGAAATCGGCGATGTTTTTCGAAAAATAGGGCCGCCGAAAATTTTCCATCAACTCGATCCCCATCATCAGGGCAAGGCCGATGGCCATGAACGAATAGCCGGCGAAATCGCTGAAAATCTGGAAGCTGAAAGCATACGTCGCCAGCAGTACATACGCCCCGTCGTAGGGGCCGTTCGCACCGAATACCGGCTCGACGATAACGGCCAGATTGTCCGCTATGAAAACCTTCAGGAAGAAACCCCAGATAAACAGGTAGATACCGCGATAGATTTTTTGCGGCGTGACCTGCCGCTTGTTCAGTATCTGCGGCAGCAGTCGCGTCCCCCGTTCAATCGGGCCGGCGATCAACTGCGGAAAAAATGATACGTAAAGGGCGAAATCCAGGAAATTACGGGCCGGCGGCAGCTTCCTGCGATATACGTCAATCGTATAGCTCATGGTCTGGAAGGTATAAAAGGATATGCCTATGGGCAGCGCCACATTCAGGAAATAGGGGTGGACTTCCAGCCCGACGGCCGACATCAGGACGGCGAAATTCTCGGCGAAGAAGTCGTAATATTTAAAGACCCCCAAAAGGGACAAATTAAAGACGATGCTGATGGTGACAAGCAGCTTCCGGCGGCGGCGGTCATCCGTGCCATCCAGCCCAAGCCCGCAAAAATAATCGACGGTGGTCGATAGTAGAATCAGAGACAGGTAACGCCAGTCCCAGGCGCCGTAAAATACGTAGCTGGCGACCAGCAGCATACGATTTTGCAAGCGATGCCCAAGGCACAGATACAACAGATAGACGACCGGAAAAAACAGCGCGAACTGGAAAGAATGAAACAGCACCGAACGTCAACCGGGCCTGGTCATCGTTTCAGGCCGGGGCCGGTTTCGCCGCGCCGACAACCAGCGCCGCGAACGAATTCAGGGACAGGAACGCGTCGAAATCAAGTTCGTTCATATCCAGATCGACGCCGAATTCGCTGCCGACATATGTTATCATCAGCATCATCGTGAAGGAATCGATGTCCAGTTGTTGATCGAAGCCGGCAATTTTTATGTCGTTTTGATCTTCAATCAAGGTCTTCAGCGCCTGCGCCACGTCGTCAGTTTGCAACGGTTTTTCCCTTCGCCCTGAGCCATAAATAATGGGTATCGAAGCAAATACCCCTGGCGGATTTCATTTTTTCAAGTTCTTCCCCAAGGTCCTGCATAAAGCGTTCCTTGTCATCCACTTCGGCGATGACCGGGCTTGATCTTGCCGTCCACCACTTCATGTGATCTTCGAAACTGCCAAACACGCCATCGTTGAAACTGTCGACCCGAATTTGAAAATCGTCCGCGAACGGGCTGAATTTTTCTTCCAGCTTCTTGCCGGTCAGGCGCTGCACCAGGGTCGCGGTTTTCATTATCTGGGCAAATGTCAGGTGTTTCTTCTGGGCCTTGACGATGGCTTGCTTGAACACGGCGCCATCGTCGCGACCGATCATCAGGATGAACATGCTGCCGCCGGGTTTCAGGACCCTTTTCATCTCGGCGACCGCGATATCCATCGATTTAACCCAGTGCAGGGCCAGCGAGGAAACGATCTTGTCCACCGAATTATCGGGTAACGGGATATTTTCGAAAGAACCGATTTTGAAACTGGCCCACGGACAGCCTTGGAATTTCTCGATTGCCACATCAAGCATTCCCTGGGCCGGTTCGATACCGATTCCCTGCATCGGGCGTTCTTCAAACGTTTCCCGCAGGGCTTCAAAACCGAAGCCGGTACCGCAGCCAAGGTCGAGAACGATCCTGTCGTCCGGATAAAATTCGACCTGTCGATAGAATTCCCGGGTTATTGCCCCGTACAGAAAAGTCAGGTTTTTAGGGTCTTCATAGACCTTCGACCCGCGGGCAGAATACGATGAAACGGTCCGCTGGTTCATCAGCGCTCCTTGGTATTGCATGCGGCAAAATCCGCAGTTGATAAATCAGTGTATGGAAAACAAAACGAGTTTATAAATCATCGCATTATAATTGACAATTGAACTCGAAAGCACGGCATTAAAAAATGTTATCCGCGTCCGACCTGAAAAAAATAGCCCAGGATTTCTCATTCATATTTTGTGGCGTATTGGGCTTGTTTATTGTCCTCAATATGTTGCTGTGGTCGGCGTTCTGGTTTCGCGATACCTATCTGGGTGCAGCCAGTTTTCAATTCATGCCCTTCGAGCTCCAGTCCCGGGAAAAAGATATTCCCATGGGGCGGGTCTATCCCGGCATGAAGGATCGGGAAATCCGTGACCTGCGGCGGGAAATGGAGGGGCTTCCGTTAATGCACGAAGCCTATACCCAGGTAAAAAACCGACCGAAAACCGGTAAATACTATAACAATCATAAGGCGGGCTTTCGCTATTCCGTCGACCAATCGGCCTGGCCGCCCGACCGCCGTTTCCCCGTTGTCTATCTGTTTGGAAATTCGACGGTAAACGGTTTCCGCGTCGCCGATTGGCAAACCATCGCTTCGGCGCTGACCCCGCTTTTGCGAAATTCCAAAAGATACGCGAATGCCCAGATTTACAATTTCGGGCGCGGCGGATACGAACTTGCCCAGCAGCGCATTCTTTTCGAACAATTGATAGCCGGCGGGAACCCTCCGGATTTGGCAATTTTTATCAATGGGTTGCAGGCCTTTGAAGTATTGCAGCGGCCACCGTATGAAAAAATGTTAGCCGACCTGCTGGATAAGAGCATAGCCGAAACCCCGCCCAAAACGTCGATGACCATAAAGCAACTGACGCTACAGTTTTACCGGTGGCTGCCCATATCCAGATTTATTTTCTGGATACAGGTACGGCTGTTCGGCGAAGCTCATCCGGCCAGGCAACCCGGCCTTGGCGAACCACGGCGGACGGCGCCGGCAGAACCGGCGCAGGATAAGGCGGCCTGGCGCCGGCAGGTCAACCGGTCCATTGAAAAATATTTCATGTTCAGGAAAATGGCCACCGCAGTGGGCGCCGCGTATAACGTCAGGACGGTGTTTGTCTGGCAGCCGGTCCCATCTTACAAATACGATATCAGCCGGCATTTGTTCGGTTCCTACGATTTCTACAACGGGCATCGCGAGGGCCGCGCCTATGCCATAATGGAAAGCGTGGTCCGGGCGAACCGTCCGGCCGGGGAATTCATCTGGTGCGCGGATATCCAGCAGGGGATTGACCGGCCCCTGTATGTCGATACGGTTCATTATGGGCCGGAACTGTCGGCCCTTGTCGCCAACTGCATCTGGGATGGCATGAATTGATAAAATC
>CAZZKE010000118.1:0-4068 GCA_964655005.1 uncultured Thalassospiraceae bacterium | reverse complement strand
GGCCTGCTGTGGCGACCGGAACGGCGGCCTCACAAGCCTTTTGGACGTTGTCGCCGACGGCCTTGCGGTACCCGAGCACCGCCGCGCCGTCGGCTCCTAGCCAAAAGGCTTGTGAGGCCGTCTCTATGAGTCATTCTTTCTGCAACTTGGTATTATTAGCCGTTGGCGCGGCCAAACGCCAGCTTCGCCGCCGCCAGGTCCTCCAGCGCCGCGCCGGCTGACTTGAACAGGGTGATATCGGTTGCTTCGGTGCGGCCCCGGCACCGTCCCCCGGAAAGCTCAAACAGGTCGCCGAGCACGTCGTCCTCTGAAATAACGCCGCGGGCCAGGGGGTCGCAAAGATCGCCGGCTTCCTTCATCGCGCCGGTCCGGGTGTCGCAGAAAACTTTCGCCCGGCTAACGCATACATCATCGCTTTCGCGCATGTCGGGGGTGAACGCGCCGACCAGGTCCAGGTGCTGGCCGGGGACCAGCCAGTCGCCCCTGACAAGCGGTTCGCGGGCCAGGGTGGCGCACGAAATTATGTCGGCCAGGGGTATCGCCGCCTGCAGGTCGGTGACGGCGCGGCAGTTCACACCCTGTTCGGCCATGACTGCGGCGACGGCCCTGGCCTTGTCCGGGTTTCGACCCCAGATCATGACCTCGGCGATCGGGCGGACGGCGCCATGGGCGCGGATCAGGTGCGGCGCCATGACCCCGGTACCGACCATCAGCAGGCTTGCGGCGTCTTCCCGCGACAGGTAACGCGACGCCATGGCCGAGGCCGAGGCCGTGCGCCGGGCGGTCAGTTCGGCGCCATCGAGCAGGGCCAGCGGTGTCCCGTTGGTCCCATCCATCAGCAGGTAGGAGCCCATCACGGCGGGCAGGCCGAGATCGCCGTTTTCGGGAAAAACGGTGATGATCTTGACGCCGATGACGTCGCCCCGAGCCCAGGCAGGCATCAACAACAGGGTCGGGTCAAGGCCGCCCGGCGTCTCGATTTGGTGATGATGGCGCAGCGGCGCTTCGCAGCCATCCCGGAACATCGCTTCGATAGCGTCAATCAGCGACGGGTAATCCAGATGCCGCTTCAGGTCATCTGCGGAGATATGTCGCATCAGGCGGCGTCGGCCCGGGAATGCGGCAGCGCCGGTGGCGACTGTTCCAGTTGTTCTATACGGTTACGCAGGGCCGCCTGTTCACGTTTGGCGGCTTCCAGTTGTCGCACCAGTTTACGATTTTGCGCCCGTTTGTGCCGACCGGAAAGCCAGGCGACCAACGCACCCGCAAGGAAACCGGCGAAGCCGCCGACCAGGCCCAGCGCCGATACCGGAACATCCATGGTGACCGGCAGGGGCCATAAATCAAGCGTTGTCCGACCGCGATTGGCGACCGCGAAAACAACGACGATAACGGCCAGTGGCGTCATAATCAACCAGGATATAAACCGGATCACTTCGGCGGCCTTTTAGGCATTCAGTTTTTCGCGCAATTGCTTGCCGGTCTTGAAATAGGGAATGTATTTTGCCGCCACACTGACCGATTCCCCGGTGCGCGGATTACGACCGATACGCGAGCCTCTCTCTTTTACCGAAAAAGCGCCGAATCCCCGCAATTCGACCCGGTCGCCGTTGGCCAGGGCATCGGTGATCTCATCGAAAATGGTGGTGACGATCCGTTCCACATCCCTTTGGTAGAGATGCGGATTGGCCTCGGCCAGTCTTTGTATAAGCTCGGATTTGGTCATCGCTCACTATCCTCCATCACGGAAACCCGCCGTCCCCGCGAGCTACCAGCCATCAGGTTGCCAAAGGGAGATCAAGCCGTCAAGTCTAAGCCGTTCTGAAAACAGAGTTTTTCCAATCGTCCCATTGAACATTTCCCGCCAGATTCCGTCTTCGCGGTCGACGGTAACGTCGCGGACCGGCAATTCGCGCGATACATCCGCCGATTTGGCCAGCCACTTCAACGCCTCGTTTTCGCCACCAAGGGCATCGATCAGGCCCGCCGCCAAGGCCTGGCGACCGGTGTAAATGCGCCCGTCGGCCAGTAACAGGGCGGCAGGGCGCGCCATTCCCCGCCGTTCGGCGACCAGATCGACAAACATCGCGTGCATGTCCATGACCACGTCCTGGATGGCCTGTCGCGCCGCCGGCGAGGTCGGCTCGAACGGATTGGGCTGCGCTTTCAGGGGGCCGCTTTTAATGGTTTCAGGCTCGATGCCCAGTTTTTTAAACAGGCCGGTCAAGTTGGCGGTTTGCATCAATACGCCGATGGAACCGGTAATCGAACTTTCCCTGGCGACAATATGATCGGCGGCGATCGCCGTCATGTAGGCCGCCGATGTCGCCGTTGTCCCCATCACCGCAACCACCGGCTTCTTTCCGGCAATGGCGCGCAGGCTGCGATACAGGCTTTCCCCGCCGACGACGGTGCCGCCGGGGCTGTCGATGCGGACAATCAGCGCCTTGACCCCGTCATCCTTCGCCAGTTTCGCCAGCGCCTGATCGCGATCACTGTCTTCCAGGATAATGCCGCTGACCCAGAATCTGGCGACATAGTCGCCGAATTCCGGTTTTTCGTAACGCGTGGCGACAACCACGGCAAGCACGGTCAGGGACAGCACCGCGAACAGCCGCCAGAACAGAAGGCGGCGGCGCAGTCGTCGGCGATCAACTATGTAGTCCGCATCCCGTGACATGGTTAGGTAGCCTCACCGCTTTTCCTGGCGTTGCCGGAACGCAGACACGCGCCGGACCGGCAACGCCCGTGATGGTTATTATTCGGTCGCCGTGTCGTCCGTGGCCTTCTTGGTGGCGGCCTTCTTCGGGGCGGCCTTTTTAGCGGCGGCCTTCTTGGCCGGTTTTTGTTCCGCCGGAGCCTCGTCATCGGCGGCGGCTTCCGGCTTTTTAGCGGCGGCTTTTTTCGGCGCCGCCTTCTTGGCCGGTTTCTTCGCTTCCTTGGCCTCTTCCGGTTGCGCCGCTTCCTGCTTTTCCTTCAGGGCGGCGCCCAGGATATCACCCAGCGAGGCGCCGGAATTGGACGAGCCGAATTCCTTCATGGCGGCCTTTTCCTCGGCCGCTTCCAGGGCCTTGACCGACAGCGTCAGCTTGCGGCTGTTGGCATCGACCTGCATTACCTTGGCATCGACCTTTTCACCGGCGGCGAAGCGGTCGGGGCGCTGTTCACTGCGTTCGCGCGACAGGTCCGATTTACGGATAAAGCCCGGCACGCCTTCGCCGACCTTGACCTCGATGCCGCCATCGACGACGGCGCTGACCGTGCAGGTGACGATGTCGCCCTTTTTCAGGTTCGCCAGATCGGCCCGCAACGGATCATCGCTCAACTGCTTGATGCCCAGGCTGATGCGTTCCTTTTCCACATCGACGTCGAGAATCTTGGCCTTCACCACATCGCCCTTCTTGTATTCGGCCAGGGCTTCCTCGCCGGATTTGCTCCAGGAAAGGTCGGACAGGTGGGCCATGCCGTCGATGTCGCCGGACAGCCCGATAAACAGGCCGAATTCGGTGATGTTCTTGACTTCGCCTTCGACTTCCGATCCGATCTGCTGGTTTTCGACAAAGGCCTCCCACGGGTTGGCGCCGCATTGTTTCAGGCCCAGGGAAATACGGCGTTTTTCAGGATCGGAATCGAGCACCATGACCTCCACTTCCTGACTGGTCGATACAATCTTGCCGGGGTGGATGTTCTTTTTGGTCCAGCTCATTTCGGAAACATGGACCAGTCCTTCGACACCGGGTTCCAGTTCCACGAAAGCGCCGTAATCGGTAATATTGGTGATGCGGCCGGTATATTTGTTGCCGATCGGGTATTTCTTGTCCACGCCATCCCAGGGGTCGGCTTCCAGCTGTTTCATGCCCAGGGATATGCGCTGGGTATCCGGGTTGAAGCGAATCACCTGAACCTTGACCGTCTCGCCGATATTAAGGGCTTCCGACGGATGATTGATGCGCCGCCAGGCGATATCGGTGACGTGCAGCAGGCCATCGACGCCACCCAGATCGACGAAAGCACCGTAATCGGTGATGTTCTTGACCATGCCTTCCAGCACCTGGCCTTCGGAAAGAT
>CAZZKE010000117.1:0-4334 GCA_964655005.1 uncultured Thalassospiraceae bacterium | reverse complement strand
CCTGCTGGCCCTGAACGCGACCATCGAGGCGGCACGGGCCGGCGAGGCCGGCAAGGGCTTCGCGGTGGTCGCCTCCGAAGTCAAGAATCTGGCTACCCAGACGGCCAAGGCGACCGAGGAGATCGGCAGCCAGATCGGCGATATCCAGGGGGCGACCCAGGATTCGGTACAGGCGATCGGCGGCATCACCAAAACCATCGACGAGATCAGCGAGATCGCCTCGGCCATCGCCGCCGCCGTCGAGGAACAGGGCGCGGCGACCCAGGAAATCGCCCGCAATGTCGAACAGGCGGCGGCCGGCACCGGCGAAGTATCGTCGAACATCGCCGGCGTCACCCAGGCCGCCGGCGAAACCGGTCAGTCGGCGTCGCAGGTACTGTCGGCGGCGAACGAGCTGTCGCAGCAATCGGAACTTCTGAAGACCGAAGTCGATAAGTTCATCGCCCAGGTCCGTCAAACCTGAGCCGGATCGGCCCTAGTCGCCGACGCGACCGTGATCGTCGGCCAGCGGCTCGGGATAGTCGCCCAGCACTTCGTCTTCGGCGATCAACTGCAAGCGGTTCAGTTCGGCCCTGATTTCGTCGTCTCCCAGATCGACGCCGCCTTCGCGAAAGGCCTGGGACACCTTGCGCACGACGTCTTCATAGCCTTTTTCTTCCAGATCCGACAGTACGATTCGCTTGATCAGGGCATCGGTTTCGGTGCTGACCAGCCCGAGCTTCTCGGACGCCCACAGTCCCAGCATCTTGTTACGCCGGGCGTCGGCCTTGAAGCGCAGTTCATCGTCCATCTTGAACTTGGCCTCGTGGCTTTTTCCCCGTTCCTTGAAGGTGTTGATCATCGTCTTACAGGTCCTGTACCGAATGTCGTCATACGGTGAGAATAGGCATCATATGGCGGTTTCGCAACATCCCTGTTTGAACTATATAGAAGAACGATGTGCACACTCGTCATCCTCCGCAGGCCGGGCCACGACTGGCCGCTGATCGTCGCCTCCAATCGTGACGAGAACCGCGACCGCCGGTGGACGGCGCCGGGACGGCATTGGTCCGACCGCAAGCATGTTGTCGCCGGGCGCGACGAACTGGCCGGCGGCACATGGCTCGGCATCAACGATGACGGACTGGTCGCCGGCGTGCTTAACCGCAGCGGCACCCTGGGACACGATCCCGACCTGCGTTCACGCGGCGAATTGCCGCTGGAGGCCCTCGACCACGCCGAGGCCGGCGTTGCCGCCCAGGCGCTGGAAGGGCTCGAGCCGCTGGCCTATCGGCCTTTTAACCTGTTCGTAGGCGATACCCGCCAGGCCTTCTGGATATGCTCGGTCCTTGAAAACGGCGACCCGGGCATGCGCGCCCGGGAAATTCCCGAAGGAGTCTCCATGCTGACCGACAATGATCTCAACGACGGCGCATCGCCCCGGATCCGGCGATATCTGCCAAAATTCGAGGCGGCGGCGGCGCCCGACCCCGGCACAGACGACTGGGCGCAGTGGCGGATGTTGCTGGCCGATAAGGAACCCGCCCCGGCCATCGGGCCTGGCGGGGCCATGAACGTCGATATTCCCATGGCCACGAAGGGGGCTTTCGGCACCGTTTCGTCATCGTTTATCGCCCCGCCGGCAAGCATCGGACCGGGCCGCAAAACCCGCTGGCTGTTCGCCGCCGGCGCACCCGATCTGGCTATTTTCGAGCCTGTCGAAACGTAAAAAAAGAATCCCGCCGGTGGCGTTGTCTTGTCGGGGGACTCCTGCTATATCAAGCTTTCGTCACGGTGGAAGTCATGACGGCCCCGCACGGATGCGCCCGGCTCCCATTTTTTCATTGGATAAACGCCTCATGGCAAGACGCAGACAGTTATTCGAAGGCAAGGCGAAGGTTATCTTCGAAGGCCCGGAACCGGGCACCCTGGTGCAGCACTTCAAGGACGACGCCACCGCCTTCAACGCCCGCAAGAAAGGCATCATTACCGGCAAGGGCGTCATCAACAACCGGATTTCCGAATACCTGATGACCCGCCTTGGCGATATCGGCATCCCGACCCACTTCGTGAGAAGGCTCAATATGCGCGAACAACTGGTTCGCGAGGTCGAGATTATTCCGGTCGAGGTGGTCGTGCGCAACGTCGTCGCCGGTTCGCTGGCCAAACGTTTCGGCATGACCGAAGGGACCCCGCTGCCGCGCTCCATCGTCGAATATTATTACAAGTCCGCCGAACTGGACGGCCCCATGGTCAACGAGGAGCATGTCACCGCGTTCGGCTGGGCAACCCCGCAGGAACTGGACGAAATGATGAGCCTGACGCTGCGCGTCAACGATTTCCTGTGCGGCCTGTTTCTGGGCGTCGGCATCAGGCTGATTGATTTCCGGCTGGAATTCGGTCGCCTGTGGGAAGACGAGCAGATGCGCATCGTCATCGCCGACGAAATCAGTCCCGACAACTGCCGCTTCTGGGATTCGGCAACCAATGAGAAGATGGACAGGGACCGCTTTCGCGACGACATGGGCGGGGTCGAACAGGCCTATCAGGAAGTCGCCCGGCGGCTCGGCATCCTGCCCGAAAGCGGCCCGACCGACTTCCCCACCCCAAAGGCCGTGCAGTGAAGGCCGGCGTCCACATAACACTGAAACCGGGCGTGCTCGATCCCCAGGGCAAGGCGGTGCGGCACGCTTTGGAATCGCTGGGGTTTGCCGGCGTCGATCGAGTCCGCCAGGGCAAATATATCGAGATTGATTTGCAGGAAACCGATGCCGGCAAGGCCCGCAGCCGGGTCGAAGAGATGTGCCGGAAACTGCTGGCCAACATGGTTATCGAGAACTATTCGATAGATATTTCGGATTAAGGGATCACCAGAGTGAAAGCCTCGGTCATCGTCTTCCCCGGTTCCAACTGCGACCGCGACGTCAAAGTGGCGCTGGAAGCCGCGCTTGGCGAGCCGGTTCAGATGGTCTGGCACGGCGATGCCGGATTGCAACAAACCGACCTGATCGTCATTCCCGGCGGTTTCTCGTATGGCGATTACCTGCGATCCGGGGCCATGGCCGCCCATTCGCCGATCATGCACGAAGTGGTCCGGCGGGCCGGGGCCGGGGTGCCGGTGCTGGGTATCTGCAACGGCTTCCAGATATTGACCGAGGCCGGGTTGCTGCCTGGCGTGCTGATGCGCAACGCTAACCTGAAATTTATCTGCAAGGACATCTATTTGCGGGTCGAAAATACCGACAGCCCGTTTACCCGCGCCTATGGAAACGGTCAGGTTATCCGCGTGCCGATAGCCCACCACGACGGCAATTTTGAAACCGATGCCGAAACCCTGAAACGCCTGCAAGGCGACGACCGCATCGCCTTCCGCTATTGCGACGCGGGCGGTCGGGTCACCGAAACCGCCAACCCCAACGGATCAATGGCCAACATCGCCGGGATCTTCAACGAAAGTCGCAGCGTACTGGGCCTGATGCCCCACCCGGAACGGCTGGTCGATCCCCTGCAAGGCGGGGCCGACGGCAAGGCGATGTTCGAAGGCCTCGTGGCGACTCTGGCGGCATGACCGAGATCACCCCCGAAATACTCGCCAGCCACGGCCTTAGCGAGGAGGAATACGCGAATGTCCTGACGATCATGGGCCGCGAGCCGAACCTGACCGAACTTGGCATTTTTTCCGTCATGTGGTCGGAACACTGTTCCTACAAGTCATCGAAAAAATGGCTGAAAACATTGCCGGTTGAGGCCCCGTGGGTAATTTGCGGACCCGGTGAAAATGCCGGGATCATCGATATCGGCGACAATGACGCGATCATCTTCAAGATGGAAAGCCACAATCACCCGTCATATATCGAGCCCTATCAGGGTGCGGCGACCGGCGTCGGCGGTATCATGCGCGATGTATTCACCATGGGCGCACGGCCAATCGCCAACCTAAACGCGCTGCGCTTCGGCCGTCCGGACCACCCCAGGACCCGGCATCTGGTTGATGGCGTGGTCGCCGGCATCGCCGGTTATGGCAACTGCATGGGGGTGCCGACGGTCGGCGGCGAATGCGAATTTCATTATTCATATGACGGCAACATCCTGGTCAACGCCATGACCATAGGCCTGGCCAGAACCGATAATATTTTCTATTCGGCCGCCGCCGGTATCGGCAATCCGGTGGTCTATGTGGGATCGAAAACCGGTCGCGACGGCATCCACGGCGCGACCATGGCGTCTACCGAATTTTCCGAGGAGACCGAAGCCAAGCGCCCGACCGTACAGGTCGGCGACCCGTTTACCGAGAAACTGCTGCTGGAAGCCTGCCTGGAACTGATGGCCACCGACGCCATCGTCGCCATCCAGGA
>CAZZKE010000116.1:0-4450 GCA_964655005.1 uncultured Thalassospiraceae bacterium | reverse complement strand
CGTCCGGTCAAGACCCCGGCCGGCAAACCGCTGGCCGTCGCCCGCCGCGCCCTGGCCCAGGCCCTGGCCGACGAATGGCAGGCCCAGGAAAGCAGGATCGATCCCCGCGTCATGCCCCTGACCGGCCTGGTCAATACGGCGCTGGACCGCACCGCCACCGAACGCCCGGCAATGACCAGATCGGTCCTTGGATTCGCCGAGACGGATTTGCTGTGTTACCGCGCCGAAATGCCGGAAGAACTTGTCGTCCTGCAACACGAAATATGGCAACCCTTGCTGGACTGGGCCGAGCAAACCTTCGGCGCCCGGCTCAATGTGACCGGCGGGGTCCTGCCCATCGAACAATCCGGGGCGGCGCTCGCGGCGCTGAAAAAGGCTATCGACGAATTCTCCGATCTGGAATTTACCGCGCTTTCCAGCCTGGGCGCGCTTTGCGGTTCCCTGGTTCTGCCGCTGGCCCTGGCGCATCGGCGCATCGACGCCGATCAGATTTTCCAGGCCGCCGAACTGGACCGCATTTATCAGGTTCGCCAGTGGGGGCGGGACGAAGAGGCCGACGCCCGGCAGCGGGTCTTGCGTGCCGATATCGGGGTGGCGAACACCGTATTGGTACTGGTTAAAGAATAGAAATCCTTGTGGACCACAGGTCTCTTGACTATCAATGTAAGTTTTATACCAACACCTGACGACGGCAGGGGCGCGCCATGCACGAGATAATTAAAAAGCTGGAAGAAAAGAGCGAAAAAGCCCGACTGGGCGGCGGCAAGCGGCGCATAGATAGCCAGCATGCTAAAGGCAAGTTGAGCGCCCGCGAACGTATCGACCTGCTGCTCGATCCCGGAACTTTTGAAGAATGGGACATGTTCGTCGAGCATCGCTGCATCGATTTTGCCATGGAAAAGCAAAAAATCCCCGGCGACGGAGTGGTCACCGGACACGGTAATATCAACGGTCGCCTGGTGTTCGTGTTCAGCCAGGATTTTACCGTGTTCGGCGGTTCGTTGTCGGAATCTCATGCCGAGAAAATTTGTAAAATCATGGATCAGGCGCTGAAGGTCGGCGCCCCGGTCATCGGCATCAACGATTCCGGCGGCGCCCGCATCCAGGAAGGCATCGCCTCGCTGGCCGGTTACGCCGAGGTGTTCCAGCGCAATGTTCTGGCCAGCGGCGTGGTGCCGCAAATTTCCATGATCATGGGGCCTTGCGCCGGCGGCGCCGTTTACAGCCCGGCGATGACCGATTTTATATTCATGGTCAAGGATACCTCTTACATGTTCGTCACCGGCCCCGATGTGGTCAAGACGGTGACCCATGAAGAAGTCAGCCATGAAGAACTGGGCGGGGCATTGACCCACACCGGCAAATCAGGGGTTGCCGACAAGGCTTTCGAAAACGACGTTGAGGCGCTTTTGGCGCTGCGCCGGTTTTTCGATTTTCTGCCCGCCAGCAACCGGGAAAAACCGCCGCGGCGCCCGACCCCCGACAATCCGTTCCGGGTGGAAATGTCCCTGGACAGCCTGATCCCCGACAATGCCAACAAGCCCTATGATATGAAGGAACTGATCGTCAAGGTGGTCGATGAAGGCGATTTCTTCGAATTGCAACCGGACCATGCCGGTAATATCCTGACCGGTCTGGCCCGGATGGAAGGCTCCACGGTCGGCATCGTCGCCAACCAGCCGATGGTTCTGGCCGGTTGCCTGGATATCGATTCTTCGAAAAAAGCGGCCCGGTTCGTGCGGTTTTGCGACTGCTTCAGCATTCCGCTGATAACCTTCGTCGATGTTCCGGGGTTCCTGCCCGGAACGGCACAGGAATACGGCGGCATCATCAAGCATGGCGCCAAGCTGCTTTATGCCTTCGCCGAGGCGACGGTGCCCAAGGTCACGGTGATTACCCGCAAGGCCTATGGCGGGGCCTATGACGTGATGAGCTCCAAGCATCTTCGCGGCGATCTCAACTTCGCCTGGCCGAGCGCCGAGATTGCCGTAATGGGGCCGAAGGGGGCGGTCGAAATCATCTTCCGCCAGGATATGGACAAGCCGGAAAAGATCGCCGAACTTACCGAACAATACCGCCGCCGTTTCGCCAACCCGTTTATCGCCGGGCATCGCGGTTTTATCGACGATGTCATCATGCCGCGCAATACGCGGGCCAGGCTGTGCCGTTCGTTGCGTATGCTGGCCGGCAAAAAGCTTGAAAATCCGTGGAAGAAACACGGCAACATACCCCTTTGAAGGATCGGTCCAGCAGCGTGTTTAAAAAAATTCTTATCGCCAACCGGGGTGAAATAGCCTGCCGGGTTATCAAATCGGCCCGCAAGATGGGCATCAAGACGGTCGCCGTCTATTCCGAGGCCGACCGCGACGCCCTGCATGTGGAAATGGCCGACCAGGCGGTCTGTGTCGGCCCGGCGCCGTCGTCGGATAGTTATCTGGCGGTCGACAAGATCATCGCGGCGATCGAATCGACCGGCGCCGACGCCGTCCATCCCGGTTATGGTTTCCTGTCGGAAAACGCCGCCTTCGCCCGTAAAATGAAGCGTCTGGGGATAGCCTTTATCGGCCCCGAGCCGTTGGCCATTACCAAAATGGGCGACAAGATTGAATCCAAGAAACTGGCGGAAAAAGCCGGGGTTAATTCCGTGCCGGGCCATGCGGCGGCGTTGAAGGACGCCCGCCAGGCGGTCACCGTATCGCGTAAAATCGGCTATCCGGTAATGCTCAAGGCTTCGGCCGGCGGCGGCGGCAAGGGTATGCGTATCGCCCGCAACGATGACGAGGTCCGCGACGGTCTGGCGTCCTCGAAGCGCGAGGCCAAATCCAGTTTCGGCGACGATCGGGTGTTCGTTGAAAAATATATCGAAAACCCTCGCCATATCGAAATCCAGATTCTGGCCGACGGCAGGGGTCACACGATCTATCTGGGCGAGCGCGAATGTTCGATCCAGCGCCGCCACCAGAAGGTTATTGAAGAAGCGCCAAGCCCGTTGATCGACGAACAGACCCGCCGCGCCATGGGTGAACAGGCGGTGGCGCTGGCCAGGGCGGTCAAATACGTTTCCGCCGGCACCGTGGAATTTATCGTCGATGGCGACCGCAATTTCTATTTTCTGGAAATGAACACCCGTTTGCAGGTCGAACACCCGGTCAGCGAAATGGTCAGCGGAATCGATCTGGTCGAATGGATGATCCGCATCGCCGCCGGCGAAAAACTGACAATCGGCCAGGACGATGTGCAGATTAACGGCTGGGCCATGGAAACCAGGATTTACGCGGAAGACCCGAAGCGCAATTTCCTGCCCTCTATCGGCCGGCTGGTGCGTTACCTGCCACCGGCGGAAAGCGACAACGTGCGGGTCGATTCCGGGGTCTGTGAAGGCGGTGAAATTTCCATCTATTACGACCCGATGATCGCCAAGCTGATAACCCATGGCGCCGATCGTGACGAAGCCATCGCCCATATGCGCCAGGCGCTGGATGAATATTACATTCGCGGCGTTTCCCATAATATCGCTTTTCTGGCCGCCCTGATCGCCCATCCGCGATTTGCCGCCGGTAACCTGACGACCAACTTCATAGCGGAAGAATATGGCGACGGCTTCGATGCCGCCGATGCGCCGCACGAAGAACCGGCGCTGCTGATCGCCATCGCCGCCTGCGTTCACCGCGCCTATCAGCAACGGGCCGCCGCCATCAGCGGCCAGGTTTCCGGTCACGCCCGGGATGTCAGCGATGACTGGGTGGTGCTGACCGGGGAAATTTCCAGCCCGGTTTCGGTGACCCCGGTAAGTGGTGGTTACGATGTCGCCCTGGCCGGAGAACTTTTTAGCGTCCGCACCGATTGGCAACTGGGCGAACCGCTGTTCCACGCCGCCTTCAACGACTATTCGGTATGTTTGCAGATCGAACGGAACGGCGCCGGTTACAGCCTTTATCATTCCGGCGTCCGCGCCGATGTCATGGTCCTGAACCCACGGCACGCCGAACTTTACGCCTTGATGCCGGAAAAGATCGCGCCCGATACTTCGCGTTTTCTGCTCTCGCCGATGCCGGGATTGCTGGTTTCGGTGGCCGTTTCGGTCGGGCAGGAAGTCAAAAACGGCGAAGAACTGGCGGTAATCGAAGCCATGAAGATGGAAAACGTGCTGCGTGCCGAACGCGACGGCGTGGTTAAAGCCGTCAACGCCAAGCCGGGCGACAGCCTGTCCGTCGATCAGGCGATTCTGGAATTCGAATAAATGTCTTTCGGCGGCCATGAGATGGTCGTCCGGGTGATCGTTTCGGGTCGGGTCCAGGGGGTCTGGTTTCGTGGCTGGACGGTCGAGCGGGCGACCGGCCTCGGGTTATCGGGAAATGTCAGAAACCGCCGGGACGGATCGGTCGAGGCGGTGTTGTCGGGTCCTTCGGAAAGCGTCGAAGCGATGCTCAAGGCGTTGTGGCGGGGGCCG
>CAZZKE010000115.1:0-4481 GCA_964655005.1 uncultured Thalassospiraceae bacterium | reverse complement strand
TTCGTTTGCTCATAAGGTCCTCCTGATAAAGTTAATATATCAAAAGTCCCTCCACTTTTGCCGGGGAAGTCCAGTCAGGCCGAAAACGCCATTGGCGGTTATATCGATGGCTTCTATAATCCGACACGACGCCATTCTTCACTCGGCTACAAATCGCCGATCGCATTCGAGGCCCAGATGGCCGAAACAGAGTGAACGTCCCTCCACTAAAAACGGGGAGGTCCAGCCTGGGTACTTGATTCTTTATGAAAGAGGGGCTCTCGCCGACCATGCTTGACTTGAAGGGTTACGGTTGGATGTTGCTTGAAGGGCTTGAGTTGACCCTTCTCGTGGGTCTCCTATCACTTTGTGTCGCCATAACGCTGGGACTGTTTGGTGCTTGGGGAAAGCTGTCGTCCTCAGCGTTGGCGCGGGGCATCTCTGGAATTTACACCACCGTAATTCGCGGCGTCCCGGAATTGCTTCTGATCCTAATTGTTTATTATGGTACGCCGACCTTGATCCAGAATATTGCCGAATCATTCGGCCACGACATCAACATCAATCTCAACCCCTTCATTGCCGGAGTCGCTACCATCGGATTCATCTATGGTGCCTTCGCCACAGAGGTGTTCCGGGGCGCCATTTTGGCCGTGCCCAAAGGGCAACTCGAAGCCGCCATGTCGGTTGGGCTGAACCAAGTCCAAGTGGTGCGCAAGGTACTACTGCCACAAGTCTGGCGGTATGTGCTGCCTGGGATCGGTAACGTATGGATGGTGCTGATCAAGGCAACCGCCCTTGTCTCAGTCATCCAGTTGCCTGAGTTAATGCGTAATTCACAGGTTGCGGCGGGCTCGACTCACCTGCCATTTACCTTCTTTCTTGCCTCAGCGATGATTTATCTCGCAATATCGATTATCTCGATGGCTATTCAGAGCCGGCTTGAAGCATGGTCCAACCGAGGCTACGAGGGGCCTTGAAGTGATGGATGTTCAAGTAATTATCGACAACCTGCCGTCCTTGTTGGAAGGGATGGTTCTAACGATTCAGATCACGCTTTTGAGTTTGGCAATTGGTTTCTGCTTGTCCGTGCCGTTGGCTTTGGCGCGGATGTCAAAAAACCGACTTTTGTGGATGCCGGCGTACGGCTATATCCTTTTATTTCGAGGAACCCCGTTGCTCGTGCAGTTGTTTCTGATTTACTACGGCAGTGGCCAGTTTCGCGATCAGTTAGAAGCGGTCGGGTTGTGGTTTTTGTTCCGCGAGGCCTATTTCTGCGCCGTGCTTGCTCTAACCTTAAATACTATTTCCTATACTGCGGAAATTCTTCGCGGAGCTATCGGTGCCGTTTCAACCGAGCAAATCGAGGCGGCGAAGGCACTCGGTATGAACAATGCCCTACTCTACCGCCTTGTCGTATTGCCCAATGCATTCCGGCTGGCGATTCAAGCATATTCGAACGAAGTAGTGTTTCTATTCCAAGCGACCTCTCTTGTTTCCATCATTACCCTGATGGACTTGACTGGAGTTGCTCGCGTGATAGTGGCCCGCTCTTTCGCCGTTTATGAAATATATTTCACTGCCGGGTTGCTATATCTGAGCGTTACCTATGGAATTTTATTTGCTTTTAGTAAAGTAGAGCGCCGGTGGAGCGCACATTTGCGCCTGCGCGACGAAGGCAACGCCTTGACACTCCCGGATGTTCGATAGTTGGTTGGCAATCTTGTATTTGGTGGGGGCCAGTCCACCATCCAATGGCATGGCCGAGAGTTTTGTCAAAACGATCAAACGCGATTATGCTCGTATTAACCCGCTGCCAGGTGCCGATACCGTGCTGGCGGTGCTTCACCGGTGGTTCGAGGACTACAACGAGAACCATCCCCATAGTGGGCTCAAATGGAGATCACCGAGAGACTTCATCAAAGCCCAAACGTAAACTCGTCAGGCTGTCCGGTGAAATGGGGGCAAGCCCAGTCGCCGTAACGATCAAGCGGAACCCACGTTGAAAACCAGAACCCGTTCAGACTTCATCTATCCGCCGCCGAATCGACCGGACGTGCCCGGCATTCGGCTGGCGGTGTTCGATTGCGACGGCACCCTGGTCGATTCGCAGACTTCGATTATCGCCGCCATGGCCGCCGCCGCGCTGGCCCACGGCATGGACGTTCCCGATCACGAAAGTGTGCGCCGCATTGTCGGTTTGCCGCTGGAAGTCGGCATCGCCCGTCTTTTCCCGAACCTGGAGGCCGCCGGCATCGTCTCGGTCCGGGAACATTACCGCCGGGCTTTTGGCGAATTGCGGCAAGCCGGCAATATTCGGGAGCCACTGTATCCCGGGGTCCTGGATGCTCTTGAAATATTGCGGCGAGATGGCTGGCTGCTTGGGGTCGCCACCGGCAAAAGCCATATGGGCCTGGCCGGTACGCTGGCGCTGCATAATCTTGAAGGTTGCTTCGTGACGCTGCAAACGGCGGATCGGGCGGTCGGTAAACCGCATCCGGAAATGATCTATAATGCCATGTCGGAAACCGGCGCCGAGGCCGGCCGGACCGTGATGATAGGCGATACAACGTTCGATATGGAAATGGCCCGCAACGCAAACGTCTGGGCGATTGGCGTCGCCTGGGGTTATCATGACGCGGCCGAACTTATGGCGGTCGGGGCCCATACAGTGGTCCACGACTTTGGCCAGTTGCCGGCGGCCATGAACGAATTGATAACGGGTGTGAAATGATGAAATTTGTCAAGGTTACCGGCGTGATTGCGGTCCTCGCCGTGGCCCTGGTCGTATCTGCTATTGCGGTTCTTAAATCCAGGGATTTCAATGAATACCGGGGGCTGATCGCCGAACAGATCAAGGCCGCCACGGGTCGCGAGCTTGTTATTTCCGGTGACTTGAAACTGGAACTTTCCATGCAGCCATCGGTTACGGTCGAAGGCGTCAGCCTGGCCAATGCGCCCTGGGGCAGCAAACCCGAAATGGCCAGTATCAAGCGGTTCGAGGCCAAGGTTAAACTGATGCCCCTGTTTTCCGGCGATATCGAGGTCGTCAGGGTTGTCCTTACCGGCGTCGATGCGCTGATCGAAATTTCAAAGGATGGTGACAGCAATCTGGATTTTTCGGGATCGCCGGATAAATCCACGACTTCGTCCACCGGCGATGGCGACGGGCCGTCGTTGCCGGTGATCCATGCCGTAGAATTCCGTGATGTACGGCTGACCTTTAAGGATGACCGAAGCGGCGAAACGGTGACGCTGGCGCTCGACCGCATGGCGGTGGCCAGCGCCTCGCTGGACAGCCCGGTCAACATCGACCTGGCCGGTACATTCAACAAAAGGCCGGTAACGGTCAAGGGCGCCCTGGGGGCGTTGCGAATTCTTATCGATGGCGGCGCACCATGGCCGGTATCCCTGTCGTTCGCCGGACCGGGGGTAAGCCTGAAGGTAGAGGGCGGCATCGACCGCCCCATGGCGGTGGCGGGTCTTGACCTGCGAGTAGCCCTTGATGTCGGCGACCCGGCGGCGGCGGCGGCTCTGGCCGGGGTGGATTTACCAAAATTGCCGGGGTTACAGGTGTCCGGCCTGCTCAGGGATAGCAAAACCGGCTATGTCCTGAGCGGCGTGCGGGGCACGGCGGGAAGCAGCGACTTTTCCGGAAATATAGGCGTCGATCTGGCCGGGACCCGGCCGGCGTTGACGGCGGTGCTGACCTCGCGGTTGATTGCACTGGATGAATGGCTGGTGCCGGGCGGACCGGCGAGCACCGGCGAGTCGCCCCGGGGCGATGGCCGGGTTTTCCCGGACGCCCCCCTGCCGCTGGATGGCCTGGGGGCCGCCGACGCCGATATTTCGTTGCAAGTCGATAAATTGACCGTCAATCGCCTGGTGGCTGGCGATATTAATGTGAAACTGCGCCTGAAAGGCGGCATTTTGAAAATCGACCCCTTGCGGGCCGCCGTGGCCGGGGGCCGGGTCGCGGCCACGGTCGATCTGGATTCGGCATCGAATCCGCCGCGTCTGGCGCTGAAGGTGGATGGCGAAGGGCTGGACGTCGGCGGCTTGCTGAACGATATGAAGGTAACCGATATCCTGAGCGGGGCGATGAATATCAAGGTCGCCATTAAAAGTCGCGGCGCCTCGGTCCGCGCCATTATGGCCGGGCTCGATGGCCGTTTCAGCGTCGTCGGGCGCAATGGCCGGCTAAACAGCGAGGCCCTGGAAGGCATTTCGTCCGGGCTGCTTGATGTTCTGCCCTGGGCCGGACGGGAAGACACCAACAGGATCAACTGCCTGATCGGCAGCTTCGATATTATCGACGGCAAAGCCAACAGCCGCGCCCTGGTTCTGGATACGGTCGGCATTACCGTGATTGGCCGGGGGACGCTAAATCTGGCCGATGAAAGCATCGACATGGCCGTCGATACCCGGGCCAGGAACGCCAGCCTGGCCAAGTTGGCGCTGCCCATTGAAATCGGCGGCACCTTCGCCGCGCCGACATTCAC
>CAZZKE010000114.1:0-4650 GCA_964655005.1 uncultured Thalassospiraceae bacterium | reverse complement strand
AAGATCATCATCGACCAGAATCCGAAAACGCCGGTTTTGCCAAGCGACACCGCCCACGGAAACAGGAAGGCGACTTCCAGATCGAAGATGATGAACAGGATGGCGACCAGATAGAAGCGGACATCGAATTTACCACGGGCGTCGTCGAAAGCCTCGAAACCACATTCATAGGCCGATGTTTTTTCCACGTCCGGATGCTGCGGCACCATCATGTACGAAGCACCCATGGCGACGATTCCGACAACCACGGCGATGGCGATAAAAATCAGGATCGGAAAATAGTCTAGCAGTAGCTGGTCCATCAATGGTCCCTTCGCGTATCCCTTGCCGAACCTTAGCGCGATTGCCGGCCAAAAAACAGCAAGATTCTCGCATCCGGTTTAGCACATTTTGCAGTGTTGCAAATAGCCCGCATCGTAAAATGGATTTTCCCTGTCGAACCCGGACAGTTTATTGTATTGGAATGAAAAATGGCGGGAGTGACGGGACTCGAACCCGCGGCCTCCGGCGTGACAGGCCGGCGCTCTAACCAACTGAGCTACACCCCCTTTATCGGGGTTTCCATTGCTGGAAGGGGTTCATGTAAAGCCACCCCTGCCGGGTGTCAAGCCATGAACCATGATTTTCACGAACGAGAATCCATTTCATAGAAAGTGGTGGGCGATGACGGGTTCGAACCGCCGACATTCTCGGTGTAAACGAGATGCTCTACCAACTGAGCTAATCGCCCCTATTGCCATCCATAGCGCAGGAAACAACGCCGTAGAAAATAATGCCGGCGGCATGTCTCCATGCGCCGGCACTTTTTTTCAAATCTGCCGCAGTATTAGTTTACGGCTTCCTTCAGTCCCTTCCCGGCCTTGAACTTAGGCTGGTTCGAGGCCTTGATCTGGATTGATTCACCGGTCCGTGGGTTACGACCGGTCGACGCCTTGCGATGGGCGACACTAAAAGTACCAAACCCGACCAGGCGAACTTCCTGCTTTTTCGACAAGGCACCGGAAATCGATTCAAACACGCTGTCAACAGCCTTGGCTGCATCGGCTTTGGACATGCCGGCACTATCTGCTACGGCGGCGACAAGATCATTTTTATTCAAGATAAACCCCCCTTTTTTTGTTTGAGAGTAAGGAAAAATAAGTATGCCTGGAACGGGGCGCGTCAGCGCCAAAGCATCAGCGATACTATAGGGGGGCTCGCGCCGCCGTCAATCGCACAACCGCAGTTTTCCCCAGTTTTTTGCGGGTTCCGGGAAGTTTTCCGGATTGCAGAAATTACGCCGCTGTCAAAAAGGCAATAGAATCATGGCCCTTGACCGACCGCCATATAAATCTTCTGGAAAACAAAAAAAGCGCCGCTGCGAGAATTGGCAACGGCGCTTTCGTATATCAAATCAGTCGGCGCTTTTCGGTTTACCGAATCTTTCACAGATTCGGTAAATTGTCGATTCAATGGGTAACGACGCCGCCGACATCCCGTTTCGTACCGGCCAGGGCCGCCGCCTCGTTTTCCATTTCCTCGGTCCATTCAATGGGCGTCAGTTTACCGACCAGAGCGTGTTTCAGCACTTCGCCAACATCCGAAACCGGGATGATGGTCATCCCTTTTTTCACGTTGTCGGGGATTTCGGCCAGGTCTTTTTCATTGTCATGGGGAATCAACACCGTCTTGATGCCGCCACGTAAGGCGGCGAGAAGTTTTTCCTTCAGGCCGCCGATCGGCAGCACCCGGCCGCGCAACGTGATCTCGCCGGTCATGGCGACATCCTTGTGCACGGCGATACCGGTCAGCACGGAAACAATCGATGTCGCCATGCCGACACCGGCCGAGGGACCGTCTTTGGGTGTCGCCCCCTCTGGCACGTGAACGTGAATATCCTTATGGGTGAACATGGTCGGCGCGATACCGAATTCCAGCGAACGCGATTGCACGAAAGACTTCGCGGCCTGAATGGATTCGGTCATCACATCGCCAAGCTTGCCGGTAATGGTCATCTTGCCCTTGCCCGGCACCTTGACCGCCTCGATCGACAGCAGTTCGCCACCGACCTCGGTCCAGGCCAGGCCGGTGGTGACGCCGACCATGTCGTCGGCTTCAACCTCGCCGTACCGGTACCGCTTGATGCCGGCATATTTGCCCAGATTCTTGGCCGTGATTCTGATTTTCGTGGCCTCTCCCAACATAATATCCTTGATCGCCTTGCGCGTCAGGTTGGCCAGTTCGCGTTCCAGGTTACGGACCCCGGCCTCGCGGGTGTAATAGCGTATGATATCGCGCAGGGCCTGTTCCGATATGCTCCATTCATCGTCCTTCAGGCCATGCATCTCGACCTGCTTGTCGATCAGGTGGCGCTTGGCGATTTCGACTTTTTCATCCTCCGTGTAACCGGACAGGCGGATAATCTCCATCCGGTCGAGCAACGGACTCGGCATGTTCATGGTGTTGGCCGTGGTCACGAACATAACGTCGGACAGGTCGTAATCGACTTCCAGGTAATGATCGTTAAAGGTAGTATTCTGTTCCGGATCGAGCACTTCAAGCAGGGCCGAGGCCGGATCGCCCCGCCAGTCCTGACCCATCTTATCGACCTCGTCGAACAAAAACAGCGGGTTAGAGGCCTTGGCCTTCTTCATACCCTGGACCACCTTGCCCGGCATTGAGCCTATGTAGGTGCGGCGATGGCCGCGAATTTCGGACTCATCGCGAACCCCGCCCAGGGACATGCGAACGAAATTCCGGCCCGTGGCGTTGGCGATCGACTTGCCGAGCGACGTCTTGCCGACGCCCGGAGGCCCGACCAGACACAGGATCGGCCCCCTGACCTTGTTCACACGCTGTTGCACGGCCAGGTATTCGATGATCCGTTCCTTGACTTTTTTCAGGCCGTAATGATCGGCGTCGAGAATGCCCAGCGCCTTCTTGATATCCTTGTTGACGCGGGTCCGTTTCTTCCAGGGAATAGACAACATCCAGTCAAGATAATTGCGCACGACCGTGGCTTCCGCCGACATCGGGCTCATGTTTTTTAGCTTCTTCAGCTCGCCAAGGGCCTTTTCACGGGCCTCCTTGGTGAATTTGGTTTTGTTAATGCGTTCTTCGAATTCCGCCGTTTCGTCCTTGCCGTCCTCGCCCTCGCCCAGTTCCTTCTGAATCGCCTTCAACTGCTCGTTCAGATAATACTCGCGCTGGGTTTTCTCCATCTGGCGCTTGACCCGGTTGCGGATTTTCTTTTCCACCTGCAAGACGCCGATTTCCGATTCCATGAACGAATAGACCCGTTCCAGGCGCTCCGAAACGGTCTCGGTTTCCAGCAGTTCCTGCTTTTCGGAAATCTTGAGCGCCAGATGCGAGGCTATGGTGTCGGCCAGCTTGCTCGGCTCATCAATCTGATTTATCGAAACCAGGGCCTCGGGCGGAATTTTCTTGTTCAGCTTGATGTATTGCTCGAACTGGCTGACCACCGAACGCGACAGGGCCTCCAGTTCCTGGCCGTCGCTATCGGGCTCTTCCAGCAGCACCGCCTGGGCCTCGAAGAACGCTTCGTTCTCAACATAGCGGACGACCTGGGCGCGCTGGCTGCCCTCGACCAGCACCTTGACCGTGCCGTCAGGCAGTTTCAGCAATTGCAGCACCGTGGCCACGGTCCCGACGTCGTAAATATCTTCGACGGTGGGATCATCGTCGGCGGCGTTCTTCTGCGCCAGCAGCAGGATTTGCTTGTCGTCCTGCATCACGTCTTCCAGCGCATGGACCGATTTTTCGCGACCGACAAAAAGCGGCACTATCATATGCGGGAAGACCACAATGTCGCGAAGCGGCAGGACCGGGTAGGTGTTTCCTTGGAGTGCTACAGTCATATTGCCTCTACATACTGGGCGTTGGGGTATAACTCGCACAATATCGTGTAAAACAGATATCGCGCAGTACTGCCATACAGGTGGTGTAACCGCCGCCGCCGTTCAAGGGGCCGACGAACAAATAAACCCGATACGGGTCAGGCGCTGGTCTCGACCTCGCCCGGACTATCGGCATAAATATACAACGGTGCGGCCCCCTCATTGACTACCTCGCCGTTGATTACAACTTCCCCGACGTCTTCCAGTCCCGGCAGATCGAACATCGTATCGAGCAGAATATTTTCCATGATCGAGCGCAATCCACGGGCGCCGGTCTTGCGCAGGACGGCCTTGCTGGCGATGCTTTTCAGGGCGCCCTCGCTAAACGTCAGATTGACGTCTTCCATCCCGAACAGCCGCTGGTATTGCTTGACCAGCGCATTCTTGGGGGCGGTCAGGATTTCGATCAGCGACTTTTCATCCAGGTCATCCAGCGTCGCCAGAACCGGTAAACGCCCGACGAATTCCGGAATCAGGCCGAATTTCAACAGGTCTTCGGGTTCCACATCACGTAAAATTTCGCCGGTATTGCGCTCTTCCGGCGCCCGGACATCGGCCCCGAAACCGATACCGACGCCCTTGCCACGGTTGGAAATAATCTTGTCCAGGCCGGCGAAAGCACCGCCGCAGACGAACAGGATGTTGGTCGTGTCCACCTGCAGGAATTCCTGCTGAGGATGCTTGCGCCCGCCCTGGGGCGGCACGCTGGCGACCGTGCCTTCCATGATTTTCAGCAAGGCCTGCTGCACGCCTT
>CAZZKE010000113.1:0-4677 GCA_964655005.1 uncultured Thalassospiraceae bacterium | reverse complement strand
GCCGTTTTTGGCGATGACCCGGTGGCAGGGGATTATGATGGCGACCGGGTTGCGACCGTTGGCCCCGCCCGCCGCCCGCACCGCGCCGGGCGACGGTGTCCTGGCCGCCAGTTCGGAATAACTGATGGTCTGGCCATAGGGTATTTGCCGAAGCGCCGTCCAGACGGCTTTCTGAAACGGTGTGCCGCCGCTGTCCAGCACCAGTTTGTCGAACGCGGTGGCCGGGTCGCGACCGGCGAAATAATCTGCCAGCCGGTCCCGAACGCCCTGCGGGTTTGGCCGCACCGCCCGGTCAAACGCCCCGAACCGGCGATGCAGGAGCATGTCGGAACGGTCCCGGCAATCGCTGAAATCCAGCAGACAGATGGCCCCGGTTTCGGTCGCCGCCACGGTCATGCCGCCAAGCGGCGTGGTGAAAGAATCGAAATGAATAATCATGCCTTGGGCTCCTGTTCGCCGTTCCATAAGTGCATGGCGGCGTAGGCCCGCCACGGTCGCCAGTCTTCGGCCCGCCGGGCCAGCGCCCGGGCGTTCAGGTCTTCGCCGCGCCGGTTGATGGCCCTTAGCAGGGCGATGTCGCCGACCGGGAAGGCGTCCGGGTCGCCCAGCGCCCGCATGGCGATGTACTGGGCCGTCCAGGGCCCGATACCGGGTATGGCGCAGAGCATTTCCGCCGCCGCCGCAAGGCCGTCTGCGGCGACCAGGTCGATCCGCCCGTCCATGAACGCCCGCGCCAGCCGGCCAACGGTTTCGGCCCGCCGGGCGGTCAGCCCGATAACCCGCAGGTCGGCGGCGGCGAGAGTTTCCGGTTCCGGAAACAGGTAGCGCAAGGTTTCATCCGGACCGCATCGGATCGGTGCGCCGAAGCGTTCGACCAGCCGCCGGGCGAATGTGGCGGCGGCGACGACGCTGACTTGCTGCCCCAGGATGGCGCGCACGGAAATTTCGAACGGGTCCCAGGCGCCGGGCACCCGCAGGCCGGGCCGGGCCCTGACCAGCCCGGCCAGGACCGGATCGGTCGCCAGTTGCGCGTCGATCGCGGCGCTGTCGCAATCCAGATCGAACAGCCGCCGGGTGAATTCTATGGCGGCCTGCAAATGGCTTAAATCGGGCAACCCGAAGGTAGCGGACAGGAAATTCTTTTCGGGGGATGGGCGGACCTCGATAACGCCCGGCCGGCCGCCTAACGAAACGCTGCGGCGGTAGCCCTGTTGCGTCGCCTCCTCGACGCCCGGAATGGCCCGGACCCGCAGAAATTCGATTATCGATGGCCAGTCATAAGGCGGGCGGTAGAACAATTTAAGCGTGATCGAATTTCGTTCGCCGGCGGCGGTCGGATGTTTCCTGAGTTGCCGCCGCAAATCCCGGGGCGGGCGGCGGTAGATTTTCAGGAACGCGTCGTTGAAGCGGCGGATGCTCCGAAAGCCCGAGGCGAGCGCGATTTCGGTCAGCGGCAGGTCGCTTTCGCCGATCATCTGCTTGGCGAACAGCAGCCGTCGGGTTTGCGCCACCGATTTCGGGCTGGCCCCGACATGATCCAGAAACAGCCGCCGCAAATGCCGCTCGCCGACACCCAGCCGCCCGGCCAGATCATCGACACCGCCGCGATCCAGCGCACCCTCGCCAATCAGCCGCAGCGCCCGACCGACCGTACTGGACACCCCTTTCCAGGCCGGACTGCCCGGCGCCGCTTCCGGGCGGCACCGCAGACAGGGCCGGAACCCGGCGGCCATGGCGGCGGCGGCGGATGGCATGAATTTGCAGTTGGACCGCTTCGGTGGGCTGGCCGGACACACCGGGCGGCAAAAAATACCGGTGGAAATTACGGCGGTGAAGAAACGCCCGTCGAAGCGCGCGTCACGGCTTTTGACCGCCCGGTAGCAAGTGTCGGAATCCATTTTCATGGCCACAGTATAGCCGGCCTTCGGGAAAAGACTGGCCATTTTCGGACATCAATGGATGTGACTTCAGTCTATCGCAAACACCGCCGCGCCCAGAATCGCGCCGGACTTCGCCGATTGCAGCAGGACCGCGCCCCTGTCGCCCTGGGCGTCGGCGTAGGAAACCGGGATTTGCGTCGCCTTGCCGTCCCAGTCGGCAACCTGTTTCAGGTAACGGACGACATTGCGGCTCCGCAATTCCTTGCCGCGATTCTCGCCGCGCTTGACCGCCGTAATCCGTTCATCATCGAAGGTCACCACGAACACTTTCGCGCTATCGGCCAAAGCGGCGGCGGGCAGGGAAATCGTCACGCCGCCATCGCCCGTGGTCAGCACCATGTCAATTCTGGGCAATGACGCCGCCGCGCTGATCGCCCGTTTCACTTCCGGGCGGTTGGAACCGACCGTCTGATGGGTGCCCTGGATTACCATTTGCGGGGTATAGACGTTGCGGGAATCGAAATAGACGGCGTATTGCCGTTGGCGCTCGGAATATACGGCGCTGGAAAAAGGGTCTTCCCAGCCCAGATAATTCCAGTAATCCACATGGAACGACAGCGCCAGCAGACCTTCCTGTTCGGCCAGTTCGGCCAGAAAGGCGTTGGCGGGCGGACACGCCGCGCAGCCCTGGGATGTGTACAGTTCGACCACCGTCAGCGGCTTGCCGGCGGCGACGGCGGCGCCATGATACATCAGCAACAGCGCCGCGATCAGGATGCGAGCAAGCGTCATGCAAAATTAATAGCCGATATTCACCCCGCGCACCAATCACATAGCGGTGAGGCGATTAGCCGTTAAGGTTCCTGAGCACATATTGCAAAATACCGCCGGCCTTGACGTATTCGGCCTCGTCCAGGGTATCGATGCGGCAGGTCAGGGTGATCCGGTCGGAAGCGCCGTCGGCCCGGTTTACGGTCAGGTCCACATCCATGCCCGGCCGGATGCCGCCGGCAATGCCGGTAAGATCAAAGCTTTCCGAGCCATCCAGCCGCAGGGTCAGGCGACTGGCGCCGTCCTTGAACTGCAAGGGAAGCACCCCCATGCCGATCAGATTGGAGCGGTGAATGCGCTCGAAGCTTTCGGCGATCACCGCCTTGACGCCCAACAGCCGGGTGCCCTTGGCGGCCCAGTCGCGGCTCGACCCGTTGCCGTACAGCTTGCCGCCGAAAACCACCAGCGGCACGCCTTCATCGGCGTATTTCATGGCCGCGTCATAGATGCTCATGACCTCGCCGCTGGCGATATGCCTGGTAACGCCGCCTTCGGTTCCGGGGGCCATTTCGTTCTTGATCCGGATATTGGCGAACGTGCCGCGCATCATCACCTGATGATTGCCGCGCCGCGAGCCGTAGGAATTGAAATCCTGGGGCCGCACCTGATGTTCCAGCAGGTAGGCCCCGGCCGGGCCGTCCTTGGCGATGCCGCCGGCCGGCGAGATATGGTCGGTGGTCACCGAATCGCCCAGAATGGCCAAGGCCCGGGCCGCCGTAATATCCGCCATGTCGGCGGCGGGACCGCTTAGCCCTTCGAAAAACGGCGGATGCTGAATATAGGTCGAACCCGGCTGCCAGTTATAGGTTTCGCCTTCGACCACCTTGATGTCCTGCCAGGCCTGTGGCCCTTCCGAAACATTGGCGTAGCGCGAACGAAACATTTCCGGGCTCAGGGCGGCGGCGATGGCTTCCCTGATTTCCGCATTGCCGGGCCAGATATCCTTCAGGTACACCGGCTGGCCGTCCCGGTCCTTGCCCAGCGGCTGGTTATTCAGGTCACGGGTCATCGAACCGGCCAGCGCATAGGCGACGACCAGCGGCGGCGAGGCCAGATAGTTGGCCTTGACGTGCGGGCTGATGCGGCCCTCGAAATTACGATTGCCCGACAGCACGGCGGTGGCCACCAGATCGGCCTTGGCGATGGCCGCCGCGATGGGTTCGGCCAGCGGTCCCGAATTACCGATGCAGGTGGTGCAGCCGAAGCCGGCAATATTGAAGCCGAGCGCGTCCAGATGTTCCTGTAATCCGGCCGCCTCCAGGTAATCGGCGACCACCCGCGAACCCGGCGCCAGCGATGTCTTGACCCATGGTTTCGATCGCAGGCCCAGCCGGTTGGCGTTGCGGGCCAGCAGGCCGGCGGCGATCAGCACCGACGGGTTCGAGGTATTGGTGCAACTGGTGATGGCGGCGATCACCACGTCGCCGTCGCGCAGGTCATGGCCGGCGTCGGCGACTTCGGCGACCCGTGGGCTGTCGGCCCCGGCCAATTCTTTCAGGGTAGTGGCGAAGGCCGATTTGGAATCGGCCAGATCGATCCGGTCCTGCGGCCGCTTCGGCCCCGATATGGCCGGCACGATGGTGGCGATGTCCAGTTCCATGGTGTCGGTGAATGCCGGGTCCGGGGTGTTCTCGTCACGCCACATGCCCTGGGCCCTGGCATAAGCCTCGACCAGGGCGACACGGTCCGGCTGGCGCGAGGTGAATGTCAGATACCGGATGGTTTCCTTGTCGATCGGGAAAAAACCGCAGGTGGCGCCGTATTCCGGGGCCATGTTGGCGATGGTGGCGCGGTCGGGCAGGGACAGATGGTCCAGGCCGGGGCCAAAAAATTCGACAAATTTGCCGACTACCCCCTTGGCCCGCAGCATCTCGACGATGCGCAGGACCAGGTCGGTGGCGGTGATCCCTTCGCCCATTTGGCCGCTTAAGCGGAAGCCGATCACTTCCGGGATCAGCATGGAAAC
>CAZZKE010000112.1:0-4755 GCA_964655005.1 uncultured Thalassospiraceae bacterium | reverse complement strand
CCGAAAACCATGGAAAGCCGTCTCAATGGGTCTTTATCAGTGATCCTTGGTATTAAGCAGATTTTGGAATTATTCATGAGTAAAAACACCAGTCCCGAAAATATCGGCGAAGTTCGTGACACCAGTCTCGCCGATGCCCTTGGCGAGCGTTATCTGAGCTATGCGTTATCGACCATCATGGCGCGGTCATTGCCCGATGTGCGGGACGGCCTGAAGCCGGTCCATCGGCGGCTGCTTTACGCCATGGTGCAATTGAAGCTGGACCCGGCGGCCGGTTTCAAGAAATGCGCCCGTATAGTCGGTGACGTGATGGGTAAATATCACCCGCACGGCGACCTGGCCATATACGACACCATGGTCCGTCTGGCGCAGGACTTCGCGGTACGCTATCCGTTGGTCGATGGACAGGGAAACTTTGGCAATATCGACGGCGATAACGCCGCCGCCATGCGTTATACGGAATCCAAGCTTACCCCGGTGGCGATGGCGCTGCTTGATGGCATCAGTGAAGATGCCGTGGATTTCCGCGAAACCTATGACGGCGAAGATTCCGAACCTGTCGTCCTGCCGGCCCGTATCCCGAACTTGTTGGCTAACGGCGCCGCCGGTATTGCCGTCGGCATGGCGACCAGCATCCCGCCGCACAATATCGGTGAACTGGCGACGGCGCTGATACATCTGATCAAGCACCCCAATACCACCTTCGCCAAATTGGCCGAAATGATTCCGGGGCCGGATTTCCCGACCGGCGGATTGCTGGTCGAACCGGCGGACGGCATTGTCGAGGCCTACAAGACCGGTCGCGGCGGCTTCCGTCTGCGCGCCCGCTGGCGGGTTGAAAAACTGAAACACGGGCAATATCAGATCGATGTTTATGAAATTCCCTATCAGGTCCAAAAATCCAGATTAATTGAAAAAATCGCGGAACTGATGACGCTTCGCAAACTGCCCATGCTGGCCGATATACGCGATGAATCGGCGGATGATCTGCGCATCGTTCTGGAACCGAAGAACCGGACCGTCGAGCCCGATATGCTGATGGAACACCTGTTCAGGCAAACCGATATGGAAATCAGGTTCGGCCTTAACATGAACGTGCTGGATGCCGCCAACGTACCCCGGGTCATGAACCTGCGAGAGGTCTTGCAGGCCTTTCTGGATCACCGGCATCAGGTTCTTGTTCGCCGTTCACAATACCGCCTGGGCAAGATTGAACACCGATTGGAAGTTCTCGGCGGTTTCCTGATTGCCTTCCTTAATCTGGATCAGGTCATTCGCATCATCCGGGAAGAAGACAACGCCAAGGCCGGGTTGATCAGGTTTTTCAAGTTGAGCGATGTCCAGGCGGAGGCCATCCTCAATATGCGGTTGCGGCAACTGCGCAAACTTGAGGAAATGGAAATTCGCAAGGAAGACAAGCTTCTCAATGAAGAGAAAAAGGCTCTCGGCTGTTTACTGGAAAGCGATGATAAACGCTGGAAGACTATCGCCGGGGAACTGGCCCTGGTCAAAAAGGAATTTGGGGAAAAAACCGATATTGGCGCACGACGGACGGAAATCGGCAAACCGCCAAGCGCCGTGATCGTACCCCTGGAAGCGATGATCGAACGGGAACCGCTGACCGTCGTTTGCTCCGACAAGGGATGGATCCGCGCCATCAAGGGCCACATCCTGGAAAACGGTGATTTGAAGTACAAGGAAGGCGACCGGGGCAGGTTTGCCTTGCACTCCCAGACTACGGACAAGCTGGTAATTTTGGCGACAAACGGTCGGTTTTATACACTTGCCTGCGATAAACTGCCGGGCGGCAGGGGACATGGCGAACCCTTGCGCTTGATGATAGACTTGGGTAACGAGCACGAACCGGTCGCCATGTTCGTGTATCGGGCCGGGGCTCGATTGCTGATCGCTTCCGACGCCGGGCGGGGCTTTATCGTCGGGCAGGATGACATCATCGCCCAGACCAGGAACGGCAAACAGATACTGAACCTGAGCGGGGCCGAAGAAGCTTGCGTCGTCGCCCACATAGGCGAATATGATGACCATGTGGCGGTTGTCGGACAGAACCGTAAGTTGCTTGTTTTCCCGCTCGCCGACCTGCCCGCCATGACCCGCGGTCGCGGAAATATTCTGCAACGCTACGCCAAAGGCGGCCTGGCCGATGCCAAAACGATCAAGCTGGCGGAAGGCCTGACCTGGAAAAGCGGCGAGCGCACCCGGACCGAAACCAATATCGCCGACTGGCTCGGCAAACGCGCCCAGGCCGGCCTGAAGGCGCCACGGGGATTTCCCGCTTCCGGAAAATTCTAGAAATTCAACGAAATATCCCGGTGCTCCGACTTGCAGCTGGCAACTTCGGCGGCCTGGTCCGAGGTCAGCCGATCCTGCTGGCGCAGGCCGATGGTACCGCGAATGGCCAGATCGTACACCGTCAGTCCGGCGGCCAGTTCGGCGGCCGCCCGTTGCCGCCAACGTATCTGGGCGGCGTATAGATTGAGGCCTTTGGCCAGTTCCCGCAGGGCTTTCTCGGTCTTTGGCTTATTGCCTTTCAGCGCCCGCCGAGCCTTGGATATCTTCGACTTGATGGGGCTGGCCCCGCTAACATCACCCAACGCCTGTTCGGCCTGTTTGATGATAATGGTGGCTTGTTCAGGCGTCCGGCTGGCGATGATGTCCGGTAAATCCTTTAATTGCCCTTCAAGTTCGCCAAGCGCATCGGTCTGGGCGATGATCTTGCGCACCTTGGCAATCGGTTCGTAGGCATCGTCGACGTTTCGCCGATATTTTAATCTGGCTTTTTTCTCGGCCTTCGCCAGCTTCAGATAACCGGCGCGAGCCTCTTTCCAGCGGGCCGGAATTTCACTTTCGATGGCCGCTATTTGATCTTTCAGGCTATCAATTTCTCCCTGCATCCGGCCAATTTTCTCGACGGTTGCGGCAACTTCATTCAGCCTTTTCAATTTTTGCGTGGTGATTGCAATTTTATCTTTCCGACGGCGTATTTTACCCTGCAGGGCGCGCACCTGGCGGTGCAAGGGGCGATAGTCGGGGATATAGTCGGCCATCGCAGCCTCGGCCGCCCGGACATCGCCGACCAGTGCAAAGGTTGCTTCCGCCGCATCGAAGCCTTCGAGCAGAGAGACGCGGGTCTTTTTCGGCAGATAACTTATATCCAGCCCGCGGACGGCTTCGATCTGGCGCCGCAATTGATCCTGCACCTGATCGTATTTGGCAAAGACATATTTTTCGACGCAGTATTGCAGCCTGGGGTTCCTGGGCGGCGGCGCCGTTTCGGATGTCAGATTGATCCGGTTGGGCAGGTAGTTGACCAGCGGCGGGAACACCCCGACGATGGCCAGGCCGACCAGTTGCAACAGAATGAACGGCACCACGCCCCGGTATATTTGTATGGTCCTGACCACCCTGGGGGCGACGCCGCGCAGATAAAACAGGGCGAATCCGAACGGCGGGGTCAAAAACGAAGTCTGCATGTTGACGCCGATCATTACCCCAAGCCATACGCCGGTGACGTTGGCCTGGGGGTCCGATAGCAGGATAGGAGCAATAATAGGCACCACAACGACGGCGATTTCGATAAAATCCAGGAAGAAACCAAGCAGAAAAATAACGCTCATGACGACGATGAACTTGGTAATGAAACCGCCGGGCAGGGCGTTCAGGAAGTCCTTGACCAGGTCCTCGCCGCCGAATGCGCGAAAGGCCGCCGTCAGCATTGCCGCGCCAAGCAGGATAATGAAGACCATCGATGTCGTCTTGGCGGTTTCGACCATCACTCCGCGCAGGGTGTCGTCGATCTTGAAGGTTCGCCATGCGCTCCATGCCAGGGAAACAAAAAACACGGCGACGGCGGCCAGCGACATCATGACGACGGTGAATTGTTCGCTATTTCGTACCGATTTAATGTTTATGTCATAGTTACCAATCAGCAGGGCGATCATTAGAATCGACAAAAAAGCTATAATTGCAGGGTAATAAGCGCCTTTTTGGCCTTCCATCAGGCGGTAACTGGCCATGACCATGGCCCCGGCGGCGCCGATTGCGCCGGCCTGGTTAACCGTCGCGATGCCCAGGATGATTGATCCCAGGACGGCGAAAATAAGGGCCAGCGGCGGCACCAGGGCCAGGAAAACGCGCTTCAGGAACAGGCCGTCGTATTTTCCTTCGAAAGGCACCGGCGGCGCCACTTTCGGTTTCAGCAGGGCGACGATCAGAATGTAGGCCATATACAAGCCGACCAACACCAGCCCCGGCAGCATCGCACCCAGGAACATTTCACCGGCGCTGGTCGAGGTCAGGTCAAACTCCGTCGGCATGGAAAAGCTGCCGGTGGCTTCCTTGAAATCCAGCTTGCGCAGGGTCGCCGCCCGGTCGGTGGCGTTAGACAACTGGTCGGCCAGGATAATCAGTACGATGGACGGTGGGATGATCTGGCCGAGCGTTCCCGAGGCGCAGATGGTTCCGGTCGCCAGCGGAACGGAATAATTGTGCCGCAGCATGACCGGCAGCGATATCAGCCCCATGGCGACTACGGTCGCCCCGACGATGCCTGTGGTGGCGGCCAGCAAGGCGCCGACGAACACCACGGCGATGCCGAGGCCGCCAGGAATGGGTCCGAACAACTGGGCCATGGCGATCAGCAGGTCCTCGGCGATCTTCGAGCGTTGCAGCATGATCCCCATAAAAATAAACAGCGGCACGGCAATCAGCGTGTCGCGTTCCGCCTGATAATAAATT
>CAZZKE010000111.1:0-4901 GCA_964655005.1 uncultured Thalassospiraceae bacterium | reverse complement strand
CGGCTCCTAGCCAAAAGGCTTGTGAAGCCGTCTCTATGGGTCATTCTTTCTGCAATTTGGTATAATACCAAGGATATGCCCTGTATTACGGCAGCAATGCCACAATCAGCGGCATGGTAAGCATGGCCAGCAGGGTCGAGGCGGTAATCGAGCCGGCCAGCAGGGTGGTATCGCCGCCCATCTGGCGGGCCAGCACATACGATGTTGCCGAATTGGGCAACGACGCGTAGAGCACCGAAATAGTCACCGCCAGACCGCTTACCCCGAAGGCCAGGCAGCCGGCATAGGTCAGGCCCGGCAGCACCAGCAGTTTAACCGCCGAGTTCAATCCGACCAGCCGGCCCGAGCCCCTCAAGGCGGCCAGATCCAGCCCGGCCCCGACCGCCAGCAAGCCGACGGGCAGGGCGGCGCGGCCAAGAATTTCCAGAAACGACCCGGCCAGGGGCGGCAGGCCGAACCCTGCGAAATTCAACAAGGCGCCCAGGCCGCAGGCGATAATAAGCGGATTACGGGCGATCTGGCCTGCCGCCCTGCCCCAGCCCGGCGATGCGCCTTCCGTCCCGGCGTGGCGGACCAGTACGACGACACCCAGCACGTTGACCAGCGGCACCAGCACAGCGATGCAGACACTGACCAGGGTCAGCCCGACGTCACCGTAAAGCGCCACTGCGGCGGCGATGCCCAGATAGACATTGGGCCGCATGAAAGCCTGAAATACCGAAGTATAGGAAGGTCCGCCAATATTAAGGTACGGTCGCAGCAATACCGCCAGCCCGGAAACAAGGAGTACGGCCAGGACGGCGGCGGCGACCATCGGCAGCAATTCAAGGTCGCCGAAATCCGCTTTCGCCGTGTTGCTAAGCAACAACGCCGGAAAAAACACGAAATAAGTCATTTTTTCCGCCGGCGCCCAGAATGATTCGCTAATCAGCCGCCGCCGCCGGATTACGTAGCCAAGCAGGATCAGCAGGAACACCGGCGTAAGGGCGGAAAATATCTGTAGCATGCCGGTTAAATCCGGTAGGCCATGGCGTCGAGCGCGCTTTGCAGGATATAAGCCGCCGCCGCCCGATCGACCACGGCGGCCCGTTTCTTGCGGGTCAGGTCGGCCTCGCCGATCAGGATTCTTTCGACCGCCACCGTCGACAGGCGTTCGTCCTGGAAAGCGACGGGAATGTCGCGGCGGGCCAGCAGGTTGGTCGCGAACTGCCGGGTCGACTGGCACCGCGGCCCTTCGCTGCCGTCCATGCTGATCGGCAGACCCAGCACCAGCCCGCCTACGTCATGGGCGTCGATCAGGCCTTCCAGTCTATCGGCGTCGGCGCCGAACTTCCCGCGTCTCAGGGTTTCCAGGGGCGTGGCGATGCCGCGGTTGACGTCCGACAGGGCCAGGCCGATAGTCCTGCTGCCGATGTCCAGACCCATCAACCGTTTGTCCGGTTGCAGCGTCGCGGCCATTTGTCTTATATCCAGGACGGGCATTTCGTTTCCTGTTTTCTGAACGATAGGGCGTACCATATGATAGAATCCGTACACTCGTCAGGTTGAATTTGCCCATGAATGTACCAGCCCGATTTTTTGCCGTTTCAATTGCCGGACTGATCCTGTGCGGGTCGCTGAACGGACCGGCCCGCGCCCAGTCCGGGGATTTGAAATTTCTCGGCCAGGACATAATTCCGAAAAAGGGCATTTATCTGGTAACCAGGGACGCCAATGTCCGGGCCGGTCCGAAGACATCGGCCAAGAAAATCGGTTCCGTTCGCGGCGGCGGCAAGGTCGATGTCGTGGGTAAGGTCAAAGGCGGCGTCGGCTGGATGGCGGTGCGGCGGGACGGCAAGGACTTCGGCTTCGTCTATGCGCCGGTGTTGCTGCCGCTGCTGGACGGCGCCCTGGACCGGGACATAGCCGGTCGGATCGTAATGCCGGGACACTCTCCGTGCGGCTACACCATTCATTTCAACGGCAGGAATGTGCTGGAAAAAGAACGCATTTCGTTCGCCGATTACGAGATTGAATACCGTTGCACCGACGGCGGTCGGGGTTACCGGTTTTATGCGCCAATGTTCATTACCGAAGTACCCTACAAATTGACCAGGGAACCGGTCTACCAGATCAGCATTGATCTGCTGGGCCTGGATGATGATCCCGATGTTATGTTTTCGATGATCTTTTTGTACAATCGCGATACCGAACGGGTTGTTTTCGACAGCCTTTCCAAGCGGAATATGGGGCGCCGACCGGAGCGCCCGGAACGACCGGCCCGTTCGGTCGCCGAGGCGCTGGCCGGGGCCGTCGAAACGGCCCCGATGGCATGGACCGAGGATGTCTGGCGCAGATTGGTCAAGCTGCATAAAAACGGCGGCGGATAATTTTCCAAGCGGCTTGCGCGATACCCGGCCCGGTGTTACGTTCCGCCCCGTTTCACAACATCGCCTAACAAGGCTTCGGGTCGCCATGTCGCTGGATAAAGATACCGTCAGGAATATTGCTCATCTGGCCCGCATCAAGGTCGCCGATGAAGATCTCGATCATCTGGCCGGGGAACTTTCGGCCATTCTCGAATGGGTCGAACAACTGGACGGCGTTGCCACCGAGGGCGTCGAGCCGCTGGCCAGCGTTGTCGATGTGACCCTGCCGCAGCGTCCCGATACCATCACCGATGGCGGTTGCCGGGAACAGGTGCTGGCCAACGCGCCGGATACCGAAGACGGCTTCTATTGCGTCCCCAAGGTAGTCGAGTAGGGGGCCGTCGTGAGCAAACTTAACGACCTTACCATCGCCACCGCCAGGGATGGCCTGGCCAGGGGCGATTTCAGCGCCGTCGAACTGGCCCAGGCCCATTTGCAGGCGATTTCGGCGGCCCGTGGCCTGAACGCATTCATTACCGAAACACCGGATCTGGCCATGCAACGGGCCGGTGAATCCGATCGCCGCCGGGCCGCCGGAAAAAGCGCCGGGCCGATGGACGGCATCCCGATCGCCGTCAAGGACCTGTTTTGCACCGAAGGCGTGCTGACCACGGCGGGCTCGCACATTCTGGACGGTTTCGTGCCGACTTATGAATCGACCGTGTCGCAAAACCTGCGTGACGCCGGTGCGGTGATGCTGGGCAAGACCAATATGGATGAATTCGCCATGGGTTCGGCCAATATCACCAGTTACTACGGCAACGTCATCAACCCGTGGCCGGGCAGGGACGGCAGGGAATTGACGCCGGGTGGATCATCCGGAGGCTCGGCCGCCGCCGTCGCCGCCCGCCTGGCCCTGGGCGCCACGGGCACCGACACCGGCGGTTCGATCCGCCAGCCGGCGTCGTTTACCGGCGTGGTCGGCCTGAAACCTACCTATGGCCGTTGTTCGCGCTGGGGCATTGTCGCCTTCTCGTCATCATTGGATCAGGCCGGGCCGATGACCCGTACCGTGCGCGATGCGGCCATCATGCTGGCCGCCATGGCCGGTCACGACGCCGGGGATTCCACTTCGGCGCCGCAGGATGTGCCGGATTTCGAAGCCGCGCTAAGCGGCGATATCAGGGGCCTGCGGGTCGGTATTCCCGGCCAGTACCGGATCGATGGCATGGCCCCGGAAATAGAAAAACTGTGGCTTCAGGGCGCCGAATGGCTGAAGCAGGCCGGCGCCGAGGTGGTGGATGTGTCGCTGCCCCACACCGAACACGCCCTGCCGACATACTATATTATCGCCCCGGCCGAGGCCTCGGCCAACCTGGCCCGTTATGATGGCGTCCGCTATGGGCTGCGCGTACCGGGCGGCAGCCTGGACGAGATGTACGCCAATACTCGCAGCGAGGGTTTCGGCGAGGAAGTCAAGCGCCGGGTGCTAATCGGTACTTACGTGCTGTCGGCCGGCTTTTACGACGCCTATTACCGCAAGGCGCAACGGGTGCGAAAGCTGATCGCCGATGATTTCAGGGCCGCCTTCGAGACTGTCGATGTGCTGCTGACGCCGACGGCGCCGTCCGAGGCGTTCGCCCTTGACGAAAAAATAGACGATCCGGTGGCGATGTATCTGAACGACGTGTTCACGGTGCCGGCCAGCCTGGCGGGACTGCCGGGCATTTCCGTTCCCGCCGGCCTGTCGGCCAACGGGCTGCCGCTGGGCCTGCAACTGCTGGGCAAGCCGTTCGATGAGGAAACCATGCTGCGGGCCGCCGATGTGCTGGAAAGTGCGGCCGGTTTTAATACCCTGCCGGGCGGGGAGGGCTAGGCCATGAGCTATGTCCTGTCGGGTCAGACCGGCGATTGGGAAGTCGTCATCGGTCTTGAAGTCCATGCCCAGATCATTTCGAAGTCCAAGCTGTTTTCCGGCGCCCCGACGGCTTACGGGGCCGAACCCAATACCCAGGTCTCGCTGGTTGACGCCGCCATGCCCGGGATGCTGCCGGTAATCAACGAATACTGCATCGAACAGGCGGTTCGCACCGGCCTTGGCTTGCGCGCCAAAATCAACCTGACCTCGGTTTTCGACCGCAAAAACTATTTCTATGCCGACCTGCCCCAAGGCTATCAGATTTCCCAGCTGTATCACCCCATTGTCGGCGAGGGCACGGTGGTCCTGGATTTGGCCGACGGCACCACCCGGGAAGTCGGTATTGAACGCTTGCATATGGAACAGGACGCCGGTAAATCCCTGCACGACCAGGACCCCAAACGCTCCTTCATCGACCTTAACCGGTCGGGCACGGCCCTGATGGAAATCGTCTCCCGGCCCGACCTGAAAAGCCCGGAGGATGTCGGCGCTTATTTGCGCAAACTGCGCTCGATCCTGCGCTACCTGGGAACCTGTGACGGCAATATGGACGAAGGCTCCATGCGTTGCGACGTCAACGTATCGGTGCGCAAGGTCGGCGAAACCGGCTTGCGCAACCGGGCCGAAGTCAAGAA
>CAZZKE010000110.1:0-4939 GCA_964655005.1 uncultured Thalassospiraceae bacterium | reverse complement strand
ACGGTGGCCATGCGTTCGGGGTCTTCCTTTTTCAGCTTCCATGGCGCCTGGGCGTCGACATAGCCATTGGCCATGCGGATGGCCAGCCAGATGTCTTCCAGCACCTGATTAAATGCCTGACGATCCATATCGGTCCTGACGCCCGATATCAAATCCATGGCGAAATTCAGCATTTTTTCGTCGTCGGGATTGAAATCGCCGCATTGCGGCACCGCGCCATCGCAGTTCTTGGCAATCATCGATAGCACCCGTTGCGCCAGATTGCCCAGGTCGTTGGCCAGTTCGCCGTTGCAGCGGTTGACCATGGAGGCGTGAGAAAAGTCACCGTCATTGCCGAACGGCACCTCGCGCAGCAAAAAATAGCGCACCTGATCCAGGCCATACTTATCGACCAGGTCATAAGGCGAGATGACATTGCCCAGTGACTTTGATATTTTTTGCCCCTCGTTGGTCCACCAGCCGTGGGCGAACACCCGCTTCGGCGTTGGCAGGCCGGCGGCCATCAGAAATGCCGGCCAGTAAACGGCATGAAAACGCAGGATGTCCTTGCCGACCATATGCAAATCGGCCGGCCAGTAGGTAGCGTATTCCCCGCCATCCGTCTGCGGATATCCGACACCGGTCAGATAATTGGTCAGGGCGTCGAGCCAAACATACATGATGTGTTCATCGTCGCCCGGCACCGGCACCCCCCATTTGAAGGTGGTGCGGGATACCGACAGGTCGCGCAAACCGCCGCGCACGAAGCTGGTGACCTCGTTGCGCCGGGACTGCGGCGCGATGAAATCAGGCCGGGCGTCGTACATTTCAAGCAACCGGTCGGCCCATGCGGAGAGCCGGAAAAAATAACTCGGTTCTTCGACCCACTCCACCTCGGCTCCGGTCGGCGCCACCATGGTGTCGCCGGGCCCTTTGCTCAACTCACCCTCGTCATAGAAAGCCTCGTCACGAACGGCGTACCAGCCGGCGTAGGAACCCAGGTATATTTCGCCATTGTCGATCAGTTTTTGCCATATATCCTGGCAGGCGCGTTTGTGGCGTTGTTCGGTGGTGCGGACGAAATCGTCGTGGCTGAAGTTCATGAAATCGGCCAGATCACGGAATTTTTGCGATACGTTGTCGGTAAATGTTTGTGGGTCGATGCCGGCCTTCAACGCCGACTTTTCGACCTTCTGGCCGTGTTCGTCGGTGCCGGTCAGGAATTTGACGTCGAAGCCGTCCAGTCGCTTGAACCGGGCCAGCACATCGCAGGCCAGCGAGGTATAGGCATGACCTATATGCGGCGCGTCATTGACGTAGTAGATTGGCGTCGTCACGTAGAACGGTGTTTCCGAAGGCCCGCTCATGGCCGTTTCTCCTAAATTAACGAGATTGACGGGCCGCGTTGGCCAGCGCCAGCAGTATATCGATTGTCACCTGTCGGCGGTCCAGATTGATCGGATCGGTGCGGGCCAGCAGGTGATTGCTCTTGTCCCATACCTCCAGCCAGCGATCAAGGCCGCTCTGCGCCGGGTTTTCTTTCGATATGTCGATGATCGTCCGGCCCAGCCATGATCGCAGCAAATCGCCGAAAGTGTGGAAAGCCCGATCGGCGCCGGCACGTCCTGTTTTTCCGGCGAAAGCGTGTACTGCGGTGATTTCCAGATCCGGCAGCGAGCCCAGAATGGCCATCAGTTCCCGGTAAATTTCCAGGCCGCCCTGCTGCTGTAAATCCAGGGCGCGACCGATACTGCCTTCGCCCAGACGGGCCAGTTCGGCCAAATCATCGGCGCCCAGGTCGGGGTAGCATCCCCCCAGCAGGGACACTACCGTTTCATGGGGTAACGGTTTCAGCGCCAATTTGCGACAGCGCGACCGGATGGTCGGCAGCAAACGGCCCGGCGCATGGCTAATTAACAGGATCAATGCCTTTTTTGGCGGTTCTTCAAGCACTTTCAAAACCGCGTTGGCGGAATTCCTGTTCATTTCGTCGGCGCAGTCGATAACGACGACGCGCCAGCCGCCTTCGGCCGGGGTCAACGACAGGAAGTCGCCGATGGTGCGGATGTCATCAACCACAATTTCCGTTCGCAGCTTTTTGGTTTTCGGGTTGGTGGTGCGCTCTATGGTCAGGAAATCGGCATGACCATAACTGGCGACCCTCATGAAAACCGGGTTGTCCGGGGGCAGATACATACCGCTGGCTGAATCCGTGGCCGGGCCGCCGTCAAAAAGCGATGCCGAGGCCTTCATACCGTTGGCGGCCAGGACGTGGCGGGCGAACCGGTAGGCCAGCGTCGCCTTGCCGATCCCACGCTGGCCGGTAATCAGCCAGGCATGGGCCAGACGACCGGAGTTGAACGCGTCGAGCAGGGTTTTTTCGGCTTCCCCGTGGCCGGTAAATTCCGGGTTTTCCCGGGCTGGCAGCCAGGCCAGTTCGGGTTCCGATACTGCGGCGGCGGCGTTCACAGGCGAAACCGCTTGCCGATGGTTCGCCAAATGCCGTCGGCGATTCGTTCGATGTCGGTGTCGGCGTCGATTATCACACAGCGATCCGGTTCCCCGGCGGCGATTTTCCGGAATCCCTGGCGCAGGCGCTGGTGGAAATCACGGCCCATGCGTTCGTAGCGGTCCTCTTTATCCCGGCGCGCCAACGCCCGTTCGAGACCCAGGTCCAGCGGCAAATCCAGGATAATCGTCATATCCGGCATGAAATCACCGAGCACGGCCCGCCTGATCTGGTCCAGTGTGTTCAGGTCTACACCATGGCCATAACCCTGGTATGCCGTAGTCGAATCATAGAAGCGGTCGCAGACCACCCAGACGCCCCGGTCGAGCGCCGGCCATATAGTCTTGACCAGATGTTCGGCCCTGGCGGCATAATTAAGCAGTACCTCGGACAGCGGCGTCCAGCGGTCGGGATCGCCGTTGACCAGCAAAGCGCGAATATCTTCGGCGCCAGGGGCGCCGCCGGGTTCCCGCGTGGTCAGGGTTTCAATATTCAACCCGCGCAGACGTTCGGCGAGAAGCAGGACCTGGGTTGATTTACCGGCTCCCTCGCCGCCTTCAAAAGTGATTAATCGGCCTGGTTCCTTCACGAACCACCCCAGATGATTGACTGAAACGCCGCCGCCAGGCGACCGACCAGGCCCAGTCGTTCGACATCGTTGGCGGCAACCAGGGGAACTTCGACCGGGTCGGTTCCGGGGGCGCTGAAGGTCAGGGTCGCCAGGCGCGTTCCCTTGGCAATCGGCGCCGGTACGGGGCTGTCATATCTAACGGTCGCCCGCATGTCGCGGCGGGCCTTTTTCGGCAGCGTCAGGGTCAGGTCATTTTCGACAATCAGGGGCACCGTGGCGTCCTTGCCAAGCCATACCGCGGCGTCTTCCATTTTATCGCCGGCTTTCAGCAAGGCGTAGTTATCGAATTCCCGAAAACCCCATTCCAGCAGACGCTCTGGTTCCCGGGCGCGGGCCTTTTTACTCGGCAAACCGTTCACGACCAAAATCAACCGGCGGTCGCCACGCAGGACCGAGGCGGTCAGGCCGTATCCGGATTCCACCGTATGGCCGGTTTTCAGGCCATCCGCACCCATTCCCTTGTATAACAGGGGGTTACGGTTTGATTGCTTTATGCCGTTGTAAACAAAACTTTTTTCTGAATAGAAATAATAATATTCAGGGAATTCCTCGATAATTTTCTGCGCCAGCAGGACCAGGTCCATGGCGGTCATGCGATGGTTCTCGTCGGGCCAGCCGGTGGCGTTGGTGAAGGTGGAATTCTTCAGTCCTATTTGCCGGGCCTTTTCGGTCATTTCGGCGGCGAACGCCTCCTCGCTGCCAGACAGCGCCTCGGCTACGACGATGCAGGCATCGTTTCCCGATTGCACGATAATGCCCCGCAGCAGATCTTCCACCCGCACCCGTTTTCCCGGCTCCAGAAACATCGTTGAACTGCCGCTTTTGGCGCCCCCCTTGCGCCACGCATTTTCACTTACCGTAAAACTGTCATCCAGCGACAGCCGGCCATCGCGGAGTCTTTCGAAAACCATGTAGACGGTCATCAGCTTGCTCATCGAGGCCGGAGCCATGGAGATTTCTGCGTTTTTTTCGAATAACACCGTTCCCGTCTGCATATCGATCATCACCGCTTCCCTGGCGATGGTTTCGATGGCGAAGGCCTGGGCGGCGGAGACAAGAAGGAATCCCGAAGCCAACAGGCAGCGGGCGAATTTGTAAATTGAAAAAGACATGGATACGGCCAAGGTAATTGTGAAAACGGGGATAACTATAGCGGCAAAATGGCGGCGATGGAAAATTCAGTCAACCAGGGTTCTGGCATCGGTATATCCGGCTTCGATGATCCGCTCAAGCATCCGGTCGGCATCATCGATACTGGCCATCGGCCCCACCCGCACCCGGAACAGGTCGCGCCCGTTGACAAGCACGGGTGAAATTCTGACCGGCCCGACACTTATCAGCCGCGCCCGCACCCGATTTGCATTTTCGAAATTGGCGAAGGCCCCGGCCTGGACATAAACACTGGTCGGTGAAACCGTTTCGATGGTAACGATCCCGCCCTGGGCGGGGATCAATTCGGTGGTCGTGACGGAAGCCAGCCGCACGTTCTGATCGGCTTGACCGGCGGCCGGAAGCGGGCTATCGGCCACGGACGCCCCGCCAGCAGGTTCTGCGGTACCTAGAACCGGCAGTGTCTCGCTGCTTACTTTCGGTTTTGGCAGGCTATCGACGGTAATTGGCGAGCCGACACTCGCCAATTCAGCCCGGCCCTTGAAGCGGGCGGCAATGGTGCGGCTGGCATCGCCCAACACCTTGACCCGGACCCGCGCCGTGCCTTTTTTCTGAAAGCCCAAAAGCTGCGCCGCCCGGCGGGACAGATCGATAATGCGACCATGGGCATACGGTCCCCGGTCATTGACCCGGATATTCAGGGAGCGGCC
>CAZZKE010000109.1:0-4960 GCA_964655005.1 uncultured Thalassospiraceae bacterium | reverse complement strand
AGCGCGGCATCGTTTACATCGATGAAGTCGACAAAATTTCCCGCAAGGCCTGCTGCACGCCTTCGCCGGAAACGTCACGGGTGATCGAAGGATTATCGGATTTGCGGGAAATTTTGTCGACTTCATCGATGTAAACGATGCCGCGCTGCGCCCGCTCGACATTGTAATCGGCCGATTGCAGCAACTTGAGGATAATATTTTCGACATCTTCCCCGACATAGCCGGCTTCCGTAAGGGTCGTCGCGTCGGCCATGGTAAACGGCACATCGAGTATCCGCGCCAGGGTCTGGGCCAGCAGCGTCTTGCCGCAGCCGGTCGGACCAACCAACAGAATATTCGATTTGGCCAGTTCCACATCATTGGCGCCGCCACCCTGACTCAGCCGTTTGTAGTGATTGTGCACGGCCACCGACAGCACCCGCTTGGCGTGAGTCTGGCCGATCACATAATCATCGAGGACGTCATTTATTTCCGTCGGCGTCGGCACGCCGTCGCCGGATTTAACCAGGCTGGTCTTGTGTTCCTCACGGATAATATCCATGCATAATTCGACGCATTCATCGCAAATGAATACGGTCGGGCCGGCGATCAGCTTGCGGACCTCGTGCTGGCTCTTGCCGCAGAACGAGCAATACAGCGTGTTTTTCGAGTCTCCGCCGGTGGACTTGGTCATGGAAATAGCGTCCCTAATTTTTTAACTTCGCGGAAGGCCCAGCCGCACGATACGGACCTTGTCCTTACTTTAGCCGCTCGCCCCCGCCGCAGACAAGCCCCAGCTTGCCCCGTCCACCGAACCGGCGCATTTTCCGGGCCCTGATTCGAGCGGCTATCGAAGCCGGGAAAAATGATGCGTGGTTCCTTTTAACGGTGAATTAAGGCAAAAATTCAGGCTCCGGATTTATCGCCGTTTTCATCCTCGTCGGTTGCCGGGCGGCTGGCGACGACTTCATCGATAATGCCGAATTCCCGGGCTTCCTCGGGGGTCATGAAACTGTCGCGTTCGACCGCCTTCTCGATCACCTCAAGCGGCTGGCCGGTATGTTCCACGTATATGTTATTCAGCCGGGCCCTGACCGCCAGGATTTCACGGGCCTGAATTTCGATATCGGTAGCCTGCCCCTGGGCGCCGCCGGAAGGCTGATGAATCATTACCCGGGCGTTGGGCAAGGCAAACCGCTTGCCCGCCGCCCCGGCGCACAGCAGGAACGAGCCCATGGACGCGGCCTGACCGATGCAAACGGTCGAAACATCGGGGCGGATGTAGCGCATGGTATCGTATATCGCCAGCCCCGAGGTAACGACACCACCCGGCGAATTAATATAAAAGGATATATCCTTGGTCGGGTTTTCCGATTCCAGATACAGCAACTGGGCGCAGACCAGGCTGGCGACTCCGTCATCGACGCCGCCGGTTAAAAAAATGATCCGTTCCTTAAGCAACCTGGAAAAAATATCATAGGCCCGTTCGCCCCGGTTGGTGGTCTCGACCACCATCGGCACCAGGCCGCTCATATAGGTCAGGGATGGATCGTTCATTTGGCATCGCCCTTCTTTGCGTTTTTAACGGTCGTTGTTTTTTTTGCCGGAGATTTTTTTGCCGCCTTTTTCTTTGTTTTTCCGTTTTCCGGTTCCGGCTGCTTCATCAATTCGTCAGCGCTTGCATCTTTATCCGAAACACTGGCGATCTCAAGAATGAAATCGACCACTTTTTCTTCCATGATCGGGGCCGACAGCGACTGCATGGCTTCCGGGCTTTTGCGGTAATATTCCAGAACATCCTGTTCCTGACCCGGAAAGCGGCGGGCTTCGGCCATCATGGCGCGGTTCAAGTCTTCCTGGCTAACCTGAAGATTGTTCGACTTGCCAATTTCGGCAAGCAGCAACCCCAGCCGAACCCGGCGTTCGGCGATATCGCGGTATTCATCCTTAAGTTCATCATCGGTCTTGTCGTCTTCGGCTTCGGCGTCCTCACCATGTTGCCTGGCGTGTTCACGGTGCTCCTCGAACTGCGCCCAAATAGCCTCAAACTCGCTGTCGACCAGGCCGCCCGGGACCTCGAAGGAATGGCCTTCGGCCAGGACATCAAGCAATTCGCGTTTAATACGCTGGCGCGACATATCCTTGAATTCACGTTCATGCTCTTCGCGGATATTGTTCTTCAGGGCCTCCAGATCATCGGCGCCGACTTTCTTGGCCAGTTCATCGTCGATGGCGGCAGGCGCCGATTTACGCAATTCCTTGATATCGACCGAAAATTCGGCGTCCTTGCCGGCCAGGTCTTCGGCCCCGTATTCGGCCGGGAAAGAGACTTTGACATCGACATGGTCGCCGGCCTGGAAGCCTACAAGCTGCTCTTCGAAGCCGGGGATAAAGCTGCCGCTGCCCAATTCCAGGGAATACCCTTCGGCCTTGCCACCGGCGAATTCCTCGCCGTCCACCCGGCCGACAAAATCAATGACCAGGACATCGCCGTTTTTGGCTTTGCGCTTGGTGGTTACCGGCTCGGACGTCTTGTGGGCGTCGGCGATACGGCCCAGGGTATTGTCAATTTCCTTGTCATCGGCCTTCACCGTCAGGCGCTGCAACGAAATCTTCGAGAAGTCCATGGGTTCGATGACCGGCATGGTTTCCACGACCATGGAATATTCCAGATCGGACCCGTCTTCGAATTTGATGACTTCGATTTTCGGACGCAAGGCGGGCTGCAAGTCCCGCTCCTGCATGGCCTGTTGCGAGGTCTCGTTGACGGTACGCTCAAGCACCTCGCCCATAACCGAAGGGCCATATTGCTTGCGCAACAGCGCCACCGGCGCTTTACCGGGACGGAATCCCGGCACACGGACAGTTTTCGACAGTTCCGTCAACCGACTGATGACGCTTTTTTCGATCTCTTCTGCCGCAACGGCGATGGTAAACTCGTGCAACAGACCTTCGGACTTCGTCTCGGTAACCTGCATGGATATCCACTCGTGTTTATAATTGTAATATAGCGACGGTATTGGTGCGGGCGGAGGGACTTGAACCCACACGACTTGCGTCACAGGTACCTAAAACCTGCGTGTCTACCAATTCCACCACGCCCGCTTAACATCAGTGCATCGCTAATTTTCCGGCGGGGCGCGACTGTATACAAATATAGGCCCCTGTCAATTGCCTCGTATCCGCAATTATCAGCCTTTGAGCAGCGAACGCATGGCCGAAGACGCCGCCCGTTTGCCGGTTGATGTATAGGCCTCGTGATTGGCTTCCACTTCGGAAAGTTTATAGCGGTAGTTAATCATGATCCCGGCCGACATCTCCAGCCCCTTGACGGACCGGTCGCCCATCCAGTTCAGCCGTTCCATGCGGGCCCCGTTGCTAAGGTGAAAATGGGCCACCGGGTCGGCCGCCCTGGGGTCGTCATCGGCCCTTTTCGCGGTCAGCAGATATTCAGCGCACAGCCGCATCAGGACGCCACGCAAGGCCGATTCGGCGGCGGGGTCGGCGGCCCAGTCGGGGCGTTCCAGTACCTCCAGCAATTTCCCGGCGGATGATTTTTCGGCGCCGTGCAGGGTCTTCAGGGCCTGAATTTCCGCATGCAGTAACACTTCGCCGCCGCCGCCCAGCCGTTGCTTCAGCCAGGCGATGAAACCCGGAACCGGCGACAGGGTGGCGAATGTCTTCAGGCCGGCAAATTCCCGCGCCAGCATATCGGCAACCCGCTTGATCAGAAAATTACCGAAACTGATACCGGCCAGGCCCCGCTGGGCATTCGATATGGAATAGAAGATCGCCGTATCGGCGCCGGCCGGATCGATGGCCGGAATATTTTCATCGAGCAGTTCCTGGACATTGCCGGCCAACCCGTCGACCAGGGCGACTTCCACGAAGATCAGCGGTTCGTCGGGCATCCGGGGATGGAAATAGGCGAAGCAGCGGCGGTCGGAATCGAGCCGGTTTTTCAGATCGTCCCAGCTTTTGATGGCGTGCACGGCCTCGTAGGCGATAAGTTTTTCAAGCACGCCGGCCGTCGACCCGGCCCAGTTAACCTGGCGAAGCTCCAGGAAATCGATGTCAAACCAGGTTTTCAACAGCTCCTTGAGATCGCCTTCCAGCGCTTTCAGGGTCGGTTCGCGGCGAACCAGCGCCAACAGGTCGGCGCGCATATCGACCAGAAACTTGACCCCTTCGGGCAACGCATTGAACTGGGTCAGCAATTTGATTCGCGGCGGCTGCAAGGCCTCTCGCAGGGCTATTTCCGCAGCCTCGCGGCTCGCTTCGTCCCTGGCCGAACGCACCCTTTCGATGGCCGCATCGACTTTCTCCCGCTCGACGCCGAAATCGCCCGCCATTACCTTCAGAAAGCGTTCGCGGCCAATCCCGCCGAGCGCCATGTAAGCACGGCCAAGCGCCGCCGCCCGGGCCCGCGCCGAAACTTCGCCGCCACGGGTTTCCAGACAGGCCCGCATCTGTTCGCTGACCCGGCCCAGGTCTTCCGGCGGCAAATCCGGTCGCAGGCCGGCCGCAGACTCGTCGTAGGCGGCCCCGGCGATACCCTGCCAGGCATTGCGTAAATTGCCCAGCGCCCGTTCCAGAAAGCCCGCTTTGGCGCCTGTTTTTGGTTTTGTTTCCATATGAAATTTATTTTTCCACCGCCACACCGGCATTGTCTTGGATAATTGTATTGCCTATACAAGCCGCAGGAAACCGCTTAGTCCACCCGATGCCAGACCCGAGCCAGTGCAATGAAAGCTATGATCGTCACGACGCCGCTTCGTCCCATAGCGTCGTCGTTCCCGCCGATAGGCAGCCTTAACATTATCAGCTATGCCCGAAAGCATGGCTTCGACGATATAGAGTTCTACAACATAGATGAATTTCGTCCGGATTTTGACGATGTTATCGAATTTATCCGCCGGGCTTCTCCGGATGTACTGGGCATCAGCGCCGTGGTGTCGACATCCTATGAATATACCAAGCG
>CAZZKE010000108.1:0-4962 GCA_964655005.1 uncultured Thalassospiraceae bacterium | reverse complement strand
CCTATGTGTCCGGGTCGGACAAGCTGATATTTGGCGGAAGGGGTGGGATTCGAACCCACGGAACCGGTAAAGGCTCAAAGGTTTTCAAGACCTTCGCAATCGACCACTCTGCCACCCTTCCGCATTGGCGGCGGTCTTTTTCGGACCCCGCCACCTGTTCCGCCCACTTATAGGGCTGGGCCACCATGAACTCAACCGGATTTAGCTGAACGCCGAAAGGAAAATATTCAAGAAAATCCTTTAATTTCTGCACGCTACCGGACTGCGGCAACAACTGCCGGGAGCCGTAAAGATGTCGGGGTAACTGTTCACGCCCTGTCCCGGCGAAGCTTGCGAATTTCAATAATGCTGTCGGCGGAATAGATTGCCAGCGCGAACCAGATCATGCCGAAGGTGATGGTGTCGGCATCCGTGAATGTCTCGCCATAGACCAGTACGGCAAGCAGAAAATGGCCGGTCGGGGCGATATACTGAAATAATCCAAGGCTCGCCAGGCGCAATCTTTTCGCCGCCAGGGCGAACAATACCAGCGGCGTCGCGGTCAGAATTCCGGCCAGCACCAGCAGGCCGTCCATCTGTAGGCTGACCCGCCCAAAGGCCCCGATTCCCTGGTAATCGAGATAGATCAAATAGGCCAGCACCGGCGGCAGGACGATCAGGGTTTCCGTGAACAGGCCGGCAAAAGCCTGAACCACGGCGACCTTGCGCAGCAACCCATAGAATCCGAATGAAAAAGCGACACTTAGCGATATCCAGGGCAGAGTGCCGTTTTGATAGACCAGATTGCCGACGCCAACGAGGGCGATCACAACAGCAACCATTTGCCGGCGCCTGAGCCGTTCTTTCAAAAACACCATCCCGAGGGCGATACTGACCAGCGGGTTGATGAAATAACCCAGACTGGTTTGCAGTAGCATATCGTTGCTCACGGCCCAGATGAAGACCAGCCAGTTGAAGGTAATCATCAGTGAACTCAGGGTCAGCAACGCCAGTAGTTTTCGGTTGGCGAAGACCACCGCAACGTCTTTGCCGCGCCCGGTGGCAAGCAGCATTACACCGACCAACAGCACCGTCCACAGGATCCGGTGGGACAGTACTTCGAGCGGCGGCAGGTTGGAAACCGCCTTGAAATAGATCGGAAAAAGCCCCCAAAGCGAGAATGCCAGGGTAGCATATATCGATCCCAGGGTGGTCTGGCGGGAAGAACTCATGCGACCCTCGCGGCCCGGATACCGAGCCATGAATTAACGGCGATCGCCAAAATTACGATTGCGCCGCCCAACAGGGTAACGCCGGAAACCGGCTCACCGACCCCAAGCCAGACCCAGAATGGCCCGAGAACGGTTTCAATCAGCGCCAGCAGGGCAATTTGGGCGACCGGAGCATGGCGGGCGCCGCCGAGAAATAAAACCATCGATACCGGAACGACAATCAGCCCCATAACCATTAAGACCGCTATATCGCCCGGTGCAATCTGGACCGGGTAGGCGAGCGGCAAAACGATCAGCGCGACGAATAATCCGGAAAGACAATAGGCCGGGGCGACCACATCGCGGCCCCGGTATTTTCGCAGCATCACCAAATTCAGCGCCATCAAAAATGCCGTCACCATGGCCAGCGCATCGCCGCGCCAGTTTCCCTGCCCGATGGAGCCTGAAAATATTACGACGATACCGGTGAATGCGAAAAAAATGGAATAACGGGTCCTGGGGCGGACCCGTTCACCGATAATCAGCCAACCCAGGAGAGCACCGAACAGGGGCATGGTCGCCAGGATCACCAGGGTGTCGGCGACGGAAGTATTAACGACGGCCCCGACGAAAGTCAGATTGCTTCCGGTCATGAGCGCGGTAGATATCATGCCGGCCCGGCCCAGCCCCCGGAAAACGGCGACAACAGGCAACCCGCCGCGCACCGACAGATAGGCGAACAGCGCCAAAAACACGAAGATCGAGCGATAGAACAGGATATCCCAGACAGACACCTGACCGACCATTCGCAGCAACAGGGTGTCGGGGCTGAGAATTATCATTCCCAGCGCCGACATGGCGATGCCGCGCGAGTATGTCTGTTTCGTCTGCTCGATCATTTTACTGGCCTGATACCAAGTTGCAGAAAGAATGAAGGCGATTGCCGGAATTCGGCTTCGGGGGTAATCTAAATTCGATCACAATGCTATCGAAGAATGGCCATCACCGAGGGACGGACCTGGAAATGCAGCATCGCCTGACAGTCGCGGTCGCAATCTTGTTTTTTTTCCTGAACGCCGCAGAATCCAAGGCCTCTCATGTCGATTGCCAGGAATTGCACGCCGCCGCCTATCTAGATGAGCCCGTGAAGTTGGTCAAGCTTATCGAACAGGGCGCGGACATGGAATGCCGGGACTCCATCAACCAAACCCCCTTGATTACCGCCACCGACGGCGCGAGTTTTGAGGCATTTTCGATCCTGCTGGGCCAGGGCGCCAATATCAACGCCCGTGACGAACTGGGCCAGACGGCGCTGGATAAAGCCAGGCTGAAACTTTCCTTTTTTGATATGCGGGGCGGCGAAATGTACCGCGATCTTTACCGGAAAATGATCGAAATGCTGATCGCGGCAGAGACATCCAGGTAGTTTCGAGGGATGTTTTTTTACCTGTCAAAAATCCTCTGGTTCCTGGTTAATCCCGGAAACATCCTGCTGGTCGCCATAGTTGTCGGTGTCGCCATGCTGTGGACGCGCCGGTACCGGGCCGGACGCCTGTTGCTTGGTTTCTGTGCGTTGGCCGCCATACTTGTCGCCACCGTACCGGTCGGCAAAAACATGATTATGACCCTTGAAAACAGGTTTCCAATGGTTCGGCAACTGCCCGAAAGGATCGATGGAATCATCGTCCTTGGCGGCATTGTCAATGAAAGACTGACCAGATCACGGGGCCAGATGTCGGTCGGCAGCGGCATCAGCCGGCTGCTCGAATTCGCCGATCTTTCCAAGAAATATCCAAATGCAAAGCTGGTGTTTACAGGGGGTTCCGGAAAAATACTAAGCCAAGACATTAAAGAAGCCGATGTTCTGGAACCATTGCTTGCCGTCCTTGGTATCGATACCGGTCGAATGATCTATGAAAACAATTCCCGCAACACCTTTGAAAACGCGACCCTGACGAAATTACTGGTCAATCCGGGGCCGGACGAAACCTGGATACTGATAACATCGGCATTTCATATGCCCCGGTCCATGGGCGTTTTTCGAAAAGCCGGCTGGAATGTTATTCCTTATCCGGTAGATTATTCCTATGGCGCAGACGAAACCCAGGCGCTCTTTTTTAGCCTGCCGGGCGGGCTGGTGACTTTGTCATCCGGATTGCATGAATGGCTGGGGCTGGTTTTTTACCGGCTGACCGGGAAAACCGATCATTTTTTCCCGGCCCCCTGAACCGAAGATTGCCCCCTTGGGCCGCCTATGGCAGAAGGGTAGGGATTATCTGCGAATCAACCGGACATACAAGGGCTAGGGAATGCGCATAGGAATTTGGCCGGCACTGATAGTGATGCTGTCATGGCCGGTTAGTGACGCCATGGCGAACGCCCCGTTCGAACAATGGCTGGCTGGGCTGCGGTCCGAGGCATCGGCGGCGGGTATTCGCCCGGAAATTCTGGATGACGCACTGAACGGCATAAAACAAATCCCCAGGGTCATCGAACTGGACCGCAAACAGCCGGAATTCACGCTGACGTTCGAGCAATATCTGGACCGCGTCGTGCCCGATTCGAGGGTCAGGAAGGGCCGGAAAAAACTAGCGGAAAACCGGGCCTTGCTGGAAGAAATCGGCGCCAAATATGGTGTCCAGCCAAGATACATCGTCGCCTTCTGGGGCATCGAGACCGATTTCGGCAGGGTCACCGGCGGCTTTAAGCTGGTTCCGGCGCTGGCCACCCTGGCCCACGACGGTCGCCGCAGCGCATATTTCCGCAAGGAGCTTTTGAATGCGTTGGAAATTCTCAACCAGGATCACATCAAGGCCAAGGACATGGTCGGTTCCTGGGCCGGCGCCATGGGCCAATGCCAGTTCATGCCTTCGTCTTTCCTGAAATTCGCCGTCGATCACGATGGCGATGGCCGCAAGGATATCTGGACGACCAAGGCCGATGTCTTTGCATCCGCCGCGAATTATCTGGCCCGTTCCGGCTGGAAGGGCGATCAGATATGGGGCAGGGCGGTCAAGCTGCCCGATGGGTTCGATATTTCCCTGGCCGACCTGAAAATCCGTAAATTAATCAGTGACTGGCAAAAACTGGGCGTCCGCCGCATTAACGGCGGCGACCTTCCGAAGCGCAATCTGCCGGCATCCATAAGGCTGGTCGATGGCCCCGGTAGTCCCGCGTATATGGTATACGACAATTTCCGGACCATCATGAAGTGGAACAGATCGACCTATTTTGCCGTGGCGGTAGGCACGCTGGCGGAAAAAATAGGCAGATGATTAGGCGATATTCGAACAATATCTTTTAACGGTTGATTTATCTATATACCATATTGTGTGTCCGGATCGTTCCATCGTGGATAAGAATGTCGTGATAAAAAAATCCCTGGCAATTGTTTTCGTGGCGCTGTTCATGGGCGCCTGCACCGAAACGCAATTTATTGCCCAGACGGTGAAATCCGTCGGAAAGACCCAACAAAAGAAACAACAGGAAGTTTCCAACGGCAAGTATAAAATCGGCGATCCCTATCAGGTCAAGGGTGTCTGGTACTACCCAAGGGAAGATTTTGAATACGATGAAACGGGTATCTCGTCGTGGTACGGGACCGAGTTTCACGGTCGAAAAACCGCCAATGGCGAGATTTTCGATATGAACGAAATTTCGGCCGCACACAAGACCTTGCAGATGCCCAGTTGGGTGCGGGTTACCAACCTTGAAAACGGCCGCTCCCTGAATATCCGGGTCAATGACCGGGGACCGTATGCCCATGGTCGCA
>CAZZKE010000107.1:0-5086 GCA_964655005.1 uncultured Thalassospiraceae bacterium | reverse complement strand
TGGTGGAGCCGAAGAGAATCGAACTCTCGACCTCCACGTTGCGAACGTGGCGCTCTCCCAACTGAGCTACGGCCCCATCACTTGGGTTTGGTCTTCGGGCAGCCCCCGGCGACGGCCCGTTTATGGGACCCTGGCCCCGGCCTGTCAAGGCCCTGCGCGGGGTTCGCGGGGGCGTTCCTGTACCCTTGCGCCGTGCCGGTCGGCAGACTAGATTAGGCTCGCCGAAAACAACAGGAATTATTCGCCGCCATGGATGTCATTATTGGGCCTGTACTGCAACTGCTTCTGGCCGTCATCGATATTTACGTGTGGGTCATCGTCATCAACATAGTCCTGAGCTGGCTGGTGACGTTCAACATCATCAATACGTCCAACCGCATCGTCTATATGATCGGTGATTTTTTGCACCGCATTACCGAGCCGGCGTTGCGGCCGATCCGGAACATTTTACCAGCCATGGGTAGCTTCGATCTGTCGCCGGTGGCGCTGATCCTGGGTCTTATGTTCGTCCAGAACGTAATAATCCGCCTGCTGGTCAAGTTTGGTTACTGATCCCTTTGCCGCCGCCAGCGGCGGCGTCCGGGTCCGCATCCGGCTGACCCCCAAATCATCGGCCAACCGCATAACAACGGTAGCGGCCGACGGCGACGGTAACGGTTTTATCAAGGCCATGGTGACCGCCGCACCGGAAGCCGGCAAGGCCAACGGGGCGCTGATCAGGATGTTGGCGAAGGAATGGAAACTGGCAAGATCGACGTTCGAGGTGATTCACGGCAAGACGGACCGCAACAAGACAGTCCTGGTCGCCGGAGAAACAGACGCCCTGATGCGGCTATTGCATCAGTGGCTCGATAATTTCCAAAAATAGGGAGAAACATCATGGCGGACGCCAAAATCATCGACGGCAAGGCCTTCGCGGAAGGACTGCGCCAGCGTGTCGCGGTCGAAGTGGCAAGGCTGGCGGCGGACCATGGCATCACGCCGGGGTTGGCCGTGGTGCTGGTCGGCGAGGACCCGGCCAGCCAGGTCTATGTGCGCAACAAGGGCCGGCAGACCGTCGCCACCGGCATGGAATCATTCGAATACAAGCTGCCGGCGGAAACCACGGAAGCCGATTTGCTGCAATTGATCGACGAATTGAACGGCGACAACGGCGTCAACGGTATTCTGGTGCAATTGCCGCTGCCCGGCCATATTGACGAAGACACGGTGATCAATACAATTTCACCGGACAAGGATGTAGATGGCTTTCACGCCATTAATACCGGTCGGTTGACGACCGGCGACCGGCGCGCCATGGTCCCGTGCACGCCCCTGGGCTGTCTGATGATGCTGAAGGACCATATCGGCGACCTGTCGGGCAAGAAGGCGCTGGTGCTGGGCCGTTCGAACATCGTCGGCAAGCCGGTGGCGGCGCTGTTGCTGGCCGAAAGCTGCACCGTCACCATCGCCCATTCCCGGACCCTGAACCTGGCCGATGAATGCCGAAGCGCCGATATTCTGATCGCCGCCGTCGGCCGCCCGGAAATGGTCCGGGGCGACTGGATCAAGCCCGGCGCGGTGGTTATCGATGTTGGCATTAACCGTATCGATGCACCGGAACGCGGTGAAGGCAAGACGCGGCTGGTCGGCGATGTGGCCTTCGCCGAGGCGGTCCCGGTGGCCGCCGCCATCACCCCGGTGCCGGGCGGTGTCGGCCCCATGACCATCGCCTGCCTGTTGCGCAACACTGTGGTCGCCACCTGCCGGCAACACGGCCTGGCGGCGCCCGATCTTTGAGGGTTAACGGATAGTACGGATCGGTCGACCGCTCATCCGGATCGGCGGCCTGTCCCGGTATATTCAAGCCATGACGGAACTAGCCGCCGCGATCCTGTGTTTTATCCTGACCCACGCCGTGCCGGCGCTGAAACCGCTGCGCACGGCGCTGATACGGGGGTTGGGGAAAAGGGCCTATATGGCGCTGTATTCCACTGTTTCGGTGGCGGTGTTGATATGGCTCGGCCTGGCCTACGCCAGGGCGCCTTACGTCGAGGTCTGGGATCTGGGAAGCCGGGTTCGCTGGCTGCCGCTGCTGGTCATGCCGTTCGCCTGCATCCTGCTGGTCGGCGGCCTGGTTCAACCCAACCCCATGTCGCTGTCTTTTGCCAACGCCGCCAAATTCGACCCCGAACGCCCCGGCATTGTCGCCATCACCCGCCACCCGGTGATCTGGGCCATCGGGCTGTGGGCCTTGAGCCACATGCCGGTCAACGGCGATGTGGCGGCGCTGATGATATTTTCACTGCTGCTGCTGCTTGGGCTGGCGGGCCAGAAAAGCCTGGATGGCAAGCGCCGGGCGCGGCTTGGCGAACAACGCTGGCTTGATCTGGCGGCGACGACTTCCAGCATCCCGCTGCTGGCGTGGTTTTCCGGCAGGACCGCGCCCCGGGGACTGGGCATGGTTCCCCTTGCGGGTGGGCTTGGATTGTATACACTGCTGATCCTTTTGCATGAGTCGGTAATCGGTGTTTCACCGTTGCCTTGATAAGCGATACGGGGAGACTGATAATGGACGAAGGGCTGGCCAAACTGGCCTTGCTGGCGGTGCTGTTTGTCGGCAGCCATTTTATTTTGTCGCACCCGCCGGTGCGCCGGTTTCTGGTCTTCCGCTGGCGTGTCTGGCCGTTCCGGATAGTCTATTCGACCGTGGCGCTGATTCTGTTCCTGCAAATGATGGCCGCCTACCAGGCCGCGCCGGCGATGGCATTGCCGCTGCCGGCCCTGACCATGGCGCCGTTAATCCTGATGCCGCTGGCGGCTATCCTGATTTTCAGCGGCTACACCATCGCCAATCCATCGGCGATCGGCCTGGAATACATGGCCGGGGGCCGCCCGGTTCCGGGCATTTTGAAAATCACCCGCCAGCCGACCATGTGGGGCGTTACGCTGTTTGCAGTGGCGCACATGGCGGCCAGCCCGGATGCCGCGGACTGGATTTTCTTTGGCGCCCTGGCGGTGCTGGCGCTGGCCGGCAGCTATTCGCTGGACCGCCGCAAGTGCGATGATGGCGATGCGGACTGGATGGCGCTGGTCGCCCAGTCATCTTTCGTGCCGTTCGCCGCCATATTCGGCGGTCGGGCGCGGGTCACCATCCGGGAAATAGGCTGGTGGCGAATTGTTGGCGGCCTGGCGCTGTTTGGGGCCCTGCTGGCGACACACAATACCCTGTTCGGGACCTCGCCGCTGCCGCCGGGCTTTATGTTCTAGCCAAGCGTACCCGGCGATGATAAAAGCCGGGCCATGAGTACAGATTTAAGCCATATCCGCAATTTTTCGATCATCGCCCACATCGATCACGGCAAATCCACCCTGGCCGACCGGCTGATCCAGATATGCGGCGGCCTGCAGGACCGCGAGATGAAGGAACAGGTGCTCGATTCGATGGATATCGAGCGCGAACGCGGCATCACCATCAAGGCCCAGACCGTGCGCCTGAGCTACCGGGCCAATAACGGTGAAACCTATCAGTTAAACCTGATGGATACCCCCGGCCACGTGGATTTCGCCTACGAGGTCAGCCGTTCGCTGGCCGCCTGTGAAGGCTCGCTGCTGGTCGTCGATGCGACCCAGGGGGTCGAGGCGCAAACGCTGGCCAATGTTTATCTGGCGCTCGACAACGATCACGAAATTATCACGGTTTTGAACAAGATCGACCTGCCGGCTTCGGAACCGGAACGCATCAAGGCGCAGATCGAAGACGTGGTCGGCCTGGATACTTCGCACGCCCTGGAAATTTCCGCCAAGACCGGCCTTGGCGTCGAACGGGTGCTGGAAGATCTGGTCGAACGCCTGCCGGCCCCGGAAGGCGACGCGGCGGCCCCCCTGAAGGCCCTGCTGGTCGACAGCTGGTACGATCCGTATCTTGGCGTGATGATCCTGGTCCGGGTCAGGGACGGGGTCCTGAAAAAAGGCATGAAGGTCCGCATGATGGCCGCCGGCACGGTCCATCAGGTCGAACAGGTTGGCGTTTTCACCCCCAAGGCGACCAAGGTAGGCGAGCTTGGCCCCGGCGAGATCGGCTACATCACGGCCTCGATCAAGACCGTCGCCGACACCAATGTGGGCGACACCATCACCGATGACAAGCGCCGCGCCGATACCGCGCTGGCCGGCTTCAAGCCGTCGGTACCGGTGGTTTTCTGCTCGTTGTTTCCGGCCGACGCCAACGATTTCGAAGACCTGCGCGAATCTCTCGCCAAGCTGCGGCTAAACGATGCCAGCTTCGAATTCGAACCGGAAAACTCCATGGCACTGGGGCTTGGTTACCGTTGCGGCTTCCTTGGGCTGTTGCATCTGGAAATTATCCAGGAACGGCTGGAACGGGAATTCGATCTGGACCTGATAACCACCGCGCCCAGCGTCGCTTACCATATTGAACTGCTCGATGGCTCGTCGCTGGAACTGCATAACCCGGCCGATATGCCCGAACCGACCCGAATTACCGCCATTTCCGAACCGTGGATCAAGGCGACGATCATGGTTCCCGATGAATACCTGGGATCGATCCTGCAACTATGCACCGACCGGCGCGGCGAACAGGTCGAACTGACCTATGCCGGCAGCCGGGCGATGGCGATTTACCGGTTGCCGCTGAACGAAGTAGTGTTTGATTTCTATGACCGGCTTAAATCCATTTCCCGCGGTTATGCCAGCTTCGATTATGAAATGGATGGTCTCAAGGAAGGCGATCTGGTCAAGGTTTCGATTCTGGTCAACGGCGAATCCGTCGATGCGCTCGGCTTCGTCTGCCACCGCAGTCAATCGGAAGCCCGCGGCCGGCTGGTCTGTGAACGCCTGAAAGACCTGATCCCGCGCCAGTTATTCAAAATCCCCATTCAGGCGGCCATCGGCGGCAAGTTTATCGCCCGGGAAACCATCAGCGGCATGCGCAAGGACGTTACCGCCAAATGCTATGGCGGCGATATTACCCGGAAAAAGAAACTTCTGGAAAAGCAGAAGAAGGGTAAGAAGAAAATGCGCCAGTTCGGCAAGGTGGAAATTCCGCAATCGGCATTTATCGCGGCACTCAGGATGGGTGACGGGT
>CAZZKE010000106.1:0-5752 GCA_964655005.1 uncultured Thalassospiraceae bacterium | reverse complement strand
AGGCGGCGGCTCTCGGACAAAGCGGCAATCTGGCTATCCAGTTCCGCCAGCGCCCGATGCACGCTGTGCTTGAATTCGTCGCAGGGTCGGAAGCCCGGTGAATCCGGGTCCGCGCATGGCAGAATTCGACGGATGCGCTGAACTGTGGTGGGACAGCATGGATGATCATGCCGCCGGCAGGACGATAAAGGATGGAATGGATGCCCTGCGGGAATTACTGGATGACGAACGGAAATTCGTGGACCATTCCAACTCGCAGCTCTGGTACGGCACGGAGCGCCAGATAATTCCGTAGTAGCGCGAGGGCCGTCATCAGCAACCGCGCCAATACGAACCCCAGCCGGTGGTTGGCTGGTTAGGCGGGGAGTGGCAGGTTATGGATTGAAAAACGCCCGTGTTCAAGGCTTTTGTCACTCATGGTTTTGAACGTGCGTATTGTGGCGGACAGGGCGCCTCGGCCCCCAGTTTCGCCGCCGCGTGCCAGGCCCAGCGGGGATCCTGCAACATACCACGGGCCAGCGCCACCATATCGGCGTCGCCATTGGCGATGACCCGTTCGGCAAAATCGGCATCGAGAATCTTGCCGACCGCGATGGTCGGGATATCGGCTTCGGCCCGGATTTGCCTGGCGAACGGGACCTGATAACCCTGCTCGCCGTTACCGACCGGCGGACGGTTCGGTGAATTGCCACCGGTCGAGCAATCGATGAAATCGCATCCCAGTTCTTTCAAGGCCCGCGACAACACCACGGATTCCGCAATGGTCCAGCCCGGGGTCTCCCAATCGGTGGCCGATATGCGGACCCCCAGGGGCCGGTCTTCGGGCCAGGCGTCGCGCATCGCCGAAAACACTTCCAGTGGATAACGCATACGGTTTTCCAACGCGCCGCCATATTCGTCGTCCCGATAATTGGCGATCGGCGAAAGAAATTCGCTTAGCAGGTAGCCATGGGCGGCGTGCAGTTCGATCATGTCGACGCCCATGCGTTCGCAGCGCCGGGTCGCCGCCACGAAGTCATCACGCACCCGGTCCATCTGCCCCCGGTCCATGGCTGCCGGGGTCTGCCAGCCTTCGGCGAAGGGTACGGCGGACGGGGCGACGGTCGGCCAGCCGCCATCATCGGCGGACAACGACCCGGCGCCCCGCCAGGGCACGGCGGTCGATGCCTTGCGCCCGGCATGGGCCAACTGCACGGCGATCCGGGCCGGCCCCGCGCCATGGCAAAAATCAATCACATGTTCAAGGGCCGCTTCCTGTTCGTCGTTATACAGACCCAGGCAGCCCGGCGTGATGCGGCCATCGGCGGAAACGCCTACGGCTTCGGTTATCAGCAGCCCCGCGCCACCCAGGGACAGGTGCCCCAGATGCATCAGGTGCCAGTCGCCGGCGATCCCGTCGGTCGCCGAATACTGACACATGGGGGCGATGACCACCCGGTTCGCACAGTCTAGATTTCGCAGTTTAATGGGTGAAAAAAGCCTGGCCGACATTGGCGGGATCCTCTGTTTATTTCTGAACGGCGATACTGTAAGAGACGATGCCGCCGGTTAATTTTTTCAGTTCCGTGACGGTCACCGGAAACACGCAATGAGGGTGACCGGCGGCGGCATATAGCGTGTCGAACCGCTTGAGGCCGACATCGATGACCACCGGCATATCGATTTCCAGTCCCACCGGGGCGACGCCGCCGATGCTATAGCCGGTCGCCGCCTTGACTTCGGCGGCGTCGGTCTTGCGCACTTCTCCATGCAGGTTGAACGCACGGGGCAAATTTTCCGGCACGCAAATGCGATCACCGGCGATCAGCGCCAGCACCGGTTGCTCGCCAATCAGAAAAACCAGCGACTTGACGATGGCGCCCAGTTCCGAACCGGTCGCCATGGCGGCGTCCGCCGCCGTGCGGGCGGTGTCATCGAGCTCGATCACCGTATCGGTAAGGCCGGCGTCGGACAACGCCTTGCGGACCCTCTTGACCGCCGGTTTCGTCAAATAGCTCATGGAATTCCTCCTGTATTTATTAGACACCAATATTTATTAGACACCAAGCCTCGCTTCTGTATAAAGGGCGTTCCTGTATTCCTGCGGCTAAATGGATCCGTTGAGATGTTGGTGACCCGTGGCGGAAGACGGCTGAAATGGATTGCCGCCAGTTTTCTTATTATTTCCATGGCCACCCGGGTTGGCCTGGCGCTGTTCAGCGGCGACCAGTTCAGCCTGGCCCAGTGGGCCCGATTCATGGCTATCGGGTCTGTTTTCGACCTTACCGTTCTGCCCTGGTTTTTCCTTCCCTGGGTGATCTACGACGCCATCATGCCGGAATTCACCGGGCGCCGCCGCCTGGCGAAATGGGAAAACCGCTGGGCCGCCGTCTGGGGAACGCTGTTTCTGGTCCTGTTTATCGTTATCGCCGTTTCGGAATTTACATTTTGGGCGGAATTCGGCAACCGTTTCGACTTCATCGCGGTCGATTACCTGGTCTACACCAACGAGGTTATCGGCAACATTCGCGAAAGCTATCCGGTCAATCTGTGGATGACGGCAATTGTCGCGATTTGCCTGGCAATTTCCTGGTTCAGTTGGCCGCGCGGTGAAAACGCCAGGAACGCGAGCTGGATTGTCCGCTGGGGCCGTGTCGCCGTAATCGGCCTGGCCCTGATTCTGGGTTTCGTAATGGTCGATCAGGGCCTGGCCGACAACAAAACCAATGCCCGCGTCCAGCAGCTATCGAACAATGGCGTGTATTCACTTTTCTACGCCTATCGCCACAACCAGTTGGACTATGACAAATATTATCCGACCATGGCCGGGGCCGACCGTGATTCCATGATCCGCAGCCTGGTCAAACAATCGAACACCACATTCATCAAGCCCACCGGCATTGAACGCCAGGTCGCCGCCCGCCTGCCGGCGAAGGATGTCAATATCGTGCTGGTAACGATCGAAAGCCTGTCGGCGGAATTTGTCGGTCGTTTCGGCAACACCCTGGGCCTCACGCCGGAACTGGATAAACTGGCCGACCAGGGCCTTTTGTTCACCAGTATGTACGCCACCGGGACACGGACGGTGCGCGGGCTCGAAGCCCTGTCCGTGGGGACGCCACCGACCCCCGGTCAAAGCATTGTCCGGCGACCGAACAATGAAGGGCTGGAAAATCTGGGCGAAGAACTAAAGGAAAACGGCTGGAGCCCCTACTGGATTTACGGTGGTTATGGCTTTTTCGACAATATGAACGCCTATTTCAAATCGAACGGTTTCACCATCGTCGACCGTTCCGACATAAATGCGGAAGGCTTGCCGGTTCATGCCGAGAATATCTGGGGCGTCGCCGACGAGGACCTTTATTCGCTGGCTCTGGCGAAACTGGACCGGGAATACAAAAAGGGCGGTCGATTCTTCGCCCAAATCATGACTACTTCCAACCATCGCCCCTACACCTTCCCCGAAAACCGCATCGATTTGCCGCAAAAGAAACGCGAAAGCGCCATCAAGTACACGGATTGGGCGATTGGCGACTTTGTCCGCCGCGCGGCGGCGAAGCCGTGGTTCGACAATACCCTGTTCATCTTCATTTCCGATCATACATCGAAGGCGGCGGGCCGGCTTGACCTGCCGCCCGAGCGTTATCATATTCCGATGATCTGGTACGCACCGAAACTGATCGCGCCCGGTCGGATGGATCGCGTGATGAGCCAGATCGATGTCGGGCCGACACTCCTTGGATGGTTGGGGTTATCCTATTCCAGCCGTTTTTTCGGATACGACATATTCAATCTGGAAGCCGGTCGCGAACGGGCCTTTATCAGCACCTACCAGAAACTGGGATATCTGAAAGGCGGCCGTCTGGTCATACTGGACGTCAACAAGGAACCGGTCGTGGTCGATGGCCTGCCCGCAACCCAAAACGGCCCTTCGCCATTGCAGGACAAACGATTAATCAGCGAGGCGATTTCCTGGTACCAATCGGCCAGCCTGTACTTCCGCACCGGCCTGTTAAAAGACGCGGCCGACAATGGCGATTGACGGCGTTCGAATATGCGCTCTGGACGATTTTTCGAAGCTATGCGAAAATCAGCCTGGTTAGGGTAGTTGAGTTCCGCCAAAGGGGCGGTACTGTCCCGTATCCTGGGGAGGAACCAGCGTGTTCAAAATCGATCGATCCACCGCCACAGGCATAGTCACGGGTTTAGCCATGGGCTTGCTTATCGTCGCCGGGCCGGCGCTGGCGGGTTCCGACCTGTCGGCGACCGGCGGTGACGGCGGCGGTGAACAACAGGCAAACGACCCGCTGGAACCCCTCAACCGGGTAACGGCGGGCTTCAACCGGGTGTTCCGCAAAACCATCGCCGACCCGCTGGTTTCCGGCTATCAGGCGGTCACCCCGGACCCGCTGCAAAAAGCCATCGCCAATATCGGATCGAACCTGACCGAACCGGTGACCGCCCTTAGCAGTCTGCTACAGGGCGACGGCGAGAACGCCGGCAACGCCTTGGGCCGCTTCTTCATCAACACCACCATCGGCATGGGCGGAATAAGCGACCAGGCGGCCGGGATTGGCATGGTCCAGCGCCGGGAAGATCTGGGCCAGGCGGCCGGCGCCGCCGGGGCTCAGGGCGGCGCCCACATCGTGCTGCCGTTCTTCGGACCCAGCAATATGCGCGATGTTACCGGCGATGTCCTGACCACCCTTATTAACCCGCTGCATCCGGCCACGTCCGCCCTCAACGCGGGCACTTCATACGCCGAACATCGCGACGAACTGAACGCCATGACCGATACCGCCATCGACCCCTATATTGTCGAGCGCGATGCCTATGAACAGAACCGCAAATATCGCATCAGCAACGGCACAGCCGCCGCCAGCGATATTCCGGATTTTGAAGAAGACGATAACGAAGCCAGGGTCTCGGAATAATCAGCCCTTGAGCTTTTCCCTCAGCAGCTTGTTGAGTACGCCGGGGTTGGCCTTGCCGCCGGTCGATTTCATTACCTGACCGACGAACCAGCCGATAATCTTTTCATTGCCGGACCTGAACTGTTCGACCTGGGCCGGGTTGTCGGCGATGACCTGATCGATGGCGGCTTCGATGGCCCCGGTATCGGTGATCTGCCGCAAGCCCTTTTCTTCGACGATGGCCGCCGGGTCCTGGCCGGTTTCGACCATGATTTCGAACACATCCTTGGCGATCCGCCCGGATATGGTGCCGTCTTTCAGAAGGTCGAGCAATTTACTTAAGGCACTCGCCGCCACCGGGCTTTCGGCGATGCCGACGCCCTTGTCCTTCAATACCGCGAACAGATTGGTGATAACCCAGTTGGCGGCCAGCTTGGCATCGTGACCGGCGGCGACCTCTTCGAAATATTGGGCGGTCCGACGCTCGGCGACCAAAACGCCGGCATCGTATGAGGACAGGCCAAAATCGCCCATATAACGCCGTTTGCGTTCGTCGGGCAGTTCCGGCAGGGTCGCCTTGATGGCATCGACATAGTCTTGGGTGATGACCAGCGGCAGCAGGTCCGGGTCGGGGAAATAGCGGTAATCGTGGGCCTGCTCTTTCGAGCGCATGGTCCTGGTTTCGCCTTTCACGGAATCGAACAGGCGGGTTTCCTGAACCACCTGGCCGCCGTCTTCATAGACCCCGATCTGACGCCGCGCCTCGATTTCGACCGCCTGCATGGCGAAGCGCACGGAATTGACATTCTTGACTTCGGCCCGGTTGCGCAAGCCGGTTTCGCCGACCTTGCGCACCGATA
>CAZZKE010000105.1:0-5994 GCA_964655005.1 uncultured Thalassospiraceae bacterium | reverse complement strand
AGTTTAGCTGATTAAGAATCGCGGGCCAACCGCAATGCAAAAGCCCATCCCCCCGCCAACCTCTCAACGCCTAAGCAGGTAAACCGCCTGTTCGCCGCGCAGGTTGGACAGGAACGGGTGGCGGATTATTTCGCCGCGGCGTCCCAGGATGATCGAGCGTTCGACCCTGATGCCCATCTCCCGGCACAGTTCCCGGAAATCCCGGATCGTGCAAAAGTGGATGTTGGGAGTTTCGTACCATTGGTCGGGCAGGGTTTCGCTGACCGGCATGCGGCCCTTGAACAAAAGGTGCGAGCGTACCCGCCAGTGGCCGAAGTTGGGGAACGAGACGATCGCCCGGCGACCGATCCGGAGCAGTTGTTCGAGCACGTCTTTGGGCGCGTGCATGGCTTGCAGGGTCTGGCCCAGGATAACATAATCGAAGGCCTGGTCGGGGTAGTTGTACAGGTCCTTTTCGGCGTCGCCCTGAATCACCGACAGCCCGTTGCTGACGCAGGCGTTGACGCCTGCGGTGCCCAGTTCGATGCCACGCCCGTCAACCTGTTTGAAATTGCTCAGGTATTCCAGCAGGTTGCCGTTGCCGCAGCCGACATCTAGCACCCGTGAGGTGGGCTCTATCATGTCGGCAATAATTTGCAGGTCGATCCGGATCGACTTGACGCCGGTCTCGTTCATCATGTCAGTTGGCCCCGCCCCGGCGCGGCAGGCCGCGAAGTTCGGCGGCGCCGTCGATAAAGCCGGCCAGCACCCGGAAGAACTCCGGCTCTTGCAACAGGAAGGCGTCGTGACCCTTGTCGGAGTCAATTTCGGCGAAGCTGACGTTGGCGGCGACGGCGTTCAGGGCATGCACGATCTCGCGGTTGCCGTCGGTCGGAAACAGCCAGTCGCTGGTGAACGAAAAAACGCAGAAGCGGGTCCTGGTGTCGTGGAAGGCGTTGGCCAGCACGCCGCCGTATTCTTCGGCCAGGTCGAAGTAGTCCATGGCCCGGGTGGTGTACAGATACGAATTGGCGTCGAACCGGTCGACGAAGGTTATACCCTGGTGGCGCAGGTAGCTTTCGACCTGGAAATCGGCGTCGAAACCATATGATACCTCGTCGCGGTTTTGCAATCGGCGGCCGAATTTGCGGTGCAGCGCCGGTTCCGACAGATAGGTGATATGGGCCGCCATGCGGGCCACCGCCAGGCCCCGGTGGGGCCGCTTGCCGGCGGCCAGATAGGCGCCGCCGCACCAGTCGGGATCGGCCATGATGGCCTGGCGGCCGACTTCGTGGAAGGCGATGTTCTGCGACGAATGACGCGCCGCCGTGGCCACCGGAATGGCCGAAAACACCCGGTCCGGGAAACCGGCCGCCCATTGCAGCACCTGCATGCCGCCCATCGAGCCGCCGATAACGCTGAACAACCGTTCGATGCCCAGGCTGTCCAGCAGCATGGCCTGGGCGCGAACCATATCGGCGATGGTGATGACGGGAAAGTCCAGCCCCCACGGTTTGCCGCTATCGGGGTTGCTTTCCTGGGGGCCGATGGTGCCCATGCAGCCGCCCAGAATATTGACGCAGATGATAAAGAAACGCTCGGTGTCCAGGGTTTTCCCGGGGCCGGCCAGATGGCTCCACCAGCCGGGCTTGCCCGACACCGGATGGGTATCGATTACGAACTGATCGCCGGTCAGGGCGTGGCAGACCAGAATAACGTTGGATTTGTCGCCGTTCAGTTCGCCATAGGTCTGGTAGGCGACGGTGAAATTGCTCAATTCGGCGCCGCTGTCCAGGCGCAGCGGCGTCTCGACGCCAAGCTTCACCCGCAAGCCCGGCGCCGGGCTTTCTTTCGGGCCCGTGATCGCATCGCTGGCGGTCCTGTTCGGCAATGGGTGATCCTCTCTTTTTCACGGGCCTACGGGCTTCATAGCTATGAATCGTAGTACGAGGTGTCAATGTTTTCTTTGATTCCGGCGGGGCATGGGATATCACTAGCAACTCTTGGATTGTCGCCTTTGGACCCGAAAAATGTGCGCGGATAAATCACTCGAACAGCTGCGTCAGGAAATTGACGGCATCGATGACCGGATTCATGACCTGATCATGGACCGCACCGAAGTCATCAAACAGGTGCGCGAGCTTAAGCGCGGCCAGCCGGTAAAAATCCGTCCGGCGCGCGAGGCGCGTATTCTGTATCGCCTGATCGAAAGGCACCGGGGGCCTTTTCCGAAACAGGAACTGGTTCGTATCTGGCGCGAACTGATTGTCGCCACGCTGTCTTTCGAAGGGCCGTTTTCAGTCGCCGTCTACATGCCGGAAACCGAAACCTCGTCCGGCCCGGAAGGCGACCGCCGGTCCGGCCGTTGGGGTATGGCGCGGGACCAGTATGGATCGTTCACCCCGATGACCGGCCATGTCAGCGCCCACCGGGTGATCGAGGCCGTTTACAGCCACGAGGCCAGTGTCGGTATTCTGCCTTTGCCGCAACGCAATGAAGAAGACCCATGGTGGCCGCACCTGACGACGCCGGGTGATAATACGCCGAAAATTATTGCCAGGCTGCCTTTCTCCGGCCACCCCGGCGGTCGCAGCGGCGCCATGGAGGCGCTGGTGATATGTACCGCCATACAGGAGCCGAGCGGTCGCGACCGGACCTATCTGACCATCGAAGTCGAAGGCGATCACAGCCTTGGCCGACTTTCCGACGCCCTGACCGAGGCCGCCTTGCCGCCGCTTTTTACATCCGCCCGGCAACACCATATCCAACCCGACAGCCGGCTTTATCTGGCCGAGGTCGATGGCTTCGTTCTGGAAGACGACCGGCGGCTGCAGCGGCTGGCTGAAATCCTGAAGGATGGCAACCCGCACATCAGATCCATCGGCAGCTACGGCATTCCCCTGAGTGCGCAGGACCTGGCCGGTGAAGACCCGGACCGGGACTGAGCCATGAACACGAAAGACAACCTGCTCGCCAGCCCACTTGAACCGCGCCCCGGCATCGCCGGGATATCCCCTTATGTGGGCGGTGATTCGGCGATCGCCGGCGTCGAAAAAACCATCCGGCTGGCTTCAAACGAAGGGGCGCTGGGGCCCAGCCCGAAGGCCGTCGAGGCCTGCCGCCTGGAATCTGAAAACATGCACCGTTATCCCGATGGCGGCTGCGCCCGGTTGCGCCAGACCCTGGCCGGGATGTACGGGCTGGACGCCGGCAATATCGTTTGCGGGGCCGGTTCGGACGAACTCCTCGACCTGCTGGCCAGGGCCTATGCCGGGCCGGGCGACGAGGTGCTGTATACCGAACACGGCTTTTTGATGTATCCGATCGCCGCCCGGTGCGTCGGCGCGACACCGGTGGCGGCGCCGGAAACCGGGCTGCGGGCCGATGTCGACGCCCTGCTTGGCAGGGTCACCGGGAACACCAGGATTGTCTTTCTGGCCAACCCCAACAACCCGACCGGCACCTACCTGCCGGATGCGGAACTACGGCGTCTGCGGGCCGAATTGCCGGACAGCGTGTTGCTGGTAATCGACGCCGCTTATGCGGAATATGTCGAACGGGACGATTACGACGCCGGGGCCGGGATGGTCGAGGCCAATGACAATGTGGTGATGACCCGGACATTTTCAAAATTATTCGCCATGGGCGGGATGCGTCTGGGCTGGGCCTACTGCCCGCCCGCCGTCACCGATGTGCTGAACCGTCTGCGCGGCCCGTTCAACGTCAACAGCGCCGCCCAGGCCGCCGGGCTGGCGGCGCTCGGCGACGGCGATTTCATCGAACGGGTGCGCCGCCACAATACCCAGTGGTACGACTGGACCAAACGACGCCTGACCGACCTGGGTTTGCAGACGCCTTCCGAAGTCGGCAATTTCCTGCTGGTGCGATTTCCGGCGCAGGAAGGTACCGGCAACGGCGGCGGCACCGCCGGGGCCGCCGACGCGTATTTGCGGGCCCGCGGCATCATAGTCCGCCCCATGGCCGCCTATGGCCTGCCTGATTGTCTGCGCATCACCATCGGCCGGGAAGACGAAATGCGCGCCGTGGTCGATGCGCTTGGCGATTTTCTGGAATAGCCGGTGAACGCCGCCACCCCTATGTTCGCCCGCATGGCGTTGATCGGCATCGGCCTGATCGGTTCGTCCCTGGCCCGCGCCGCCCGTCTGCATGGCCTGGCCGGCGACATAAGCATCGCCACCCGCCGCACGGAAACACTCGATAAAGCCCGTGAACTGGGGCTCGGCGACAGCTATACCACCGATCCGCTGGCCGCCGTAAGGGATGCCGATCTGGTCGTGATATGCGTCCCCATGGGCGCTTACCGGGCCGTCGCCCAGGCCATTGGGCCGGGCCTCAAGACCGGGGCCATCGTCACCGATGTCGGATCGACCAAACAATCGGCGATCGCCGATGTCGGGCCGCAGCTGCCGGATGGCGTGCATTTCGTTCCCGGACACCCGGTCGCCGGCACCGAATATTCCGGGCCAGAGGCCGGTTTCGCCAAGCTGTTCGAAAACCACTGGACCGTCCTGACGCCGGAGCCGGGTACGGACCCGGACGCCATCGCCAGGGTAGGGGATATGTGGCGGGCCTGCGGCTCGATGGTCGAAATAATGGAGGCCGGCCACCATGACCGGGTGATGGCGATTACCTCGCACCTGCCGCAACTGATTTCCTACACCATAGTCAACACGGCGACCGATCTGGAAGAACACCTGCGGGACGAGGTCATCAAGTTCGCCGCCGGCGGTTTTCGCGATTTCACCCGCATCGCCGCCTCGGACCCGGTGATGTGGCGGGATATCTATTTGCGCAACAAGGACGCCGTGCTCGACGTGCTCGGCCGTTTCACCGAAGACCTGACCGCCCTGCAACGGGCCATCCGGCGCGGCGAGGCCGATATCCTGGAAGACACCTTCACCCGCACCCGGGAAATCCGCCGTGGCGTTATCGACGCCAAACAGGATTTCATCGATATCAAGAAAGAATAAGATTTCAGTAATAAATATTTCGGCGACAGTTTACTAATTAACAACGGAAAGTTTAGTGAACTGTCCCCGAAATTACACAAAAGATTTCAGTCTCGTCAGGTTTCCGTAAGGTTGATGGTGTATCTGCAAACGGTGAGAAATCAGCAAAAGCGCTTATCGGGTCGAGAAGAATGCCGGGCGGAACCGTAATCAGTAAACGCCAAGGCGTCAGCGTCCGTAAACCGAGAAAACAGTGAGGGAAAGATGATGAGCAAACTACACGAACCATCCCGTTTAAGGTCGAGACTGGCCGGAGCATTGGCCGGCCTGGCGATTGCCGTTGTGTCTTCTGCCGGGTTGGGAACCACCGCCCGAGCCGCGCCAATTTTTTTCGACATGACCCTGGTGGGTACCTTTGGTCTGTATAACGGGACGATCGGAACGGGGTCGTTTTCAATTGAATCTTCGCTGTTTACCGGCACCGGATCGGAAGCATTTATTCCGGTCGGTGGGTCCGGTTCATTTGTGGATATACCCGGGCTTCTTTCATTTAATTTTGAATTTGCCGGCAACAGTTATTCCATGGCCGACGATTCCAGTTACCCGAATTTACCCGCAGTCGCTTTCCTTAACGGGGTGTTCGACGGATACAATTTCGCGAGCATTACAGCGAACGAATTATTCTCAATCGGGGACTATAATTTTTTCCACATAAATCCCAACCAGTTGGAGACTCAGGGCTATGTCACCACCAGCCTCTCTGTCGTCCCCCTCCCGGCGGCCTTGCCGTTGTTCCTCTCGGGTCTCGCCGGACTCGGCCTCGTTGGCCGTAGGCGGAGAAAACATGCCGTAGGAGCCGAAAGTTATGGGGTGGCTTCAAGCCATTGATCTTTAGGGTTACAGTGACACGGTGTAATTGGAAGATAGCCATTAACCTGCTGGAAAATGCCGGGAAAAAAACAAGACCCCGAAAACACTAATGTTTTCAGGGCCTTAATTGGTAGCGGAGGAGGGACTCGAACCCCCGACACGCGGATTATGATTC
>CAZZKE010000104.1:0-6011 GCA_964655005.1 uncultured Thalassospiraceae bacterium | reverse complement strand
TGATGGCGCCGATCGCCATGGATGAAGGCCTGCGCTTCGCCATTCGCGAAGGCGGTCGCACCGTCGGCGCCGGCGTCGTCGCCAAAGTCGTCGAATAGAGGCCGGCGGTCACGCCTTTCCGCATAACTGCGGGGCGGGCAATTTACAGCGACAGGATAGGGCCGGTTCCTATCCTGTTCGTTTGGTTTTTATGGGGGCTCCGTGAACGGGTCGCCAGAGACGCGTCTAGGGGCATAGCTCAGTTGGTAGAGCGACGGTCTCCAAAACCGTAGGTCGCGGGTTCGAACCCTGCTGCCCCTGCCAACTCCCGGCGCTTCGAGGGCTGGCTGAACAAACGCAACACGGGTTATCAAGAGACAAGGTCCGACACAGAAAATGGCTAAAATCAACCCAGCCCAGTTCATTCAGGAAGTCCGCCAGGAAACCGCCAAGGTAACCTGGCCGAGCCGCAAGGAAACAGGTGTTTCGACGGCGATGGTATTCGTTATGGTTATCATTTCGGCGTTATTCTTCTTCCTGATCGATCAGTTCATGGCCCTGGGTGTCCGGCTTATCTTCGGATTGGGGGGCTGACCATGGCCTTGCGCTGGTATGTCATTCACGCCTATTCCGGGTTCGAGCAAAAAGTTGCCCAGTCGATAATCGAGCAGGCCGAACAGCAGGGCATGACCGAATTGCTGCCCCAGGTACTGGTTCCGGTCGAGGAAGTGGTCGAACTGCGCCGCGGCGCCCGCGTCTCGGCCGAACGGAAATTCTTCCCGGGCTATATTCTGGCCCAGATGGAAATGACCGACGAATCCTGGCATTTGGTCAAGAACACGCCGAAAGTCACCGGCTTCCTTGGCGCCGCCGGTCGACCGACGCCGATCACCGATGCCGAGGCCGAACGCATCATGAATCAGGTCCAGGAAGGTATCGACCGTCCGAAGCCTTCTATTCTGTTTGAAATCGGCGAGCAGGTTCGGGTTTGCGATGGTCCGTTTAATTCCTTTAACGGCACCGTCGAAGATATCGATGAAGAACGCGCAAGATTGAAGGTGGCGGTGTCCATTTTCGGTCGGGCGACCCCGGTGGAACTGGAGTACTCGCAGGTCGAGAAACTCTGATAATCCGCCTTAACCGTGTGGCAGGCCTGCCATGGCCGGACCACGCACTCAGTAACAAAGAAATCGTCTGAGGTAACAAATGGCTAAAAAAATAAAAGGCTACGTCAAGCTGCAAGTGCCGGCTGGACAGGCCAATCCGTCACCACCCATCGGCCCGGCGCTGGGTCAGGCCGGCCTGAATATTATGGAATTCTGCAAGGCCTTTAATGCCGAAACGCAGAACCTTGAACAGGGCATGCCGATTCCGGTGGTCATCACCGCTTACGCCGATGCGACCTTCGAATTCACCACCAAGACGCCGCCGGCCAGCTTCTTTTTGAAAAAGGCCGCGAAACTGCCCAAGGGCGCGGCCACCGCCGGTCGCGAAACCGTCGGTCAGGTGACCATGGCGCAGGTCCGTGAAATCGCCGAGAAAAAGATGGTTGATCTGAATGCCAACGACATGGATGCGGCGTGCCGCATGATCGAAGGGTCGGCCCGTTCCATGGGCATCAAGGTGGTAGGATAAGACGATGGCAAAAAATGGAAAACGTCTGCAAAAGGCACTCGCAAACATCGATCGCGGCACCCTGTACGAACTTGATGATGCGGTCAGGATAATCAAGGAAAACGCCACCAGCAAGTTCGACGAGACCGTCGAAATTGCGCTTAATCTGGGTGTCGATCCGCGTCATGCCGACCAGATGGTCCGCGGTGTCGTATCGCTGCCTCACGGTACCGGTAAATCGCTTCGGGTCGCCGTCTTCGCCAAGGGCGACAAGGTCAAGGAAGCCGAAGAGGCCGGCGCCGATTTCGTCGGCGCCGAGGATCTGGCCGACAAGATCAAGAAGGGTGAAATCGATTTCGACCGTTGCATCGCGACGCCCGACATGATGGCCGTGGTCGGCAAACTGGGCAAGGTGCTGGGACCCAGGGGCCTGATGCCAAACCCCAAGCTGGGTACGGTGACCCCCGATGTTGCCGGCGCCGTGCAGGCGGCCAAGGCCGGTCAGATCGAATTTCGCGTCGAAAAAGCCGGTATCATTCATGCCGGGGTCGGCAAGGCCAGTTTTTCGGCCGAGGCCCTGAGCGAAAATCTGAGCGCTTTTATCGCGGCCATAGCCAAGGCCAAGCCGAGCGGCGCCAAGACCACTTACATGAAGCGGGCTACCGTCAGCACCACCATGGGGCCGGGCGTCAGGTTGAACCTGAGCATCCTGCTTGGCTGAAGTTTGATAATTAGAATACGACCGCCGCTCCGGCAACGGGCGGCGGCCGGACAGGGAACGGATTTATCCTTTCCCGCCCTGTCCAAGACTGTAGGCGAGGCCCCGGCCTCATAATGGGAAATCCCACCTGCACAGACAGTGCAAAGAGACGTTTTAGCGGGTGTCACAATCCGCCGGGCGGCTTGAACTGACGCACTGGACAGGCTTGTTGGTCCTTTTTTGATTTGTTTCGGAAAGGATCGTAAGTCCAACGCGGCCCCCGCCCTTTTTGCGGAAAGGGGCCATCAGAAGCTGGAGAAGACAGTGGACCGAGGACAAAAAGAAGATCTGGTCGCTTCCATGCATCAGACGTTCGATGACGCCGGCCTGGTTGTCGTCACCCATTATTCCGGGTTGACGGTTTCCGAACTTGGCGTTCTTCGTACCCAGATGCGCGCGGAAGGGGCCAGTTTTAAAGTCACCAAAAATCGGCTCACGCGGCGTGCCATCGACGGCACGAAATTCAGTGGTCTTAGCGACATGTTTATCGGACCGACGGCTATTGCCTATTCGGATGATCCGGTTGCCGCCGCCAAGGCCGCCGTTAACTTCGCCAAGAAAAACGACAAGCTTGTCGTCCTTGGCGGCGCTCTCGGTGAAGAGTTGCTCGATGTTGCCGGGGTCAAGGCGCTTGCCGCCTTGCCGGGACTCGATGAACTGCGCGCCAAGATCGTCGGCATGCTGAGCACACCGGCGACCAGGATAGCGGGGATTCTTCAGGCCCCCGGCGGTCAGGTCGCCCGTGTTATCGGCGCCAAGGCGGAACAAGGCGAAGCCGCATAGATACCGACTACCGATTCTTATAACTCGTTTACGACAGTTCAAGTCAATGGAGATACAAAATGGCTAATTTGGAACAAATTGTTGAAGATCTTTCGGTGCTGACCGTGATGGAAGCGGCCGACCTTTCTAAAATGCTTGAAGAAAAGTGGGGCGTTTCCGCCGCCGCTCCGGTCGCCGTCGCCGCCGTTGGCGCCACCGCCGAGGTCGCCGAAGAAAAGACCGAATTCGATGTTATTCTGGCAAGCTTTGGCGAGAAGAAAATCAACGTCATCAAGGAAGTCCGCGCCATTACCGGCCTGGGCCTGAAGGAAGCCAAGGACATGGTCGAATCGGCGCCTGCCGCCGTCAAGGAAGGCGTAAACAAGGACGAAGCCGAGGAAATCAAGAAGAAGCTGGAAGGCGCCGGCGCTTCGGTTGAAATAAAGTAAAGCCGGTCCGCCTGTTTATGCGGGCCTGATCACGGGCCGGGCCGACGGATGGCGTTTTCGCTTTCCGTCGGCAAGTTCGTTACGACAAGAAGACCGCACAATTCCGTTCGTATAGGCCTTACCGAGGCCGGGAAAGCGGATGTGCTTGCTGCAAACGGGGCGTTCCTGAGATGAATTCAGGATGCCCAGGAATTGTAGGCCGGGTTGTTTCCGATTGCGGTGGTCGGAACCAGCCCCGTCTCCGGCTTTTTGGTGGTAGGAAAACTTGTAATGGATCAATCCTATACGGGTCGCAAGCGCGTACGTAAATTTTTCGGACATTTGAAAGAGGTCGCTCCGATGCCGAACCTGATCGAGGTTCAAAAGGCATCGTATGACAAATTCCTGAAAGTCGATATGACCCCCGAGGAACGGGGACGCAGCGGTCTTGAAGCGGTTTTCAAATCGGTTTTTCCAATCCGGGATTTCGCCGAGAACGGCACCCTTGAATATGTCGGCTTCGATTTCGACGAACCTAAATACGATGTCGAAGAATGTCAGCAGCGGGGCATGACCTATGCCGCGCCGCTGCGCGTAACCCTGCGCCTGCTGGTCTGGGATATCGATGAAGACACCGGCGCCCGTTCGATCCGCGATATCAAGGAACAGGACGTCTACATGGGCGACATGCCGCTGATGACCGATCACGGCACCTTCGTAATCAATGGTACGGAGCGGGTCATCGTCTCGCAGATGCACCGGTCCCCCGGCGTATTTTTCGATCACGACAAGGGCAAGACCCATTCATCGGGTAAGTTCCTGTTCGCCGCCCGGGTCATTCCCTATCGCGGGTCGTGGCTGGATTTTGAATTCGATGCCAAGGATCTGGTCTACGTGCGCATCGACCGCCGCCGCAAGCTGCCGGTGACGACCTTGCTGATGGCGCTTAACAGCGATGCCACCGACAAGCTGATCGCCAAACGGGCGAAGGACAGCAAAACCGTGGAAGCGGCGGAAAAAACCGGCCTGTCGCCGGAAGACATTCTCAAGCTGTTTTATGGCAAAATCACCTACCAGCGGGTCAAGAAGGGCTGGAAAACATCTTTCGATGGAGAATCCCTGCGCGGCTCGAAACTGACCGGCAACCTGGTCAACGCCAAGACCGGCAAGGTGGTCGCCGAAACCGGGGCCAAGATGACGCCCCGGCTGATCAAGCAGTTGGCCGAAAAGGACATGACCGAACAGCTGATTACCGACGAAGATATGGTTGGCCGGTACATCGCGGTCGATCTGTTCAACGGCGGTACCGGTGAAATTTTCGCCGAGGCCGGCGAGGAAATTACCGAGGAGCTGCTGGAAACCCTGCTCGAAAACAAGATCGATACCATCGAAACCCTGGCCATCGATCATGTCAATGTCGGCCCCTATATGCGCAACACCCTGGCCGTCGATAAAAACACCCTGCGCGAAGAGGCGCTGATTGATATCTACCGGGTCATGCGTCCGGGTGAACCGCCGACCCTGGAAACCGCCGAGGCCCTGTTCAAAAGTCTGTTCTTCGATTCCGAACGCTATGACCTGTCGTCGGTCGGGCGGGTCAAGATGAACGCCCGCCTGGGCTTCGAAACCGAGGATACGGTGCGTGTCCTGCGCAAGGAAGATATCATCAAGGTGGTCCAGATTCTGGTCGGCCTCAAGGATGGCCGTGGCGATATCGACGATATCGATCACCTTGGCAACCGCCGGGTCCGCTCGGTCGGTGAATTGATGGAAAACCAGTACCGGATCGGCCTGCTACGTATGGAACGGGCCATTCGCGAACGCATGAGTTCGGTCGATATCGATACCGTCATGCCGCATGATCTGATAAATGCCAAGCCGGCCGCCGCCGCGGTCCGTGAATTCTTCGGCTCTTCGCAGTTGTCGCAGTTTATGGATCAGACCAACCCGTTGTCGGAAATTACCCACAAGCGCCGCCTGTCGGCGCTGGGGCCGGGCGGCTTGACCCGCGAACGCGCCGGCTTTGAAGTGCGCGACGTTCATCCGACCCATTATGGCCGGATTTGTCCCATCGAGACGCCGGAAGGCCCGAACATCGGCCTGATTAACTCGCTGGCCACGTTCGCCCGGGTCAACAAGTACGGATTTATCGAAACCCCGTACCGCAAGGTTGAAAACGGCAAGGTTAGCGACAAGGTCGTTTACATGTCGGCGATGGAAGAAGGCCGCTACATCGTGGCCCAGGCCAACGAGGAAATCGACGGCAAGAACAAGTTCGTTCACGACCTGGTCAGTTGCCGTAAAAACGGCGAGTTCGTGATGGGCCACCCGGAAGATGTCAATTACATGGATGTCTCGCCGAAACAGCTCGTATCGGTCGCCGCCGCGTTGATTCCGTTTCTGGAAAACGATGACGCCAACCGCGCCCTGATGGGGTCGAACATGCAGCGCCAGGCGGTGCCGTTGCT
>CAZZKE010000103.1:0-6125 GCA_964655005.1 uncultured Thalassospiraceae bacterium | reverse complement strand
ACTGATTGAGACGGCGGAACAACTACAGTAGGGAAAATCGAATTCAGTAATACCATTCAGCCGGGGCCGGGACGCAATCGCTTTTCCCTGGCTTTATAGACGTATTCAAAAATGAAGCAGCCGAAAATAATGCAACCGGCAATCAAAAGAGCCGCTTTATTGGTCGAAAATACGTGCGCCACCAACGCCGCCAAAGCCAATATGCAAAGAAAAAATCCTGTCAGGACAATGAATTTTCGGCTTTTTATGGATTCAGACAGTTTAAAGCCGACATAATTCACGGTCGCGAAAATCAGCAGGAAATTTATACTGCCCGCCGAAGCAATGCTTTCCAGTTTCAGCGTGTTAACCAGGACAAGCGTGGCGATTGCGGTGACCAGCAAACCAACTGGCTGATTCCACAGCATTTTGGTGAATTCATGGGGTAATTCATCATCCTCGGAAATTTCGTAACTGACCCGGCTGCCGCCATACAGAGAGGCGTTTATGGCCGAGAATGTCGAAATCAGGGCCGCTATGGTGATAATGGTGAAGCCGGTCTGCCCCAGCATGGGCCTGGCGGCTTGCGCCAATACATAATCCTGTGCATTCGCGATTGCCGTAAAAGGCAAGGACCCGACGGTAATGACCGCGATGACCGTATAAAGGGCAATAACGAAAATTACCGATACAAAATATGCCCTTGGAATATTTTTTTCCGGATTTTTGATGTCGGGGGCGGCGTTGGCAATAAGTTCAAAACCTTCGTAGGCGACAAAAATCACCATGCCCGCCACCACCAGTTTCATGGGTGATTCCCATTTATCAATACTTAATTGCCCAATATTTTGATTGCCTAATAATCCATAAGCGCCAACACCAACAAAACTTAATAAAATTATAAGTTTAACAATAACCGCATAAGATTCTATCATGCCAACCACTTTTATACTGTAATAGTTAATCGCGGTGGCGATGATTACGATCAGGCTGGCATATATGTGAAAATCCGTCACACGGTCAGCCGTAATCCTGTACAAATTCGGCGCGTAGGATCCGAATGCAGAGGCATAAAGCGACAGCATTATAATGTAGCTGACCCAAAGCAAATTATTGACCCCGCCGCTAAATACGCCGCGGCCAAAGCCCTGGTTGATAAACTTGACGGTCCCGCCCCTGTCGGGATAGGTCAACGAAAGCTTGGTATAGCTATAGGAGGTAATCAGGGCGATCATGCCGGCAAACAGAAAGGATGCCGGCGTCCCCCCCTTGACCAGATCGACAGCCAGCCCCAACACGGCGAATATGCCGCCGCCGACCATCCCCCCGATGCCTATGGAGATCGCTTCCTTCAATCCTATTTTCTTGTTTTTCGCCATATTGAGGAAATCCCGGATAGCTGAATAGCGGCCTCAAGGAATATTATTACCAAGTTGCGGAAAGAATGACCCTCAGAGGACAACACAAAAAAAACCATTCCATCCCGGTTCACGCCCGCACCCTGTCCAGGCGCTCCATAGCCTCCATCGCTTCGCTTTCCAGCCTGGCCACGATACCGGCCAGCGGTTCGATTTTATCGGCGAAGGCTACCGCCTGACCGACCGACAGGGCGCCGTGATCGGTGTTTCCGGTCTCATAGGCCGCAAGGCCGGCCTTGCCGGAAATATACGGCATCATTTTGGCCAGATCGCCGGGGAATTCGGCCTCGATCTTCTGCACTTCCCCGGTGGTTTCATTGCGCAGCGCCCGCAGGGTGTTGCGCAGGCTCTGCAATAACAGGGTGGTGTCGGTTTCATGCGCCTCGATCAGCCGTTGTTTGTACCCGGCGTGCGCCCGGATTTCCTCGGCGACCAGGAAACGGGTGCCGATGTTGACGGCGTCCGCCCCCAATGCCAGCGCCGCGACCAGTTGCGCCCCCGTGCCGATGCCGCCGCCGACGACCAGCGGGATCGAGATATCCCGCGCCGCCAGGGTCGCCTGAACCATGGTGCCGATCAGGTCTTCGCCGGGATGGCCGCCGCATTCGGCGCCGACCACCGACACCGCATCGACGCCGATGGATTGCGCCTTGCGGGCGAAGCGGACGGCGGGAACCTTGTGCATGACCTTGATACCGGCGCCTTGCAGGGATGGCAGGTAGGGGGCCGGATTGCGTCCCGAGGTTTCGACGAAACGCACCCCTTGTTCGATAATGACGGCGATTACCTGATCGGTTTTTTCGCCTTCGATCAGTTCCGGCAGCATGGAGATATTGACCCCGAACGGATTGTCGCCCGCCAGGTCGCGGCAGCGCCGGATTTCATTGCGCAGGTCGTCCGGTTCGGGGAAGCTGGCCGCCGTTATGAAACCGATAATGCCGGCGTTGGCCGCCGCCGCAACGTAATCGGCATTAGCCAGCCAGTGCAATCCGCCGGCAATAATCGGCAGCCTGATTCCGAACAGCTCGGTGATGGGGGTCTTGAATGGCTGGCTCATGATGCGCTTATTCTCCCTTGTAAACGGGCTGGCGTTTCTCGACGAATGACAAAACCCCTTCCCGGCCATCGCCGCCCTGCGCGTTCCGCGCGATGCCCCTGGCTTCGCTTTCCAGTTGCGATTCCAGCGGCGTATTGAAGGTTTCGGCAAGCAGTGATTTGACCGTGCCGAAGGCCACCGTCGGCCCCTTGGCCAGGGCGCCGACAACTTTTTCGGCCTCGCTCATCAGTTCTTCATCCGGCACGACACGGGTAATCAACCCCCAGTCCATGGCCTCGGCGGCGCTGAGCGTACGATTGGTAAAAAACATTTCCTGCGCCCGCCGCAGCCCGATCAGGCGCGGCAGCAAATAACTGCTGCCGCCGTCCGGAGACAATCCGGCGGCGGTATAGGCGGCGGTAAAGGTCGCGCTTTCGCCGGCCAGTACGACATCACCAAGGGCGCTTAAACTAACCCCGGCCCCGGCGGCGATGCCATTGACCGCGACCACCAGCGGTTTCTGCATACGCGTCAGGCGGGATATGGCGGAATGCAGATAGGTAGTTATTTCCTTGATTAGTGGGCCGATGCGGTCCGCTTCGGCGACGAAATGCTTGAGATCGCCGCCAAAACTGAAAATTCCCCCGGCCCCGGACAACAGCACGGCGCGGACCGAAACGTCCTCGTCGCACTGCAACGCCGCCTGCATAAGTTCGTGGCCCATGGCCGAATTCAGCGTATTTCCAGCCTCGGGCCGGTTGAGGACGATGCGCGCGACACCTTCCCTGATCGAAAAATCCAGGGTTTCCATATTCCGACTCCCGGTAAAATTCCGGCTACGATGGCTGCCTTTTAAAGCCCCGTCAAGGGCGTGACAGGACGGCAAATTAACGTATAGTCGTAGCCGCAAAATCGAGGCCAGACCATGAATGACCACTTGATCGAACGGGTAACGGGCGGTGTCGCCGTACTGACACTGAACCGACCGGAACGCATGAACGCCCTGTCGCGACCGTTGCTGGCCGACCTGCTGGAAGCCCTGCAACGCCTGGCCGCCGACGAGGCGGTCGGCGTGGTCGTGTTGACCGGCGCCGAACCGGCGTTTTGCGCCGGCGGCGATGTCAAGGCGATGGCCGAAGACAAGGAATTCCACGCCGGCCCCATGGAACAGCGCGCCCAGACCCTGCGCGGCCTGATGGAATGCTCGCGCTGGCTGCATGAAATGCCGAAACCGACCATCGCCATGGTCGGCGGAGCCGCCGCCGGGGCCGGGTTATCCATGGCCCTGGCCTGCGACATGCGGATCGTCGGTCGTTCCGCCATGTTCACCACGGCGTTCGCCCGGGTCGGTTATTCCGGTGATTTCGGCGGCAGTTATTTCCTTACCCATCTGGTCGGCACGGCCAAGGCCCGGGAACTGTACTTCACCGCCGCCAGGGTCGATGCCGCGGAAGCGCTCGCCCTGGGCATGGTCAACAGGGTCATGGATGATGATGAGTTATCCACCGGCGTCATGGCGATAGCCGAAAAGCTGGCCGCCGGACCGACCGTCGCCTATCGCTATATGAAGCGCAACATGAACGCCGCCATGGACCTGTCGCTCAGCCAGGTAATGGATATGGAAGCCCTGCATCATACCCGCACCGGCGAGACCGAGGATCACCGGGAAGCCGCCCGCGCCTTCGTCGAAAAACGCCCGCCGGTGTTCAAGGGGCGCTGAGGTGAAATCCCATGACCGATTATTTTGAAACCCTGCGCGGCGAAATTCAGCCCCCGGAATGCGATGAAAACGGCCTGATGACGACGGCGGCGCTGACCGCCCGCGTGGCCGACGCCACCGCCCACGCCCTGTGCGCATTTGGCCTGGGCCCCCGCCGGTTGCGCCAAAGCAGGGATCGGGTCCGCCTGATTGATGAGCGAATCAGTCGCCAATTCAGTCTGCGGTCCGGCGATGTTTTCCATATCGAAAGCGCCCTGGTGTCGTCCGATAACGAAAACCACATTTTCGACCACCGGCTGATATTATCCGAAAGCGGCGCGGTATCCTGCATCGCCCGCACCGAAATTACCGCCCCGCCGCTAGCCTATTCGACCCCCCGTGAATTACCCGATCAAGGCGGCGAAGTGACCTGGCGGGGCCGGGTGAATGCCGCCGAATGCGATCAGATGCGGCACATGAACGTACAATTTTATATGCAGAAGAACAGCCAGTCCCTGGCCCGGATCGGGGCCTTGCTGGGACTGGCAAGCAACTTCTTTCCGGCTACCGAGCGGATCCTGTTCGAACGCGAGCTTTATGCCGGCGACGTGCTGGTGATGCGTTCGGGGATCAGGAAAATTGACGGCGAACAACTACATATAGCGTCGCTGATGTTGAATGCGGAAACCGGCGCCGTCGCCGCCCGCTTCGAAACCGTCGCCCGGTTATGGCACATCGTTGAAGGCGGAACCCTGGCCCTGACCGGTCCGGTGCGCGATAAGGCCGAAACCTTCGCCGTCGCCACCGACGACGCCTTCCCGCCGCCCCGACCGCTCAGCGGTCCGCGGTTGGCGGAAGAATTACCGGCGAACACGGTCGTCACCTGCCGCCGGGCGGTCAATTCCTGGGAAGTCGGCAATAGCGGTGTGGCAACCCCAGCCTTCGTTATTTCCTGCGTCTCGGACGCCGCCATGCATTTCTTTACCCACATGGGGGCCGATCTGGCCTGGCGCATGGAACATGACATCGGCTCGGCGGCCCTCGATTACCATATCCGCTATCATCGACCGATGGCCGTCGGCACGCCGGTGGAAGCCCACAGCCGGTTCCTGGAAACCCGGGAAAAAACATTCCGTTTCAGCCACCATCTGAGCGACGCCACATCCGGTGAGACTACCGCGACCGTCGAAGTAACCGCCGTGCTGTTTGACCTGAACAAGCGCAAATCGATCCCGTTACCCGAGGAATTCCGCGAAAAGGCCAGGTCATTCGGGTCACAAGAAAGGGAAACACGGTTACGATGACCGATAAAAAAATTACCCGCTACCTGGAAGACTTTCGCGAAGGCGCGGTCCTGGAATGCGGTAGCTATACCTTCAGCGAGGCTGAAATCATCCGCTTCGCCAGCGAATTCGACCCCCAGCCCTTTCACATCGACCGGGAAGCCGCCGCCCGTTCGGTCTATGGCGGCATCATCGCCAGCGGCTGGCATACGGTTTCGGTAATGATGCGGCTGATGGTCGATGGCTATATAACGGGTTCGTCGTCCATGGGGTCGCCGGGCGTCGATCAGGTGCGCTGGCTGAAGCCGGTCCGGCCCGGCGATACGATCACCGCACGAGCCCATATCAACGCCGTCATCCCATCGAAAAGCAAACCCGACCGGGGCATCGTCAAATCGCTGATGGAAGTCAGCAACCAGCACGATGAAATCGTCATGACCGTGCTGGGTATGGGCATGTACCTGCGGCGACCGGCCCGGAACCGCTTATACCAAGGATCACTGATAAAGACCCATTGAGACGGCCTCACAAGCCTTTTGGCTAGGGGCCGACGGCGCGGTGCACGCGGGGTAGGCCGTGGGTAACAACGTCCAAAAAGCTTGTGAAGCCGTCTCAATGAGCCATTCTTTCTGCAATTTGGTATTAAACCGGAGTCGAACGGGTGACCGTCAAAAGCTACGACCTAGCCGTTATAGGCGGCGGAATTAACG
>CAZZKE010000102.1:0-6177 GCA_964655005.1 uncultured Thalassospiraceae bacterium | reverse complement strand
ATACCGGTCCAGTATGGTATGAAGTATTTAACAGGCAAATGAACTACCAGAATTGGCATGGATGATTCAGTCTCCTTGAATGCGATTAAACGGCCCGACCCGAAAGGAGTCTCCGGTGGGCTCGAACTGCTGTCCGAAATGGGTCGGGACTTCGCCGCATCACAGGACCTGGAAGCGACCCTTCTGAAGGGAATCCAGCGCATTACCGAATATGTCGGGGCCGAGGCCGGGGCCTTGTTCCTGTTGGAGCAGGACGGCAGCGTGCTGCGCTGCACGGCATGTACCGGAACCACCGAAATAACCGGACTGACGCTGGCCAGCGACGAAGGTATCGTCGGGCGTTGCGTCCAGAAAAACACCCCGGCCATCGTCCGGGACGCCGCCAGGGATCCCAATTTCCAGAACGCGGTCGACGCCAAGACCGGCTTCACCACCAAATCAATTCTGTGTGCGCCGCTAAGCGTCAAGGATGAACGCATCGGCGCCATCGAACTGGTAAACAAGGCCGGCGGCGACGGCTTGTTCGATGATGACGACCTGCATCTGCTGCAAACGCTTGGCACCTCGGCGGCGCTGGCCGTGCTCAACGCCCGCATGGCCGAAGCCCTGGTTGAACAGGAACTGGTAAAGCGAGAGTTGGAACTGGCCGCCGAAATTCAGCGCGGCCTGCTGCCGGAAGCACCCGACGAGACTTCTCCGGTGCATGGCGTCAACATACCGGCGCGTACCGTGTCCGGGGATTTTTTCGATTTTTTCCCTCTCGAAGACGGCCGCATCTGCTTCAATCTGGGTGATGTTTCGGGCAAGGGCATGAATGCCGCGCTGCTGATGGCCAAGACCGCCAGCCTTTATCGATGTCTGGGCAAAACCATTCACCAGCCGGGGCGGCTGCTGTCGCTGATTAACGAGGAAATATGCGAAACCGTAACCCGTGGCATGTTCGTGACCATGATCGGCGGTATCTATGATCCCCGTCACGGTTCGGTCCGGATGGCCAACGCCGGTCACGAACCGCCCTTGCTGCACGGCGCCGATGGCTCTTTTATCGATTTTCCGGCCGAGGCGCCGCCGCTTGGCATCTCGCCGACGCTGATTTCCGGCGACGAAATCCCGGAAATCGAAATATTCCTGGGCGGCGGTTCCCTGTACGTCTTCACCGATGGCATCACCGAGGGCTATCTGGAAGATGGCAGTGAAATGCAGACAGACGGTCTTAAACGAATTCTGGTAGATAACCGCGGCGAGCTGGCTTCGGTGCGTTTGCAGGCGGTGGTTTCGCGTATCAACCAGGCCGGAACGGCGCTGCGCGATGACCTGACACTGCTGGTGATCGATGATGTTGCACCCGCCATGGACCGGCAATCGGGGCCCGGTGCCGGGCCGTCGAAGGCCGCCGAAGAATCCGGAGAAATCGTCCTGCATCTGAAATTCAGATCCCAGCCGGATCGTCTGAAACTGGTGCGTAACGCGGTGTTCGACACATCGATGTTGTGCGGTTGCGGCGAGCCGACGGCGCGGGATATCGTTATCGCGGTCGACGAAGCCTGCCAGAACGTGATCCGTCACGCCTATAAAGGCTCGCCCAACGGCCAGATGGTGCTGGATATCAGCCGGGAAAATAATGATATCGTCTTGCACTTGCGCGATTTTGCGGAAAAAGTGGACGTATCGAAGATCAAGCCGCGCAATCTGGACGATATCCGTCCCGGCGGACTGGGCACCCATTTCATCCGGGAAGTGATGGATGAAGTCGAATTCATACCGCCGCCGGACGGCACCGGTAACTTGCTGCGAATGAAAAAAAGAATTTCCTGACGGATAATTAGACAGGCAATACGGGAAGAAACCATGAAACACGAAATAATCGTACAGGGAAACGTCGTTATCGCCGGATTTGAGGGGGATGTCGATATCCATACCTCGCCGGACGCGCGCAAGGTCCTGCTTGAATGCGTCGCCCGCAAAAAGCCGGTGCTGGTCGATTTGTCCAGGGTCAGCTATATCGACAGTTCCGGCATCGCCTCGCTGGTTGAATCCCTGCAACTGGCGCGCAAGGGCGGTTCGGACCTGGCCCTGGTGTCGGTCAGCGAAGCGGCGCTGCGAGTGTTGCAGCTGGCCCGTCTGGACAAGGTGTTTTCGATCTATATTTCCATCGATGCTGGAATCGAGGGGGTCGGTTGAACATGATCGCCAATAATAAAGTCGCCGATGCTACCTTCGGGCTGATCGACAAGACAGGCCGGTGGACGATATCGACCATCGAGGAAGTCGGCAATGGCGGCGTATTGCTGGCCGAAAGCCTGTATTGGCTGTTCATCGGGCCAAGCCTGAAACAGCCGGTGCGCCCGGGCGCCATCGTCGCGCAGATGATGGAAATCGGCATCAAGGCGGTTCCCATCATCGCCATGCTGGGCGGCACCATCGGCGCCATGCTGGCGATTCAAAGCATTTACATGCTGCGTATCTTTGGCGCCGAAAGCCAGGTGACCTACGGCGTCGCCTTTTCGGTGGTCCGCGAATTCGCGCCGCTTATAACCGGCATCCTGATTGCCGGTCGTTCCGGATCGGCCCTGGCCGCCCGCCTCGGCACCATGAAGATCAGCCAGGAAATCGATGCTCTCAAGGTAATGGGCATCAACCCGGTGCGATTCCTGGTAGTGCCGTCGCTGGTCGCCATGGTGGTGATGGTGCCGGCGCTGACCATGTTTAACATGTTTGTCGGCCTGACCAGCGCCGGGCTTTATATCAATGCCGATCTGGGCATAAGTCTCGCCGCATATTTCGATCAGACAATCAATATTCTGTCGCTCGACGACCTGTTTCAGGGCATCGGGAAAAGTGTCCTGTTTGCCATTCTGGTCGGCGTTATCGGGGTTATCAACGGGGCCTCGGTAACCGGCGGCGCCGAGGGCGTCGGCAAGGTGACGACCCGGTCCGTCGTGCAATCCATCTCGGCGATCATCGTCACCGACATGCTGTTCGCCTTCATGGCGACGCGCTAGGGAGCAGCTGGATATGGCCGATATACCGGAAAAGGTAATAGAGGTGGAAAATCTGGTCACCCATTACGGGACCCGCAAGATACTGGATGACGTCTCGATGAACGTAAACGAAGGCGAGATCATGGTTATCATGGGTGGCAGCGGTTCCGGCAAGAGCACCCTGTTGCGCTATCTTATGGCGTTGGAACATCAGACTTCCGGCACCATTAGACTGCTTGGCCATGATATCGACAGCCTTAGCCAAAAGGAAATGTTCGACCTGCGCAAGAAAATCGGCGTCGCATTTCAGGGCGGCGCCCTGTTCAGTTCCATGACGGTCGGCGAAAATATCATGCTGCCGCTGTATGAACATGCCGAACTGGATATGACGACCATGGAAATCATGGCCCGGATGAAACTGGAAGTGGTCGATCTGGCCGGTTTCGAAAACCTGATGCCGGCCGAACTGTCGGGTGGCATGATAAAGCGCGCGGCGTTTGCCCGCGCCGTTATTATGGATCCGAAACTGCTGTTTTGCGACGAGCCTTCGGCCGGCCTTGACCCGGTCGTCGCCTCGGCGCTCGATAATCTTATTTTGAAATTACGCGATGCCATGAGCATGACCGTCGTCGTTGTTACCCATGAACTGGAAAGCGTGTTTAAAATCGCCGACCGGGTCACCGTGCTCGACCGTGGAAAAATCCTGTTCATCGGCACCATCGACGAACTTCGCGACAGCAAAAGCGAACGTATACAAAACCTGCTCAACCGCAGACCCGAAGACGATACTGTCGATCCGGACGAATACCTTCAGCGGTTGCTGGGTCAGGAAGAAAGTGTGGGGGATGCCACGTTATGAGAAATAACAAAATAAACTATCTGATTGTCGGCTCGTTCGTACTGGCCATGGCGGTCGGCTTTATCGTATCCATGGCCATGCTGGCCGGGCGCACCGGGGCGACGGATACGTATTATGCCGTTTATCGAAACGTCACCGGCGTCAAGTTCGGTACCCAGGTCGTCTACGAAGGCTATCCCATTGGCCAGGTCGAAGAGGTGATCCCGGAATCGGATGGTGCGCTGATGCGCTTCCGGGTTGTTTTCGAAGTCCAGCAGGGATGGCGGATACCGAAGGATAGCGTCGGCAAGATCGAGGCGCCGGGTCTGCTGTCGGCGATCACCCTGTCGATCCGTGCCGGCAGCAGCGAAACGGCGCTGCAACCCGGGGCCGAGGTGACCGGCGAGGAAGCCTCCGATATCTTCGCCATGGTTTCGTCCGTGGCCGGTGAAATCGGTTCCATCGCCGAAAAGGACATCCGCCCGCTGATTGCCAACCTGACGCCGTTGCTGGAAACCATCAACCGGGCGGCCGGCAACTTCGGCGATATTATGGAAGGGGATGGTAAAACGCTGGTCGGCGATATGGTCAAGCTGGTCGGAGAACTATCGGCGAGAGTACCCCGGATAGCCAACAACATCGAGGATTTCACCGACAGCATCAACCGTTCCAGTAAGGAACTAAGCGAAATACTGACCCCGGAAACCCGCATGGTCATAGTGGATTTGTTGCAAAATATGGACGCCGCCGCGGTCAACTTCACGGAACTGTCTTCCGAACTGGATGCCCTGATCGGTAATATGGATACCTTGATTGCCCGCAATCAGGATAACGTCAACGATTCCCTGGTGGATATCCGCTACATTACCGACTCGCTGGCCCGCCGCATTGATTCCATCAATCAGAACATGGAAGGGGCGTCGCGTAACATGTATGAATTCAGCCGCCAGATCCGCCAAAATCCGGGCCTGTTGCTGGGCGGTACGCCGCCGGCAGACGAAGCGGCGAACTAAAGAGGGGAGAGGGAACGCGATGACGGCAATGCAAGCAAGACCGGGATGGCCGGTTATGGCGGCCGCGCTGGCCATGGTGTTTCTGCTTGGGGCGTGTTCCCAGCCGGAATTGCCCAAGGACAACTTTTACCGTCTGCAGGCGAGCCAGCCGCAGGGCGGGGACAAGGCGCTGTTTTCGGGCGGTATAGAAGTTGAACGTTTCGTCGCCGACGGCCTGATCGCCAGCCGGCCGATAGTCTATTCCGACAGTGAAAAACCCAATCAGGTGCGTAAATATCATTACCATATGTGGACCGAACCGCCGGTTGTCATGCTGCGCGACCAGTTGGTCGATTACCTGCGCCAGACCGGCATTGCCGATACCGTCGTTACCCCGGAACTTCGCGGCAACGCCCGCTACGCCCTGATCGGCAAGATCAAGCGGCTGGAAAAAATTGCCGGCCCCCGGCCCAGCGCCGTGCTGGAACTGGAACTGGCGCTGCTTGAAGACAGGACCGGCAAGCTGATATTTCTCGATAGCTATCGGGTCGAACAGGCGGCGGCCAGCGGCAGCGTCGGCGACGCCGTGGTCGCCATGAATCAGGCCCTGAGCGAAATATTTGCACGCTTCGTCGCCGGTTTAAGGGCGATGTAGCGCGATCTGGTATAACGAAATTGCCCTGATTTTTTACCGGATATCGAGCGCCCGTTTGTACAGTTCCAGCATTTCGTCCCGCTCCTGACGATCGGCCTGGTCCATTTTGCGCAGGATGACGATCTGACGCAGGGTCTTGATATCGAATCCGCCGCCCTTGGCTTCGGCATAAACTTCCTTGATATCGGCGGCCAGCGCCGCTTTTTCTTCTTCCAGTCGCTCGATCCTCTCGACCAGCGACCGCAACCGGTCCGCCGCCACACCACCCACATCGGCCATTTATTTCTCCATCGTCCATTGTTGTTCAGAAGGCAGGCAACATAGAACACATCTAGCCAATATCAAGCCCCCTGACGGTGTCCTCTATCAACATATCGACGATCGCCTGCAAGGCCTGAAGTTGTGATCCGCCTTCCCCGATTACCTTGTCGTACACGGCGATCTGGCGATGGGCGCTGGTGCCGCCTTCAAGGATATCGGTAACCCGCAGGACTTCGCGTTCGCAACCAAGCGCCCGGGCGTCTTCGCCGATCAAATCCAGCAGTTCGCCGATCAGTTCGGCGAACGGCACGATTTCGCCCCGGCCGAAATCCAGCAATCCTTCCCCCAGGCCATAGCGCTGCGCCCGCCAGCGGTTTTCGTTTATCAGCATGGTCGCGTATTTGCGCCAGCGCTGGTTGTTGCGGCGCAGGCGGTACAGCATGCGGATCA
>CAZZKE010000101.1:0-6709 GCA_964655005.1 uncultured Thalassospiraceae bacterium | reverse complement strand
CCAAAAGGCTTGTGAGGCCGTCTCTATGAGTCATTCTTTCTGCAATTTGGTATAATACCAAGGATCATTGATATGAACTAAAGACGACTGGCCAGGGCGCTTTTGATATGGGCGATGGCCTGACCCGGATTCAGACTCTTGGGGCAGGTGTTGGTGCAGTTCATGATGGTGTGGCAACGGAAAACCTTGAACGGATCGTCGAGATCGTCCAGCCGCTGGCCGGTCGCCTCGTCGCGGCTGTCGGCGATCCAGCGGTAGGCCTGTAACAGTATGGCGGGGCCAAGATAGCGGTCGCCGTTCCACCAGTAACTGGGGCAACTGGTCTGACAGCAGAAACACAAAATACATTCCCACATACCGTCCAGGCGTTCGCGTTCCTGCGGGCTTTGCCGGCGTTCGCCGTCGGGGGCCGGACTGTCGGCCACCAGCCACGGTTTTATCGATGTGTACTGGGCGTACGGGATGCTCAGGTCCGGCACCAGATCCTTGACCACCGGCATGTGCGGCAGTGGATAGATTTTAACATCGCCCCTGATATCGGCGATCGGCTTGGTGCAGGCCAGGGTATTGACGCCGTCTATATTAAAGGCGCAACTGCCGCAGACCCCTTCCCGGCACGAACGGCGGAAAGTCAGGGTCGAATCCATTTCGTTTTTAATTTTTATCAGGGCGTCCAGGACCATGGGGCCGCAACGGTCGAGATCGACCTGGTAAGTGTCCAGGCGCGGGTTATCGCCGCTGTCGGGGTCGTAGCGGTAAATCCTGAAATTGCGAATATTGCCCGCGCCTTCGGCGGCCTTGTGGGTCTGGCCGGGCCGCACTTCGGAGCCCGCCGGCAGGTTGAATTCGACCATCAGTACACCCGTTCCTTAGGCTCGATATAATCGACTTCGTCGGTCAGTGTCCAGGTATGAACCGGGCGGTAGCTCAGGCTGACCTGACCTTTATCATCGATCCAGGCCAGGCTGTGTTTCATCCAGGTCTCGTCGTCGCGGTCGGGAAAGTCTTCGCGGGCATGGGCGCCACGGCTTTCCTGGCGGGCCACGGCGGAATGAATGGACGCCTGGGCGCAGGCTACGAGATTTTCCAGCTCCAAAGCTTCGGCCAGATCGGAATTCCAGATCAGGGAATGATCGCTGACTTCGATCCGGTCGATAGACCGGCGAATGGCATCGACCTTGTCGCGGCCTTCCTCCATGGTTTCCCGTGTGCGGAAAACGGCGGCGTCGCGCTGCATGGTGCGTTGCAGGTCCAGGCGGATGTCGCTGGTTTTACGTTCCCCATCGGCATGCCGCAGACGGTCCAGCCGGGTCAGCGCAAAATCGGCGGAACCGGCCGGCAGCGGTTTCAAGGTTTCCCCCGGGGTAATGGTCGCCGCCGCGCGGAGGGCGGCGGCGCGACCGAAAACGACGATATCAAGCAGGGAATTGGTGCCCAGCCGGTTGGCGCCGTGCACGGAAGCACAGGCGCATTCGCCTATCGCCATCAGGCCGGGCGCCACCGCATCGGGATCGCTGGCCGTGGGACGCAGTACCTCGCCATGATAATTGGTCGGAATCCCGCCCATGTTGTAGTGCGCCGTCGGCAGCACCGGAATGGGGTCACGGGCGGCGTCAACGCCGGAGAAAATTTTGGCGGTTTCGGTAATTCCCGGCAGTCGTTTCCACAGCAACGCCTCACCCAGGTGTTCCAGATGCAGGTGGATATGATCCTTGTCGGGGCCGACGCCGCGACCCTCGCGAATTTCAATGGTCATGGCCCGGCTGACTACATCGCGGGAAGCCAGGTCCTTCGCCGAAGGGGCGTATCGTTCCATGAAACGTTCGCCTTCGGAATTGGTCAGATAGCCGCCCTCGCCGCGCGCCCCTTCGGTTATCAGGCAACCGGCGCCGTAGATGCCGGTCGGGTGGAACTGGACAAATTCATGATCCTGCAAGGCCAGGCCGGCGCGGGCGATCATGCCGTTACCGTCGCCGGTGCAGGTATGGGCCGAGGTACACGAGAAATAGGCCCGCCCGTAACCACCGGTGGCCAGCACCGTCTTGCGACCGCGAAAACGGTGGATCGAGCCATCATCCAGATTCCAGGCGATCACGCCCTGACATTCGCCCTCGGCATCCATTATCAGGTCGATAACCACGTATTCGACGAAAAATTCGGCGCCGCGCTTGAGGCACTGCTGATACAGCGTATGCAGGATGGCGTGGCCGGTGCGGTCGGCGGCGGCACAGGCCCGCTGCACCGGGGCTTCGCCGTAATCGCGCATGTGACCGCCGAAGGGGCGTTGATAGATCTTGCCGTCTTCGGTGCGCGAAAACGGCACCCCGAAATGTTCCAGTTCGTAGACCGCGGAAACCGCCTCGCGGCACATGTATTCGATGGCGTCCTGATCGCCGAGCCAGTCGGAGCCCTTGACCGTGTCGTACATATGCCAGCGCCAGTTGTCTTCCGCCATGTTGCCCAGCGACGCGCCGATGCCGCCCTGGGCGGCGACGGTATGGCTGCGGGTCGGGAAGACCTTGGTGATGCAGGCCGTCTTCAGCCCGGCATCGGCCATCCCCAGAGTGGCGCGCAGACCGGCCCCGCCGGCCCCGATGACCAGAATATCGTGGGTGTGTTCGATGATTTCGTACGCGGGAGCAGCCATGCCGGTCAATTTCCGAATGCAACGATAAATATTGAAAGCAGGCAGGAAGCGCCGCCCAGATACACGAAACCCCTGATCGCCAGCAGGCCCGCCACCTTGACGCCTTCGGAATGGACATAGTCTTCGACCACCACCTGCATGCCCTGGCCCAGATGGCTGAACATGGTAACGATGAAAAGCGACATCAGCAGCAGGTTGCCAAGCTGGCCGATCCATTCCTTAAAAGCCACCTGATCGGCACCGATCAGGCCGACTACCGAGACCACAAACCACAGCGCCAGGGGGACCATCGCCACCGAAGTCAGCCGCTGCGCCCACCAGTGCAGGGCGCCGCCTTCTTTCGATGCGCCATGGCCACGGGCGCGGGCCAGGGGAGAACTCATATCCATCGGCGGTATCCCCTTAAAATGCGCCCGTCCGGGCATAGGCGGCGATCCAGGTCAGCAGGGTCAGGACCAGGGCGAAGATGACGACGGCCAGGCCGCTGGCCCGCAGCGCCGGCAATTCGAAGCCGAACCCCGAATCCCACGCCAGATGACGGATGCCGTTGCCGAGGTGGAAGAACAGCGAAAACGTCAGTCCGAACAACACCAGCCGCCCGAACCACGTGGCCAGCAGCGCATTGGCCCGCGCGAACGGTTCCGGGCCATAGGCGGCGGCGGCCAGCCAGTAGATCAGCAAAACGGCGCCGCCAACCATGGCCACGCCCATGATGCGATGAAGAATCGACAGCACGGAAGTAATCTGCGGCCGGTAGACCTGTAGATGCGGTGACAGGGGTCTTTGTCTTGTTATTTTACCTGTTGTCATACTCAGATATCGTTTGATTGGACTTGAACCCGTTTACTCCCAAGTCGCCGGCAAGTCAACGAAGGTAGCGGCAGCCGGTCATTGTTAAATATCCAATCGGGCCGGATACGCCGCCGGAAGGTTTTTATTAGATTTTTCTAATTAATAAAAACCTGATTTACTCCAACTTACTGTTTTTACTGAATACTGGAAAACGTATGTGCGCAAGAATGTGGATAAGGTGTGGGCCAGTTGTGCAAAGACCGGATTTTTACTCACAGAAAAAGCGATTGACCGGCCATATTCACGTTGAAAGGCCAAGCAAATATTCCGATCATATCCCTGCACACGAAAGTGTCGACGCGACGGGAATTCGGGGTCCCGTTTTCGCTCCGCTCTTCGGAACGGGATGGAATCGGACCCTGAGGGAATGTCGCCCCGCCAGACCCGGTGGCGCTTGCGCCGACGGGATTGGCCGGGACGGTGGCCGGCAGGTGCTTGTGATCGGATTTCGATCCGGTTTCAGGGGACTGGGGCGGCGCTGGCGTCGAGGCGGCCTCATTCAGGTGAGGCGGACGTCTTTAGTGCCGGTCGGGCTTCCCTGGTGGAGTCGGGCAGGGGCTGGAGACTGCGACCGGAGGCGGGTTTCGACCGGCGCCGGGCGCAACGGGGAACGGAAGGCCGGGTTGTTTACAACCGGGCGCGGTTCCGGGGTTTCGGCCCCAGGGCCATGATCCGTTCCGGGGCTTTAGGGCCCCAGGAAGTGACCGGCGTGGGGCCTTGGCTTCAGACGGGTCGTTTCTTTTCGGTCCGCAGCGCCGGGGACGCCGAAACGTCGTCGATGGGCCGTTTTAACGAGTGGCCCTGAGCCATTGACCGAACAGGCGATTCTCTGCCCAGGGTACGTTTGATAGGTGAGTGGCGATACCGGGAAACCGGCTTTCGGGTGTGCGGAGCCTGGCCGGCTCCAGATAGAGGCGTCAGGAGCGCCGCTTCGGCGGTGCGATTCGCGGATTTCCCAGGATTCGTGAACCTGACGCCTTTTTCTGTGTGCGCTTTCTTTCCATAAAAAAAACTTCAAGTCGGCATTATACCAAGGATCACTGATAAAGACCCATTGAGACGGCTTTCCATGGTTTTCGGCAAGGAATGCCCGCCGCCGCGATGCCGGGCATCGCCAGGCGGGCGTGACGCCGACCGAGAGCCATGGAAAGCCGCCGTCGCGGTTATCTCAATGGGTCTTTATCAGTGATCCTTGGTATTAGCACCGCGTAATCCAGTTCCAGCACCACGCTGGGATCGGGCTTGCCGTCAGAGTCCCGGTCGGGGAAGGCGGCGCAGTCCTGATTTTTGGTCGCCACCGTGCGCAAACGCAGGGCGCCCAGGTCCCGGCGGTCCGGCAGGGCCGTTTTCCCCAATACTTCGGTCCAGGCGTAAATGGTATCGCCGGCAAAGGTCGGGGCCACATGCGTACCGCCGTTAATGGCGGCAACGCGAAAAGCGTTGGCCAGGCCGTTAAACGACAGCGCCCGGGCCAGACTGATGACATGGCCGCCATAGACAATACGGCGACCGAACCGCCCGGCCCCCTGGCTGTGCTGGTTGAAGTGGACCTTGGCGGTATTCTGATAGAGCCGGGTCGCCATCATGTGGTCGGCTTCTTCGATGGTCATGCCGTCCAGATGATCGATCCTGTCGCCGGCTTCGTAATCCCCCCACAAAAGATCGCTACCCGCCAGCGTGGTGTCATAGCCGGTCAGGTCAAGGCCGTCCGGGACCAGCAATTCCTTTTCGCCGACATAGGGATCCAGGTCGGGAATTACGGTTTCCGGCGGCGCCGCCGATACGTCACCCTTGTTGACCATAACCCAGCGCACGTAATCAAGCACCGGTTCGTCGCGCTGGTTCAGGCCGGTGGAATGGACGTAGACGACGCCGGTTTTACCGTTCGAGTTTTCCTTCAATCCGATCACCCGGGAAACGCTGCGCAGGGTGTCGCCGGGATAGACGGCGCCGGCAAACCGCCCCGCCGCGTAGCCCAGGTTGGCCACCGCGTTCAGCGAGATATCGGGCACGGTCTTGCCGAACACCATATGAAAGACCAGCAGGTCATCGACCGGCGCCCCCTGATAGCCCAGCGACATGGCGAACATGTCCGACGAAGGCACGGCGAAACGGCTGCCGTAAAGCGCCGTATACAGCGCCGTGTCGCCTTCGGTTATGGTCCGTGGCGTGGCGTGGACGATTTCCTGACCGAGACGGAAATCTTCAAAAAAATTACCGCTGTTGGTTTTACTGCTCATTCGGTAGCCCCTTCCATTTCGGCGATGGCTTCGGCCATCAGGACCAGCCGCCCGGCGTTTTGCACATGCAGGTTTTCGATAAGCTTGCCATCGACAAGCAGTACGCCCAGGCCTTCCTTTTCCGCCGCCGCGTGGGCGGCGATGATCTTGCGCGACCATGCCACTTCCGCGGCGCTTGGGGCGAACGCCGAATTGGCGGCTGCGATGGTCTTGGGATGAATCAGGGTCTTGCCGTCGAACCCCAGCTCGACGCCCTGGGTGCAGGAATCCCGAAAGCCCTCATCGTCGGCCAAATCCAGATAAACGCCATCCATTATGGCCAGACCGGCGGCCCGGGCGGCCAGCAGACACAATCCCAGGCCGGTCAACATCGGCAATCTTTCCCGGGTATGGGCGGCGTGCAGGTCCTTGGCCAGGTCCGACGTGCCCATCACCAGGCCGCCCAGCCGGGGCGACGAAAAGGCAATTTCCTCGGCATGGAGAATGCCCAGCGGCGTTTCCATCATGCACCAGATGGCCAGGTCTTCGGGGGCGCCGGCGTTCACCAGCAGCTTTTCGGCTTCCCCGACCATGGCGGCGCCATCGACCTTGGGCAATAAAATGGCATCCGCCCCGGCCTGCGCCATGGCCGTCAGGTCGTCACGCCCCCAGGGAGTATCCAGGCCGTTGACCCGAACCACCAGTTCCCGCCGCCCGTAACCGCCCTGGGCCAGGGCGTCGATAATTTGCGAGCGGGCAGCTTCCTTGGCGTCCGGGGTGACGGCGTCTTCCAGATCGAGGATCAGGCCATCGGCAGGCAGCCCCCTGGCCTTTTCAAGGGCGCGCGCGTTGGAGCCCGGCATATAAAGCACGCTGCGCCGTGGACGGGCGGTTGTCGCCATGTTTTTTTCTCCTGAATTCAGCATGTTTCGTAGCTGGCCGAAAACTACATCCGGAAAAATTTGATGGCAAGGCCGGGGCGTCTACATTA
>CAZZKE010000100.1:0-6822 GCA_964655005.1 uncultured Thalassospiraceae bacterium | reverse complement strand
CGGTTTCCCGGGGGTTCTCCATGGTGGGCACGACTGGGATTGAACCAGTGACCCCCTCGATGTCAACGAGGTGCTCTCCCGCTGAGCTACGCGCCCTTGCGGCGGCGTCCAAGCGCCGCCGGGGAACCGCGTTTTAATCCCATCCGCCCCGCTTGGCAACCCTTTCCGGGCGGACCTTATGGCGCTAGTATCCGGGCCAGGCGAAAATATAAGCAGGACCCGTGCCCCTTGAACATCACCGACCCGGCCAGGCCCGACCGGCAATCGGTCGAAATTCGCCGCCCCGGTAACTGGCGGGCACCGCTGGTGTTCGCCTCGCCGCACAGCGGCCGATGTTACCCCGATGAATTCCGCCGGGCTTCCAGGCTCGATCCGTTGAGCCTGCGGCGTTCGGAAGACGCCTTCGTCGATGAAATTTTTTCCTGCGTTCCGCAACTCGGGGCGCCGCTGCTGCTGGCCCATTTTCCCCGCGCCTATATCGACCCCAACCGCGAGGCATTCGAGCTGGACCCGGAAATGTTTCAAGGCCCGCTACCCGATTATGTCAATACAAGTTCGCCGCGAATCGAGGCCGGGCTGGGCACCCTGGCCCGGGTAGTGGCCAGCGGCGAAAACATCTATGCCGGCAAGCAGGATTTCGAGCGGACCAAGGCGGCCATCGAAAACCTGTACATGCCGTATCATTTGGCCTTGCAGGAATTGCTTGACGAGGCCGCCGACCGGTTCGGCGGCTACCTGCTGATCGATTGCCATTCGATGCCGTCAATCGGCGGGCCGATGGACCGCGACCCGGGTTTTCGCCGCGTCGATTTTGTGCTTGGCGACCGCCACGGTTCATCATGCGATGACCGCGTGACCGGCCATGTCGAACGCGCCCTTAAGGCCATGGACTACGTGGTGACCCGCAACGCGCCCTATGCCGGCGGCCACACCACATCCCGGTACGGGCGACCGGACAAGGGCCGGCACGCCTTGCAGATAGAGATAAACCGGGCGCTGTACATGGACGAATTGCGCGTCGAACGCGGCCCCGGATTGCCACCGCTGCAAGCCAACATCCGCCGACTGGTCGCGGATATATGCCGCATCGACCCGGAAATACTGGCCGGGTCATGACCGTTACCATCCGCGAGGCCCGCGAAAACGATCTGGTCGCGGTGCAGGAAATTTATGCCCACCATGTCTTGCACGGGCTGGCCAGCTTCGAGGAAACGCCACCCGATATCGCCGAAATCATGCACCGCTTCGCCGCCCTGCGCGGCGGCGGCTATCCGTTCACCGTGGCGGTGGCCGAAAGAACCGTCAGGGGATATGCCTATGCTGGCCCCTATCGGCCCCGGCCGGCCTATCGCTATACGGTGGAAAACAGCGTCTATGTGGCGGTCGGGCACTTCCGCCGGGGAATCGGCGGCAAGTTGCTGGCCGACCTGATCGACAGGTGCAACGGGCTCGGGTATCGGCAAATGGTGGCGATCATCGGCGACAGCGCCAACCTGGGATCCATCAACCTGCACACCCGGCATGGCTTCGTCCACCGCGCCACCGTCGCCGCCGTCGGCTTCAAGCACGGCCAATGGGTCGATCAGGTAATCATGCAGCGGGCCTTGGGTGAAGGCGACGAAACGCTGCCCCGATAGATATTGGCACAACCCTTGCTACTTACCCGTCAGGCACTAACTCAGGTGGTCGAAACATGGGACGTTTACTTGCTCTGATGGCGACGGTGGCCGGGCTTATGGCGGGGCCTTTTCCGAACCCGGCCAGCGCCGGGCAACACCTTGAAAACGCTTGGCGAATTTGCGATACCCAGACCGCCCGGCAGGAACGGCGCATGGGTATTCCCAGGAACTTGCTGAAAGCCATTTCGCTGGCCGAAACGGGCCGCTGGGACGACGCCGAACGGGCAACATTTGCCTGGCCCTGGACCGTTACGGCCCTGGGCCAGGGCCGTTTTTTCCCGAACCGGCAGGCGGCGCTGGACTACATAGCAGAATTGCGCCGGCGCGGCATCGGCAATATCGATGTCGGCTGCATGCAGATCAACCTGTTTTACCACGGCGGCGCCTTCGCCAGCGACCGGCAGGCACTGGACCCGGAAGCCAACACGGCCTACGCCGCGTCCTATCTGAAGGAACTATACCAATCGACCAAGTCATGGACCCAGGCCGCCGCGTTCTATCATTCGACCCGGCCCGAACGGGCGCGGGCCTATAAGCTGAAAGTTTTGAAACACTGGAACGCGGCGCGCCGGGCGGCGGCATCGAAGGCGGCGCCTGCGGGTATCAGCGCCGCCAGCACCCGCGTGGATTATGTCCGCATGGCCGAACTGAACCGCCGCCGCAAGGCCGGGCTTGAATCATCGGCCGCCGCCGACCCCGGGCAATTACGCCGCAGCCAACTGGCGGCCTGGAAAAACAACGGCCGGAAGACGCTCGGCCTGGGCCAGCTTGCGGCCCTGCGCCGGGCCAAGCTGGAAAGCCGGCGGAGGAAACAGTTCCTGGGCGCCGATCGCGACGAAAGCGGCCGGGAATTTACCGCCAAACGGGCCCGGCAGCTGGATAACTGGCGGTTGACCGGCCTGATCGCCGGACCCGGCTGATTTCAAAGACGGGCCAACACCCCCTGTTCGACGAAAAAGTTGCCGGTCGCGAAATCGACGAAGTACCGGGTTGACCCGCCCCGTTCTCTGACCGCTTCCAGTAACGCCGCTTCGGCCCGGCGCAAATCGCCATCGGGACGGGTCATATCCTTGTCGGTGTTGTCCAGATATATCCATCCCCCCGGCCTGATTTTCGGCGCCACCGACAACACGCACCCGTGCCGGTCCCAGCCATCGACCAGCGCGAAATCGAAGAAACCGTCATCGTATTCCGAAAGATCGGCGAACCGGGCGTCGTCACGCATTTCGTAACGAATATGGGAATAACGTGATCCGCCGATCATGGCGTCGACCCGGCGGTGCCAGTCTTTATTGTTTTCGATGCTGAGAAGAAAGCCGCACCGCGCCGCCAGCCATGGTGTCGACATGCCCGAACCGAATTCGACGCAGCGATGGTCCGGTTGCAGCAACTGGTCGATCGTGGCGATGGCGCGAAAGGACAGGCTGGGATACTTCGGGCGGTAGCCAAATGCCTTGCGTAGCAAGGCCGTCCCCAGCGCCACGGGGGCATAAACAAGCCCTTGAAGATCAACTAAGTGACCTTTTTCGTCATGAAAACGGGTTTTTCGGCATTCTATCATCTATTTTTATTTCCCGTAACGGTGCGCCGCCCGAATACGGGGCCGACACCATTGCCGATGGAAAGCACAGAAAGAAAATCAATAAAGACTTTTACTGCACCGCCGGTACGGCTACAACCGCTCTCTCTCTGCCATACACAAACAGGAAAACGCGCCAGGTCATGGAATCCACTGAAAAAACACCGAAAGCAAACCGCAAGACCAATACCGATGTACTGCCGTCGCTGGTCGATCTGAAGGGCCGCAAGGTCGCCGATATCGGCTGTGGCGATGGCTCGCTGGTTCGGCTGATGGCCCGGCACGGGGCAAAAATTATCGGCGTGGAATGTAATCTGCGGATGCTGGAACAGGCCCGCTCGGCGAAACCGGTCGGCGACGAGGTTTATTCCGAAGGGGTCGGCGAAGACCTGCCGTTCGATGACGGCAAGCTGGATCTGGTGGTCTTTTTCAACAGCCTGCACCACGTCGATACGGACAAGCAGGACACGGCCATGGCCGAAGCCGCCAGGGTATTGAAGAGCGGCGGCCAGGTTTATGTCTGCGAACCGGTAGCCGCCGGGCCGCATTTCGAGATGATGCAGCCGGTGCACGACGAAACGGAAGTTCGGGAATGCGCCTTGCAGACGATCAAGGCAGCCGGCGCGCATGGACTTACCGAAGAACTGGAAACCACCTACGTCCATCCCGCCCGCTACGCCGATTTCACGATCCTGGAAGAGCGCTTAACGGTGATAAATCCACATCTGAAAGAAGTCTTCGCCGCCCGGGAAAATGAAATAAGGTCCCTGTTCGATAAACTCGGCCAGAAAACAGCCGAGGGCATGGTTTTCGACCAGCCCATGCGGGTCAACCTGTTGCGCAAGAATTAGCGATACCCCCGGCCCGTCATCGGCTGTTTTGATCGACTAAAAATTTGTGATAGTTATGATGTGCGGAATATGCCCGAACGCAAGGGTTGCGGGCCGGGGGCGTTTGGCTGCGGCGATTTAACATCGGAATAGAGGCGGGGCGTGGCGTCAGGCAATATTAATTTCGAGGTAATGGTGCTGCAGGACGGTCACTGGGAAGTCCACGGCAGTTACCCCCATGACCAGCAAGGCCAGGCGATCAGGGACGCCAAGGCGCTGGAAAAAATTTCGACGATCAAGGGCGTCAAGGTGGTGCGCGAGGAAACCGACAGCCGGTCGGGTGAAGCCAGGGAGAACAACATCTATGCCAGTTCCCATCTGGCGGGCGAACAACCCAAAGGCGCCCAGGAGGCCCGGCTTAAACGGCAGAACCGACCGGCGGCGACCAGAAGCGCCGCAAAAAAAATCCCGGCGAAAGGCAAGACCGGGAAATCCGGCAAGAACAGTAACATGCGCTCGGGCAAGGAAATTCCCAGGCACATCGCGGAATATGATCCCGATTCCGCCGACGCCGCGACATTTTCGCTATTCCGGCTGGTGGTAAGATTGCTGATGGTGGTGCTGTTCAGCGGGGTTATCGCGGCCACGGTTTCCGGCCTGGGCGGCATCTGGCTCGGCGAAACCAAATTCCGCGCCGCCACCCAGGCCAATATCATCAACGTCCTGTTATTTGGTTCGTTCTTCCTAAGTGTCGTCTGGATGAGTGTTTCCTTCCTGTCGAAGGCCAAAATCACCTCTTCGCGCCGCCGCCGCGCCGCGCCGGTGGCAAGCAAGCCGGAGCCGGAAAAATATCCGCCGCGGGTCAAGCCGGCCGACCGCGTCGATTTCGGCAAGGAAGCCGGAACCACGGAAGACAAAAACAGAATCGAACCGGACCCGCAGGACAGCGCCACCGCCGGGATCAGCACCGAACCCGGCGACGGTGCGGAAGCAGTCATTCAGGAACAGGAACAAGAAAGGGAAGATTCCCCCTGGGTCAAAAAGCAAAAAGCCTTCGTCATGGATTATCTGGCCGATTCCATGGAAAATTCCGACCTCAAAATTGCGGCGATGGACAACTTCAACAAGTTCGGCATCAATCTGTTTATCGCCGGAGCCATTGAAACCCTGTGCCGGGACCGCGACATTGATGGCAACACCGCATCGCAAATTCTCGGTGACGCCGTCAAGTTCATGGGCTTCAAGAACCGCGACGCCGGGGCCTTCGCCGACAAAATACAGGGCTACCTGCTGGCCGATTCGAGATATATGCAGATGTATCAGGCCGGTCGCGGATCCATGATAGCCTATCTGGAGAATGACCCCGGAAGCGCGGCCACCATGACCGCCGCGCTGACCGAGTGGAACAAGCCCAAATCAGCCGAAAAAGCCAGCGGACCGGTAACCGTACTGTTCACCGATATAGCCGGCTCCACAAATATGACCCAGGCCCTGGGGGATGTCCTGGCCCAGCAGGTCGTGCGGGCCCATAACAAGGTGGTCCGGGACGCCTTGCACAAATTCAACGGCGTGGAAATAAAACACACCGGCGATGGCATCATGGCTTCATTTTCCAAGACCTCGCACGGCGTCGAGGCGGCGGTCGAGATACAGAAAGGCGCCGTCGAATACAGCACCGCCAATCCGGACCTGCCGCTTGGCCTGAAGATCGGCATCAATGCCGGCGAACCCATAGCCGAAGATGACGATTTGTTCGGCGCCACCGTACAGATGGCGGCGCGTATCGTCGATAAGGCCGAAGCCGGTCAAATCTTTGTATCGGCCACCGTCAAAGGCCTGTGCAGCGGCAAGAACTTCGATTTTACGGCCCGGCCCGGCTTCACCATGAACGGTTTCGACGGCACGGTCACCCTGTATGAACTGCCTTGGAACGCCGACCCCGGCCAGCCGGTCGAATCCGTTGAGCCGGCGGCCAAAACAGATAACGATCCGGCGCCGCCGGTCAATTCCGAAACAGCCCCGGAGGAGCCGGTCGAACCGGAAAATTCGGCGCCGGTCGACGGCCCCGAATGACCCCGTCATTCCGCCATGCCGGATTTGGATTATTCGCCATACTGCTGTCGGCGGTTACCGGCTACGCCGCCCGTGCCGAAAATGACAATACCGCCGTCTGCGCCGCGGTGGCCCAGCCGGTCAGTATCAATATTCAAAACCCCAAAGGCAGTGTCGTCTACAATACCGGTGTCAGCCGCAATGATCTTGTCAGGATACAAAAATCCCGCAGCCGCGGCGTGCAAAACAGCAACTGGAAACCGCTTGGCCTGACACTGTCTAGTTTCCTGTTCCAGATCGCCACCTCGGTCAAGCTGCTGCCCATCGCCGACGACAAATTGTGCGCCTATCCCGACACCTTTGACATCACCGTCGGCTATACTGGATTCAAGGTCTATATCGACCGCCGTTACGGCAAGGGAAGTTGCGAATACAGGACCGTGCTGGAACACGAAAACGGTCATGTCTCGCTGTATCGCAGCAATCTGGCCCGCAACCTGCCCGACCTGCGAAGGGCGGTGCATTCCGCAGCCAGGCGAATCGGGCCGGTGATCGTCAGTTCACCCAATCAGGCAGCCCGCTATATGCAGCGGCAGATGGAAAGGAAACTCAAACCGCTGGTCGCCCGGTTGCGCCGTGGCGCCGACCTGGCCAATGCGCGTATCGACACCGCCGTCAGCTA
>CAZZKE010000099.1:0-7825 GCA_964655005.1 uncultured Thalassospiraceae bacterium | reverse complement strand
CGAAGGACTGCTGTGACGATCTCTATGGGTCATTCTTTCTGCAACTTGGTATAAAACGGGACCCGGCCCGCCCCGCCGGAACCGGCGAAGGCGAGCCTTTGGTCCGCACAAAATTTAGCGTTTATCCCAGGTCGGCATGGGGAATACAACGGGCTTTTCGGCCCATTTGGCGGGCGCCACGACGACGTATTTCCCGTTAATGATCTGCCGCAGGGCCATCGGCTTGGCGGTATTGTTGCCGGCCTTGGCAAATTTTATATTGCCGTAGAAGGTCTGCATATCGGTCGCCGCCAGGGCGTCGCGAACGTCCGCCGGGCTTAATGACTTGGCGCGCTGCAAGGCATCCACATAAACCAGCACCGCCGCCGACGATTCGGCGGCCTGATAAGGTACCACCGTATAGCCGTCATAGGTCGCCCGGAACAGGTCGGCGTATTGTGCCGCCGTGCCGAACCACTTGTCGGAATAAGCCATGCTGGCGGCCCACTGGGTCGCGCACAGGGTATAATCCGACTTGCCGGGGAATTTGTCCTGGATCTTGGCGGCTTCGCAATGGGTGATCGCCAGCATCGGCACGTTGACCTTCATCTGGTCGAGTTGACGGATCACCAGGGCGGCCCCTTTGGAATGGCCGGAAACGACCAGAATATCGGGCTTCAACGCCTTGACCTTGGTCAGCGTCGCCGTCATGTCGTTCAGTTCCTTGGGCAACTTGTCATCGATGATGACTTTCATGTTGTACTTCTTGGCGTCATCCAAAACGCCGGCGCGGATATCCTGCGAAAATGGATCGTTCTCCATGGCCAGTGCGACTTTTATGTCATCCGCCTTTTTGCCGATCTTGCCGGCGTTCTGAGCCGCCAGATTGATTGATTCGGCAAGATACTGTTCGGATGTGGAGAGCACCGCAAACAGGTACTTGTAACCCTTGTTAAACAGCGAACGCGAAGCGCCGTTGCCTTCAACCATGGGGATGCCGTATTTCTCGCTGACCGGCGCCATGGCCTTGGTCAGGCCGGAACCATACGGCCCCAGCATAAACTGAATGCCGTCCTGCTTAATCAGCCGCTCGACCAACTGGGCGCCTCGCGCCGGGGTTGATTCATCGTCATAGTATTTGACGGCGAGTTTGTATTTCTTGCCGCCGACGGTGACGCCGCCCTTTTCGTTGACCTTCTTGACGGCCAGTTCATATCCGTTCTTGGTGTGCTTGCCGTTGCTGGAATACTTGCCGGTGAACGACAGCGCCGCGCCGAGGGTAATAGTGTCCCCTTCTACCTTGGCCTGTGCCGGGCCGGTCGCGAGCACGCCGACGGCAGTAGCCATCGTCAGCACGGCGACAAACTTGCTATGTTTTGACATGAAAATATATCCTCCCTGGTGGTGGTGGTGGCGGACGCCTGAAGGCGTCTTCTTGAGATATACGACATGTTACCGCAGTCGGGATTTCCCGCAACAGTAAATCGAAATAAAACGGTAATTCAGGGTGCCGTCAGCCGCCCGGGACCCATGCCTTGACCGTTACCGGCCGGCCCGACTGCGAACGCATCACCTTGGGCTTGATCACCTGGTCCAGGGCCGGCGCCCGATCCGCCCGAATAAATGAAAGCTGCATGGCCTCGTGGCTGATCTCGGCGCGGTCACCCCGCCGCAGGGCCTGTTTGTAAGCAATGGTGTCCCTGCAAAGACGGGTCAGGCTGTCGGCCGACTGATTGCCGAAACGCCGCCAGATACCGGTTATAAATGCCTCGACATCCTCGGGCAGGAACAGTTCCGGTTCTATATTCGGGGCCGCCTTGGCGTAAGCCGTGTAGATATTAGGCTCGATCGGCCCCATTTCATCGGCGACGAAAACCGCCGGCATCAGTTTCCGACCGCCGTAGGCGACCGCAAAATAGGCCTGTGACAGATACAACAGACGATGCAGTTTCTGCGGTTGCAGATATTCGTTCCGGTCCAGCGCCACATCGTTGAACCAAAGCACGATATCAAATGTCGAATAAACGGCTGCCGGCATTGTCCAAGCTTTCCCCGCGCTTTCCAGTGTATCATGAACCAGGGAATATAATACGCGACTGCAAACAATTTGTTAATGCCGCCGCCTGATGTCAGGCTTTGATATCGATCACTTCCCGGGCCAGTTCCTGGCCGGTGGCGATGACCTGAAGGTTCGCCTTGTAAGCAAGGGTGGCCATGGTCAAATTGATAAATTCCGCGGCCACATCGACGTTGGAGCCGTTCACCAACGTCGGGCCGGTGGTCGTCCTCAGCACTCCGGTGATTCCGCCGGCGGCAAAACCGGAGCCAGTGGCCGGCCTGGTCACGATGGTCGAGGACCGGACTTCCTTGGCTCGAAAACCCGGCGTGTTGACATTGGCCAGGTTGTCGGCGCTGACCGCTACCCGCAACGATGCGTTTGCGAGGCCGGAGACGGCGGCGGACAGGATACTTGAAATAGCCATCCCGGCAATATGTCACATGGGGCGAACGCCGACTATGACCGCCGTCACACCCGGTACATTCAGCAAAATTCGGTAAAAAACCGGATCGTCGGCCTACAGCGCCAGGCTGACCGTCGATCCCCGCGGATCCGGGCCGGACCCGTGAATAACCCGGGCATTGCTTTCGTAAATGTTGATGGCCCTGGTCACGTATCCGGAAAATCCGCGCCGGACCACCGCCCCCCCCTGTCCACTACCGGAAGCCCGCACGGATTCCTCGACGATGTTCGCGAATGACTGGCTGCTGCCGACATATTCAACCAGGGTCCGGCCTTTGGATGAATCATCCTCCTGCTCGCCGGTCTGCCCGTTATTCTGGAACAGCATGGCGGTGTTGAAGGAAACACTAGACTGGGCGTTGGTCTCTTCGACAGGCGAGCCATCGTTGGCCGCATTGGCGCGCATCACCGTCTGCTGACGCACACTTGTCGTGTTCGCCGGAACCGTTGATATCACTGACCTTGGCGACATTGCCATACCTGCACGTACCCGACTTCCACTGCCCGGCCTCTATCCACAGCCGGAGCATTTCCATTTAATTTATTGAAATACCTGCACTAAAAGGCATTTCAACGCATTCCGTACGGGGAGTCCCATATCCCCGCACACACACCTACATCTGGTATTATACACAAAAGACACCAACAAGGCCAACCTTGTTTACTATTTATTTACCTTGTTTGGCCTTGATGAAATCGAGCACGGCGGCGGCGGCGCCATATTCGAACAGGTCGCCGTGACCGGCCCCGGCGATCCACAGGCATTCCTTCGGGTGCGCCGCCAGATCATACAGTTTCCTGCCGAAACGAATCGGCATGGTGGTGTCCTGATCGCCGTGAAAAATGAATACCGGGGTCGCCACCCGTTCGATTATCGCGCCCGAATCGAAACGGTCCTTAAGCAACCATCTGACCGGAATCACCGGGAAAAAATGTGCCGCCGCCTCGACGACGGAAGTGAACGGCGCCTCCAGAACCAGGGCCATGGCCCCGCCGCCGCCGGAAAGTTCCGCCGCCATGCGGGTGGCCACGGCCGACCCCAGGGACTCGCCATACAGGATCAGGTTTTTCGCCGCCGTCCCCCGGCTTCCCAGGAATTCCACGGCGGCCCGCCCATCGGCATACAAACCCGCTTCGCCGGGCTTGCCCCGGTTGCCGCCGTACCCGCGATAGCCGGCCAGCAGAACGCCGTAACCGGCGTCGATAAAGGGGCGGACCTTGGTCGCCCTGGAGCCAATATTGCCGGCATTGCCATGCAAATACAGAACCGTCGGCATACCCGGTCGGGGGCTGGAATACCATGATAACAGGCGCACGCCGTCGGCGGTCGTCAATGTTATTTCCGCAGTGTCCGCAAGTCCGCTATCGACCAGATCGGGCGGCGAGGCGTCGGGGAAATAGAGCAGACGGCGCTGAAAAACATAGAGTCCGCCAAGCAGCAGCAAATAACCGCCGACCAGCACCCCCAGAATGGTCAACATGCGACCGGCCGATGGCCGGTTAGCCCAGTTCGCCGTCGTTCGAGCGCCATGAGCCATCGGCCTGCTGGCAGGCGGAACCTTCGCGGTTTTCTATGGTTCCGGCCACCGCCATGGCCGCCCGGAACTCACGGCAATAGCGGCCATCACCGGTGGTGAAGCTGCGGGTCGCCCGGAACACCCCGCCGTTGCCGGTTTTCGGATTTGACCATTTGGTAAAAACGCCGTCATTTTCGGCGCTCAGCGTTTTCTGGGCGTTGTCGTTATAGAACGCATAATCGGACGGATCGAGCAATGAGCCAACGGTGTAGCCGCCGCCGGCACCGATGGCAACGCCGATAGAGCTACTGATCAACTGCCCCATTCCGCTGCCTAATTTGGCGCCAACCGTTCCGCCCACATAGGCCCCGGCGATGGTGCCGACGATCTGACCGGCGGTCATGCCGCCCAGTGGATTCACCTCGCCATCCACATTGGCGCAGGCCGATGTTATCAGAATCAGGGATACCGCAACGATTTTCTTCATGCCTATCTCCTTTCCTTGCCCATTCTGTTACAAGAACACCCGCCGGTTGTAGCAGATTTAGTAGGAAAAGAGAATCCCGTCGTAGTCGATTTGATTATTCCCGCCGCCGGTTTCTTTCGCGGCTTTCGCCGCCGGAGCATCGATACCCCCGCCAAGGCATGAGAAATGGGCCGAAACCGGGGTCGGCAGCGGACAAACGGCATAATCCTGATTTTTGAATTGTGCGGTTTTTCCGAATTTCGCACATTCCGATTCGGCCAGGGCGCGAACCTGCGTCGGCGTCGCCCCCCGTGAACTGTAACAAACAGTGACGGTTTTGATGTCGGTCACGTCCTTGCCGAAATTCGATGAATTTCTGTTGAATTCGCCGGGCTTGTAAACATAGGCCGGTTTGGCGCAGGCGGCGGTAAGGGCGAGCAGGCCGATGACTATGATAATCCTGAACATGATTTTCTATAACGCCTTTTCTCGCCACCGACAAACAAGTAAGTATGGTGCCGTAGCAACAACCGCGCAAATAAAATGCCGGCAGGGAAACGAGTGGATGAATCAGGAACGACGCACCCGCGAAAGAAGGAGGGCCGCAGACCGCCGCGCCAATTCGGATCGCCAGCGCAACGCGGCGCAAAAAAAAAGCATCGCCACCCTGGTTATCCTGACCGCCCTGAGTACGCTGGCGTTTGTCGGATTTATGCTTTACCAGAGCGGCGCCGGAAGCACCATCGACTGGGGCAAGCTGCTGTATGACAAGAACAAACCGGTCCGAGACTTCCAATTGGGCGGCATCGAGCTTGGCATGAGTCCCGAAATGGTCGAAAGCAAACATCCCAATATGGATTTGACATCCCTGGTGCGCGGCGAGAAAATCGCCACGTTCGAATCCGGCGGCGCCAGATATACCGTCTGGTTCGTCGCCGTCAACGGGCGCAACAAGGCCTATCGCATTCGCAACGACCGGATAATAAAAGGCAAAACCGAAACCGACATCCTCGAAGAAATAGGCCGCCGTCACGGTAAACCCGGCGCCAGCGACTGCACCAAGGGGGCGCAGGATAAGCGAAGATGCCATTTTCAGTGGTGGCCATCGGGCGGCATCGCGCTGAACGTCATGAGCACCACCGAAAGACGGGCGGGCCAACCGGTCACCAGCGTTACCATGATCGCCACCGACACCTATCTAGACAGCAAACGTATTCGAAATCAAAACCAGCAATAAGCAATATGCGGAAGGACCAGCACATCATGAACAGCACTTCAAGCCCACAACCAGGTTTCCAGTGGGACGACCCGTTTCTGCTTGAACAGCAACTGAACGAGGAAGAGCGCCTGGTCCGCGACACCGCACGGGATTATGCGCAGGAAAAGCTGATGCCCCGCATCCTGGAAGCCAACCGGCACGAACATTTCGACCGCGAAATCATGACTGAAATGGGTGAGTTGGGCCTGCTTGGTTCGACCCTGCCAGAGGAATACGGCTGCGCCGGGGTCAACCATGTTTCCTATGGTCTGGCCGCGCGCGAAGTGGAACGGGTCGATAGCGGTTACCGCTCGGCGATGAGCGTGCAGTCATCGCTGGTCATGCACCCGATCTACGCCTACGGCAGCGAAGAGCAACGGCAAAAGTACCTGCCCCGTCTGGCGACCGCCGAACTGATCGGCTGTTTCGGGTTGACCGAACCCGACCACGGCTCGGACCCGGGCGGCATGAAAACCCGCGCCGAACGGGTCGATGGCGGCTACAAGCTGACCGGCAGCAAGATGTGGATCACCAATTCCCCGATCGCCGATTTAATGGTGGTCTGGGCGAAACTGGACGGCAAGATCAGGGGCTTTATCCTGGAACGCGGCATGGCCGGTCTGTCGACGCCCAAGATCGAAGGCAAGATGTCGCTCCGGGCGTCGATTACCGGCGAGATTGTCATGGACGGCGTGTTCGCACCGGAAGAAAACCTGCTGCCCAATGTCAGCGGCCTGAAAGGGCCGTTCGGCTGCCTGAACAAGGCCCGCTATGGCATCGCCTGGGGGACCATGGGGGCGGCCGAATTCTGCTGGCACGCGGCGCGGCAGTACACGCTGGACCGCAAACAGTTCGGCCGCCCACTGGCCGCCAATCAACTGATCCAGCTGAAGCTGGCCAACATGCAGACGGAAATCACCCTGGGCCTGCAATCCTGCCTGCGGGTCGGGCGCATGCTGGATGAAGGCTCCTGTGCGCCGGAAAACATTTCCATGATAAAACGCAATTGCTGCGGCAAGTCGCTGGACATCGCCCGACAGTCGCGCGACATGCACGGCGGCAACGGGATATCCGATGAATTCCACGTCATCCGCCACATGGTCAACCTGGAAACCGTCAACACCTACGAGGGAACCAACGACATCCACGCCCTGATTCTGGGCCGGGCGCAAACGGGAATACAGGCGTTTACGGCGGGCTGATAAAGAGCAACATGCGTCTTACGCCGGATTGATCCAGTGACCTGAAACCAAAGTACGTATCATGTATGACGGACTTGGCAAGCCTCTGGACGGTGTCACCACCAGCAGTAGATCGATCTAGAAGTTGCTCGTTCGTTTTGAGGAGGGCACATATCTGAGACCGACCGCGTGTTCTTCTATCGGTTCTCAGTGAATACCTTCATTCGCATCATGATCCTTGACGTAGGTCCATACCCCGTACATTCCTAGTTGGCAATGGTAAATGGTATGCTTGACGTATTACGTATCGCGTAGTAATTTTATACATGATCGCGAATTACAAAAACGCCAAGACACGCAAGGTTCATGAAACCGGAAGCCCCCAGGGGTTTTAAGGGACTTGACGGCGAATTAGCAGCCGACCGCATGGACGATTTGGAAGCGGCGTTAAACATTAAATCGGTAAACCTCCACCCGCTGAAAGGCGACCGAAAGGGGCAATATGCGGTAAACGTCAATGGTCTCTGGCGTGTTGCATTCACCCCGACCGATGACGGTTTCGGAGACGTAGAAGTCGTTGACTATCACAAAGGATAAATGGCCATGAGAATCCCGAAGCACCCCGGAAAACTTCTTAAAGAGGAAATCGAAGCGCGCGATATGAGCGCAAGCAGCCTCGCGGCGGCCCTTGGCGTCCCTGCCAACCGTATTTCCGAAATCATTCGCGGACGGCGAAACGTGACCGCCGAAACGGCTTTGCGCCTCGCCCGCTATTTCGGAAACTCCCCGGAATTCTGGCTGCGTCTGCAAATCAGGCATGATCTTGGGAAAGCCAATGCGGAACAAGGCGATATTATAAGACGAACGGTCAAAAAAGCGGCTTAACGCCGTCAGCCTTTACTA
>CAZZKE010000098.1:0-7903 GCA_964655005.1 uncultured Thalassospiraceae bacterium | reverse complement strand
CGGCTGTCGATTTTCGAGGTTACCTGAAAGCTGATGCGGGTCGGGAAATTGGCCTTGATGGTGCCGGTAATGACATCGACCGAAGGCCGCTGGGTCGCCATGATAATATGGATACCGGCGGCCCGGGCCATTTGCGCCAGGCGCTGCACGGCGGCCTCGATGTCTTTGCCGGCGACCAGCATCAGGTCGGCCATTTCGTCGACGACGATGACAATAAAGGGCAGCGGCTGCATGGACAGCGGCAATTCCTCCATGATCGGACGGCCATCGTCATCGAATCCGGTTTGCACACGGCGCATCAGGGTTTCACCCTTTTTTACCGCCTCGCCGATGCGGGCGTTGTAGCCGGCGACATTACGCACCCCCAACTGCGACATCGCCCGGTATCGTTCTTCCATCTCGCGGACCGCCCATTTAAGGGCCATGATCGCCTTGGCGGGGTCGGTGACAACCGGCGTCAACAGGTGTGGAATACCCTCGTAGACCGATAATTCCAGCATTTTCGGGTCGATCAGGATCAGCTTGCATTCCTCGGGCGGCAGTTGATAAAGCAGCGACAGGATCATCGTGTTGATGCCGACCGATTTGCCCGAGCCGGTGGTGCCGGCGATCAGCAGATGCGGCATCCGGGTCAGATCGACGGTTACCGGCAGGCCGCCGATATCCTTGCCCAGCGCCAGATTCAGCTTGCCGGGCGCCCGCTCGAACGGGTCCGAAGACAGCAGTTCGCGCAGATAAACCATTTCCCGTTCCAGATTGGGCAGTTCGATGCCGATCACATTGCGCCCCGGCACCACGGCGACCCGCACCGAAACGGCGCTCATGGAACGAGCAATATCGTCGCTAAGCCCGATCACCCGCGAGGTTTTGGTGCCGGGCGCCGGTTCCAGTTCGTAAAGGGTTACGACCGGGCCGGGCCGGACCTTGCGGATGTCGCCCCGAACCCCGAAATCGTCGAGTACGGATTCCAGCAGTTTGGCGTTTTGCTCCAGGGAATCCCTGTTGACGTCGGCCCCCCCCGTGCCTTCGGGCGGCGCTTCCAGCAGTTCGTGGGGCGGTAATTCAAATTCTTCGCCGGGAACAAGATCAAGCCGGGCCTGACGCTTGGCCACCGCCTTGCGGCCGGCCTTGGGCTTCGGTTTTTTGGCCGCGATGCGGCGCGGCGACCGGGTTTCCGGCGCCGGCGGCTTTTCGCGTACCGGCAAGGCCGGCTGCCGCCGCCGCCCCGACACCCTGGCCGCTACCGCCTTCAGGCCCCGGCCCGACCATATCCATACCGTCAGGCCCAGTTTCCGGATTGCCCGCCCAATCATTCGCCATTCGGTCCGGCTAAGGCCCAGCACGGTAATCAGGGCGGCGATGGCGGGGGCCAGCGCGGCAACGGATATCATCCACCGTTCCAGTCGCCAGACGCCGCCCATGCCGGCGACCAGCGTGTTGCCCAGCGAAACGCCATAATCGAGCGTCACGGAGCCGACGACGCCACCCAGCGGCACGGCCAGCGGCCAGCCCCGGAAACCCGGCGCGGCGCTTAATGCCGCCGACAGCAGAATCAGGGCGGGGGCCAGCAGGGCCAGGCGAAAAAGCGGCGTTTTCGGTGGCCGCTGGCGGAATGTCTGAACCCCCCAGACCGCCAGCACCAGCACCGGCACGGCGGCGGCCAGGCCGAATAACTGCAACAGCAGGTCGGCGACATAGGCGCCGGAGGTTCCCAGCATGTTGCGGGCACCGCCTTCGGCGGCGCTGTTCAGCGACGGGTCGCCGGGGTTGTAGCTAATCAGGGCGGCGGCCACGAAGAAGGCGACGGCGAGCAGCAGGCCGCCCCGGACCTCGCTTAACCGACGCCCCAAAAACGCCGCCATGCCGACCGGCAGAAACCCGCCGGTTCCCCTTCCTGTCGAAAAAACCGTCATACCATAGGTTCTACGATATCAATATTTACAAGAACTTAACGTAGGGCGTTAACAATTCTGTCGAGCGCATTTGCGGTACTGGCCGAAGAATGAACCAGGGCGATGCGAATATAGTCATCGCCGGGTAATATCAAGTTGCCCGACCGTTTATCCCCAAACACGCAAAAAAAGGACCGAAGGGAGCTTGTCCCTTCGGTCCCTGCGCCTTTGGCTGGCGCGGCCTGGAATGGCCCTAGTGGACGCTTTCGCCGTGCAGGCTGATGTCCAGCCCTTCCACTTCGGCGTCTTCATCGACCCTGAGGCCCATGATCGCGTCGATTACTTTCAGGATAACGAAAGTGGCGATGCCGCTATAGACGATAGTGGCGAGGATGCCCTCGAGCTGTACCAGCACCTGTCCGGCGTTGCCTTCGATAAGCCCGGCGGTGCCGCCGATGGCTTCCACCGCGAAGACGCCGGTCAGGATCGCCCCGATGATGCCGCCGATGCCGTGCACGCCGAAGCAGTCAAGGGAATCGTCGTAGCCCATCTTGTTCTTGAGCACGGTGGCCCCCCAGAAACAGCCGACGCCGGCGATGCCGCCGATAATCAGCGCCCCCATGGGATCGACATAACCCGAGGCCGGGGTGATCGCCACCAGGCCGGCGACCGCGCCCGACACGATGCCCAGAATGCTGGGTTTGCCGCGAAACATCCATTCGGCGAACATCCAGGTCAGGGCCGCCGCCGCAGTGGCGATCTGGGTCACCGCCATGGCCATGCCGGCGGCGCCGTCGGCGGCGACCGCCGAACCGGCGTTGAAACCAAACCAGCCGACCCACAGCAGCGAGGCGCCGATAACGCTGAGTGTCAGGTTATGCGGCGCCATGTTTTCGGCGCCGTAACCCAGCCGCTTGCCAAGCACGATGGCGGTCACCAGGCCGGCGGTGCCGGCGTTGATGTGGACCACCGTGCCGCCGGCGAAGTCGAGAACCCCGGCATCGGCCAGGAAACCGCCGCCCCAGACCCAATGGGTGATCGGGGCGTAGACCACCAGCACCCAGACGCCCAGGAAAACCAGCATCGAGGAAAACTTCATGCGGTCGGCGAAAGCGCCGGTAATCAGCGCCGGCGTGATGATGGCAAAGGTCATCTGGAAGGTCATGAAGACCGTTTCCGGAATGCTGCCGGAGAGGCTGTCAACCGTGATGCCGCTCAGGAAAAGCTGGCTTAGGCCGCCCACGTAAGCGTTGGCCCCGCCGCCGTCGGTAAAGGCCAGCGAATAACCGGCGACCATCCACAAAACGCTCATCAGCGCGGTAATCGCGAAGCTCTGCATGGCGGTGGCCAGAACGTTCTTCTTGCGGACCATGCCGCCATAGAACATGGCCAGGCCCGGAATGGTCATCATCAGGACCAGCGCCGTGGAAGTCAGCATCCAGGCGGTGTCGCCGCTGTCCAGCTTAGGTGCTTCCTGGGCGTAGGCGGCCCCGCTGCCGGCCACCACGGCGACGCCCGCCATCAGCACCGGAAGAATTTTGTTGTTTAGTAAACGCATCTTGGTTTCCTCCTAAAGGGCTTCGTTATCGGTTTCGCCGGTGCGGATACGGACCGCCTTGGCGATATCGCAAACAAAAATCTTGCCGTCGCCGATCTTGCCGGTGCCGGCGGCCGTCTGGATGGCCTCGACGACACTTTCGACAAGATCGTCCTTAACGGCGATTTCCAGTTTTACCTTGGGCAGGAAATGAACGGTGTATTCGGCGCCCCGGTAAATTTCCGCGTGCCCCTTCTGCCGGCCAAAACCCTTGACTTCCGATACCGTCATGCCCTCGACGCCAAGGCCGGAAAGGGCTTCGCGCACCTCGTCCAGCTTGAAAGGCTTGATTACCGCCATGATCAGTTTCATGTCGCCTGATCCCCTTTATTTCTGTCGCCGGTCCGCCGTCAAAAAAAGACCACATCCGACCTGGTTAATCTAAGCCCGAGCCGCCAAATTATCGACCGGCGCGGGAAACTCCGGTATTCGCTTTTCAAATGTCGTGCCAGAATCTCGAAATTATGATAAAATGGCTGATATCAATGTGTTATGTTTGTTTGCTAAGGTATTTTCGATAATCGCAACGCCAAATATATGCCTAATATATAGGCGTTATTATATATTGCCTAATATATAGGCGATATTTTAAGGCGTGCCGACCTGGACTTTCCCACCGATTCGGGTGACACAGGAAGAACAATGAAAAAGCCATCGAACGCCGCCATTGACACCGATATCCTGATCGCCGGCAGCGGCCTGGTCGGCGGCGCCCTGGCGTGCGCGCTGGCCGGGGCCGGGTTTTCCGTGCTGGTGGTCGATCGGCAGGACCCCCGGGACGGGCTCGATGCCGCCTTCGACGGTCGCGCCTCGGCCATCGCGCTGTCGTCCAAATATCTGCTCGACCGGCTGGGCCTGTGGCCGCTGATCGGCGGCGGGGCCCAGGCGATCAACGATATCCGCGTCACCGACGGCGACTCGCCGCTGTTCCTGCATTACGACCGCCACGATATCGACACCGAGGCCTTCGGCTACATGGTCGAAAACAGATCGATTCGCCGGGCCATCTGCAAGCGGACCGGCGACTTCGCCAACCTGACCGTCCGCGCCCCGGCCCGCATCGATAGCCTGACGCGGTCGCGAAGCGGCGTCCGGGCGGTGCTTTCAAACGGCGCCCGGATCGCCGCCCGGCTGGTCGTCGGGGCGGAAGGGCGTAAATCGCCGACCCGTGCCGGGGCCGGGATCGGCCTGACCGGATGGTCCTACAAACAGACAGGCATAGTCTGCACGGTCGCCCATGAACACGCCCACGACGGTATCGCCCACGAACATTTCCTGCCGGCCGGTCCGTTTGCGATTCTGCCGCTGAAAGGCAATCGTTCGTCCATCGTGTGGACCGAACGGGAACATATGGCCGGGGCCATCATGGCGCTGGACGAGGCGTCCTTCCTGGCCGAACTGTCGTCGCGGTTCGGCGATTTCCTGGGCCGTATCGAAGTCACCGGGCCGCGCTGGGCCTATCCGCTGACCCTGCAATACGCCGAACGGATGATCGGAGAGCGCTTGGCCCTGGCCGGCGACGCCGCCCACGGCATGCACCCCATCGCCGGACAGGGCCTGAACATGGGGCTGCGCGATCTGGCCGCCCTGGCCGAGGTGTTAAGCACCGCAAGATGCCTGGGCGGCGACCCCGGCGACCCCCTGGTGCTGGAAAAATACCAGCGCCTGCGGCGTTTCGACAACACCCTGATGCTGGCCATGACCGACGCCCTTAACCGGCTGTTTTCGAATAACATCGCGCCGCTTCGCCTGGCCCGCGACCTGGGCCTGGCGGCGGTCAACCGGATGCCGCCCCTGAAAAGGCTGTTCATGCGGCAGGCCATGGGAACCGCCGGCGAATTGCCCGGATTGATGAGGGGGAAGGGCCTTTAAATCAGGGGTCCCTGCTTAACCCTTTTGCTTCCAGATCGTTCAGGTAACCCTGCCAGATGGCGTCCTGGTTTTCGCCGAAGTTGTAGAGTGTGTCCCAGGAATATATGCCGGTGTTGTGCAGGTCGTCGAACCTGATGCAAACCGCATAATTGCCGACCGGATCGACCGCCATGATGCCGACATGGCGGCGCCCGGCGACCACCTGTTTCTGGTCCGGGCTGTGGCCTTGCACCTCCGCCGACGGGCTTTCCACCCGCAGCAGTTCGGCGGGCAGGCTGAATTTGCTGCCGTCGTCGAAATCGACTTCGAGAATTTTTTCGGCCTGCTTCAGGCGTATTTCCGTGGGCCGGTGTTTCTGGCCGTAGTCTTCGCTCATTTTTTATACATCCTCTTGGGACTTCAATTGCCGCGCCTCGTCGATCAGCATGATCGGGATGCCGTCGCGGATGGGATACGCCAGTCCGGCGGTTTCGCTGATTAGTTCCTGGGTTTTTTCATCATAGCGCAGCGGCCCCTTGGTAGCCGGACAGACCAATATTTCCAACAGTTTCGGATCGATTGCGGGTGTCTTCATTTTCCGTCTCCGGTGATATGGTGCGGCACGGCGAATTATCAATGACGGGCTAAATCCGTCAGCGGGGCCGGTGTTTATCGCCCGGAGGCGATCAGGAAAACAACAGCGAGGAAAGCCGCCGCCGGGTCGAAACCGTCAGCGGGTCGGCCGGACCCAGAGCCTCGAAAATCTTGACGATCTGCAGGCGGGCGGCGTCCTCATTCCAGGACCGGTCGCGGGTAATTATCTCAAGCAGTTGCTCCAGCGCCTGTTCGGTGGCCCCCGACCCGTAGAGCGCCAGGGCCAGATTGAAGCGGGCCTGATGGTCGTTTTCGTTGGCCGCCAGTTTGCCCTGCAATTCGCTCAGGTCGACTTCGTCGGCGCCTTGCCCCTGTTCGGCCAGTTCCAGCGCGGTAATCGCCGCGGCGACATCCGGGTCGGCCTGCATGGCCGGCTCCAGGCCGTCGATCATTTCCCGGGCCTGATCCGTTTCGCCGCCGGCCAGGTAACACCGGATCAGGCCGCCCAGGGCCTTGCCGTTGGCCTGATCCTGGCCCAGAACCTGGGCGTAAATGCCGCTCGCCGTGGCCGGGTCGCCGGCCTCCAGGGCGGTGGCGGCCTGATCCAGGGCCTCGTCCAGGGGGCTTTTGGCGCCGCTGGTCAGGCGGTCGATGAAGGCCTTGATCCGGCTTTCCGGCTGAGCGCCGGTAAACCCGTCGATGGGCTGGCCGTGCTTGAAGCCGAAAACCGTAGGCACCGACTGGACCTGTAACTGGGCCGCCAGTTGCTGGTTTTCATCGATATTGATCTTGACCATCCGGACGATGCCGCCGCCCAGGACGACCTGTTTTTCCAGCGCCGGCGTCAATTGCTTGCAGGGCTCGCACCAGGGCGCCCAAAAATCGACGATCACCGGTATGGTTTTCGACATTTCGACGACGTCGGCAACGAAGCCGGCCATGTCGCCGTCTTTAATCAGGTCGCCGGTGCCGCCGCCGACCGGTGTGCCGTCTTCTTCGATAATCATTTATTTCCCATTCTCCGTTTAACTGGTTACGCTTTAGATGGCGGTTTTCGCCGCCGACCGCAAGGGGTGAATTGGCGGTCCGGCCTAAAGCCGGACCAGTTCCGGCGCGTGGCCGCAGGCCCCGATGAAGGCCAGCAGGTCAGCCGGCCGGATCGCCGTCGTCATGCCGTTGGTCAGTGGATGATAGTTGAGCAGGTCCGCCGTCATCATTTCTTCATCCAGGACGACATTGACCCGAACCTGGCCATCGTTGATCAGGGCGAACGGCGTCACCGAGCCCGGCGTTACCCCCAAAACCCGCATCAGCAGGTCGGGCTTGCCGAACGACAGGTGGCCGGCGCCGATCAGGTGGCGCAGGTTTTTCATATCTATCCGGCGGTCCTCGGAACATACGACCAGCCACAACGCGCCTTTTTTATCCTTCAGGAACAGGTTCTTGCAATGACCGCCCGGTAATTCACCGCGAAGCGCCTTGCTTTCCTCGACCGTGAATACGGGGGCGTGACTGTGGGTTTGGGTGGCGATTCCCAGGCCGTCGAGCATGGCCAGCAGGTCGTCCGTGGTGGCCGGCGGTTCGGTCGATTGCGGTGGTTCCGGTAATGACATGGCGGCGATCATAGGGATGCCCGATGGCGGCCTCAAGCCCCGGCGACTTAAAGCCGCTTGCAATGGGCGGCGCTTTAAGTATTATCGCGCCCCACCGGTCGGCAAAATGACCGGACCGCATGCGGGCGTAGCTCAGGGGTAGAGCGCAACCTTGCCAAGGTTGAAGTCGTGAGTTCGAATCTCATCGCCCGCTCCAAGTTTTTCAAGGGCTCAGCCGGAAACGGTTGAGCCCTTGTTTCCTTCCAGCATCCAGAATCTCTAAATTTCGGCGACAAATTTCGGCGACAGTTTACTAATTAACAATTGCTGCCAGATAATTTCGGTGACAGTTCACTAATTAATAATTGCCGCCAGAT
>CAZZKE010000097.1:0-8223 GCA_964655005.1 uncultured Thalassospiraceae bacterium | reverse complement strand
CGACGGCCCGCTTGGCGTCGTTCTGGCCGATGATGTAGCGGTCCAGTTCGGAAACAATTTCCCTGGGGGTGAAGGTGCTGGGGGTAAAGCTGTTCATCTCAGAGAGTCTCGACGGTGATGTTGGTGTTGGTGTAAACGCAAATTTCGGCGGCGATGGCCATCGCCTTGCGGGCGATCGCCTCGGGGTCCATGTCGTCCCGGTCATACAGCGCCCTGGCGGCGGCCAGGGCGTAGTTGCCGCCGGAACCGATGCCGATGACGCCGTATTCCGGTTCCAGCACATCGCCGGTGCCGGTCAGCACCAGCGAGACCTGTTTGTCGGCAACCGTCATCATCGCCTCCAGGCGGCGCAGGTAACGGTCGGTGCGCCAGTCCTTGGCCATTTCGACACAGGCCCGGGTCAGTTGTCCGGGATACTGTTCCAGCCGCCCTTCCAGGCGCTCGAACAGGGTGAAGGCGTCCGCCGTGGCGCCGGCGAACCCGGCGATCACGGCGCCGTCGCCCAGAGTCCGGACCTTGCGCGCGTTGCCCTTGATAACGGTGTCGCCCAGGCTGACCTGGCCATCGCCGGCGATGACCACGGAATCGTTCTTGCGGACGCACAGGATGGTGGTGCCGCGCCAGCCTGGGTTGGAATGATCTGCCATCGGGCGAGGCCTTTCGGATATCAGGAAGACAATAGAGAGGATTTAGGCCTGTCATTCCACGGGGTCAAGGGAGGCTTTGATTTAACCCCTGGTGGCGATGACGATGCCGGCGCCGGTCATCGAACATTCCAGCTGAAATAACGACCGCCCCCTACCGGCGAATTGCGAAACCCGCAAGCTCCTGCTACAAGTTTCCGCGATATCGCACGCGAGGAGAACCAGACCATGCGCACGGCGACTGTAGAGCGCAACACCAACGAGACCAAAATCACCGCGACGGTCAATCTGGATGGCGGCGGCGTCTATTCCGTGGCCACCGGCATCGGCTTCCTGGATCACATGCTGGAACAGTTGTCGCGGCACAGCCTGATTGACCTGGAGGTCCGGGCCGAGGGCGACCTGCACATCGATTTTCACCACACCACCGAAGACACCGGCATCGCCATCGGCGAGGCGGTGATGCAGGCGCTGGGCGAACGCAAGGGCATCGCCCGTTTCGGCCAGGCCCTGTCGGCCATGGATGAAACCCTGACCAGGGTGGCGCTCGACGCCTCGAACCGGCCGTTGCTGGTGTGGAGGGTCGATTTCGCGCGCGACAAGCTGGGCGAGATGGACACCGAACTGTTCCGGGAATGGTTTCAGGCCTTCGCCCAGGCCGCCGGGCTGACCCTGCATGTGGAAACGCTGTATGGCGACAACAACCACCATATCGTCGAATCCTGCTTCAAGGGAGTGGCCAGGGCGTTGCGCCAGGCGTTTGAAATAGACCCCCGCAAGGCCGAAGCCGTTCCCTCTACCAAGGGTGTGCTCGGCGGTTCGCTGTAGCGTCATGGCGCGAACCTACACGGCCTATGTGCTGGGCGCCGCCGTTTATGACGAAGGCGGCTTCAAGCTGGTCAAGGATGGCTTTAGCTGGCCGGCGTTTCTGTTCGCCGTGCCGTGGGCGCTCTGGCATCGCATGTGGATCGTCGCGGCGGCCTTGGTCGCTATTCAAATCGGGCTTGGAATCCTGCCGGGCCTGGCCGGTTTTGGCGAAATCGCGCAAGGGGCGCTGTCGCTGGCCATGGCCATGGCCATGGGTTTCGCCGGGGCCGACCTGCGGGACTGGTCGTTGCGGGCCGGTGGCTATCAGGCCACCCAGGTAATAATCGCCGAAAACCGGGATATGGCCGAACGCCGTTTCCTGGAAAATCAGCCGCAGTTGACGGCCCGGCTATGCGCCGCTATTCGGGACTAGGGAATGACCGTCGCCATTATCGATTACGGATCGGGGAATTTGCGTTCGGCGGCCAAGTCGTTCGCCAGGGCGGCCACGGATAGCGGCCTTTCGGGCCTGGACGTGACCGTCACGGCAGACCCCGAACTGGTCCGCCGGGCCAGCCATATCGTGCTGCCCGGCGTCGGCGCCTTTGCCGATTGCCGGGCCGGGCTGGTCGGCCTGGACGGCATGGTCGATGCCCTGACTGAGGCGGTGATCGGGCGGGGGATACCCTTTTTCGGTATCTGCGTCGGCATGCAGCTGATGGCCAGCAGGGGCCTGGAACACGGCGAACATCCGGGGCTGGACTGGATCGGCGGATCGGTCGAGCCGTTGCGGCCCGATGATTCTTCGCTGAAAATTCCACATATGGGCTGGAACGAACTGCTTGTCACCAGCCCGGAACACCCGCTGTTCGAAGGCCTGACCGGCCAGCCGCACACTTATTATGTGCATGGCTACCATCTGCATTGCGATAACCCGGACCATGTTCTGGCGACCGCCGATTACGGCGGCCCGGTAACGGCGGCGGTCGGTCGTGACAACATGATCGGCTGTCAGTTCCACCCGGAAAAAAGTCAGCGGGTCGGCCTGCACCTGATCGGTAATTTTTTGAAATGGGTTCCCTGAAGATGATTTTTTTTCCGGCCATTGATTTAAAGGACGGCTCGTGCGTGCGCCTTGTCCATGGCGACATGGAAAGCGCCACGGTGTTCAGCGACGCCCCCGGCGAACAGGCCCGCAGCTTCGCCGCCGCCGGTTGCGAATGGCTGCACGTGGTCGATCTGAATGGCGCTTTCGAAGGTCAGCCGGTTAATTCGGAAGCGGTCGAATCGATCCTTGCCGCCATCCGGATACCGGTGCAGCTGGGCGGCGGCATTCGCGACATGCGGACCATCGCCCATTGGCTGGAAGCCGGTGTGGCGCGGGTTATTCTGGGCACCGTGGCGCTGCGCGATCCCGACCTTGTGCGCCATGCCTGTCGCGAATTCCCGGGCCGGGTCGCCGTCGGCATCGATGCCCGGAACGGCCTGGTCGCCGTCGAGGGCTGGGCGGAAGTTTCCAAAATCACCAGTTTCGAACTGGCCGACAAGTTCGAGGACGCCGGGGTCAGCGCCATCATCTTCACCGACATCGGCCGCGACGGGGCCATGGCCGGCCCCAACGTGGAAGCCACCGTCAAGCTGGCCGGGGCCATTTCGACGCCGGTGATCGCCTCGGGCGGGGTGTCGTCGATGGCCGACCTGCAAGCGCTAAAGGAGCTTGGCGGCGACCTGCTGGAAGGGGTCATCAGCGGTCGCGCCGTATATGACGGGCGCATCGATCCGGCCCTGGCGACGGCGCTGCTGAAATGTTGAAGGCCCGCATCATACCGTGCCTTGACGTGCACGGCGGACGGGTCGTCAAGGGGGTCAATTTCGTCGATCTGATCGATGCCGGCGATCCGGTCGAACAGGCCAGCCTGTACGACAAGGCCGGCGCCGACGAGCTGACGTTTCTGGATATAACCGCCAGCCACGAGGGCCGCGACACCATCTTCGAGGTGGTTTCCAGGACGGCGGAAAAATGCTTCATGCCGCTGACCGTCGGCGGCGGCATCCGCACCACCGAAGACATTCGCCGCCTGCTGCTGGCCGGGGCCGACAAGGTGTCGATCAACACCGCCGCCGTCAAGGACCCGGATTTCGTGCGCCGGGCCGCCGAAAAATTCGGCTCGCAGTGTATCGTGGTCTCGGTCGACGCCAAATCGACCGGCCCGGACAGTTTCGAGATATTCACCCACGGCGGCCGCAACGCCACCGGCATCGACGCCGTTGAGTGGAGCCGGCGCATGGCCGCTTGCGGGGCCGGGGAAATCCTGCTGACCTCGATGGACCGGGACGGCACCAAACAGGGCTTCAACATCCCGCTGACCCGGGCCATATCGGACGCGGTTAGCGTGCCGGTGATTGCCTCGGGCGGGGTCGGCACGCTGCAACATCTGGTCGAGGGCATCCGCGACGGCCACGCCTCGGCGGTGCTTGCGGCCTCGATTTTTCACTTCGGCAGCTTTACCATAGGGCAGGCGAAAAACTACATGGCGGCGGCGGGCATTCCCGTCCGCCCCAACGGCGAGGGCTGATCCATGATCGATAATATTCCCGACAGCGGCGTACTCGAAGGCCTTTTCGATGTTATCAAAAGCCGCCACGGCCACAGTCCGGAAAGTTCCTACACGGCCAAACTGCTGGCCCGCGGGCGCGGCGAAATCGCCCGCAAGCTGGGCGAAGAGGCGACCGAGACCATAGTCGCGGCCCTGGACGAGGGCGAAAACGAGGTTATCCGTGAAAGCGCCGACCTGCTATATCACCTGCTGGTGTTGTGGGCGGAGATGGAGATCGACCCCGCCGAGGTGTGGGCCGAACTGCAACGCCGCGAAGGCATCTCGGGGATCGATGAAAAAAACGCGCGGCCGAAAAAATAGCCGGAGGGGCCGACCATGACTTACGACGACGACAATATTTTCGCCAAAATCCTGCGCGGCGAAATACCCTGCGACCGGGTTTATGAAGACGACTACGCGCTGGCCTTTCGCGACATCGCGCCGCAGGCCCCGGTGCATGTGCTGGTGATCCCCAAGGGTGCCTATGTCAACATGGACGATTTTTCGGACCGCGCCACGGAAGCCGAAATCGCCGGCTTCATCCGCGCCGTCGGCCTGGTTGCCCGCGACCTGGGGCTGGTCGATGCCGGTTACCGGACGCTCGCCAACAATGGCCCCGACGCCCATCAGGAAGTGCCGCACCTGCATGTCCACATTTTCGCCGGGCGCGACCTGGGGCGCATGATCAAGCGCTTCGACGACTGACGCAACAAATGACCGACCGGCCCGAGCCGCACAACCTCGCCGGAATGGCCCTGATCCTGGCCGGTGTCGGCCTGCTGTCAATCATGGACAGTGTCGCCAAGCGGCTGGTCGGGGCCGATTATTCGGTGCTGCAAATCCTCGCCCTGCGCGGCTGGATCATCGTCATCGGCATGTTGTGCCTGCTGCCGCGGCTGGGCGGCATGGCGGCGCTTAAATCGGCCCGGCCCGGCGGTCACTTATTACGTGTCGGGGTCGGATTTTTCGCCCCCTTCCTGTTCTTTTCGGCGCTCCGGACCATGCCGCTGGCCGATACCACGGTGGTGTTTTTCGGTGGCGCCACGTTCCTGATGACCGCGTTGTCGGCGCTGCTGTTCAAGGAACGGGTCGGGCCGCATCGCTGGGCGGCGGTCGGCATCGGCTTTGTCGGTGTGGTGATCGCGGCGCGCCCCGGCGGCGCGGTTTTCCAGACGGCCACCATGTACGCCATCGGGGCCGGGGCGTCCTACGCGCTGATGATGCTGGCGACCCGCTGGCTCGGCCCCAGCGAGGGTGTTTTCAAACAGGTATTTTACTATAATCTGGGCCTCGCCGTGATCGGCAGCGCCGCCCTGCCGCTGCTGTTTGTCGCCATGCCGGTCAGGGATAGCGGGATTTTGCTGGCCATGGCCGGGCTCGCCGCCGGCGGCCAGTATTGCCTGACCCGGGCCTTTAATCTGGCCCCGGTCGGCCTACTGGCGCCGTTCGAATACACGTCCCTGGTGTGGGCGGCGCTGCTGGGATACCTGTTCTGGGGCGATATTCCCGAAAACGCGGTCTGGACGGGGGCCGGCATTATCGTCGGCAGCGGCCTCTATCTGGTTCACCGCGAAACCCTGGCGGCGCGGGCCGGGAAAAAGGCGGCGCGACAGGCCCTGCTGGCCGCCGACCCGGTGCCGGTAATCGTGTCGGTCGATGCGGATAACTCTAGGCCGGGCGTCTGAGCGCCCCGCGACCCGGGGCGATACGGCGATAGGATAGCGCCTCGGCGATATGGATGCGCCCGACGGTCGCCTCCCCGCCGCCGCTTTCCACGGTATCCAGGTCGGCCAGGGTGCGCGCCACCCGCAGTACCCGGTGATACCCCCTGGCCGACAATCCCATGCGGTCGGCGGCCTCGCCCAGCAACGCCCGCGCCGGGCCGTCGGGGGCGACGACCTGTTCCAGCAGGACCCCATCGGCATCGGCGTTGGTGCGGGCGCCGGGGTGTTTCGCGTAGCGTTTTTTCTGGATGGCGCGGGCGGCGGCGACGCGGGCCGCGACCGGCGCCGATGATTCCGCCGCCGGCGGCAACGACAGGTCGGCGATGGAAACGGCGGGCACATCCACATGCAGGTCGATACGGTCGAACAGCGGCCCGGAAATTTTGGCCTGATAGTCGGCGGCGCAGCGCGGCGCCCGCGAGCAGGCCTGACCCGGATCGTCGAGATAGCCGCAGCGGCAGGGGTTCATCGCCGCGATCAGTTGAAACCGCGACGGATAGGTTACATGGGCATTGGCCCGGGCCACCGTGGTGGTGCCGCCTTCCAGGGGCTGGCGCAGGGCCTCCAGGGCGGCGCGGCCAAATTCCGGCAATTCGTCGAGAAACAGCACCCCAAGATGGGCCAGCGAGACTTCACCCGGCAGGGCCTTGCGGCCGCCGCCGACCAGGGCCGCCTGAGACGCCGAATGATGCGGGTCGCGGAATGGCCGGCGGCGGCTCAGCGTCCCGCCGACCAGCACCCCGGCCAGGCTCTGGATCATGCTGGTTTCCAGAATTTCTTCCGCGTCCAGAGGCGGCAACAGGCCCGGCAAGCGAGCCGCCAGCATGGATTTACCCGAACCCGGCGGCCCGTTCATAAGCAGGTTATGGCCCCCGGCGGCGGCTATTTCCAGCGCCCGCCTGGCGCTTTCCTGGCCTTTGATATCGGCCAGATCGGGATAGGCGGCGGGGTCTTCGGCGGCTCCGGGTACCGGCGGGCGCAATAGCTGGACGCCCTTGAAATGGTTAATCAACTGCACCAGATCGTCCGGCGCCAGCACCCCGTCGTTGCCGGACCAGGCCGCCTCGCCGCCCTGCACGCCCGGACAGATCAGCCCCAAATCGCGGGCGGCGGCGTGAATGGCGGCGGGCAGCACGCCGCCGACCGGGCTTAACGAACCATCCAGCGCCAATTCGCCGAGCACCAGATAGCGCCCGGCGTCTTCGGGCGGTATCACCCCCATATCGGCCAGCAACCCGAGCGCGATGGCCAGATCGAAGTGGGAGCCTTCCTTGGCCACATCGGCGGGGGCCAGATTAACGGTAATGCGCTTCGGCGGCAGCGCCAGGCCGATGGAATTAAGGGCCGCGCGGACCCGTTCGCGGGCCTCTGACACCGCCTTGTCGGGCAGGCCGACGATAGTAAAGGCGGGCAATCCAGACGCCATCTGCACCTGCACGTCCACATCCAGCACATCGATGCCGCGAAAGGCGACCGTATTGACCCGCGCAACCATTCACCGGGGCTCCCTGCCGTTCCATACCGGCCTTGAGCCTATACGGAACAAACAAAGAACACCAGCAAAAGAATCGAACCGGACTCGTGTCAGGCCCGCCGCTGCCGCCGCCGCATCAGGCCGAGGCCGGCGAGGCCGGTAAAGAACAGCGGCAGAGAGGCGGGCAGAGGGACGACGGAAAGCATCTGCGCCGACAGATTGTCGATGGCGACGGCATTTGCAAAGCCAAACGATGAGAAAGGTAGTGAGAAAGAGGGGCCCATGGCGATGCGGAGCTCGTCAAATCCGAGAATATCAGAAATTCCCAGGATGGTCGGGTATCCTGGCAGCGTCAGGGAACTTGAACCCACCGACGAACCGTCCCGGAATATTTCCCAGAACCCATTCAAACCGCCGCTGCCAAAACCGTTGCCGATATTGAATTCAAGGCCGGAGAACCGGCCCGCGTCGGTGGCGCTGATGGACAAATAGGCGTTGTTGGATCCGCTATACTCGAAACCTCCAGAAAGACCGGCAAATCCCGGGAAAGTACCGCAAGCACCTGCCTGACAGGTCGCTAAACCGGTATATGACACCGTCAATCCGTCGTCGGAAAAATTTGCCAGACCGGTACCTTCTACAATGGTATCAAAATTTGTAGACCGGTCGGCGAGCGTGACAGCGCCACCCGCACCGAAGGTCTGCGTCGCGGCCTTGACCGGCGCGGGAGCGATCGCCAAACCGATCGCCACGGCCCCAAGCAACGCCGGCAAAATGATTGAATTGGTAAACCCCATGACACGATACTCCTCATTAGATTAAAAATTTGAGACAATGCCATGGTACAATTCGCCCCCGGCAAGGGAACCTTGTAAGCCACCAACCTTACAACAACCTTACAACAACCTTACAGGTGCGGGCCCGGCCCTACGCCCCCAGCCTTGCCTCGATGGCGTCCCAGATTTGCGCTTCCAGGC
>CAZZKE010000096.1:6661-8287 GCA_964655005.1 uncultured Thalassospiraceae bacterium | reverse complement strand
TGCACGGAAGATCGGATTCAAACTTGCGTTGGCTTGCCGCACTATCGACGGCGCTTTCACTGGCCGTCTGCTACGGGACACTGGCGATCATGGCCGTCCTGGCGGCGCTTGGCGCGGCGGTCACCTTGAATGAAACCCTGTGGGCCGGGGCCATTGTCGCCTTCGCGGCGATCGCCGCCGCCGGCCTGGGGCTGGGTTTCATCAGGCATCGCCGGCCCGGGCCATTTCTGGCTGGCGGTTTGGGAGCGGCGATTATTGGCTACGCCATGTACGTTCAATATGATCTGTTGACCGAAATCGCCGGCTTCCTGCTGCTATCCTTCGCGGCCATTTGGGATTGGCGAATTTATCGCGCCCCGGCCCCGAAGGAGTAAATTCAGATTGCGTCAGGATGCGTTGGCGAAAAACAACTGCTGCCCATCGACCTTGTAGCTGTTGATAGCCGCCTGACCCTCGAGCGAGAGCAGCCAGTCGATAAAGGTCTGGCCCAGTACGCTCTTGATGTGGGGGTATTTTGCCTTGTTGACCAGCATGACGCCGTACTGATTGAACAATTTGGCGTCGCCCTGCGACTGGATCACCAGGCCCTGGCGGTTTTTGAAGCTGAGCCAGGTGCCGCGGTCGGTCAGGGTGTAGGCATCCATGGCCGCCGCCGTATTCAATGTCGCCCCCATGCCAGAGCCGGTTTCCCGGTACCATCCGCCGGACGCCTTTTTGGTATCGACCCCGGCCAATTTCCACAGGCCCAGCTCTTTCTTGTTGGTGCCGCTGTCGTCGCCACGCGAGGCGAACGCCGATTCGCTTTTGGCTATTTGCCGGAATGCCTGCACCGCATTTTCAAGACCGCCAATCCTGGCCGGGTCCGCCTTCGGGCCAACGATGATGAAATCGTTATACATGACGTCGTAACGGACGACGCCGAAACCGTCGGCGACGAATTTTTCCTCGGACGGCTTGTGATGTACGAACAGCACGTCGGCGTCACCGTTCCTGGCCAGCCTGATCGCCTGTCCGGTGCCGACCGCGACGACCCGGACTTCGATGCCGCTTTTCTGCTTAAACTTAGGCAGGATATAATCGAACAGTCCCGAATTTTGTGTCGAAGTGGTCGATGCAACCGTTATAAAATCGGCGCCCGCTTTGGCGGGTGTCAAACTGGCGAAACAAACAAACAGGGCGGCAATGAAGGCGGCGCGAATAGACATTATTTCTCCTTAAGGCATCATTATAATTAATTCCGGGTATGGTCCCGGGCACTCGTTATGTCTTTTTTGTCATATCGATAGCGCCATTGTCAATAACGCCGCACTGGAATCGGGAAAACGCAATGACGAAAACCGAAAAAGAAACATATCGCTTGCGCATCAAGTTGGATTTCGGTGGTGGCGCAATGGGACCCGGCAAGGCGGAACTGATGAAAAAAATCGCCACGCTGGGCTCGATATCGGCCGCCGCCAGGGAAATGGGAATCAATTACCGAAGAGCCTGGTTCCTGCTTGAGACGCTTAACAACGCCATCGGACATCCCGTCGTTGTTACGGTAAAGGGAGGAACCGCCGGCGGCGGCGCCAGTCTTTCCCGGTCGGGCCAGGCGATTTTGCGGGCATACGAAAATTGCGTCCATGC
>CAZZKE010000096.1:0-6561 GCA_964655005.1 uncultured Thalassospiraceae bacterium | reverse complement strand
CCATGAACCTGGAACACGCTTTGGCGGTTGAATCCTTGTTTTTCGATCCCAAATCCCGTAAACGACATGGGGATGGGCGGCCTCGCCACATTAGCCCGGCCCAACCGATTGAAGGACCTTCCTTGGCCAAAAATACTTACCGTTACGTCTGTCAGGAATGCGGCGCCAGCTACGCCAAATGGAGCGGCCAGTGCGAAGCCTGTCAGGCCTGGAATTCGCTGTCGGAGGAAGCCTTAAACGAAGCCGCGCCGAAAGGCCTGGGAGCCAAACGCGGTCGCCGGATATCTATCGTCGGGATGGCCGGCGGCAGCGAGAAACCGGCCCGCCGGTTAAGCGGCATCGGCGAGTTCGACCGGGTCACCGGCGGCGGCCTGGTGCCGGGAACCGCCGTCCTGGTCGGTGGCGACCCCGGCATCGGCAAATCGACGGTGTTGCTACAGGCCGCCGCCGCACTGTCGACGCAAATGACGGTTATTTACATTTCCGGTGAAGAGGCCATCGACCAACTGCGTATGCGGGCCGAACGGCTGGGGCTGTCCGGTTCGGCGGTGCAACTGGCCGCCGCCACGTCGGTTCGCGATATCGTCACCACCCTGGATGCCGGCGAAACGCCCGGATTGGTGATTATCGATTCGATCCAGACCATGTTTGTCGATAGCCTGGATTCGGCGCCGGGCACGGTGTCGCAGGTCCGCGCATCGGCCCAGGAACTGGTCAGGCAGGCCAAGCGGCGCGGTTTCACGGTTATTCTGGTCGGCCATGTCACCAAGGAAGGGCAAATCGCCGGCCCCCGGGTGATGGAACACATGGTCGATACGGTGCTGTATTTCGAAGGCGAACGCAGCCATCAGTTCCGAATCCTGCGCACCGTCAAGAACCGCTTCGGGCCGACCGATGAAATCGGCGTGTTCGAGATGACCGAACGCGGTTTGATGGAAGTCGGCAATCCATCGGCCCTGTTCCTGGGCGACCGCCGGGGCGAAATCAATGGCGCGGCGGTGTTCGCCGGCATCGAGGGCACCCGGCCCATGCTGGTCGAAATCCAGACCCTGATCGCACCAAGCGCGCTGGGTACGCCGCGCCGCGCCGTTGTCGGCTGGGACGGCGGACGCCTGTCCATGGTGTTGGCGGTGCTGGAAACTCGCTGCGGCCTGGCGATCGGCGCCAATGACGTATTCCTGAATGTGGCCGGTGGCTTGCGGGTAGGCGAGCCGGCCGCCGATCTGGCGGTGGCGGCGGCGCTCGGTTCCAGCCTTAGCGGCGTGCCGGTGCCACCGGATACGGTGGTGTTCGGCGAGATCGGCCTGTCCGGCGAAGTCCGCGCGGTATCCCACACCGATGCCCGGCTCAACGAGGCCGCCAAGCTGGGCTTCACCGGCGCCATCGTGCCGAAACTGCGGGGCGGCAAAAAGAACGCCGGCGGCAAGGATATTAAAATCCGCGAGATCGAACATTTGGCCGACCTGCTGGCGATCTTCCAGCCACCTTACGGATCAAACATCCATCAAGTGGAGACATTGTAATGGATGATCTGCCGGTCAACATCACCGACATCGTCGTCGCTATTGTCCTGCTGATATCGGCGTTTCTGGCGTACTCGCGGGGGTTCGTTCAGGAAGTCCTGTCGGTCGGCGGCTGGATCGGGGCCGGCTTTATCACCTTGTACGGTTTCACCTTCGTGCAGCCTTACGCGCGCGAAATCATCGCCATCGAATTACTCGCCGACCTGGCCGCCGGCGTCGTCATTTTCGTGGTGACCCTGGCGGTGCTGTCGCTGCTGACCCGGGCAATTTCCAAACGGGTCCAGGACAGCGCCCTGAATGCGCTGGACCGGTCCCTGGGCTTCCTGTTCGGACTGGCCCGCGGCGCCATCGTTATTTGCCTTGTCTATCTGGGTGTTGAATGGATGATCCCGCCACCGGAACAACCGGTGTGGCTGCGTTCGGCCCGGACCATGCCACTGATTGAAACCGGCGCCCACTGGCTAAGGTCCCTGGTGCCCGATAAAACGGTCGCCGAGGCCGACCGGGCAGCCACCGATGTCCGGGAGCAGGCGCGCAAGATAGAAGAGGCCAAGAAATTAATGGATGGACTGGTATCGCCATCGCCGAAGGGTGATAACACCGGCGCCACCGAAGGCTACGGCACCCAGATTCGCAAGGAAATGGAACGCCTTATCGACAGCAATTCAAAGTAGGGAAGCACCTGCCGCCATGCCAAAACCATCTTTCCCCGCCATCCCGCGACCGCCTGTACCGGATGACGATCATTTCCATGATGAATGCGGCGTCTTCGGCATCTGCCGCCACGTCGATGCCGCCGCCCACACCGCCCTTGGCCTGCACGCCTTGCAGCACCGGGGCCAGGAAGCGGCCGGCATCGTTTCTTACGACGGGCGGCAGTTTCATTCCCATCGGGCGCTCGGGCTGGTCGGTGACAATTTCAATTCCGGCGACGTTATCGCCCGGCTGCCCGGCGAGATGGCGATTGGCCACAATCGCTATTCGACAACCGGCGATACGCTGATTCGCAACGTCCAGCCGTTGTTCGCGGAATTCAAGTTCGGCGGCCTGGCAATCGCCCATAACGGCAACCTGACCAACGCCCGGCTGTTGCGCAAGATGCTGATCGACCGGGGCTGCATTTTCCAGTCGACCAGCGATACCGAAGCCTTCATCCACCTGATCGCCATATCCCAGGCCGCCAATGTCGTGGAACGGATGATCGACGCCTTGCATCAGGTCGATGGCGCCTATTCGCTGGTCGCCATGACCCGGGAAAAATTGATCGGCGTACGCGACCCGCACGGGGTTCGGCCGCTGGTGCTGGGCCGGACCGGCAACGCCTATCTGCTGGCCTCGGAAACCTGCGCCCTGGATATAATCGGCGCCGAATTTGTCCGCGACATAGCGCCGGGCGAAATGATCGTCATCGACAAGAGCGGCATGCGCAGCTATTCCCCGTTCGCGCCGACCCCAAACAAGTTCTGCATCTTCGAATTTATCTATTTCGCCCGCCCCGACAGCAATGTCGAAGGACAGAACATTTATCAGGTGCGCAGAAACATCGGCGCCGAACTGGCCCGGGAAAGCCATGTCGATGCCGACGTCGTGGTGCCGGTGCCGGATTCAGGCGTCCCGGCGGCGCTCGGTTACGCCGAACAGGCCGGTATACCGTTCGAACTGGGGATCATCCGTAACCACTATGTCGGGCGCACATTCATCGAACCAAGCCAGCAAATCAGGAACCTGGGGGTACGGCTTAAACACAATGCCAATGGCCGCTACCTGGAAGGCAAACGGGTGGTGCTGGTCGATGATTCCATCGTGCGCGGCACCACTTCGGTCAAGATTGTCGATATGGTAAGGGCCGCCGGAGCCGCCGAAGTACACATGCGCATATCGAGCCCGCCAACGGCGCATTCCTGCTACTACGGCATCGATACCCCGGAAGCGGATGAATTGATGGCGGCGCGCCTGGGGCTGCCGGAAATGGCGCAAACCATCGCCGTCGACAGCCTGGCTTTTATTTCCTTCGACGGACTGTACCGGGCGGTCGGCAAGGAAAGCCGCAACAACGACGCGCCACAGTTCTGCGACGCCTGTTTCAGCGGCGAATATCCACTGCGCCTGACCGACCGGGAAGACGACCCGGCGCCGTTGCAATTGTCATTACTGCGTGAACGGGGGCAAGGGTAAAGGCATGACCGAAGGACTACTGAATGGACGCATCACCCTGGTCACCGGGGCTTCGCGGGGTATCGGCAGGGCCGTCGCCAAACTTTTCGCCGGCGAAGGGGCCCATGTTATCGCGGTCGCCCGAACCCAGGGGGCGCTGGAAGAACTGGACGATGAAATTCAAAACGCGGGCGGTGAAAGCCTTACCCTGGCGCCACTCGACCTGACCGATTTCGATGTAATTGACCGCATGGGAGCATCTATTTTCGAACGGTTCGGGCGGCTTGACGTGCTGGTCGGAAACGCCGCCATACTGACCCGCCTGACGCCAATGGCGCAGATACCGCCACGGGAATGGGAAGCCGCCATGGCCACCAATCTGACTGCCAACTGGCGGCTGTTACGCAGTTTCGATCCCTTGTTGAAAATGTCGGACGCCGGGCGGGCCATTTTTGTCACTGCGGCGCCGGGCCATGACCACACCGCCTACTGGGGCGCCTACGCGGTCGCCAAGGCGGGACTCGAAGCGATGGTCAGAACCTACGCGGCGGAAAACATGAAGACCGACATTTGCGCCAACCTGATAGATCCGGGGCCGACCCGCACCGGCTTGCGCGCCATCGCCTATCCGGGCGAAGAGCCGGACAAACCGCAAACACCGGAAGACGCCGCCAAACGGTTCCTGGAACTGGCGCTGCCGTCCTGCCGGCTGAACGGCGAAGTGATCCGCTAATACCAAGGATCACTGATAAAGACTCAATGATCCTTGGTATAAAGCCGCTTCGCCCGTCCCGCCACCAGCCGCACCTTGCGCGGCGCGACCATCCAGACCGCCACCGCCGAAACGGCCAGCATGGCGATGTTTAGCCAAAATGCCAGCCGGTAGCTGCCGGTGGCGTCGTAGATATAGCCGGTAATCCAGGGACCGGCACCGGCTCCCAGGTTGCCGGCCAGGCTGGTCATCCCGAAAATGGTGGCGAACCGGGGGCCTGAAAAAATCTCGGCGGTGATGGTCCCGAAGATTGCGGCCAGCCCGAACCCCAGGCCGCCCTGGGCAATAACCATTACGTACAACCACAGCAACGACGGCCCATCGGCAAGCAGGATCAGCGCCCCGTAGCAGATGGCAAAACCGGCAAGACCGATGGTCCAAGCCCATTCCCGTCCGATCCGGTCGGACAGTCCGCCAAGGCCGATCTGGCCAACGACGCCGAACAGGCCGACCAGGCCCAGGGCCATGGCCGCCGTTTTGCTGTCGAAGCCGACCTCGATCAGATATGCCGTCTGATGCACCAGCACGGCATACCAGGCGAACAGGGAAGTAAAATAGGTGATCGAAATCCACCAGAAACGACCGGTCCGGAAGGCCCGACCGGGGGTCCAATCGGTTTCCACCCAGGCCCGGTCGACCACCGAATCCGCCAATGGGGCGGCGGTCGCAAGGCTGTCCCGGCGTTCGTCATCGGCCATCAGGTCCATATCTTCCGGCCGCATGCGCTGTAACAAAAAGTTCAGCGGCACGATCAACGCCACCACCACGGCGATGGCGATACAGGCCTGCCGCCATCCCGCCCCGTCGATAATTCCGCCGATCCATGGCAGCATCAGGATCGAACCGATACCGACCCCGGAAAAAGCGATGCCGATGGCCAATCCGCGCCGCCGGACGAACCAGTTGGGCAGGAACATGGCGTGGGAAATATAGCTCGTGGCGATGGCGCCACCGACCAGCAGCACGCCAAGGGTCAGATAAATTCCGGCAGGCGTCGATACATAGGTGGCGCCAATCAAGCCGGTGATAATCATCGCGGCCCCCATAGGGATCACGACGCGGGGCCCCCAGCGGTCCATCATCATGCCAATTACCGGAATTATGGCGGCGGAGGCGATGAAGCCGACCGAGAAGGCGCCGGCCGTCACCCCCCTGTTCCAACCGAATTCGGCAAGAACGGCGGGGAACAGCAGGGAAAAGGAAGTCCGCGCGTTAACGCCTATGGCCATCGTCACGAAGGACGTGGCGACGACTACCCAGCCATAGTAAAATGGCAGCCTGCGGACAATCTGACTATTCATCGGAAACCGGCGGTTTTTTCACTTATCGCTCCGACTGATTAATAGTTATGTTACAGTTATGTGACAATTTGACCGTTTATGCCCGTTTTCCAGTGAACACGGTAGCCAAGAATAAGGAAGCCCAGGCCATTTCCGCAACACAATTGCTAATTAATTTGCTTGGCGCCGTGGCGTTGCTGCTGTGGGGTATGCGGATGGTCCGCACCGGTATCGAACGGGCCTTCGGGTCGGGGCTGCGCCAGGCCATCGGGCGCAGCGTCGCCAACCGGTTTCGGGCCATGGCCGTCGGCATCGGCGCCACCGGGATATTGCAAAGCAGCACCGCCACGGCCTTCATGGTCGCCTCGTTCGCCGGTCGCGGCCTGATCGCGACGGCGCCGGCACTGGCGGTGATGCTGGGCGCCGATATCGGCACGACCCTGGTCGCCCAGGTGTTGTCGTTTGATATCAGCCTGCTCTCGCCGGTGCTGATCCTGGGCGGCATGGTCACCCACAGTACGACCAAAAGGACCCTGACCCGACAACTTGGCCGCGCGGCGATCGGCCTCGGCATCATGCTGCTGGCGCTCAAGCTTATTGTTGTTTCCTCGGCGCCGCTCAGGGATTCCGTCGTGCTGCGGGAAATTTTCACGGCCCTGGCCGATGAAACCATGATCGCCGTGCTGATCGCCGCCCTGCTGACCTGGCTGGCCCATTCCAGCCTGGCCGTGGTGTTGCTGATAATGTCGCTGGCCAGCAGCCAGGTCGCATCCCTGCCGCTGGCCTTCGCCCTGGTCATCGGCGCCAATCTGGGTGGCACATTGCCGCCTAT
>CAZZKE010000095.1:3413-8554 GCA_964655005.1 uncultured Thalassospiraceae bacterium | reverse complement strand
GTCATTCTTCCTGCAACTTGGTATAACATGAGCGCGTCCTGCCGGTTTCGCCGGGCCATCGTCCGCCGGCCGGGGCAAAGCATCGCCGGGGGATTACGCGCCGTAGACGCCGGAAACCCCGACCCGGCGCGGTTCGATGCCGAACACCGGGCCTATATACGCGCCCTGCAACAGGCCGGTGTCGCCGTCGAAATCCTGCCGGCCCGGGAGGACTTTCCGGATTCCGTTTTCGTCGAGGATACCGCCCTGTGCCTGGCCGCCGGCGCCGTGATCCTGCGCCCCGGCGCCGCCACCAGAACCGGCGAATCCCGGGCCATGGACAAGATTCTGGAACCCTGGTTCGATGATCTTCGCCGGGTCGAGGCGGGGTTTATCGAAGGTGGCGATATTCTGGTGACCGAAAAGGAAATCATCGTCGGGCTGTCGGCGCGCACCGACCGCGCCGGGGCCGGGCGGCTGCGGGACCTTGTTTCGGATTGGGGATACGCCGTGCGTATTCTGGAAACGCCGCCGGCGATCCTGCATTTCAAGACCGCCTGTGGTCTGATCGATGAAGAAACCATATTGCTGACCGGCGAGTTGGCGGCGCTGAACTTTTTCGAAGGCTACCGCACCCTGACCGTTCCCCGGAACGAACAGGCCGCCGCCAACGCCATCGCCGTCAATGGCCGGGTCTTCGTTTCCGCCGGGTATCCGGAAACGGCGGACCTGCTGGCCGCCGCCGGCTATCGGGTAGTAGCGCTCGACACATTCGAGGCGGCAAAAGTCGATGGCGGACTTTCCTGTATGTCGCTCAGGTTTTCCTAAGGCGCATTCAAACAGCGCCGGTCAGCCGGGCGATGGTCGCCGTGGTGCTGTGGCCGGGGGCCAGTTCGGCGAGCACGATGCGACCGCCGTAGGAATGCACCAGATCGGCGCCGACCACCTGATCGACGGTATAATCGGCGCCCTTGACCAGGACATCGGGCTTGATTGCCTCGATCAATTGCAGCGGGGTGTCTTCGGCGAATACGATTATCAGGTCGGCCTGGGACAGCGAGGCCATGACGGCGGCCCTGGCGGCTTCCGATTGCACCGGCCGGTCTTCGCCTTTCAGCCTTTTGATCGATGAGTCGCTGTTGATGCCGATGACCAGCCGGTCACAGGCCTGGCCGGCCTGGTCGAGCAGCGATATATGGCCGGGATGCAGCAGATCGAAACAGCCGTTGGTGAAGCCGATGGTCTGGCCGCGCCGCCGCCATTTCCCGATTTGCCCGACAGCTTGCTCAAGGGACACGATCTTGGCTTCCGCCGAGGACAGTTCCTGATGGTGCAGGGCGCCGATTATGTCGTCCGCCGCCGCCGCCGCGGTACCGACCTTGCCGACGACTATGCCCGCCGCCACATTGGCCAGCCGCGCCGCCTGTTCCAGGCCGGCGCCGGCCGACAGGGCGGCGGCCAGGGCGGCGACCACGGTATCGCCGGCGCCCGAGACGTCGAACACTTCCTTGGCCTCGGCGCCCAAATGCCGGGGTTCGCCATCGCCGGTCACGATGGTCATGCCGTCCCTGGAGCGGGTCACCAGCACGGCGCCGATCCGATGGTCGGAAATCAGTTTGCCGGCGGCGGCGGCGATGTCGGCGTCGGTATCGACGGGCAGGCCGGTGGCGTAATGTAGCTCATGGCGGTTCGGGGTCAGCACGCCGGCCCCCCGGTAGCGGCTGTAATCGCTCCCCTTGGGATCGACGATCACCCGGATTTTGCTTTTACCGGCCGCCGCTATCAGCGCTTCGATGACTTTTCGGCTCAGCACGCCTTTTCGGTAGTCGGACAAAATCATTACATTGCATTCGGCCATGGCGGCCACGGCGGCGGCGATCAGCCGGTCCCGTATTTCACCGTCCAGTGGAAAAACCGTCTCGCGGTCGGTCCGCAGCATCTGCTGGCCATCGGCCAGATAGCGCGATTTCGATGATGTCCGCCGCCGCCCATGGTCGATCAGGGGGGCGTCGCCGATGCCGTGGCCGGTCAACAGCCGTTCGACCTCGCGGCCATCGTGATCGTTGCCGACGACGCCGACGAAGCGGACGCCGGCCTTCAGCCCAAGCAGGTTGCGAACCACATTGCCGGCCCCGCCGAGCATGGTATCCTGGCGTTCCAGCTTAAGCACCGGGATCGGCGCCTCCGGGGAAATCCGCTCGACCCGGCCATAATGAAAATGGTCCAGGATGACATCGCCGACGCACAGCACCCGGGCCGCGTTCAGGTTTTCGACAAGCGATATCAGGGCGGTCGGTTCGGTCATGACCGCCCCTCGCCGGTCGTCATCCCGCTAATGTAAAAGCCGTACATATCCATGCCGGTTATTCTTTCTACAATTTGGTATTACAGGTCAATACGCCGACCCTCCCGCAGCGATTCCATGACGGCGATGGTGGCCAGCGAGGTCTCGATCAGTTCGGCTTCGTCCACCGGCCCCGGACCGCCGGCGGCTACCGCCGCGACGAAAGCCGCCAGTCCCGCCCGGAAGCCCTTGTCCTGGGTCCGCGCCGTCGGCTTTGCGGTTTTGCCGTTTTCGGTTATCGACGAGCGTTGAAAATTATCGATGGTCATGACCGCGCCGCCGGCGAAGGCTTCGATCAGTTCCTTGGAAAAGGCCTGATCGCCAAGGCCCGTGTAGGCGATGGTGGCGAGGCTGCCATCGGCGAATCTGAGGGCGATGGAAACATCGTCGCAGGAGCTTTCGGCGAGGCCCGAATCGGCCTGTACCGACAGGATCGGCGCGCCCACCAGATAACGGGCCAGATCGACAAAATGGCAAACCTCGCCAAGAATCCTGCCGCCCCCTTCATCCGCCGCGTGGACCCAGCTATCGGATGCAACCCGGCCTGCATTGACCCGCAGCAGCAAAAACTTGGGACCGTTGCGGGCCGCCAGATGATCGCGCATCCGGACCGACAGCGGCGCGAAACGGCGGTTAAACCCGACCTGGAAGAAGCCGCCACCGGAATTTCTGGCGGTTATTACGCGGTTGATCTGTTCGCGGTTCAGGCCCAGCGGTTTTTCCACCAGCACCGATTTTCCCGCCGCCAGCGCCCGGGCGCACAGCCCGGCGTGGCTGTCGTGCCGGGTGGCGATCAGCACGGCGTTGATATCGGGATCGCCGAGCATGGCGTCCAGGTCGGTGGTGGCGTGTTGAAAACCGAAGGCATGTCCGGCGTGTTCGGCCGTCGCGCCGCGCCGGGTGGCGACCGTGTGCAGGGTCACCCCGGCCATTTTCTTCAGTTCCGGCAACAGCACCGCGCGGGCGAAGTTTCCGGCCCCGATGACCCCCAGCACACAGCCTTTTTGCGGCTGGCGGGCAGCCGCCGGGAACGGTTTCGGCGGGGCGATTTCGGAATCGCCGTAATATAAAACCACGCCCAGATGCGGCTCGGTCCCGCCGGTCACCAGCCGGTAGGCGCTTTCGGCCTGGTCGAAAGCGAAAAAATGAGTGGTCAGGGCGCCGACATCGAGCCGCTGTTCCAGCGCCGGAGACATCAGACGGACGCATTCGGCCAGGTTTTCGGTTTCGGTCCAGCGCACCCAGCCGACCGGATATTTGACCCCGCGGCCTTCGTATTCGGCATCGTAGCGGCCCGGCCCGTAGGATCTGGAAACCACCAGGTTGAGTTCCTTTTGCATGAATTCGCGATAGGGGAATTCGGTCCCGGTCAGGCCGACCATGCAGACCCGCGCCCGGTCCCGCGCCACCCGGCCCGCGACCCGAAACGGCTCGCTGCTGGCGGTCGCCGCGGCGATGATAACGCCGTCGCAGCCGCGCCCGTTGGTCAGCGCCGCAACGGTATCATCAAGGGTGTTCCCGTTCAGGTCGCAGATCGCCTCGGAACCCATCACCAGGGCCAGGGCCAGGCGGTCGGTGTTGTAATCCAGGGCCAGGGCGCGGACCCCCGACAGCCGCAGCAGGGCGACGATCAACTGGCCCAGCAAACCGGCCCCGATGACCGCGACGGTATCGCCAAGCCGGGCATCCAGGTTGCGCACGGCATGCATGGCGATCGACGCCAGGGTGGCGAAACAGGCCTGCCGGTAATCCACATCCTGGGGAATGACCGCCGCCAGATTGCCCGGAATGACGTTAAGTTCGGCGTGATTGGCCAGGCCGGCCCCGGCCACCGCGACCCGCTGGCCGACCCGGAACACGCCTTCCAGCCCCTCGCCGATGGCGATGACGTCGCCGGCGGCGGAATAGCCCAGGGGCAGCGGTTCGTCCAGGCGGGCCATGACCGAGCGGAAGGTGGCCGAAATGCCGTCCCGCCTGGCCTTGTCCAGAACTTTCTTGACCAGATCGGGCCGCTGCCGGGCCTTGCCGGCCAGGCTTTTCCTGGCGAATTCCACCGCCATTCGTTCGGTGCCGGCGGAAATCAGCGAGGCCCGCGTCCGGACCAGAAGATTACCGGCCTGGACCCTGGGGTCGGGAACCCGGGCCAGCCTCAGCTTGCCGGTGCGGGTGTTCTGAATAACCTGTTTCATGGCCGTATATGTACCCCGTAACGGTCGCCGGGCAAAATAGTCTTGTTCGGTAATCTTGATGATTTATCAATAAATTATATTAATATAATAGAATATCGCGAAACCAACCGGTATGGGCTGTCAGGCATAGGGGAATTTTCTCGGTGGCGAATATAAAATGGCTCGATGTTTTCGAGGTCGGAATTCCGTTTATCGATGAAGACCACAAACGCCTGATCGGGCTTCTGCAAGATATCGAAAGCGCCCATGCCGCCGCCGACATCCGGGCCTGCCGGGCCGCCGTCGGTGATTTTCTCGAAGCCGTGAAGGCGCATTTTCAACGGGAAGAAAAGTACTTGCAGATTATCAGTTTTCCAAGATTCGCCGCCCACGCCAAGGACCATCGTAGTCTCACCAACCAGGTGATCGAGCTTCTCGCCACGATGCAGCCCGACCCGGAAAGCGGCGAAGAGCCCGATCTTGAGGCGGGGCTAATCGACGACACGCTGCATTTGCTGCTTGAAGACGTCATCAGGGCGGACGCAGAATTCAAATCGCTTCGCGCCTAGGCCATGTGTGGCATCGCCGCTATTTTCGCCTATGGCGACACCGCCGCCACCGTCGATGACGGGATGTTGTCGGCGATCGGC
>CAZZKE010000095.1:0-3313 GCA_964655005.1 uncultured Thalassospiraceae bacterium | reverse complement strand
TTACGGTGTCGATATGGTTGATCATCTGCGCGGAATGTACGCCTTCGCTATCTGGGATGAACGACGCCGTGGCCTGTTTTTGGGCCGCGATCCGTTTGGCGTCAAGCCCCTGTATTATTGGAACGATGGCAAAACAATAGCCGTCGCCTCGCAGGTCAAGGCCCTGCTGGCCGGGCTGGCGGCGGGCGGAATTTCCCGCCCGGGCTTCGATGCCGCCGGGCATGTGGGGTTTTTCCTGTTCGGCTATGTGCCCGAGCCCCACACCCTGTATGAAAGCATAAAAGCCCTGCCGGCCGGCACCACATTGTGGATCGACAATAAAGGACCGGAACCGGAACGTAATTTTTTCAATATTTCCGAACGCCTGGCGAAAGTTACCGAACGGGCGCCGGAAGAAAAATTGCCGGACCTGCTGCGCGACAGCATCCGCCATCATTTCGTATCGGACGTGCCGGTCGGGGTGTTTTTGTCTTCGGGGCTGGATTCGGCGACGCTGACCGGCCTTGCCGCGGAAGTCAAAGGCGCTAACCTAGATACCCTGACGTTGGGTTTCGATGAATATGCCGGCGGGGCGCTGGACGAAGTCCCGCTGGCCGAAAAAATCGCCGAACACTACGGCACCCGGCAACACACGGTGCGGGTGGCGGGAAGTGATTTCAGCCGTGATCTGGAAGACCTGCTGGACGCCATGGACCAGCCCAGCATCGACGGCGTCAACACCTATTTCGTCGCCAAGGCGGCCAAACAGGAAGGCCTGAAGGTCGCCCTGTCCGGGCTTGGCGGCGACGAAATGTTCTGCGGCTATGACGGTTTCGAACAGATTCCGTCGCTGGTCCGGGCGCTTGGCTGGCTACCCGGCGGCGGCCTTATGGGCCGCGCCCTGCGGGTATTGCTGGCGCCGCTTTCGGGCCTTGGTTTGCCGCCGAAAGCGGCGGGCCTGCTGGAATATGGCGGCCGATACGGCGACGCCTACCTGTTGCGCCGTTCGCTGTTCATGCCGTGGGAGCTGGAGCGGGAACTGGCCGGAATAATGAGCCCCGGGATGATCGCCAGGGGTTTGCAGGAACTGCAGGCCCTGCCGCGCCTGGATAGCTGCCAGCGCCATATTCGCGGCGGCAGGCGCAAGCTGGTGGCGCTGGAAATGAGCTGGTACATGCGCAGTCAGTTATTGCGCGACGCCGACTGGGCGGGCATGGCCCACGGCGTCGAAATACGGGTGCCGCTGGTCGATCCGGTGCTGTTCGACGGCCTTTGCGGCCAACTGGGAACGGCGCACGGGCCGGACAAGGCGGCAATGGCCCGAAGCCTTGAATTACCGCTGCCGGCGGCGGTTCTGGAGCGCCCGAAATCGGGTTTCTTCGTGCCCGTTCGGCAATGGCTGGAAGGCGAAACCGGCGGTGGCCGCGGCCTCAGGGACTGGGCGAAACGGGTCTATGCGGCGCAGGTTACAGAATTTCCCTGAAATAGGCGATGGTCCGCGCCAGGCCGTCATCCAGGGTCACGCGCGGTTGCCAATCCAGTTTTTGCCGGGCCAGCGAGATATCGGGGCAGCGTTGCAGGGGGTCGTCTTCGGGCAGCGGCCGTTCGACCAGAGAAGACGGCGAGCCGGTCATGGCGATTACCTTTTCGGCCAGTTGGCGAATCGAGTATTCATCGGGATTGCCCAGATTGATCGGGCCGGTCAGGTCGTCGGGGGCGGCCATCAGGCGGATGAAGCCTTCGATCAGGTCATCGACGTGACAGAACGAGCGGGTCTGCGAGCCGTCGCCGTAAATGGTGATCGGCAGCCCTTTCAGGGCCTGGACGATAAAGTTCGAAATTACCCGCCCGTCATCGGGCAGCATGCGGGCGCCGTAGGTATTGAAAATGCGGGCCACCCGAATCCGCGTATTGTGCTGGCGCAGGTAATCGAAAAACAGCGTTTCGGCGCACCGCTTGCCTTCGTCGTAACAGGCCCTGGGACCGGTCGTCGAGACACTGCCCCGGTAGCTTTCGACCTGCGGATGGACTTCCGGATCGCCGTAGATTTCGCTGGTCGAGGCCTGAAAAATCTTGGCCTTGGTGCGTTTCGCCAGGCCCAGCATGTTGATCGCCCCGTGGACGCTGGTCTTGGTCGTCTGCACCGGGTCGTTCTGATAATGCACCGGCGATGCCGGACAGGCCAGGTTGTAGATTTCATCGACTTCCACATACAGCGGAAAGGTGACATCGTGGCGTTGCAGTTCGAACCGGGGATTGGCCAGCATGTCCAGAATGTTGTCGCGGGTGCCGGTGTAAAAATTATCGACGCACAAAACGTCGTGCCCTTCGTCGAGCAACCGCTGGCACAAATGCGAGCCCAGGAAGCCGGCGCCACCGGTGACCAGCACCTTCTTTCGAGAGATCATGTTTTTTCCGCTTCGAATCAATGTGCAGCCCCATTCACTATCAAATGAGCCCTCAGGTGGATAGAAATTTTTTTTCCTCGCCGTCCAGCACCAGGCAGGTTAACACGCCGCTGCGCCAGGCGCCGGTGTCGATGCCTATGCGGTTGCCGCGAACTTCCGGTTCCGGCCGGATGGAATGGCCGTGGACCACGAACTTGCCGAAATCCTCGTGCGAATCCAGAAACGGCCGCCTGATCCACATCATGTCCGTATCCGATTGGCCGGCGATCGGTATCCCCGGCCGCAGCCCGGCATGGACAAACAGATAATCGCCTTCCTGGCGGTGGCTTTTCAGCGACCGCAGAAACTGCATGTGATGGGCCGGAAGTTTGGCCAGCAGGGCCCGCCGGGCCGGGCCGGGACGGTCCAGGCCGGGGCAGCCGTAGCAGGCCAGGGTTTGCTCTCCGCCGTTGTTGCGCCAGGCTTCGGCCACATTGATGCCGTCGATAAACTGCAACATCATGTCTTCATGATTGCCCATCAGAAAATGGGCCCTGAAGCCCGCCGGCGGCGGCCCGGCCAGGGTTTCGATCAACCGGTCCGACGCCGTGCCGCGGTCGATATAATCGCCAAGATATATCAGGACCGGATCGCGGTTTTCGCCGGCAGTCGAATCGGCGACGATTTTTTCCAGCAGCGCCGTGTGCAAATCCAGCCGGCCGTGGATATCGCCGATCGCATAAATCCGCTGCCCCGGTTCCGTGCGCGGCGGCGTGGCGGGTTTGCGGGAACGGCGGAAAAGCGGGAAAATCATATCGCCGGCAAGTCTACAGGGCATTTTGATAAGGGGCTATTAACGCTTTTTGTCTAGTCTCGACGGGTTGATCCGGATGTAATACCAAGTTGCAGAAAGAATGACCCATAGAGATCGTCACAGCAGTCCTTCG
>CAZZKE010000094.1:0-8692 GCA_964655005.1 uncultured Thalassospiraceae bacterium | reverse complement strand
CGCCTGGCGATGCCCGGCATCGCGGCGGCGGGCATTCCTTGCCGAAAACCATGGATAGCCGTCTCAGTGGGTCTTTATCGGTGTTCCTTGGTATCAGCGGTTCGGCAGGTTGACCTTAAACAGTTCGGGGCCGTCGCCATGGACCTTGTCGTGGCCCCGGATATAGACCCATTTAATGCCGTCGGGAATGACTACGCCGGACATGCCGCGGGTGAATGGTTGCTCGGCATCGTGAGGATGCAGCAACACCCGGGTCGCCAGCACCCGGCCATCGGGAGCCAACACCTGCCAGCGGTCGGCGTAGTGGTCCCAGCCGTTGTCGTCATGGCGCAGGGTCACCGAAAAACGATATGTTCCACCGGCGCCGCTGGTCACCTCGGCGTCAACCACCTTTACTTCGTTGGCCATAACCACCGACCCCATAACCAGGCCGGTGATCAGCGCCAGCGCGCCGTAAATCATTCTACCATATGTCATCGAGGCAACATATGGCCTGCCGAACATCATCGCCAATCAATAACTCGTGAAGTGAACGACAGTCCGTGTTCTAAATAAATGTTGCTATTTTGTTCTTTTCCCATTAGAACTGTTTTCAGGATCATATTGACCATCGATACCAGGGAGCGGAGGAAGAGCAATGCGCCATGTAATCTGTCTTTTACGTCAACCGACCAGTTCTAATCACGACGGCTTCGCCACCGAACTGGCGGCGCTGAGCGGTTTGTGTTTCGCCGGTTATCTTGGCCTGCTGGTGTTTTAGTTTTAGGCCGATATCATGCGTTTATGGCCTTCATCATCGATGGCGACGTAGGTAAAAGTACCCTCGGTGACCAGGATTCGGCTGGTCGGATCGCTGTCTTGCAGGACCCAGGCCTGGATCAGCACGGTCACCGATGTAGCCCCGGTTTTCAGGATATCGCCATAGCAGCAGACCACGTCGCCGACTTTTACCGGCAGATGGAAGGTCATGGCCTCGACGCCGACGGTGACAACGCGACCGCCGGCGCGGGTATGGGCAGTAATGCCGCCGGCAATATCCATCTGCGACATCAGCCAGCCGCCGAAGATATCGCCATTGGGATTGGTATCGGCGGGCATCGCCAGCGTCCGGATGGCAAGGGCGCCCCGCGGTTCCGCAATGTTGTTGCTCATCGGTCGGTCCTGATATAGATAATCACAATATATTGTCCCTGCATTATCGAAATATACAGTATCATGGGGCGCGATCCAATGCACGGGCTTCCCATGGAGATGGATTTAAAGACCGAATGAACGACCTGTTTCAAGCCGCGGAAAAACCGCTCGAAGCGCCGGAAATATCCGCCGGGATAGAAGGATATTCGGCTAAGGACATCGAAGTGCTGGAGGGCCTGGAGCCGGTCCGGCTGCGCCCCGGCATGTATATCGGCGGCACCGATGAACATGCGCTGCATCATCTGGTCGCCGAAATACTCGATAATTCCATGGATGAAGCGGTGGCCGGTCATGCCGCCACCATTACCGTCGATCTGGCTGCGGACCTCACCGTCACCATCGGCGACAACGGGCGCGGCATCCCGGTCGACCGGCACCCGAAATTCAAGGACAAGTCGGCGCTTGAAGTGATTCTGACCACCCTGCATTCCGGCGGCAAGTTCTCCGGCAAGGTCTATGAAACATCCGGCGGCCTGCACGGGGTCGGATTATCGGTGGTCAATGCGCTGTCGGACCGGCTGGAGGTGGAGGTGGCGCGGGACCGCACCCTGTGGCGGCAGTCCTATAAGCGCGGCATCCCGGACGGCCCGCTTGAAAACGCCGGTCGGGTGAGCAATCGCCGGGGCACCACGATCCGGTTTCATGCCGACCCGCAGATTTTCGGCGGCCAGGTCCGTTTTCGACCGGCCACCATGTATCGCATGGCGCGTTCGAAGGCCTATCTGTTCCGGGGCGTCGAAATTCGCTGGTCGTGCGCCGCCGAACTGCTGGGCGGCGACGACCAGACACCGGAAAGCGCCACCCTGCATTTTCCCGGCGGACTGGTCGATTACCTGCAAGGCACCCTAAAGGACCGTAAATTGCTGACCCCGTCCCCGTTTTCCGGACAGGCCGCCCTCAATGGCGGCGGCGGCAAGGTCGAATGGGCGGTCGCCTGGCCGATCGACGAACGGGAATATTTCAATTCCTATTGCAATACCATCCCGACCCCCCTGGGCGGCACCCACGAAAACGGCTTCCGGGGGGCGCTGACCAAGGGCCTGAAGGCCTACGGCGACCTGCTCAACAACCGCCAGGCGGCAAAAATAACCGCCGACGACGCCCTGGGCGGGGCCTGCGTAATGATGTCGGTGTTTATCGCCGACCCGCAGTTCCAGGGCCAGACCAAGGAAAAACTGTCAACCGTAGAGGCTCAGAAACTGGTCGAAAACGCCGTCCGCGACCATTTCGATCATTGGCTTACGGGCGACCCCGGTGCTTCGAAGGCGCTGCTTGAACGCATCGTCGAGCGCTCGGAAGAACGCCTGCGCAAGCGCTCGGCCAGGGAAACCAAGCGGGCCAGCGCTACCCGGAGATTGCGGTTGCCGGGCAAACTGACCGATTGCACCCGCAACACCGCCGAGGGCACCGAATTGTTCCTGGTCGAAGGGGATTCCGCCGGCGGCTCCGCCAAGCAGGGCCGTCAGCGACTGACCCAGGCCATTTTGCCGCTGCGTGGAAAGACCCTGAATGTGGCCAGTGCGACGGACGAGAAGATCAGGGCCAATCAGGAATTGCGAGACCTGACCGAGGCGCTGGGCTGCGGTACGCGCGACAAGTATATCGACGAGGCGCTGCGCTACGAGCGTATCATCATCATGACCGACGCCGACGTGGACGGTGCCCATATCGCTTCTTTATTGATGACGTTTTTCTTTAAGGAAATGCCGCAACTAATTGAAAATGGGCACCTGTTCCTTGCCATGCCGCCACTGTACCGGATTACCCAGGGAACCAAGAGCATGTACGCCATGGACGACGCCCATAAGGATGAGTTGCTGAAAAAGGAGTTCACCGGGCGCGGCAAGATTGATATCAGCCGCTTCAAGGGGCTTGGCGAAATGCCGGCCCGGCAGTTGAAGGAAACGACCATGGATCCGGCCAGGCGGAAATTGTTGCGGGTCACCGTGCCGCGCGGCGACAGCGACGATGAGATTATCGAGGCACGGGCCACCAGCCGGCTGATTGATGACCTGATGGGCAGGAAGCCGGAAAAACGTTTCAGGTTCATTCAGGAAAACGCCCGCTTCGCCGAAGGGCTGGATATTTAGGCGATGAAGCTGACATTTCTCGGCGCCGTCGGCACCGTCACCGGCTCCAAGTACCTGATTGAAACCGGGGGCAGGAAAATCCTGGTCGATTGCGGCCTTTTTCAGGGCTACAAGCAACTTCGTTTACGGAACTGGGCGGCCCTGCCGGTCGATCCGGCGACCATAGACGCGGTCGTCCTGACACATGCCCATATCGACCATTCCGGATACCTGCCGCTGCTGGTCAGAAACGGTTTTTCGGGTCCTGTCTATTGTACCGGCGCGACCCGTGACCTGTGTTCCATCCTGCTGCCGGACAGCGGTTTTCTGCAAGAAAAGGATGCCGAAAGCGCCAACCGGAGGGGCTATACCAAGCACAAACCGGCGAAACCCCTGTACACAAGAAAGGATGCCGAAAACGCCCTTAAGAATTTCAAGGCGGTCGCTTTCGATAAAGACCTTGGGCTGGCGGACAATATAGTTATCCGCTTCATGCCGGCCGGGCATATCCTGGGCGCCGCTATCGTAAAGCTTTCCGATGGCGCCACGACCATCGTTTTTTCCGGCGATCTGGGGCGAACCGGCGATCCGATCATGGTCGATCCCACAGCCATCGACGAAGGCGATTATCTGGTCGTGGAATCGACCTATGGCGACCGTCTGCATGGCGACGGCGATCCCATGCAACGCATTGCCGAGATCGTAAAACAGACGGCGTCACAGGGCGGCACACTGCTGATCCCGTCCTTCGCGGTCGGCCGGGCGCAATTAATTTTGTATTACCTGAATTTATTGAAAGCCGAAAAACGCATCCCCGACCTGCCGATTTTCCTCGACAGTCCGATGGCCATAAACGCCAGCGAGATATTTTGCCGGCATTCCCGCTATCAACGCCTGGACGCCGAACAATGCCGCGATACCTGCAACGTCGCCCACTACACCCGCAGCGTCGATGAATCGAAGGCCCTGGTGGCAAACATGGTCCCGAAAATTATCATATCGGCCAGCGGCATGGCGACCGGCGGCAGGATCCTGCATCATCTGAAGCACTACGCCCCGGATCACCGCAACGCTATCCTGTTCGCCGGTTATCAGGCCGGCGGCACCCGCGGGGCGACCATCGTCGGCGGTGCCGACAGCGTCAAAATTCACGGTCAGCATATCCCCATCAAGGCCAGGGTGGAAAACCTGGACATGCTGTCGGCCCATGCCGACCGGGACGGTATATTGGCCTGGCTGAAAAACTTCAAACGACCACCCCGAAAAACCTTCATCACCCACGGCGAGGCGGCGGCCTCCGACGCGTTGAGAATTCTGGTTGAAGATGAACTGGGATGGGATTGCGTGATTCCGGAATACCGGGAAGAAGTTACTCTGGCCTGATTTCCCGATATCCTTCGCCGTCGCCGTATTCACTGAATTCGAAATAACGCCTGTGATGTCCGGCGATTTTGCGGGCATGTTTGATCGGGCAAAAATGCGCCTCGGTCCGCCCGGCGATTTCGCGGCAATAGGCCAGCAAGCCGTTGGCATAGCCGCAAAAGGCGCAATTCAATTTTTCAATCAGGTTAAGATAGGCGAGATGATGACGGTCGACGACAATGAAATCATCGCGCGGGACCCTGTCGATGCCGTAAACGGGGAAGATGACAAACTGGAACAGGCTGATGGCGATATCAAGCAATAGCAACGGGATGATCTGGAAATAGATCAGCGGAGACACCAAAATACGCAAGTATCCCGACTGCCTTACGAACCTGGACAGGCCGATCTTCAACTCCCGGTGCTGCTGCACGACGGCTTCTTCGAACCGTACGCGCTTTTCCTTGATGGAATAGTGAAAGCGGTTACGCTGTTCACCGAATTGCCGTTCGACCTCCGTTTCGAGTTCCTGGATTTTTTCCAGCAAGGCCCCGATTGCTTTATTCATCTGCGTTATCCCGCTTGTTCCATCAGTATTGCGTAGCTGTCCCGGATAACGCCCCGCACTTCGCCCCATAAATCGATTCCGTCGATTTCTTCCCGGCTCATGAAGCACGCTTGCGAAGCGTCATCACCGGCGACAGGGATACCGGAAAGCCATCTGGCGGCATAGTTGACCAGACAGAAATGCCCGGTCAACCGGTTTTTTCCATCGCGGATAAAGGCGTCGTACACCCCGACCAGCGCTATTGTTTCGCACACAACGGCGGTTTCTTCCGCGACTTCGCGCCGCGCTGCCTGCGCCATCGTTTCGCCAAATTCAAGCTTGCCGCCCGGGATGCTCCAACGCCCGGCGCCGGGCTCGTTGGCCCGCCTTATCATCAGCACCCGTCCATCTTTCCAAACGGCGGCGCCGACACCGACGATGGGAATTCGCGCATCGTCCATCACATGTCCTTGCACAGGCGAAGGGCGTCGTAGACGGCGGCGTGGATGTTGCGGGAAGATACCGCATCGCCGATCCGGAATAACAGGTAACTACCTTCCGGATTGCTTTCGATTGTCTGCGGGCGGCCTTCAATCAACGCCGGATAATCTATCTCGCCCCGGTTGCGCGATCCTTGCTTCAGGTCGAAATACAGATCGGCCAGCGGCAACGTGCCGTGTTCGACGATGACCTGATCGACCGCCCGGCGGTCGCGGCGGTCGGAATAGTCACTGCCGATTTCCGCCAGCAGCCCGTTGCCGTCGCGTCGAACCGCCAGCAGCCGCCGATTGATGGTGATCGTCACGCCGTACCGATCGAAACAGCGGGCGTATGGAACATGGTTTAGGCCGCCCACATCGGGCGCAAAAAAACGTTCCGGGGTGACTATTTCAAGCGCCGATCCAGCTTCGGCAATCAATTCGGCGGCCTGCAAGCCCGGCTGGCCGCCGTTGTCGTCGAACAGCAGAACACTGGCCGCCGGCCCGGCATCGCCGGACAGAATATCCCAGGAGGTTGAAATCAGGTCTTCGCCCGCTTCCAGAAACGAAGTGTCGGGCAGGCCGCCGGTGGCGATTACGACCACATCCGGCCGCGCCGCCAGGACATCATTGGCTTCGGCCCAGACATTGAAGCGAAATTCGACGCCGGAACGTTCGCATTCCGCCATGCGCCAGTCGATAATACCGTTTAAGTCGCGGCGCCGTGGCGACCGGGCGGCCAGCCGGACCTGGCCGCCGGGGTGCGGGGCGGCTTCCAGCACCGTCACCCGATGACCGCGCCGGCCACAGACGCGGGCCGCTTCCAGCCCGGCCGGCCCGGCGCCGACAATAACGATTCGACGGACCGGGCCGGTCGATGACTGAATTTCATGCGGCATGGTCGCCTCGCGCCCGGTCGCCGGGTTGTGCAGGCAGAGCGTTTCGTGGCCCTGGTAAATCCGGTCCAGGCAGTAGGTGGCGCCGACACATGGGCGAATTTCATCCTCCCGGCCCTCCGCTATTTTTCGTGCGATGTGCGGGTCGGCGATATGGGCGCGGGTCATGCCGACCATGTCCAGCTTGCCTGTGGCGATGGCATGGCGGGCGGTCGCCGTATCGGCGATTTTGGCGGCATGAAAGATCGGAAACCCGGTCTCGGCCCTGACTTCTCCGGCGAAATCCAGATGCGGGGCCGAGGCCATGCCCTGCACCGGAATAACCCGCGACAGCGCCGCATCGGTTTCGATATGGCCGCGGATAATGTTCAGGAAATCGACCTGACCGGTGGCGATCAGACGCCGGACGATCTCCATCCCTTGATCGCGGGACAGACCCCGGTCCCAGTCTTCATCGGCGACCATGCGCATACCGACGATAAAGTCCGGACCGACGGCATGGCGGATGGCGTCGAGCACCAGAAACGTAAAGCGCAACCGGTTATCGAGCGAACCACCGTAATCATCGCCGCGCCGGTTGGTCGCCGGCGACCAGAAGGCGTCCAGCAAATGGCCGTAGGCCTCAAGCTCGATGCCGTCCAGTCCGGCCATCCGCATCCGTTCCGCGGCGGCGGCGTAATCCCCGGCTATGCGTACAAGATCCCAGTCTTCCGCCTCCTTGGGAAAGGCCCGGTGGGCCGGTTCGCGAATCGGCGACGGGGCCAGCACGGGCAGCCAGTCGGAATGATCCCAGTTGGTCCGCCGTCCCAGATGGGTCAACTGGATCATCACCGCCGAGTCATGGTCATGGCATTCATCGACCAGGCGTTTCAGCCAGGGGACGATTTCGTCCTTATAGGCATGCAGGTTGCCGAAGGCGGCGGGGGAATCCGGCGACACCAGGGCCGACCCGGCGGTCATGTTGAGCGCGACCCCGCCCTTGGCTTTTTCCACATGATACAGCCGGTAGCGGTCTTTCGGCATGCCGTCTTCGGAATAGGCCGGCTCGTGGGCGCTGGACATGATGCGATTTTTAAAGGTCAGGTGCTTAAGCCGGTATGGCTGCAACAGGACATCTTTTCCACTCATGGTCCCCTCCCCGTTCGCCTTGCCAGTCAGTCGATTGCGATATTTCCCGGCTGCAATCCGGTATCCGCCGCCACGCCCAGCATCAGGTTAAGGTTTTGCACAGCCTGGCCCGAGGCGCCCTTGCCCAGATTATCGATCAGTCCGACAACCACCGCCTGCCCCCGGTCGGCATTGGCAAAAATGTGCAGGTGCAACTCGCTGGTCCCGTTCAGTCCCCGCGGTTCCAGCCCGCTCATGGCCGCGGTCTCGTCAAGGGACAGGACCCGCACGAACCGCTGCCCGGCGTAATGATCGGCCAGGGCGCGGTGCACGGCTTGCGCGTCGGGCTTTCCAGGCAGCGACCAAAGTTGCAGGGGGACCTGCACGATCATGCCCTGACGGAAGCGCCCGACGCTGGGCACGAACAGCGGGGCGTGCCGCAGGCCGCTCCATTTGCAAATTTCCGGGACATGCTTGTGCTTAAGGGCAAGCCCATATAGCCGGAACGGATCATCGGAAAAGCCGTCGACCTGTCTGTCTTCGAACTCGGCGATCATTTTCTTGCCGCCGCCGGAATATCCGGATATGGCGTTGATGGTGACCGGGTAATCGGCGGGCACGACCCGCGCGGCGACCAGCGGATGCAGAATGGCCACCGATGTCAGCGCGTAGCAGCCCGGGTTGCTGACCCGTTTGGCGGCGGCGATTTTTTCCGCCTGATTGGTCTCGTATTCCGGGAAGCCATAAACCCAGCCATCGGTGATACGGTGGGCGCTGGATGCGTCAATCACCCGTACCGCTGGATTGTCGATCATCGCGACGGCGTCTCTGGCGGCATCGTCAGGCAGGCACAAAATAACGATATCGGCTTCATTCAACATGTCACGGCGGCGGGCCGCGTCCTTGCGCTCGGCCTCACCCAGACGCAGGAAATCCAGATCGCCGCGTCCTTCCAGCCGCGAGCGGATTTGCAGACCGGTGGTGCCGGCTTCGCCATCGATAAAAATTTTCGCGGTCATATATTTTCCTTGCCGATAT
>CAZZKE010000093.1:0-8730 GCA_964655005.1 uncultured Thalassospiraceae bacterium | reverse complement strand
CCGACCACGGCCTGATTGCCGACCGTCGCCAGATAGGCAATGGGCAGGCCGCGCCGGTTCATGGACAGGTTTATGGCGATGTTGCTGGACTGGACCAGAATGGCGACCCCGCGTTCGACCCGCCGCCCGCCGTGCATATCGGGCCACAGCAGGGCGCCATCCAGGTAGTTTATCAGGCCGTAACAATTCGGCCCGATTACCGGCATCGAACCGGCGGCTTGGATAAAGGCCGCCTGTAAATTCCGGCCCTGCTCGCCGCTTTCCTTGAAGCCCGAGGCGAACGCCGTCGCCCCGCCCGTTCCCATGGCCGCCAAATCGGCGATAACCCGGATGGTCTGGTGGCGATTGACCCCTATGAAGGCGGCGTCGGGCGGGCCGGGAAGGTCTGCGGCGGTCGCGAAACAGGCATGGCCGAGCAGTTCGCTGCGGTTCGGATTGACCGGCCAAAGATCGCCCGAATAACCCATCAGGTCGCTTTGATGAATGACCGCCTCGGCGAATTTGCCACCGAAAACGGCGATTGAACGGGGCCGCAGCAGGCGGGATAAATCCATCCTATCCACTACCTATCCACCCAATGGGCGTAACAGTTCGCGCGAGATGATATGGCGCTGGATTTCACTGGTGCCGTCCCAGATTCGTTCAACCCGGGCATCGCGCCAGAAACGTTCCAGCGGCAATTCGGCCATCAGGCCCATGCCGCCGTGAATCTGGATCGCCTCGTCGGTGACCCGGGCCAGCATTTCGGTGGCGAAAAGCTTGGCCTGGGATATCGCCCGGTTGGCGTCATGCCCCTGATCCAACTGCCAGGCCGCCTGCATGGTCAGCAGGTCGGCGGCGTCGATTTCGGTAATCATGTCGGCCAGCTTGAACGAAACGCCCTGAAACTTGCCGATCTGCTGGCCGAACTGCTTGCGCTCGGCCGCCCAGGACAGCGCCAGGTCGAAGGCCCGCCTGGCCCGGCCGACCGAAAACGCGGCAACCGACAGCCGAGTGGCGACGAGCCAGGTATTGGCCACTTCGAAGCCTTGTCCGACCGCTCCCAACACCTGTGACGAGGGGACCCGGCAGTCATCGAAATTGAGGATGCAGTTGGCGTAGCCACGGTGCGACACCGACTGGTAGCCTTCCCGGATTTCGAAACCGGGCGTATCCCGGTCAATCAGAAAACAGGTGATTTGCTTGCGCGGGCCGCGCGGTGTTTGATCTTCGCCGGTGGCCACGAAAACAATCACGAAATCGGCGATATCGGCGTGCGAAATAAAATGTTTGACGCCGTTGATAACCCAGTCGTCGCCATCCTTGCGGGCCGTGGTCTTCATGCCGCGCACGTCGGACCCGGCATCGGGCTCGGTCATCGCCAGCGCGTCCATTTTCTCGCCCCTGACACAGGGCATAAGGTAGCGTTCCCGTTGCCCGTCATTACACGCGCACAGGATGTTCGACGGGCGGCCCCACCACACGTTCAAGGCCATGGACGAACGGCCCAGTTCCCGTTCAAGCAGGGTGAAGGTCAGGTGATCGAGGCCGCCGCCGCCGAATTCCGCCGGAATATTGGGTGCGTAAAAACCAAGATCCAGGACCTTTTGCTGAATTGCGCGGGCCGTTTCAGGCGGCACCCGGCCGGTCCGCTCGACCTCGTCTTCCAGGGGATAGAGTTCCTGTTCGACAAACGCGCGGACGGTATCGACGACCATCTGCTGTTCGTGGCTAAGTCCGAATTCCATCACCAGTCACCTTTTTGCAAGTGCCGCCGGTATTGACCGAGTACTTCCCCGGCCCCGTAATTCCGGGATTCCAGGCCCTGCATCACCGAAATCAGGCAATCGTCACGCAGCCGTTCCAGCTGCCGAATCGTGGCGTCGCCGGCCTGATCGTCGGACTGGCCGGCGATCTTGTCGATCAATTCGTCGGTCAGGTCGGGAACATCCGTTAACCTGCTCCACGGCAATTCCAGGGTCGGGCCGAATTGCGCCATGAAATGACGCATGCCGCCGGTGCCGCCGGCGATGCGGTAGGTCATAAAGGTTCCCATGAAGGCCCAGCGCAGGCCGGGGCCGAACCGCATGGCGTCGTCTATTTCCTGCGCCGTGGCGACATCGTCGTCGATCATCCATAATGCCTCGCGCCACACCGCCTCCATCAACCGGTCGGCGATGAAGCCGTCAATTTCCTTGCGCACATGCAGCGGCCGCATACCGATGCCGGCATAAAAGGCCATGGCGTCCCGTCTGGTTTGATCGGAAGTCAACTCGCCGCCGCAAACCTCGACCAGGGGCATCAGATAAACCGGGTTGAATGGATGGCCGACAATCAGGCGTTCCGGGTTCTCCAGACCGGCCTGTATGCGCGACGGCAGCAGGCCCGATGTGGAAGAACCGATAATCACTCCCGGGCGCATAACCCGGCTGGCTTCGGCCAGAACCGCGCGTTTCAGGTCCTCCCGCTCGGGCAGGCTTTCCTGGACAAAGTCGGCGGCCTCTACCGCCCCGGCGATGCCGTCGGCATATCGAATGGTTCCTTCTTCGGGTAATCCGGTCGCGACGATCTGCCCATAGGCACGCCTGGCGTTATCCAGGACTTCGCCGGTTTTCCGTTGCACGTCCGGGTCGGGGTCGTACAAAACCACGTCCAGCCCGTTCAGCAGGCAGCGGGCCGCCCATCCGGCGCCGATCACGCCGCCACCCAGCAACCCGATGGTTTTGATCCCGGTCATCGTTCCGGGGCCGCCAGTTTCAGTTTGCGGCGCACGGCGTCCGGCCCGATAATTTTTACGTTCATCGCTTCAAGCAGCGTCACCGCCCGTTCGACCAGCCCGGCGTTCGAGGTTTTGACGCCCCTGGAGAGCAAAAGGTTATCTTCCAGGCCGACCCGCACGTTGCCGCCGGCCAGCACCGCCATGGCGACGAAGGGTATTTGCATGGCGCCGATCGAAAAGGCCGAAAATATGCTGTTTTCAGGCAAGGCGTTGACCATCGCCATGAATGTGTTCGGATCATTCGGCGCCCCATAGGGGATGCCCATGCACAACTGGATCATCACCGGATCGTCGATCAGCCCTTCCTTCAGCAGGTCTTTGACCATGACCATCTGGCCGAAGTCGAAGACTTCCAGTTCCGGCCGCACCCCCAGGCCCTGGACCCGCCGGGCCATGGCGCGCAGGGTATCGGGGGTGTTGGTCATGACATAGTCGCCGCCGGCGGCGAAATTCATGGAACCGCAATCCAGCGTGCATATTTCGGGCAGCAGGTCGGCGACATGGATCAGGCGTTCCGTCGCGCCCGCCATATCGGTGCCGGCGGAATCAAGCGGCAGCGGCGTTTCGGTGCCGCCAAGCAGCAGATCGCCGCCCATTCCGGCGGTCAGATTGATAACCACATCGACATCGGCGGAACGAATCCGCTCGACCGTTTCCCGGAACAACCCGGGATCACGGGAACCTTTTCCGGTTTCCGGATCGCGCACATGGATATGCACGATGGCGGCGCCCTCCCTGGCCGCATCGATTGCCGAATCTGCTATTTCCCTGGGCGTTACCGGAACATGTTCGCTTTTATCGGCGGTATCGCCGGCCCCGGTTATGGCGCAGGTCAGGAAAATTTCCCGGTTCATGGCAAACTCTCCCCTGGTAAACGTAAAGCCCTAATCTATTGCCGTTTTGCCGTTAGCATGATACATTTTTAGACAATATTATGCCTTATTCGACAATATCGTCGCCGGAGCATTTCGGATTTCTGCTTCTGGAAAAATTCAGCAGCCTTTGTCTGGCCAATGCCCTGGAACCACTGCGGGCAGCCAACCTGATTGCCGGGCGAAATCTATATACATGGAGCCTGTACTCGCCGGACGGGCGGGATGTGTGCGGCTCCAGCGGGCTGACCACGGGGCCTACGAAAAAACTGCGCGACGCCGCCGGAACCGATACCCTTTTCGTGGTCTCCAGTTACGACTACCAGCGGCAGCTCAATAAACCGCTGTTGCGAATTCTGGCGCAGTTGTCACGAGAAATCCGTATTCTCGGCGGCCTGGATACGGGCAGTTTCGTGCTGGCCGAAGCGGGCTTGCTGGACGGCTATCGGGCGACCGTTCACTGGCAGGAACTGGCGATCTTCGAAGAAACCTTCCACGGCGTGGCCACCGTGAGCGACCGTTTCGTTATCGACCGTAACCGGATTACGGCGGGCGGCGCGACGACAACCCTTGATCTTATGCTGCATTTATTAAGCGAGCGGCACGGCGAAGCCCTGCGTCTGGATGTGGCCGGCCTGTTTATATACGACGCCCGCCACCCCGCCGAAGAACCGCAACGCCCGCCGCCACCCATGGAATGGCTGCCTTTTCCAACCGGCATAAACCAGATGATCGCGCTGATGGAGGCAAATATCGAAGCGCCGCTCGGCATCGGCGATCTGGCCCGCCGCCTTGGCCTGTCGCAAAGAAAGCTGGAACGCCGGGTCCGGCGTATTCTGAACACCACTCCGACCGCCTATTATCAGCATATCCGTTTATCGGCGGCCCGCTCCATGGTCCTGGAAACGGACCTGCCGGTTTCCGAAATCGCCGTTCGCAGCGGTTTTTCATCGGCCAGCGCCCTGACCCGCGCCTTCCGCCGGCACTTCGCCATGACGCCCCGCGATCTCAGGGGACGGCTGTTTTAAAGCGAGACACTGCGACCGGCCCAATCCGGCAGGGGTGAAACAACGGCGGCGGTAAGCGACGCCACGACATCATCGGGCAAGGCGGCGGTTTTGCCGGCGCGGGTATCGAAATGCAGCACCACGCATTCGAACGTCGCCCGTTCGGCGCCATCGACCTTCATTACATGGCCGATGCGAAGCCGCTTGGCATCGACGCCAAGCACCAGCGTTTCAATTTCCATGATCGCCGGGGCACGCACTTCCCTGAGATAGCGCACATGGCTTTCGACGGTGTAAAGGGCGGCGCCGGTACGTTCGAAATAATCGACCCCGACGGCGAAGTGTTCCTGCAACGCCCACGTCGCATTGCTGAACGGAACCAGATAATAGGCCTCGTTCAAATGCCCGTAGGCGTCGAGCCAGCCGTCCTGCAGGGGTTCCGAATGCAATCTCAATACGCCGTCTGTCTTGTTCATTTTTTTGTCCTTCCAATAAATTCCGCGAAACTGGCGCCGATAATCAGGATAGCGCCGACGGTCTCGCGCATCCCGAACGGCTCGTCGATCAGCAACGCCGCCGATACCAGTGCAATGGCCACTTCCAGCATCATGAAAATCGAAGCCTGACTGGGCTGCAATCTTCCCGCCCCGAACAGCGTAAGGGTAACCGCCGGCAACAACCACACGACGGCAAGCGCGATCAACCAGACCGGCCCCGCCATCGGCCCGGCAGAAAAAGCACCGACGACGGCGGCTTCCCGACCGCCGGGGACGAGCGACAACACATAAAGGAATGGCCCGAGCAGCACCAGGGTCGAAAGGGCCTGAGCAAGCGCCGGGTCGGGAACCTTCGAGTCGCCTGCGTCTGCGTAAGTAAAGGCCATGGCCCATACGACGCCGGAACACAGGGCCATGAAATCCGCCGCGCCGGCGGGCAGCGGGATTGCCGTACCGTCGTAAAAGATAACCGCCAGTCCGGAAAGGCCGAGGACAATTCCCGCTATGCGCCGAACGGTTATCGGATCGCCCCTGAATATTCGTCCGAAAATGGCGCTCCACACCGGCATCAGGTAAAACAGCAACACCATCCTCGCCACATTGCCGCGAACAATCGCTTCAAGATAGAGCGCCAGGCCGAAAGCGAAGATCAGCCCCAGCAGCCAGACCCTGGAACCGGCAAGCGACGACCGGCGACGTCGATACGACAACAGCGGCAGCAACGCGGCAACGGCGATGACGCCGCTGACGCCGATAGCCAAATCCGGGTCCCATCCGGCGCCACCGAGCTGGCGGACGGGTATCCAGATTGTCCCCCACAGGACGGCCGAAACCATTATTGCGAAGTCAGGGCGCATTCACTATCCGTTATACCGGCTATGACATTATGGAATGCGAACTTCGTATATTTATTTCCGGTTTTCCATAGCTCATTCATCGCCGGTACTTTTTTCTGCCATTTGGGAATGATCGGGATTAGGCTCCGGCCATGAAAGAAGCGGATTTCATTATCGTCGGGGCCGGTTCGGCGGGCTGCGTATTGGCCAACCGGCTGACCGAAGACCCTGCGTGCCGGGTGGTGCTGATTGAGGCCGGCGGCAGCGACCGCAGTATCTTCATTCAGATGCCGACCGCCCTATCGATTCCCATGAACATGAATAAATACAACTGGGCCTTTACATCGGTTCCCGAACCTTTCCTCGACAACCGCCGCATGCACTGCCCGCGCGGCAAGGTCCTGGGCGGTTCTTCATCGATCAACGGCATGGTTTATGTGCGCGGCCATGCCCGTGATTTCGATGAATGGCGGGACCACGGCGCCGATGGCTGGGATTATGCCGGTTGCCTGCCGTATTTCCGGAAAGCCGAAACATGGATCGGCGGCGGCGACAGCTTCCGGGGCGATCATGGCCCCCTGCATACCTGCAACGGCAACGGCATGCAAAATCCCCTGTACGGGGCCTTTATCGAAGCCGGGGGCCAGGCCGGCTATCCATTGACCGCGGATTACAACGGCCTTCAGCAGGAAGGGTTTGGGCCGATGCACATGACCGTCCGGGACGGCGTGCGGGATTCGGCGGCGAATGCCTATCTGCGACCGGTTTTGAAACGTCCCAACCTTAGCGTAATTTCCCGGACCATGACCCATAAAGTGATCATGGACGGTAAACTGGCCGTCGGTGTCGAAATTGAACGCGGCGGCAAGCGCAGCATCATCAAATGTTCGCGCGAGGTCATTTTATCGGCGGGCTGCATCGGTTCCCCCGCCCTGTTGCAGGTCTCGGGCATTGGTCCGGCGGACACCCTGAAGGCGGCGGGGGTCGATGTAATATGCGACCTGGCCGGAGTAGGCGAAAACCTGCAGGACCATCTGGAAGTCTATTTCCAGTTTCGCTGCTCCCGGCCAATCACCCTGAACGGTAAGCTGGACCCGTTTAACAAGTTGCTGATCGGGCTGCGCTGGCTGTTCTTCAAAAGCGGCCTGGGCGCCACCAACCATTTTGAATCGGGCGCCTTCATCCGCTCCCGGGCCGACGTGGAATGGCCCGATATTCAATACCACTTCCTGCCCGCCGCCATGCGCTACGACGGGCGGGCCGCCTTCGACGGCCACGGCTTTCAGGTTCATGTCGGACCGAACAAGCCAAAAAGCCGGGGACGGGTGCGGATCGCCTCGGCCAATGCCCGGGACAAGCCCGATATCCTGTTCAACTACATGCAACACCAGGCCGACCGGGAAGGTTTTCGCGCCTGTATTCGCCTGACCCGTGAAATCATCGGCCAACCCGCCATGGCGCCATATCGGGAGGCGGAGATTCAACCCGGCGCCGAGGTTACCAGCGATGCCGAAATAGATAGCTGGGTGCGGGCCAATTCCGAAAGCGCCTATCACCCGTCCTGTACCTGCAAAATGGGCGCGGACGACGACCCCATGGCGGTGCTGGACGCCGCGTGCCGGGTGCGCGGAACGACGGCTCTCCGGGTCGTCGATTCATCGATATTTCCGACCATCCCCAACGGCAACCTGAACGCCCCGACGATCATGGCCGCCGAGCGCGCCGCCGATTTGATTATCGGACAAACGCCCCTCGGTAATACCCCCCCATGGTCGTAAACCTACGCCTCGTACTTGTGATGTTTTTGTGGGCGATTTGTTTCCCTTTAATTACCATTGGTATTGAATATTCTCCTCACTTGACGTTCGCTGCAATTCGCGCGTTGTTGTCCGGGGGGGTATTGCTTGCGGTAGCATTGGTTCTGGGACACCGCCTGCCTCGTGATGTCAAGGACTGGTTAGTGCTTGCCGCCATCGGTTTTGGTGCGACAACCCTGGCATTTTTCGGAATGTTCCACGCTGCCGAGTTTGTTTCACCCGGTGTAGCAACAGTGATTGCCAGCACCCAACCCTTGATGGCGGCCTTACTGGCGCACTGGTTCATTGGAGAGCGATTAAGTGCCCGAGGGAAAGCAGGATTAGCCCTCGGGTTTTTTGGGATCCTCCTGATTTCGGCACCCCAGCTTTCTGCCGGTGGCAGTAACGCCTTCCAGATAGGGATAACCTATATCGTCGTCTCTGCCGTCGGCATTACGGTCAGCAACGTACTCATCAAGCAAATTGTAAACAAAGTCGATCCGTTAATGGCGATGGGCTTGCAGTTGCTGATTGGCAGTATTCCACTGGCAGTCATCGCGTTTGCGTCCGAAAACCCGACCACAACTCGCTGGACGGCCGAGTTCTTTTGGAGCCTGATTGGACTAAGTTTGGCGGGGACGGCACTCGCCTACTGGATGTGGTGTAAAATCCTGATGTCGGTTGAACTGAGCCACGCCAACGTATTTACTTTTCTTGTGCCAATGTTTGGTCTGGGGATGGGGGTAAGTTTCTACGGGGAACAGCTTTCTGTCGTTACGATAGTCGGAATCTCATTGACATTGCTCGGCATCTACCAAGTCGCCAAAGGTAAAAAAACGTAATTGTCTCAAGATAATCCCTCCTTCAATAAATACTCGGACAAAAACCAGCATGGGGAAACGAGAATGCGAGCATACGAATTCCTTGAGAACCGAGAAACTGGCCCGCAACGCCTTCGCCAAAC
>CAZZKE010000092.1:0-9078 GCA_964655005.1 uncultured Thalassospiraceae bacterium | reverse complement strand
ACACCACATCATCGGCCGGCGACGACGCCCCGGCAATCCCCGAAGCGGTCGGCCTGTTTGCCGACCGGGGCAGTTTCGAGACCGCGATCAGGGCGCTGATCGACGCCGGCTTCGACCGCACCGACCTAAGCGTGCTGTCGAGCCATGAATCGATCGATGCCGCCGGCCAGCCCGGCCAGCCCTGGCAGGACATCGTCACGGCGCTGGCCGGCGAGTTCAAGTTCGAAGCGCCGCTGGTCGCCTCGGGCGCTATTTTTCTGGTCGGCGGGCCGGTCGCCGCGACCGTCGCCGGGCTGATCGCCGCCGCCGGCGTCGGCATCGCCGCCAAGGAAGTGATCGAAGGCGTCACGTCGAGCCCCCATACCGAGGATTTCGCCCGCTCGCTGGATGCCGGCAGCGTCATTTTATGGGTCCGCGCCGATGATTCCGCGAAGCAGCAGCGCGCCCTCACGATTCTGACCGAAAGCGGCGGCCAGAATGTTCACTTGCACCAGTAGGGAACGGATGTCATGAGCAAGGCGGAAGCGGATGGCATGGTGACCGACGACGAGGCCCTGCAATTTCACAGCCGGGGCCGTCCCGGCAAGGTCGAAATCCGGGCTACCAAACCGCTGACCACCCAACGCGACCTGAGCCTCGCCTACAGCCCCGGCGTCGCCGCGCCGTGCCTGGAAATCCAGCGCGATCCGTCGCTGGCCTATGAATACACCGCCAAAAGCAATCTGGTCGCGGTAATATCAAACGGCACCGCCGTGCTCGGGCTCGGCAATCTGGGCGCCCTGGCGGCGAAACCGGTGATGGAAGGCAAGGCGGTACTGTTCAAGCGGTTCGCCGATATCGACGGCATCGACCTGGAGGTCGACACCGAAGACGTCGATGAATTTGTCAGCGCGGTCAGGTTCCTGGGGGCCACCTTCGGCGGCATCAATCTGGAAGACATCAAGGCCCCGGAATGCTTCATTATCGAACAGCGGCTGCGCGAGATCATGGATATTCCGGTGTTCCACGACGACCAGCACGGCACCGCGATTATCACCGCCGCCGGGCTGATTAACGCGCTCGACCTGACCGGGCGGGATATCAAGACCACCAGGATCGTGGCCAACGGCGCCGGGGCCGCGGCGATCGCCTGTGTCGAACTGGTGAAGCGCATGGGGGTGCCGCATGGCAACGTCACCATGTGCGATTCCAAGGGGGTCATCTATCAGGGCCGCGAAGCGGGCATGAATCAGTGGAAGTCGGCGCACGCCGTCGATACCGACGCCCGCACCCTGGCCGAGGCCATCGTCGGCGCCGACGTGTTTCTGGGGCTGTCGGTGAAGGGCGCGCTTAGTCCGGAAATGGTCGGCGCCATGGCCGACCGGCCGATTATTTTCGCCATGGCCAACCCGGACCCGGAAATTACCCCGGAAGAGGTCAAGGCGGTGCGGCCCGACGCCCTGATCGCCACCGGCCGTTCGGACCACCCCAATCAGGTCAACAATGTGCTCGGGTTCCCCTATATTTTTCGCGGCGCCCTCGATGTCCGCGCCTCGACCATCAACGACGCCATGAAAATCGCCGCCGCCCGGGCCATCGCCGAACTGGCCCGGGAAGATGTCCCCGACGAAGTCGATGCCGCCTATTCCGGTCGGCACCTGCGCTATGGCCCCGATTATCTGATCCCGGCGCCGTTCGACCCGCGGCTGATCCGCGCCGTGCCGCCGGCGGTCGCCAGGGCGGCCATGGAATCCGGTGTGGCCCGGATGCCGATCATCGACATGGAAGCCTATTGCCACCGGCTGTCGGCCCGGCTGGACCCCACGGCGGGCATCTTGCAGGCCATTTTCGAACAGGTCCGGGCCAACCCCCGGCGCGTCGTGTTCGCCGAGGGCGAGGAGGAAAAAAGCATCCGCGCCGCCGCCTCGTTTTACAATGCGGGCTATGGCACACCGATCCTGGTCGGCCGCGAAGACCAAATCCGGCGGTCCATGGAAAGCCTCGGCCTGCCGGAAATCGACGGCCTGGAAATTCACAACGCGCGCCTAAGCACATCGAACGCCGATTATACGGATTTCATGTACGAACGGCTGCAACGCAAGGGGTCGCTGTATCGCGACTGCCAGCGCATGGTCAATCAGGAACGCAATGTTTTCGCCGCCTGTATGGTCGCCGCCGGCGACGCCGACGCCATGGTCACCGGGCTGACCCGCAACTATTTCGTGGCCCTGGAGGAAATCATGCGGGTGCTGGACCCGAAACCGGGCGAGCGGGTGTTCGGGCTGTCGATGCTGCTGGCCCGTGGCAGGACCCTGTTTGTCGCCGATACCGCCGTCCACGAATTGCCGGACCCGGAACAATTGGCCGACTTCGCCGCGCAAACGGCGACGGTGGCCCGCCGCATGGGGCAGGAACCCCGGGTGGCGCTGATATCGTTTTCCAATTTCGGCAACCCCATGCTGCCGCGAACCGACCTGATCCGCGATGCCGTCAAGCTGCTCGACCAGCGCCAGGTGCCGTTTGAATACGATGGGGAAATGGCCGTCGATGTGGCGCTGAAACCGGAATTGCTGGAACTGTACCCGTTCTGCCGCCTCAGCGGGCCGGCCAATGTGCTGATTATGCCGGGCCTGCACGCGGCCCAGATATCATCGAACCTGATGCACGAACTGGGCGGCGGCACGGTAATCGGGCCGATTTTGATGGGCCTTTCGAAGCCGGCCCAGATCGTGCCAATGGGGGCCAACGTCTCGGAAATGGTCAGCATGGCGGCGATGGCCGCCCACGACGCCGCCTTGTGACCGGCGCCCGGTTATACGGCCTTTCCGCCGCCATGGGCTTTCCGTTCATACCAGGGCTTGCTGGCGTTGACGATTTTCACCACTGACAGCATCACCGGCACCTCGACCAATACGCCGACGACCGTGGCCAGCGCCGCGCCGCTGTCGAAGCCAAACAGGCTGATCGCCGCCGCCACCGCAAGTTCGAAAAAATTACTGGCGCCGATCAGGGCCGATGGCGCGGCGACGTTGTGGCTTTCCCCGACGGCGCGATTTAGCAGGTAGGCCAGGCCGGAATTAAAATACACCTGGATCAGGATCGGTACCGCCAGGAACGCGATTATCAGGGGTTGCCGTAAAATCTGTTCGCCCTGAAATCCGAACAGCAGGACCAGGGTCAGCAAAAGTGCGCCTATGGAAAGCGGGTCCAGGATGCGCAAGACCCGTTGCAGACGCTGTTTTCCACCGGAGGCGAGAATGAACCTGCGGATCAATTGCGCGACGGCGACCGGCGCGACGATGTAGATGACGACGGACAAAAACAGCGTATTCCAGGGCACGACGATGGCGGAAAGGCCCAGCAGCAGGCCGACAATGGGGGCGAAGGCGAACACCATGATGATATCGTTCAGCGCCACCTGGCTTAGCGTGAAGTGGGGCTCGCCGTTACTTAGGTTGCTCCACACGAAAACCATTGCCGTGCACGGCGCGGCGGCCAGAATAATCAACCCGGCGATATAAGAGGCGGTTTGATCGGCGGGCAGCCAGGGGGCGAACAACTGGTCGATGAACAGCCACCCCAGGAAAGCCATGGAAAACGGCTTGACCGCCCAGTTGACGAAAAGGGTGACGCCCATGCCGCGCCAATGTTCGCGGACACGATGCAGCGCCGCGAAATCGATCTTCAGCAGCATCGGCACCACCATCAGCCAGATCAGCACGGCGACGGGCAAATTGACCCTGGCTATTTCCATCCCGCCGATGGCCTGGAACGGCCCCGGCAACAGCCAGCCCGAAGCGACGCCGACCAGGATGCATAACGCCACCCAAAGGCTTAGATAGCGCCCGAAAAACCCAAGCGCCGGGGAATTCGTTTCAGCCATGTTCACTCACCTGCGCGGCCCGGTCCCGCTCGATTCCGGCGCGAATGGCGTCGTGGGCGGCCTCCGGCCCGTTCCAGCCCTGTATTTTGGCCCATTTACCTTTTTCCAGGTCTTTGTAATGGGCGAAAAAATGGGCGATCTGTTCGACCAGTATCGGCCGCAGGTCCCTGTAGGAAGTGACGTTTTCGTAGTACGGATGCAGTTTGTCGACCGGCACGCAAAGCACCTTTTCATCGATGCCGCTTTCGTCTTCCATCATCAGAACGCCGATCGGGCGGCACGGGATAACGCAGCCCGGCATCACCGGTATCTGGCCAAGCACGGCGGCGTCGACCGGGTCGCCGTCATCGGACAGGGTGTGCGGGATAAAGCCGTAATTGCACGGATAATGCATCGCGGTATGCAGGAAACGATCGACGAACATGGCCCCCGATTCCTTGTCCAGTTCGTACTTGACGGGGCTTCCGCCCTGCGGAATTTCGATAATCACGTTGATGTCGTAGGGCGGGTTATCGCCGATTGCAATCTTGCTTACATCCATGGGGAAGGGGTCCTGGTTCCGGAAAGGGGAATTGTTTAACGCCCTTTATGCTGCGCAGCAACAATTTTGACCCGGTACCGCCCTTCATGCTAAACACCCAGTCTTGCTCAGACGTTTCACGAGACGGGAGTATGGAAATTATTCTCTGAGTTGGCTACGTCTTATCACGACCAAAAAACTATGGTGGTCGCGAGATCGACCTGATCCCTTATGAAGCGGTTTTGGCGGCGCTGGAAAATTCTATTCCCTGATCCGTTCGGAAGCGGCAATTTCATCGGGCAAGCGCCGCATCAGCCACAGCAGCACCAGCAGCCCCGGCACGGCGGCGAATGTGGTGATGACGAAATAGCTGGCCCAGTCAAGCTGGTCGGCCAGCCAGCCGCCGCCGGAGGCGAAAATCGTACGGGTGGCGCTCATCAGCGAAGTCAGCAGGGCGAACTGGGTGGCCGTATAGGCGACATTGCACAGGCTGGACAAATAGGCGACGAAGGCCGAAGTCGCCATGCCGGCGGTCAGGTTTTCGACGCTTATAGACAATGCCAGCATGGGGATCGAATAGCCGACCATGGCCTGGGCCGCATAGGCCAGATTGGCTACGCATTGCAGGATGCCGGCATACAGCAGCGCCTTCATGATGCCGTAGCGGGCGACCAGAATGCCGCCGATCAGGCCGCCGCCGATGGTCATCGACAGGCCATAGATTTTCGACACGGCGGCGATTTCCGATTTCGAAAAGCCCAGATCCAGATAGAACGGATTGGCCATCACGCCAAGCAGCGCCTCGCCATATTTATAAAGCGCCACGAACAACAGAATCATCAGCCAGTTCGGGCGGGTCATGAAATCGGCGAACGGGCGGATCACCGCCTGGTAAACGACCGCCGTGGCGTCGCTTAAAAATGTCGCCGGGCGGCCATCCGGTTGCGACCGGTCCGGCGCCGCCGGGCGCGGCGGTTCCGGACTGGCCAGCACGGTAATCAGGCCGACCGCCATCAGCGCCGCCATCGCCGCGTAGGCGGCGAACCAGCCGGCGCTGTCGGCGATAAACAGCGCGCCGGCGCCGGCCGCCAGCATGGCCAGCCGGTAGCCCAGCACATAGTTGCCCGACCCGGCGCCCAGTTGCTCTTCGTCCAGGCTTTCGATGCGGTAGGCGTCGATGACGATATCCTGGGTCGCCGAGGCGAAGGCTAGCAGGGTCGCCCACAGCGCCGTTCCCCACAGGTCGACCGATGGCTCGCTGCGGCCCAGGCCAAGCATCGCCAGGGCCACCATGAGCTGTGCGAAAACAAGCCAGCCCCGGCGCTGGCCGAGGGCCTTGGTCAGGACCGGCAGCGGCATCCGGTCAACCAGCGGCGACCACAGGAATTTAAACGCGTAGGCGGCGCTGGCCCAACTAAACAGGCCGATCACGGTAAGCGAGACGCCGGATTCCTTGAGCCACGCCGACAAGGTCGAATAAACCAGCAACAGCGGCAGGCCGCTGGAAAACCCGAGCAGCAGGATCACCAGCACCCGGCGTTCCAGATAGACCCGGCCGGACTGGATCCAGCCCTTCATCGGGCCGCCGCCGGTTCCAGCAGATCGACCGCCAGCGCCCACGCCTGATCGACGCCGACGGCGCCGACGCAGGGGAAAACATCGTGCTTGCCGGCCCGCTTTGGACAGCGCCAGAAACAGTGGTAGCAATCCATTTTCTCGAAAATGAAACGGGCGTTGGCCGGCCTGATGGTTTCAGGATAAGGCACGAAACTGCCGAAATGACCGCCGCCGACGATTACCAAAGTCGGGGCGCCGATGGCGATGGACAGGTGCGCCGGGCCGGTATCGTTGCCGACCACCAGGGCCGCGCCGTTCATGATATCCAGCAATTCTGGAAGGGTGGTGCGGCCCATCAGGTCGATGACGCCACGGTCGTCGCCGACGATCTCGCCGGGTTTTTCGCCCGCTCCGCCGACGAACACCACGCGCAAACCCCGGTCCCGCAATTTCGCCGCCAGCCGCAGGTAATTATCCAGCGGCCAGCGCCGGCCATATTCGTTGGAGCCCGGATTAAGCACGGCGTACGCGCTGCCCGGCGCCAGCAACCCGGCCGGCGGCGGCGTCTGCCGCCAGGGAATGTGCGGCGCTTCCGGCGAAATACATCGACCGGCCACTTCCGACAGGAAGCGGTAATGGCGTTCGACCTCGTGCACCGGGTAGTAGCCGGTGTTGACGATCTCGTCCACCTGGCTCAGGTAGTAGAGATATTCCTGACGGTTGCGCTCGCCGATATAGGGCAGCGATGAAATGGTTTTCGGCGCGCCCGAGACCCAGGCCAGGCTGTCGGCCATCAGGGCGCGGCGGAAGTAGGAATCATTGACGCAAACGGCGGCGCCCAGGCGCCGCACCCGCAGCGATACCCAAAACCGGTAGAACATGCGCCGGGCATATCTGTGTTCGTTGATCGCCAGCACCCGGTATCCGGCGAACACTTCCCCGGTGATCGATTGCCAGCTTTCGCAGCCGATGATGGTTATGTCCGACCGTTCGACGCCGAACGCCGCCGCGTAATGATCCAGCGCCGGGCGGAACAGCACCATATCGCCGATGCCGTCCATGCGGATTACCAGCACCCCCCGCCGGCGCTTCAGGACCGGAAAATACCGGGCGGCCAGATCGACCAGACGAAACCCCCACCAGCGCCGCCGCATGCCGGCCGGCAGCAGCCGCCAGAACGGATTGGTGCGAAAGGGATGGGTGGGCTGGGCGGTCATGGATTCTTTTTACGTGCCAAGCGCCGCCGATGCCAGCACCAAAAAAAGGTTATCGCCTCAGGCGGCCTTGTCTTTGGCGCGGGATTCCCGTTTGCGTTCGTGGGGATCAAGCAGGCGCTTGCGCAGGCGAATGTTGCCCGGCGTCACCTCGACCAGTTCGTCGTTGTCGATATAGGCGACCGCCTCTTCCAGGCTCATCCTTTTCGGCGGCGTCAGGCGGACCGCGTCATCGGTCCCGGACGCCCTGATGTTGGTCAGTTGTTTCGCCTTCATGGGGTTGACCTCAAGGTCGCCCGATTTGGAATGCTCGCCGATTATCATGCCTTCGTAAACCGGCACGCCGCTGGCCACGAACATCGAACCGCGGCCTTCCAGGTTGGCCAGGGCATAGGCCACGGTCTTGCCGGCGGCGTTGGAAATCAGCACGCCGTTGCGGCGGCCGGGAATGTCGCCGCAGTGCGGCCCGTAGCTGGCGAACACCCGGCTCATCACCCCGGTGCCCCGGGTTTCGGTAAGAAATTCACCGTGATAGCCGATCAGGCCGCGGGCCGGGGCCTTGAAGCCCAGGCGCACCTTGCCGCCGCCCGAAGGATGCATTTCCGTCATCTTGCCCTTGCGCACCGACATCGCCTCGACGACAATGCCGGAAAATTCCTCGTCCACGTCGATCTGCACATCCTCGTAAGGTTCCAGGGTTTCGCCGCCGTCCGGGTCTTCCTTGAACAGCACGCGCGGCCTGGAAATCGACAGCTCGAAGCCTTCGCGGCGCATCTGTTCGATCAGCACGCCCAGTTGCAACTCGCCCCGTCCGGCCACTTCGAAGGCGTCGGTGTTGCCGGCTTCGGTGACCCGGATGGCGACATTGCCTTCGGCCTCGGCCAGCAGCCGCTCGCGGATCATCCGCGACGTTACCTTGGAGCCCTCGCGCCCGGCCATGGGCGAGGTATTGATGCCGAACGTCATCGCCAGGGTCGGCGGGTCTACCGGGTCGGATTTGAGCGGCTCGCCGACCTGCGGGTCGCAGATGGTGTTGGCGACGGTGGCCTTGGCCAGGCCGGCGATGGCGACCAGATCGCCCGAGGCGACTTCATCGACCGGTTCCCGCCGTAAATCGCGAAAGCCCAGCAGCTTGCTGGCCCGGCCCGTTTCGATAACTTTGCCGTCGCCGTCCAGAACGTGGATGGGGGTATTGATCCGGAGCGTCCCCGAATGGACCCGGCCGGTCAGTATGCGGCCCAGATAGGGATCGGATTCGAGCGTCGTCACCAGCATCGAAAAAGGTTCGTCCAGAATAATTTCCGGTTCCGGCACGTGGCTCAGGATTTGTTCGAAAACGGCCGCCATGTCTTCCTGCGGGCCATCCGGTTCGGCCGCCGCCCAGCCGTTCTTGGCCGAGGCGAAGATGGTCGGAAAATCCAGTTGCTGGTCGTCGGCGTCAAGCGCCGTGAACAAATCGAAGACTTCGTCCTGCACTTCGTAGGGGCGGGCGTCGGGGCGGTCTACCTTATTGATGACGACCACCGGCTTAAGGCCCAGTTTCAGGGCCTTGGCGGTGACGAATTTGGTTTGCGGCATCGGCCCCTCGGCGGCGTCGACCAGCAGCAAAACGCCATCGACCATGCTTAGAATACGTTCGACCTCGCCGCCGAAATCGGCGTGACCGGGGGTATCGACGATGTTGATGCGCACGCCCCGCCATTCGACCGACGTGCACTTGGCCAGAATGGTGATGCCACGCTCGCGTTCCAGATCGCCGGAATCCATGGCGCGCTCTTCGACCCGCTGGTTGTCGCGAAAGGCGCCGCTTTGCTTCAGCAGGGTATCGACCAGGGTCGTCTTGCCATGATCGACGTGGGCGATGATGGCGATATTACGGAGTTTCATTATTGGCTTTCTTTCAAAAGATCGGCGACCAGACCGGC
>CAZZKE010000091.1:0-9749 GCA_964655005.1 uncultured Thalassospiraceae bacterium | reverse complement strand
CGGCGTGGATCAGGGCCGACACCGGGGTCGGGCCTTCCATGGCGTCGGGCAGCCAGGTATGCAGGCCAAGCTGCGCCGATTTGCCCATGGCGCCGACGAACAGCAGCAGACTGGCTACCGTCAGGGCCTGAAATTCGCCGCCAAACACCTTGAGCGTCGCATCTGCCTTGTCCGGCGCGGCGGCAAAAATGGTATCCAGGTTGACGCTGTCGAATATTACGAAAACCGTAAAAATACCCAGCAGAAAACCGAAGTCGCCGATTCGGTTAACCACGAAAGCCTTGATCGCGGCGGCGTTGGCCGATGGTTTTTTATACCAGAACCCGATCAGCAGATACGACGCCAGGCCGACCCCTTCCCAGCCGAAGAACAACTGGACCAGGTTATCGGCGGTCACCAGCATCAACATGAAGAACGTGAACAGGGACAGATACGCCATGAACCGGGGCACGTCGGGGTCGTGGCTCATGTAGCCGATGGAATAGATATGGACCATCGCCGAAACCACGGTAACCACGATCAGCATCACCGCCGTCAGGGTATCAACCTTCAAGGCCCATGAAACATCCAGCGACCCGGAATTGAACCAGGTGAACAGTTGTATCGTTTGGGCGTTGCCGCGAAGCGCCACGTCCACGAAAATCACTATCGCCAGCACCGCCGAAATGACCAGCGAGCCACAGGTCATCCAGTGGGCGGCGCGGAACACCCGCGCCTGTTTGGCCTTGTCGCCACGGACATCGGAGAAAGCCAGAAATCCGGTCAGGAAAGACCCCAGAAGCGGCAGGAATACGGCTATTGCAATCATCGTTCCGCTACCCCTTCATCACATTAATTTCTTCGACCGCGATGGTGCCGCGATTGCGGAAGAACACGACCAGTATAGCCAGACCGATGGCCGCTTCGGCGGCAGCCACGGTAAGCACGAATATGGCGAACACCTGACCGACCAGATCGCCCAGGAATGACGAAAATGCAACCAGATTGATGTTGACGGCCAACAGCATCAGTTCCACCGACATCAGGATGATGATGACGTTCTTGCGGTTAATGAATATGCCGACGATGCCGAGCGAAAACAAAATCGCCGCCACGATCAAATAATGGGTCAGGCCAATTTCAAACATCAGATGCCCTTCCCTATTTCCACCTTGCGGATTTCCAGCGTGTCGCCCGGTTGCCGCGCCAGTTGATCGGCGATACGCTGCTTGCGGACGCCGGGACGGCTCCGGTGGGTCAGCACGATGGCCCCGATCATGGCGATAAGCAGGATGATCCCCGCCGCCTGAAACAGGTACAGGTAATCGGTGTAAACGATGTTGCCGAGCGCCCGGGTGTTGGCGATTCCGTCCGGCGTCGCCTGGGCGATCCGCGCCGCCGCTCCCGGCGCGAAATGCCAACCGCCAAGTATTACCCCCAATTCGATCACCAGCACCACGCCGACCACGATACCAAGCGGCAGGTACTGCAAAAAGCCCTGGCGCAATTCGACGAAGTTGATGTCCAGCATCATCACCACGAACATGAACAACACCGCCACCGCGCCGACATAAACGATAACCAGGATCATCGCCAGGAATTCGGCGCCAAGCAGCACGAACAGCCCGGCGGCATTGAAAAACGCCAAAATCAGAAACAACACCGAATGAACCGGATTGCGCGCCGATATGACCATCACACCGGAGGCGATGGCGATCAGCGCAAACATGTAAAAGGTCAATCCCTGGATAATCATCGAATGGTCCTCATCGGTACGGCGCATCCATGGTGAGCCGTTCGGCGATTTCAATTTCCCAGCGCTCGCCGTTGGCCAGCAACCTGTTCTTGTCGTACATCAGTTCTTCGCGGGTTTCCGTGGCGTATTCGAAATTCGGGCCTTCGACGATGGCATCGACCGGGCAGGCCTCTTCGCAGTAGCCGCAGAATATGCACTTGGTCATGTCGATATCATAGCGGGTAGTCCGGCGCGAGCCGTCATCGCGTGGTTCGGCCTCGATGGTAATCGCCTGGGCCGGGCAAACGGCTTCGCACAGTTTGCATGCGATACAGCGTTCCTCGCCGTTCGGATAGCGCCGCAGCGCATGTTCGCCGCGAAAGCGCGGGCTCAGGGGGCCTTTTTCATACGGATAATCAAGCGTTACCTTCTGGCGAAACATGTAGCGCAGGGTCAGCGACATGCCGGTCAGCAGCTCGGTCAGGAAAAAAGCCTTAATGCTGCGCGCGATGAAGCTCATATCTATATCCCCCCCGCCGCCGGTGTAAGGTCGAACGCCACCAGCACCCCGGCAACGATGGCCACGGCAGCCAGCGATATGGGCAGAAACACCTTCCAGCCCAGGCGCATAAGCTGGTCGTAGCGATACCTGGGAAAGGTGGCCCTGATCCACAGGAAGAAAAACAGCACGATAAAAATTTTCAGGCCGAACCATACCGGCCCCGGCAGCCAGGTGAACGGCGCCATATCGAACGGCGGCAGCCAGCCGCCCAGGAACAGTACCGTAGTCATCCCCGACATCAGGATAATGTTGACGTTTTCGCCCAGAAACAACAGCGCGAAGCCGATTCCGGAATATTCGACATTATATCCGGCGACCAGTTCGGCCTCGGCCTCGGGCAGGTCAAACGGCAGCCGGTTGGTTTCCGCCAGCGCCGAAATAAAGAAAATAACCGCCATGGGAAACAGCGGAATGATGAACCACATGCCTTTTTGCGCCATCACGATATCGGTCAGGTTCAGCGACCCGACACACAGCAACACGGTAATGATGACGAACCCCATGGAGACTTCGTAAGACACCATCTGCGCCGTCGAGCGCAGCGCGCCGAGGAACGCATATTTGGAGTTGGACGCCCACCCGGACATCAACACGCCGTAAACGCCAAGCGACGATATGGCGAACAGATACAGGATACCGACGTTAATATCGGCCAGCACCAGGCCATCGCCGAACGGAATCACCGCCCAGGCAATCAGGGCCAGGCCGAAGGTCAGCATCGGCGCGATAATGAATATCCCCCGGTTGGCCCCGGCCGGGATGATAATTTCCTTGAGGAACAATTTCATGCCGTCGGCGATCGGCTGCAACAGGCCAAACCAGCCGACCACATTCGGCCCCCGGCGTATCTGCATGGCCCCGATAACCTTGCGTTCGTAATATGTAAAATAAGCGACCGACAGCAACACCGGCACCAGGATGGCGACGATCTTGATGACGATCCAGGCCACCGGCCAGATGTAGTCGTTCCACAACATGGGCCACAGTTCAACCATCGGTGCCAGTCTTTCCATGGGTATCGTCAAGCAAGGCCCGGGTGCAGGCCGCCATGGTCTGCGAAGCCCGGCTGATCGGGTCGGTCATGTAAAAATTACCGACAGGCGAGGCGAAGCCGCCGGCCTGCGGTTCCGCCAAGACGCCGAAATCGCCCCACGCGGCAACCGGCGCCTGATCGCCGAAAACCGGATTAATCGCCGCCATGCGCTGACGCACCTGGGCCAGATTATCATACGGAAGCTGATGCCCGACGGCGGCCGACAGGGCGCGAATAATAGCCCAGTCCGCGCGTGCCTGACCCGGCGGAAAGACCGCCATACGGGCCTGCTGCACCCGCCCTTCGGTGTTGACGTAAGTCGCGTCCTTTTCGGTATAGGCGCTTCCCGGCAGGATCACATCGGCGACATGGGCGCCGTTGTCGCCGTGATGGCCCTGATAGATGACGAAGGCCTTGTCCAGTTTCGCAACGTCTATTTCGTCGGCGCCCAGAAGATAGACCATATCAATGCCGCCAGCCGCCGCGGCGTCGAGAATAGCCGCCACGTCCAGGCCCTGCGGCCCCGGCGTGAAGCCCAAATCCAGCCCGCCGACCCGGGCCGCCGCCGTATGCAGTACGTTAAAGCCGTTCCAGTGATCCCGGATCATGCCATATTTTTCCGCCACCGCCCGCGCCAGGGCCAGTATCGCCGCCCCGTCGGGCCGCATCAGCGGGCCTTGCCCAAGGATCAGCATGGGCCGGTCGGCGCTTTCCAGGACTTTCGCGAAGGCATGGCTGCCATCGGCGATCTGGCCAAGCGTTTCCGCCCCGCCACCCAGGGATTCACAGGCATATGTCAGGTCAGCGGCCTCGCCGATCAAGCCGACCTTGAAGCCGCCCATCAGGAAACGCTTGCGGATGCGGGCGTTGATAACGGCGGCTTCCCGCCTTGGGTTGGCGCCGATAATCAGGCAGGCGTCGGCATCTTCAATCCCGGCGATGGTGCTGTTGAACAGATATCCGGCGCGTACCGACGGGTCCAGCTTGGCGCCGTCCTGACGGCAATCAATGCTGGACGATCCCAGCGCCGTCATCAGATCCTTCAGCGCCGTCATCGATTCGGCGCAAACCTGATCGCCGGCGATGGCGGCAATTTTCGCGCCTTCGGTGCCTTTCAGTCTTTCGGCGATGGCGGCGAAGGCCTGATCCCAGGTGGCCGGTTGCAGTTTACCGTCCCGGCGCACATAAGGGGTATCAAGGCGCTGCCGCTTCAACCCGTCGCAGGCGAACCGCGTCTTGTCGGAAATCCATTCTTCGTTGACATCTTCGTTAAGCAGCGGCAGTACCCGCATCACTTCCGGCCCCCGGGCATCGACCCGGATGTTGCAGCCGACGGCATCCATGACATCGACGGTTTCGGTCTTTTTCAATTCCCACGGCCGGCACGAAAAGGCATAGGGGGCGGAAGTCAACGCGCCGACCGGACACAGGTCGATCATATTGCCCGACAATTCCGAGGTTAGCGCGCGTTCGATATAAGTGCCGACTTCCATATGCTCGCCGCGCCCGGTAGCGCCCATTTCCGGCACCCCGGCGATCTCGCTGGAAAACCTGATACAGCGGGTACAATGGATACAGCGGGACATCACCGCCCTGATTAACGGCCCGAAATTTTTGTTTTCGACGGCCCGCTTGCCTTCCTTGTAGCGGCTGTGATCCATGCCATACGCAAAGGCCTGGTCCTGCAAGTCGCATTCGCCACCCTGATCGCAAATCGGGCAGTCGAGCGGGTGATTGATAAGCAGGAATTCCATCACCCCTTTACGCATTTTCTGAACTTCCGGGGTGTTGGTGCGGATCACCATGCCCTCGCCGACCGGCATGGCGCAGGACGCTACCGGTTTCGGCGCCCGCTCCATTTCGACCAGACACATGCGGCAGTTGCCGGCGATGGTCAGGCGCTCGTGATAACAAAAACGCGGAATTTCGATGCCGATCTGCTCGCAGGCCTGCAATACGGTCAGGCCGTCCGCGACTTCGATTTCCCGGCCATCAATGGTCAGTTTCGGCATTCAATCGCTCCTCATGCCGCTTCTCCGGCGTTCAGGGCCTGGCGTTCGGTTATGCGGCGTTCGATTTCCGGGCGAAAATGGCGGATCAGGCCCTGCACCGGCCAGGCGGCGGCATCGCCGAGCGCACAGATGGTGTGGCCTTCGATTTGCCGGCTGACCTCTTCGACCAGATCAATTTCATCGATGCTCATGTCGCCGCTGGCCATCCGTTCCATCATTCGCCACAACCAGCCGGTTCCTTCCCGGCAGGGGGTGCACTGGCCGCAACTTTCGTGCATGTAAAACCGCGACAGCCGGGTAATGGCGCGAACCACATCGGTGGATTGATCCATCACGATAACGGCCGCCGTGCCAAGCCCGCTGCCCAATTCGCGCAGCCCGTCGAAATCCATGATCGCGGTGTCGCACATGGCCCTGGTCAACATCGGCACCGACGACCCACCGGGAATCACCGCCTGCAGATTGTCCCAGCCGCCGATGACGCCGCCGCCGTGGGTCTCGATCAGTTCCTTCAACGTAATACTCATCGATTCCTCGACCGTACACGGCGTATTGACGTGACCGGAAATGCAGAACAATTTGGTGCCGGTATTGTTTTCGCGGCCAAACGAGGCGAACCACTTGGCCGAACGCCTGAGGATAGTCGGCGCGACGGCAATCGATTCTACGTTGTTGACCGTGGTCGGGCAGCCATACAGGCCGACATTGGCGGGAAAGGGCGGCTTCATGCGGGGCTGCCCTTTCTTGCCTTCCAGGCTTTGAATCAGCGCGCTTTCCTCGCCGCAAATATAGGCCCCGGCGCCCAGTTGCACATACATTTCAAAATCGTATCCCGAACCGCAGGCATCCTTGCCGATCAGTCCGGCCTCATAGGCTTCGTCGATGGCCCGTTGCAGGGCCTCGGCCTCGCGGCGAAATTCACCCCGCACATAGACATAGGCGGCGCCGGCGCCGATGCCGACGGACGCCAGCAAGGCACCTTCGACCAGCTTATGCGGCTCGTTTCGTAATATTTCGCGATCCTTGCATGTTCCGGGCTCGCCTTCATCGGCATTGATGACCAGAAACACCGGCCGTCCGGCGGTTTCCTTGGGCATGAATGACCACTTCATGCCGGTTCCGAAACCGGCACCGCCGCGCCCGCGCAGGCCGGAATTCTTGATTTCATCGACGATCCATTGCCGCCCCTTGCCGATCAGTCCGGCGGTGCCGTCCCAGTCGCCGATGGCCTTCGCGCCGGCCAGCGAGGTATCCTTGAGGCCGTAGATATTCTGGAAGATGCGGTCACTGTCCTTAAGCATCAGGCGTCTTCCTTCCGGTCCGTCAACGAGGTCAGGCCGCCGGCCGGTTCGCAACCCTTGCGACCGTTTTGCGGGCCGGGCCTGGGTGTTTCGCCGTTTGCCAGCGCGTCGATTACGGCAACCGTCCGGGCGGCGTCCAGATCTTCATAATAATCGTCGCCGATCTGCATCATCGGGGCGTTTACGCAAGCCCCCAGGCATTCGGCCTCCGACAGCGTAAAGTTCCCGTCTTCGGTAGTTTCGCCGAGGGTGACGCCAAGCCGGTTTTCGCAGGCGTGTACGATGTCATCGGAACCCCGCAGCCAGCACGGCAGGTTGGTGCAAACCTGAACATGGTGGCGGCCGATGGGCGCCAGATTATACATGGAATAAAAAGTCGCCACCTCGTAGACCCTGATTTCCGGCATTCCGAGGCGTTCGGCAATATGAACCATGGCGGCCCGCGGCAACCAGCCGTCATGCTGGCGTTGCGCCAGATCAAGCAACGGCATCACCGCGCTTTGCTGGCGGCCTTCGGGATACTTGGCAATAATCGCCGCGATCTTCGTCTCGTTTTCGCTTGAAAAGGCGAATTCGGCGGGCTGTTCGAACTGGGTGTCAGACTTACTCATCGGTCGATCTCGCCGAAAACAACGTCCAGGGATCCGATATTGGCGACAATATCGGCCAACATATGCCCCTTTGACAGAAAATCCATGGCTTGTAGATGGGCGAATCCGGGTGCCCTGATCTTGCAACGATAAGGCTTGTTGGTGCCGTCGGATACCAAATAAACGCCGAATTCCCCCTTCGGCGCCTCGACCGCCGTATAGGTCTCGCCGGCGGGAACATGGAAACCTTCGGTAAAGACCTTGAAGTGGTGGATCAGCGCTTCCATAGAGCCCTTCATGGCGGCTCTGGGCGGCGGCGTTACCTTGTGATCCTGCGACTTGACATGCCCGACCGGCATATTTCCCAGGCACTGCTTGATGATCTTGACGCTTTCCCGCATTTCAGCCATGCGGACCAGATAGCGGTCATAGCAGTCGCCATGCTTGCCAATCGGAACGTCGAAGTCAATTTTATCATAGGCGTCGTAAGGCTGGGCGCGGCGCAAATCCCAGGGCACGCCGCAGGCCCGCAAATTCGGCCCGCTGAAGCCCCGGTCCATGGCCTGTTCCGGGTTGATGATGCCGATATCGACCGTGCGCTGCTTGAAAATGCGATTTTCAGTCAGCAGGGTCTCCAACTCGTCGATCATTTGCGGGAACTTCTCGCACCACGCGGCGATATCGTCCATCAGGCCGTCGGGCAGGTCCGCCGACACGCCGCCCGGCCGGAAATATGCCATGTGCATGCGGGCCCCCGAGGCCCGCTCGCAAAATTCCATCAACCGTTCGCGGTCTTCATAGGCCCACAGCATCGGCGTCATCGCGCCAACATCCATGGCATACGCGGTAACATTCAGAATATGGTTCAGTATGCGCCCGATTTCGGCGTACATAACGCGAATATACTGGGCCCGTGGCGGCACCTCCAGGGCCAATAGCTTCTCGACCGCAAGGACGAAGGCGTGTTCCTGATTTTGCGGCGAAACGTAATCCAGACGATCGAAATACGGTACCGCCTGAATATAGGTCTTGTGTTCTATCAGCTTTTCCGTACCCCGGTGCAACAGCCCGACATGGGGGTCGGCGCGTTCGATGATTTCACCGTCCATTTCCAGCACCAGGCGCAACACCCCGTGGGCCGAGGGATGTTGCGGCCCGAAATTCAGATTCATATTTTTAATACTGGTCTCGGCCATCAGCCATCCCCCTTGGCCGGCCCGTCCGCGGGCGCGTCGTCCTGGTTATCGCCGGGCAGAAATTTTTCGCTTCCTTCCCAGGGACTCAGAAAATCAAAATTACGGAAGTCCTGGGTCAGCTTCACCGGTTCGTATACGACCCGCTTGGCCTCGTCGTCATAGCGCAGTTCGACATAACCGGTAAGCGGGAAATCCTTGCGCAACGGATGCCCCTCGAAGCCATAGTCGGTCATGATCCGGCGCAGGTCCGGATGGTCGGAAAAATAAATACCAAGCAAATCCCAGGCTTCACGTTCCCACCACACGGCACAACTGAAGACGCCGGTAACCGACGGCACCGGGACGTTTTCGGGCACACTAAGCTTGATCCGGATGCGCGAATTATGGCTCATGGAAAGCAGGTTGTAGACCACATCGAAACGGTCTTCACGTTCCGGATAATCGACGCCACAGACATCCATCAGCAACTTGAACTGGCAATTGACGTTATCGCGCAGGAACGTCAGCACCTTGACGATCGATTCCGGGCGCACGGTAACGGCCAATTCGCCTTTGCTCAGCTCGGCCCCGATGACCTCCGCCGAAAGCGTGTCGGCAAGCATGTCGCCAAGATCCTTTAACGCTAAATCCATCACCCCTTCCGACCCCTTTCAGGCCGCGGCCTTATCTTTGCCGCTTGAAATAAATCTATCCGATCAGCGCCACAATGTGCCGGTCCGCCGGATCTTCTTTTGCAATTGCAGAATACCGTAAATCAGCGCCTCGGCGGTCGGCGGGCATCCCGGAACATAGATATCGACCGGCACCACCCGGTCACATCCGCGAACCACCGAATATGAATAATGGTAATAGCCGCCGCCGTTGGCGCAGGAACCCATGGAAATTACATAGCGCGGCTCGGCCATCTGGTCGTAAACCTTGCGGAAAGCCGGGGCCATCTTGTTGGTCAGGGTGCCGGCGACGATAATCAGGTCCGACTGCCGCGGGCTCGGCCTGGGCACCACGCCGAAGCGTTCAAGATCATAGCGCGGCATGTAGGCGTGGATCATTTCGACGGCGCAGCAGGCCAGCCCGAACGACATCGGCCACAGCGACCCGGTTCGGGCCCAGTTGACCATCTTATCGAGATTGGCGACGACGAAACCGCGATCATGCAATTCGCCGGTGACACGGCCCAGCACCGCATCCTGTTCGGCACCCGGGGGCAGCGGCTGTCCTGGGGTTACTCCCATTCCAGGGCCCCCTTGCGCCATTCATAGATGAAACCGATGGTAAGGACCCCCAGGAAGATCATCATCGACCAGAATCCGAAAACGCCGGTTTTGCCAAGCGACACCGCCC
>CAZZKE010000090.1:0-10001 GCA_964655005.1 uncultured Thalassospiraceae bacterium | reverse complement strand
GCCGAAGACGGCGCCGATGCGCTGAAAAGTCTGCGGACCTTCTCGCCCGACATCATAATTACCGACTGGGTGATGGACCCCATCGACGGCATTGAAATGACCCGCATGATCCGGACCGCCAATGATAGCAAGAACCCGTTTGTACCGATTATCATGCTGACCGCGCATTCCGAACTGGCCCGTATCATCGAGGCCAGAGATGCCGGAATTAATGAAATAGTGGTCAAGCCGGTATCGGTGAAAGCCCTGTTCGGTCGTATCCAGATGGTTATCGAACGGCCCCGCCCGTACGTCAGGGTCGGCGACTACTTCGGGCCTGACCGAAGGCGCAAACAGGTTGAAATCCAGGGCAGTGAAAAACGCGGCGGCACCCTGCCCGGTAAAATAACGGAACAGGAAGGGCTGTCCCAGGACGACGTCAATACCGTCATGGGGGCCGAGGGCAAGGCGCGCGGAAGCGACCGCGATTAAAGGTAATTTTTCACCAGTTCCTCGGCGATCTGCACCGTATTCAAGGCCGCGCCCTTACGTAGATTATCACTGACCACCCACATGGTGATGCCGTTATCGATGGTTGGATCGCTGCGAATCCGGCTGACGTAAACCAAATCCTCGCCGGCACATTCCGCCGGCGTCACGTAGCCTTCGTCGGCCCGGTGATCGACGACGCCGACGCCCGGGGCCTTCTTCAGGGCGGCTCGCGCCTGCGCGTCGGAAATCGGCTTGGCGAATTCAATATTAATCGCCTCGGCATGGCCGATAAACACCGGCACCCGGACACAGGTGGCGTTGAGCTTGATTTTCGGATCGAGAATTTTCTTGGTCTCGACGACCATTTTCCATTCTTCCTTGGTCGATCCGTCATCCATGAACGCATCGATATGCGGAATGACGTTAAAGGCGATCTGCTTGGGGAAGACCTGTTGGTTCGAATTTACCGGTTCGTTGACATAAATGCCGCGGGTCTGGTTGAACAGTTCGTCCATCGCCTCCTTGCCACCGCCCGATACCGACTGATAGGTCGATACCACGACACGCCTGATTTGGGCCAGATCGTGCAACGGTTTCAGGGCCACCACCATCTGAATGGTGGAACAATTGGGGTTGGCGATGATGCCCTTCTTTTTGTATCCGGCGATAGCGCCCGGGTTCACTTCCGGCACCACCAGCGGCACGTCGGGGTCCGTCCGGTAGTGCGATGTGTTGTCGATAACCACCGCCCCGGCGGCAGTCGCCTTGGGGGTGAATTCGGCGGAGACCCTGGCGCCGGGCGATGACAGTACCAGATCGACGCCGGTAAAATCGAAGGTCGCCAGGTCCTCGACCTTGAGAATTTCCTTGTCGCCATAAGATATTTCCGCGCCGACCGAACGGGCCGAGGCCAGCGCAATAACCTCTTCGGCCGGGAATTGCCGTTCCTCCAGGGTCTTGATGATCTCACGGCCTACATTACCGGTGGCGCCGACTACGGCGACTGTGTATCCCATTTTTCTCACTCCAAATACTCAATAAAAAAGCCCGCCGGACGATGCCGCGGGCCTGTTAAATACGCATGCTGAATTGGCCCTGGTTATCCGCCAGTGGTGGTTTTCTCCGTCGGGGTTTTGCTGCATTGCATCGTAGCCATGCGGCGAGAGATACACCGCCCCATGGGAAAAGGCAAGAGGTCCTTATCCTGCGGCCTTGTCCATTTCGGCGACGACGGCCCGGCCCATGGCTTTGGTCGAAACCGCGGTCATGCCGTCGGACATGATGTCGGCGGTGCGCAGGCCCGCCGCCAGGACATTCCGCACGGCCCGTTCCAGCAGGTCGGCGTCTTCGCCCATATCGAAGGAATAGCGCAGGCACATGGCGAAGCTGAGGATCGTCGCCAGGGGATTGGCCAGTTCCTTGCCCGCAATATCCGGGGCCGAGCCGTGCACCGGTTCGTACATGGCGCGGCGGCGGCCGCTTTGGTCGGCCTCGCCCAGGCTGGCCGAAGGCAACATTCCCAGCGAGCCGGTCAACATGGCGGCGCAATCGGAAAGGATATCGCCGAACAGATTATCGGTGACGATGACATCGAACTGTTTCGGGTTGCGGACCAGTTGCATGGCGCAGTTATCGGCGTACATGTGGGATAATTCGATGGCCGGATAATCGGCGTGCACCGCGGTCGCGACCTGGCGCCAGAAGACCCCCGATTCCATGACGTTGGCCTTTTCCACCGAAGTCAACCGGCCATCCCGCTTGGCCGCCAGTTCCATCCCCAGGCGGACGATGCGGGTGATCTCACCTTCGGTATAAACCTGGGTGTCGAAGCCGCGCCGGGTGCCGTCGGCCAGGGTTTCGATGCCGCGCGGCTGGCCGAAATAGACCCCCGCCGTCAGTTCCCGCAAAATCAGGATATCCAGGCCGCGCACGATTTCCGGTTTCAGGGTCGAGGCATCGACCAGCGCGTCGAAGACGGTGGCCGGGCGCAGGTTGGCGTACAGGTCCATTTCCTTGCGCAGGCGCAACAGTCCCGCTTCCGGGCGCGCCTCGCGGGCCACGTTGTCCCACTTGGGGCCGCCGACGGCGCCCAGCATGACCGCATCGACGTGCATGGCGTCGGCCATGGTTTCATCGCGCAGGGCGCAGCCGTGGGCGTCATAACACGCCCCGCCGACCAGATCGCGGCTGACATCGAAACTGGCGTTGCGCTTTTTCGCCATCCAGTCGAGCACCCGGTCGACTTCGTCCATGACTTCCGGGCCGATCCCGTCACCGGGTAAAAACAACAGCTTCTTGTTGGCGCTCATTTGCCTGATCTCTTTCTGCAACTTGGTATTACAGCCAGGGTTGTACGGCTTTTGATTTTTCTTCAAACGCGGCAATCTTGTCGGACTTTTTCATGGTCAGGGCGATATCGTCCAGGCCGTTGAGCAGGCATTGCTTGCGGAACTGGTCAACGTCGAACTTGATGGTCCCGCCGTCGGGGCCATGAATTTCCTGATTTTGCAGATCGACGGTCATGGTGGCGTTGGCCCCGCGTTCGGCGTCATCCATCAGTTTGTCGACATCTTCCTGCGGCAATTTAATGGGCAGGATGCCGTTCTTGAAACAGTTGCTGTAGAAAATGTCGGCGAAGTCGGTGGCGATGACGCAGCGGATGCCGAAATCGAGCAGCGCCCACGGCGCATGTTCGCGCGAGCTGCCGCAGCCGAAATTATCCCCCGCCACCAGAATCCTGGTTTCCCGGTAGGCCGGCCTGTTGAGCACGAAATCTTCGACCTCGTTGCCGTCATCGTCATAACGCATCTCGAAAAACAGGCTCTTGCCGAGGCCGGTGCGCTTGATGGTCTTCAGGAATTGCTTGGGAATAATCATGTCGGTGTCGATGTTAATCATCGGCAGCGGCGCCGCGACACCGGTCAGCTTGGTAAATTTTTCCATGTATTTCCCTCCTAGACCAGCTTCCGGACATCGGTCAGGTGGCCGGTTATGGCGGCGGCGGCGGCCATTTCCGGGCTGACCAGATGGGTCCGCCCGCCGCGCCCCTGGCGGCCTTCGAAATTGCGGTTCGATGTGGAAGCGCAGCGTTGGCCGGGTTCCAGCTTGTCTTCATTCATGGCCAGGCACATGGAACATCCGGGTTCGCGCCATTCGAACCCGGCCTCGATCAGGATCGTGTCCAGGCCTTCCTGTTCGGCCTGTTCCTTGACCAGGCCCGATCCGGGAACGACCATGGCGCCGACGCTACCCGCCACCTTGCGGCCCCTGGCGATCGAGGCGGCGGCGCGAATGTCTTCGATGCGGCCATTGGTGCAGGAACCTATGAAAACCCGGTCGATGGCGATGCTTTCCAGCAGCGTGCCGGGCCGCAGCCCCATATAATCGAGCGAGCGGCGCATGGCGTCGCGGCGGCCTTCATCGTCGACATCCGCCGGGTCGGGAACGGCGCCGGTGATCGGCAGGACGTTTTCCGGACTGGTGCCCCAGGTAACCTGCGGCACCAGGGTGGTGGCATCGATGGTTACTTCACTGTCGTAAGTTGCCCCTTCGTCACTGGCCAAAGTCTTCCAATAGGCGACGGCGGCTTCCCAATTGGCCCCCTTTGGGCTCTTCGGCCGGCCCATCAGATAGTCGTAGGTGGTTTGATCGGGCGCGATCAAACCGGCCCGGGCGCCGGCTTCGATGGTCATGTTACAGACCGTCATGCGGCCTTCCATGGATAACGCCCTGATCGCCGCGCCGGTATATTCGATAACATGGCCGGTGCCGCCGGCGGTGCCGATCTGGCCAATCATCGCCAGCACCAGATCCTTTGCGGTAACACCCGGCGGCAATTCGCCGAGCACGTTAAAACGCATGTTCCTGGCCGGGCTTTGCACCAGTGTCTGGGTCGCCAGCACATGTTCGACTTCCGAAGTTCCGATGCCAAACGCCAGCGCCCCGAAGGCGCCGTGGGTGGCGGTGTGGCTGTCGCCGCAGACGATGGTGGTGCCGGGCAGGGTGAAGCCCTGTTCCGGGCCGATGATATGGACCACGCCCTGGCGGATATCATCCATCCCCAGATAAGGCACACCGAAATCGGCACAGTTTTTTTCCAGTGTCTCGATCTGAATCCGCGAGTCATCATTGGTGATGAATTTGGAGCGATCGACGGTCGGCACGTTATGGTCGGCGACGGCCAGCGTCACTTCCGGGCGGCGCACCGTGCGCCCGCTTATCGCCAGCCCTTCGAAGGCCTGCGGGCTGGTAACTTCATGGACCAAATGGCGGTCAATATAGATCAGGCTGGTTCCGTCATCCTGAACATCGATAACATGGGACCGCCAGATTTTATCGAACAGCGTTTTCGGCATTGGCTATTTTTTCACCGTGGCGGCCTTGGACTTTTTCGACCCCTTCCTGGATTTGGCCGTGCCATCGGCGCGGCCCTTGGCCTTCAGTGCGGCGGCTTCGGCCTTGGCGGCGGCGGTCAGCTTGCCGGAATAGCCGTCGGTCTTTTCGGCAATCCGCGCCGATTTGCCGGTGCGGCCCCGCAGGTAATAAAGTTTGGCCCGGCGAACATCGCCACGGCGGATAACTTCGATGCCGGCGATATTGGGCGAATGCAGGGGGAATACCCGTTCAACCCCCTCGCCCGAGGAAATCTTGCGCACGGTGAACGACGAGTTGATGCCGGAATTCTTGCGCGCGATGCAAACGCCTTCGTAGGCCTGGACCCGTTCGCGGGTGCCTTCGACCACCTTGACGTTGACCTTAACCGTATCGCCGGCGGAAAATTCGGGGACACCGCGCGCCGCCAGCAGTTTGGCCCGTTGTTCGTTTTCAATTTCTTCAATGACATTCATGATTTCGATTCCTTACGCTCTACCTTAAGTTCGTTGTTCGCCGCCAGGTACCGGCGCCACAGATCGGGGCGCCTTTCCCTGGTTATCCGTTCGGCCTCGGCCAATCGCCAGGCCCTGATACGTTCGTGGTCGCCGGATGTCAGGACTTCCGGAACCGCCCGTCCCCGCCAGTCTCTGGGCCGGGTATAGTGGGGATATTCCAGCAATCCCCGCTCGAAACTTTCTTCCTCCGCCGAGGCGATCGAGCCCATGATGCCCGGTTGCAGCCTGACGCAAGCGTCTATCAAGGCGATCGCCGCCGGTTCACCGCCCGACAGGACGAAATCGCCAAGGCTGACCTGTTCGATTTCGTGGGCCTCGACCACCCGCTCATCAAGGCCTTCGAAACGACCGCACAGCAAAACCACGCCGGGGCCTTCCGCCAGTTCGCCGACCCGCCGCTGATCCAGTGGGCGACCGCGCGGCGACAGGTAAATCAGCGGTCTTTTCGGCCCGTCGGCGCCGTTTTCCAAGATCGCCGAGGTGATCGCCTTATCGACCACATCGGCCCGCATGACCATTCCCGGACCGCCGCCAAACGGCGCATCGTCCACGGAGCGGTGTTTATCGCTCGCAAAGGCCCGAATGTCCACCGTTTCCATGGCCCAGATACCGTCTTTTAAACCCTGGCCCGACAGCGACAAGGCCAGCGGCCCCGGAAACATCTCTGCAAACAGGGTCAGAACCGTGGCCCGCCAGGGCGATACCGGTTCATTCCCGGTCATTTTGTTCTCCTTCGACCGGCTCCAGCAATCCCGCCGGTGGATCGACAACCACCCTGCCGGCGGCCAGATCGACGACCGGAACGACGGCGCCACTAAAAGGCACCATCACCGCGCCGAATTCTTCCCCGGCTATTTCCAGCACCGGCCCGGCCCCGAAATCATGGACCTCGCGGATTACCCCCAGGGTCCCGCCATCCGCCAGTTCGGCCCGCATACCGATCAGATCGGCATGATAGAACTCGTCCTCGGGCGGCTCCGGCAACGCCGACCTGGGCACATAAAGCCGGGTCCCTTTCAGGTTTTCCGCGACGTTCCGGTCGCCGATCCCGCTGAGGCGCGCAAAAACCATTCCCCTGGCTTTGCCGGTCCCCAATCCGGTCACCCGGATATCGAAGGACCTGTCCCCATTTTCACTGGCGACCGCGCCGTAGCCGGCAATGGCCTCGGGTTCGCCGGTGAAGCTCTTGATCCTGACTTCACCCTTGACGCCCCTGGCCCCGGCGATGGCGCCGATACAGATCATCCGGGGGGGCGTACTGCGGTCTGCCATAGCCAAGGGATCAGCCTTCGGTCTTTTCCTCTTCGGCGGAAGCCTCTTCGGGGGCGGCTTCCTCTGCCGGCTCGGGGGCCGGGGCGGCGGCGGCGGCCTTGGCGGCTTCGGCGGCCGCAACCTTGGCTTCGGCGGCTTCCTTCGTCCGTTCCTGGGCCTTGGCTTTCGGCAGATGCTGCTTGGTTTGTTCGAACCGGGACGGCTGCTCGGTCAGGCCGGCGGCGGCCAGGAAGCGGGCCACCCGGTCGGTCGGCAGGGCGCCGACGCCCATCCAGTACTTGATGCGTTCTTCCTTCAGGACCAGCCGTTCGGCATGGTCCTTGGCGACCATTGGATTATAGGCGCCGACCCGTTCGATGAAGCGACCGTCGCGCGGGCTGCGGGAATCGGCGATAACGACATGGTAAAAGGGCCGCTTTTTGGCGCCGCCCCGGGAAAGCCGGATTTTTAAAGCCATGGTTGATACATTTCCTTTGTCTGATTTCCGTTGATTGGTTGATAATTGATAATATTGTCTATCTTTGCGGCAAGATGCCCGGCGGGATTCCACCGCCCATGCCGATCAGGCCTCTTTTGCCCATCTTGCCCATTTTCTTCATCATCTGGCTCATCTGCTTGTGCTGCTTGATAAGGCGGTTAACGTCCTGCACCGTGGTCCCCGACCCGGTGGCGATGCGGCGGCGGCGCGAGCCGTTAAGAAGCCTGGGCTTTTGCCGTTCGTCGACAGTCATCGACGATATGATGGCCTGCTGGCGGCCCAGCATCTTGTCGTCGATGTTGGACCCGGCCATCTGTTTCTTGATTTTGGCGGCGCCCGGCAACATGCCAAGCAAGCCGCCAATATCGCCCATCTTGCGGATCTGGCCGATCTGGGCGGCCATGTCTTCCAGGGTGAATTCACCCTTCATCATCTTATTGGCGAGCTTTTCGGCGTCTTCCTTGTCGATGACTTCGGCGGCCTTTTCGACCAGTCCGACCACGTCGCCCTGGCCAAGGATAGCCCCGGCGATGCGTTGCGCCTGGAAGGCCTCCAGAGCATCGACTTTTTCACCGACCCCCATCAGCTTGATCGGAACACCGGTCACCGCCCGCATGGACAGCGCCGCGCCGCCCCGGGCGTCGCCATCGACACGGGTCAGGACGATGCCGGTAATGCCTGTTTTTTCATTGAATTCACGGGCGATGGTGACCGCATCCTGACCGGTCATGGCGTCGGCGACCAGCAGGGTTTCGATAGGGCTGGTGGCGGCGCTGACCTGGGCCACTTCGTCCATCAGTTCCTGATCCAGGTGCATCCGGCCTGCGGTGTCCAGAATCACCACATCGTAGCCTTCGCGCCGGCCCGTCTCCATGGCGCGATTGGCTATGGCCAGGGGTTGTTCGCCGATAATAACCGGCAGGGTCGGGACCTCGACCTGCTCGCCCAGAATAGCCAACTGCTGCTGCGCCGCCGGGCGGTAGATATCAAGCGAGGCCATCAGGACCTTTTTCTTTTCCCGGTTTTTGATGCGCCGGGCGATCTTGGCGCTGGTCGTGGTCTTGCCCGAACCCTGCAGGCCGACCATCAGTACCGCGACCGGCGCCGCACCCGCCAGATCAAGGCCCGAGCCCTGGGCAAACGGCAGCCCGCCATCGTCTTGCCCGCCGCCCAGCACTTCGACCAGGTGGTCGTGGACGATTTTTATCACCATCTGGCCCGGCGTGATGGAGCGAACGACTTCCTCGCCTATCGCGCGGTCCCGGACTGCGGCGATGAAGTCCTTGACCACGGGCAGGGCGACGTCGGCTTCCAGAAGGGCCAGCCGAACCTCGCGCAGGGCGGCGTCTACATCGGCCACCGACAGGGCGCCGCGTTTCTTGAGCCGCTCGAAGATATCTCCCAGTTTGCCGGTCAGGTTGTCGAACATCGGTCTTGAAATCTCGTCTTACAAAATGTCAAATGGCTTTACGCCAGTGCGCGATACTCGCGGACTGGCGGCGCCCCATGAGGCGAAATGGTTTCATGGGTTATGGGGTCGTTCGATTAAGGCGCGCACATTATGCTTACGAAGCCGACCGAGTCAAGTTGATCATCAGTCATCATTATTCCTTGCCTTGGGCGTGTTCTATGCATATACACTATAGACGTTCAAATTTTTTATTTATACACTTTTTGATATTTCCAAGGATATTCCGGTAATGGAAATAGCAAGCGAAGAGTCGGGTAATGCAGGCCCAATAGAGCGTCACCTGGGTAATCGTCTGAAAGAGCTTCGCGTGGATCGCGGGCTTTCCGAAACCTCGGTCGACGCCCTGGCCCGGCTGCCCCCGGGAACCTGTAAAATGCTGGAACGGGGAATCGCCTTCTTCGGGCCAGGCCAGTTGTACGCGCTGGCCCGGACGTTTGCGGTCGATCCGTCATTTTTCTTCGACGGGCTGCCGCTGGACGGTATCGCTTGCGATAGCACCAACACACCGGAAGCGGATGATCTAATCGAGGCCTTTTACAACATCGAAGACGCCACCCTGCGCGACAGGATCATCGGCTTGATCAAGGCTTTCGCCGATTGATACCCGGCCCGTGTTGCGCCATAAACGGGCATGGACTTAACAACCATTGATGCCGAACTTGCCGGTTGCGGACTGATCCGGCTGGGCGCCTTCCATCCGGCCCCCGGCGATGGCGTGCCCGGCCCGGCCGGCGACCGCCCGCAAACGGCGAGCCTTATCCTCGCCGGTAACGCCGGCCCGGCCATGTGGCGGGTTTTTGCCGGGCAACGCCGCCGGGAAGACAACCCCGACCCGCTGGACCGGTGGTCACGCCGGACATTGACCCGGATTGCGGCAAAACTTTCCCGGGACCACGGCCTGCCGGTCCGGGCGCTGTTCCCGTTTGACGGCCCGCCCTATTTGCCGTTTCAACGGTGGGCGCAGAAATCAGGCGCCGTCCATCCCTCGCCGTTCGGGCCGATGATACACAATCAATACGGCCTTTGGCACGCCTACCGGGGGACGCTGGTAATCGGGGCGGCGCTGGACCTGACGCCGGCCATTCCTGCGCCATCACCATGCGATGACTGCGCCCGAAAGCCCTGCCTGTCGGCCTGTCCCGTCGGTGCCTTCGGCGCCGCCGGGTACGATGTTCCGGCCTGTGTCGGCCATCTGGCCAGTGGCCGGGGTGAAGACTGCTTCCGGCTCGGCTGTCTGGCCCGCGCCGCCTGCCCGGTCGGCGTCGGTTATGCCTACGGCGAGGATCAGGCCCGCTTTCACCTGAATATGTTCTTCGCCAGGCACCGCTAAAAAGGGTGGACTTCCGCTGTCCGGGCGACATATTAATACCAAATTGCAGAAAGAATGACTCATAGAGACGGCCTCACAAGCCTTTTGGCT
>CAZZKE010000089.1:0-10203 GCA_964655005.1 uncultured Thalassospiraceae bacterium | reverse complement strand
GTTGTTTCGCCATAGCGCTGAAAACTCCGAATGGAACGACTCAGATGTGTTCTAGAGTAAAATGGATTAATGTCTCCCATCAACCTCTGGCGTGGCATGCTCTTGTCTGGGTGCGGAGAAAAAATCACGCGCAATTAGACAGCGGACACCAGGAACGCTGAGGAAACCAATCACATGAGCGTTTTGCTACGAACCTATAAGGGCCAGAGCGCGGTCCTTAATGCCGAACCATTGGGCAAAGCCACCAATTTGGGAATAGTCAAATCCATGACCGTCCAGGGCTGCGAGATCGATGGCGGTTTTCCTTCCGGCGATTGAGAGTTCTATTTTGCGCTGGTACTTGTTTTTGATGACCCATATCGGGTTCGCCGGCCCGTGGGCAAATGCATTTCGCACAGAATAAATGAGTGTCCATAGTAAATAGAACTCATCCTCCGAAGTTGGGTCGCGATCTCGATCTGTTGCCTCAAACATATCGTCTAGGACAATGGCTGATATTCCGAAACTCGCACCGACCGCGGTTTTGGCTGTCTGTTTAGCCATCTCGTCAGATGAAAAATGACCATCGTTAAACGTGAGGTTCTCCTCATCAAGTTTGATGGTTGTATCCTGTCCGAATAAATCAAGATCGACCGCCCCTAACTCGAAATAGTTCAGGGTGCGAATCGAGAACTCCAAGAGCCTGAAGGCAAGCTCCACGTCAACGATCGCATGATCAAGGGCTTTGGACATATCTTGGATTATACCGTTTTGGGCAACTCTGTGGGGTACGCGATCCTTTTTTCTCTCGCGGGACAAAGCTCATGTCCCCTTTTTCCCCTATGGCTATAAGCTGTCCAAAATTACCCTTCGGAATTATGTCAGCTTTTCTACGGAAAGCGGAAGAAGTAAATCCCCAACAACCAGAATTCCTAGGTCAGAATAAGACCTGATTATTCAGAGTTACAAGTAGTTGCCGTAGGCGCGGCCATCGAGAGCGGTTAAAATTTAACCGTCAACATTGATGGAGATCGCAACCAATGTCCGAACCTCTAAGCATCAGCCTGAACCTAGGTGAAGGCGTAAAAATATCCGGCCCATTTTGTCCCGAGCGCATCGACCGGACGCCCCCTATTTTTTCTGCCTGTCGGCTTGTCGGGTGGGAAAACAGTTCCCTTGCTCGCTATTTCGAATTGCCGCCGCAGACAATTATCCGGTGGACCAAGGGCGAACGGAGGACGCCTGAGTATGTCGTCTATCTGTTGACCGAGGGATTGCGCTCTATATTCGAGAGCCCCCCGCCATCATCGGAAGCGGAGCGGACAGTGTGGGATTGCGCGAAGGCATTTTGGGAATTGAGCGCGGCACAATGCTCCGGCTTTGATGAGGATGTTCGAGATAAAGCCATGGATTTCTCGGTAGAGCGTCAGGTGGAGATGGTGCTGGAGGCTGTAGAACCTATCGCGGAGCAAATTGAGCATCTGGAGAGGGTAAGGGAAGATGAGCCCAGTCGCCGCTTTCAAAAATTCGTTGGCGACAGGATTGCTGCATTGCGTGAAGAAGTCCGGGCCGCTGTTGAGGGCGACTTCCGAGAACCCTACTGAAAACAGCGATAGTTTTCGAAAGTATTTTGGCGTGACAACCGGTGCCACATGCTTAAATTTCTTAGTCATTCATCCACTCCTTATGAAAGGAAAAGAAAATGACTAAAAGCGAAAAACTAGCACCGGGAGATTATGACCTCAACAGAGCGAAAACGGCGGTGAAGCGCCTCAGAGAGTTCTTGTATGGCTTCGAATGCGAGCCAGATATGGTGCTCTTGTATAAGGGTGAGCCCTTAGAAATTAACCGGGTGTGCCTCAAGCAATGGATTCATCTTATGTAGCACTCAAACCCTTCCTTGACCCCTGGGGGCTGATATACGGCAGTTTTTTCCATTTCCTGCCGCATACCCCGGGGAAAGAAACCCCCACCGTTTTTTAGTTGCGGTGGGGGCTTTTCTTTGCGCGTCCTGAATGACGAAGGGAAACCCCGGGCGAAATATGTAGCAAAATTGGCCGCCTAAGCCTACAATATCCAACAGGTAAGACGGCTCGGTGTTTAACGATATCGGGCCGATTTTTATGTCCGTCAGCGCTACCCGTAGCGCTACCCCGGCGAAAAACAGATTTCCTGGGTGTTCCGGTAGCTATTTGAATTTAAAGAGATAAAATGGTGCCGCCGGACAGAATTGAACTGTCGGCCTCGCCATTACCAATGGCGCGCTCTACCCCTGAGCTACGGCGGCATCCGGTCGCCGGAACCGGGTCCGGCGTGGTCTCGGGAAGATCGGAAATCAGGCCCCGAGTCGAGAAGGCGCGCACAATGCCATAGCATCATCGACCTTGCAAGTATCGCTTGACGAAGATTACCATGTCGCCGCAAACCGGGATACCGACAACGGATTCGACAATGAATGACAAACCCGACACCAGCGCCCGGAACGGCGTAAACAAGGCGACCGGCGGCGGCCCGGCGCGGCAACAGGACCGCCGCGACCGGCAGGCGCAATCGCTTCGGGATAACCTGAAAAGGCGCAAGCGACAGGCCCGGTCCCGCGATGATAGCCGGAAGCCCGGGGCGCCGTCGTCGTCGTCGCCATTTTAGTGACATATTGCGGGGCTACCTGAACCTATGGATCGTATTTTAATTCGCGGCGGCAGGCCGCTTAACGGCGTCATCCGCATCAGCGGCGCCAAAAACGCGGCGCTGCCCCTGATGGCCGCCAGCCTGTTGACCGGCGAAACCCTGAAACTGGCCAACCTGCCCCATCTTGCCGATATTTCGACCATGGCCAACCTGCTGGCCGAACTGGGCGTATCGATCGGCATGAATGGCGATGTCAGCGGCGGCGGCCATTTCGGACGGGTGTTCGAGCTGACCGCCGACGGCTCCATCGAAACCACGGCGCCGTATGATCTGGTGCGCAAGATGCGGGCTTCGGTGCTGGTGCTGGGGCCGTTGCTGGCCCGCTTCGGCAAGGCCCGGGTGTCGCTGCCCGGCGGTTGCGCCATCGGCACCCGCCCAATCGACCTGCACTTGCGGGCGCTGGCCCAACTGGGCGCCGAGATCGACCTGAATGAAGGCTATGTCGAAGCCTGGGCGCCGCACGGGCTGCAGGGCGCCCACATCGTGTTTCCCATGGTCACCGTCGGCGGCACTGAAAATTTGCTGATGGCGGCGGCCCTGGCCGGCGGCGAAACCGTGCTTGCCAACGCCGCCCGCGAACCGGAAGTCGCCGACCTGGCCCACTGCCTGGTCGCCATGGGCGCCGACATCGACGGGATCGGCAGCGACACCCTGCGCATTCGCGGCGTCGAGGCCCTGCACGGGGCATCCTATGCGGTGGTGCCCGACCGTATCGAGACCGGCACTTACGCCGTCGCGGCGGCGGTCACCGGTGGCGAGCTGGAATTAAAGGGAACCCGGCTGGAACTGATTGGTTCGGTGGCCGACGTGCTGCGCGGAACCGGGGTCGAAGTCAGTGAAACCGATGGCGGAATAAAGATCCGGCGGGGCGATGGCGGGCTTCGGGGGATCGATGTCATGACCGAGCCATTCCCCGGTTTTCCGACCGATATGCAGGCTCAGATTATGGTCCTGATGTCGGTCGCCGGCGGCGCTTCGATGATAACCGAGACGATTTTTGAAAATCGCTTCATGCATGTGCCGGAACTGGCGCGCATGGGGGCCGATGTAAATGTTCACGGAGCCTCGGCTATCGTGCGCGGGGTCGAAGCCCTGAAAGGCGCTCAGGTAATGGCGACCGATCTCAGGGCGTCGGTATCGCTGGTGCTGGCCGGATTGGCGGCAAGCGGCGAAACCGAGGTCAACCGGGTTTACCACCTTGACCGCGGCTACGAGCGCATCGAAGACAAGCTGGCCGCCTGCGGCGCCGATATCGAACGGGTGAGAGGATAATCCCGCCGGGAACCAGGCCCCGACCGACCCCCACCCGAAGCTAGATAAGTCGCACTAGCTTATTGAAATCAATCAAACTATCCGCCATCAAACAGCCCCGTTCGATGGCCGTCAGACCTAGTCTAAAGCAACCAGATTTTCGGCGGAACTGCGGCCCTGTTCGCCGGGAACCAGTTCAAATTCCACTTTCTGCCCCTCGCGAAGGGTCTGCATCCCCGCCCGTTGAACGGCGGAAATATGGACGAAGGCGTCCTTGCCGCCGTCTTCCGGCTCGATGAAGCCAAATCCCTTGGTCGGGTTGAACCACTTAACAATACCTACAGCCATTTTATCGTCTCACTCTAATTTCACAACACCGGGTTATATACGGCGCGTTGCGCCGCGACCAAGTTGCTAGCACAAATTGCAATTGATAGCTATAGGGTCTTGCCATACAGCGGGTAACATTCGGGCCGCTATCCCACACTCGCTTATGCTGTCGAACGGGCTGGTTAATAATGGAAAAACACTTTATTACTGCCGCCGGTCCGAAATAGAGGAAGCCGATGCCAAGCGCCCGAGAAAAACTTGTCCTGGCCCTGCCCAAGGGGCGAATCCTTAAGGAAGTGATGCCGCTGGTCCGCGCCGCCGGTATCGAACCGGAACCGGCGTTCGATGACGACGGCGCCCGCCAGTTGCGGTTTTCGACCAATCGCCGGGATCTGGACATAATCCGTGTCCGCAGTTTCGACGCCGCCACGTTCGTGGCTTTCGGCGCCGCCCACCTGGGTGTCGTCGGCAACGATGTGTTGATGGAATTCGATTATCCGGAAATCTATTCGCCGATTGATCTGGGTATCGGCTATTGCCGCCTGGCCGTCGCCGAACCCGCCGAAATAGTCGGCCAGGACGACCCCGCGACCTGGAGCCATATTCGAATCGCCACCAAGTACCCGGAAATCACCCGCAGCCACTTTGCCCGGCGCGGCGTTCAGGCGGAATGTATCAAGCTTAACGGGGCCATGGAACTGGCCCCGAAGCTGGGCCTGTGCCGACGCATTGTCGACCTGGTGTCGAGCGGCGAAACCCTGCGCGCCAACGGCCTGGTCGAAATCGAGCAAATAGCCGAGATCACTTCGCGGCTGGCGGTAAACCGGGCCGCCTGGAAAACCCGTCCGGAAGAAATCGGCGCCCTGATTAAATCGTTCCGGGATGCCCTGGGGGCACCGTCGTGAGCCGTCGGCTGAACAGCGCCGATCCGGATTTCGCCGACGCCTTCGCCGGGCTGCTGGCAGGCAAGCGGGAAACCGACGGCGACGTCAACGATACGGTGGCCGAAATCCTCAGGGATGTGCGCGAACGTGGCGATCAGGCGGTGCTGGAATTGACCAAACGCTTCGATCGCTTCGATCTGGATGCCGCAAACATGCGGATCACCGGCCGGGAAATTGATGCCGCGGTTGAAGCCTGTGACCGGGAATTGCTTGCGGCGTTGCGACTGGCGGCCCGGCGAATCGAGGATTTTCATGCCCGACAGGTGCCTGACGATGTTGATTTTACCGACGAAGCCGGCCTCCGGCTGGGCTACCGCTGGTCGGCGATCGGCGCCGCCGGGCTTTACGTGCCGGGCGGTACGGCGGCCTATCCGTCATCGGTATTGATGAACGCCCTGCCGGCCAAGGTGGCCGGGGTCGGGCGTCTGGTAATGGTCGTGCCGGCCCCGGATGGGCGCATCAATCCACTGGTGCTGGCCGCCGCCCGGCTGGCCGGGATCGACGAGATATACCGGATCGGCGGCGCTCAGGCGATAGCGGCGCTGGCTTACGGCACCGCTCGGGTCGCCCCGGTCGACAAGATCGTCGGCCCCGGCAACGCTTATGTCGCCGCCGCCAAGCGTCAGGTATTCGGGACCGTCGGCATCGACATGATCGCCGGGCCATCGGAAATTCTGGTGCTGGCCGATGCCGCCAACGATCCGGCCTGGATCGCCATGGACCTGCTGTCCCAGGCCGAACACGACCGGTCGGCGCAGTCGATCCTGATTACCGATGACGGCGGCTTCGCCGATGCCGTTTCGGATGCCGTCGGCGCCGCGCTCAAGACCCTGCCCAGATCATCCATTGCGGCGGCCAGCTGGCGCGATTTCGGGGCCATTATCGTCGTCGATAATTTTGACCGGGCGATCCCGCTGGTCGACCGGCTGGCCCCGGAACATCTTGAACTGGCGCTGCATGAACCGCGGCTTCTGGCCGACCGGATAAGCAATGCCGGCGCCATTTTTCTTGGCCGCTACGCGCCCGAGGCCCTGGGCGATTATCTGGCCGGCCCCAACCATGTCCTGCCGACGGCCCGAAGCGCGCGTTTTTCTTCCGGGCTCGGGGTGCTCGATTTCATGAAGCGCAGTTCGATGATCGAGGCCGGGCCTGAAAGCATGAGACGGATCGGTCCGGCGGCCATTGCCCTGGCCGAGGCCGAGGGGCTGGACGCCCACGCCCGCTCTATCGCTATTCGAATCAATACGCGGGCCAGGGAATGAACAGTCGATGTCTGATACGGAAAACACCGCCGACCGGAAGATAGCAGGTATTTTTCTCGACGAAAAAAGCGTCATCAGCCGTTCGCCGCAGGTCGAACACGAACGCAAGGTGGCCATATACGACTTGCTGGAAGACAATCATTTCGCCCCGACGGATGGCTCCGAAGGCCCGTTTAACCTGCACCTGGGGATCGTCGAAAATCGTCTGGTGTTCGATGTGCGGGATACCGATGATGGCCCGCAGACACGCTTTACCATGCCGATCAGCCCGTTTCGTTCCATCGTCAAGGACTACTACATGGTCTGCGACAGCTATTTCAAGGCGATCAAGACTTCGACGCCATCGCAAATTGAAGCCATCGATATGGGTCGCCGGGGCCTGCACAACGAAGGCGCCGAAATACTCGCCGAACGGCTGGCCGACAAGGTGGTTATCGACAAGGACACGGCGCGGCGGTTGTTTACCTTGCTCTGCGTTTTACATATTCGGGCATAGTGGATGGGGGACCTGCCTTCCGCCGTGTTGTTCGCCTGCACCATGAATTCCGTTCGTTCAGCCATGGCCGAAGGGATTCTCAAGCATCTGCACGGGCATCAAATTTATGTCGATTCGGCCGGCGCCCGGGCCGGCGGGATTGACGGCTTCGCCATCGAAGTGATGGATGAAATCGGGATCGACCTGAGCGGCCATAAATCAAAGACCTTCAATGACCTGGAAGACAGTTCATTCGATATAATTATTTCCCTGTCGCCCGAGGCCCAGCATCAGGCGGTGGAAATGACCCGCGTCATGGCCTGCGATCTGGAATTCTGGAACACCTTCGATCCGACCATGATTGAGGGCAACCGCGAAACCAAGCTCGAGGCTTACCGCAGCGTCCGCGACCAGCTAATGGCGCGGATCAAGGAAAAATTTCCGCTTGGGGTTCATTCCGATGTGTAATACCGGGCAGCGCTGGGGGCATCCGGATTGAGTCTTTATCGGCGCTCCCCGGCGTAACTATCGTTATAATCATATTTTTTTCGGGAAAACACTTGACCCGGGGCCGGTACAGCGGCACTTATACCGCCGTTTATAACGCAAACAGAGAACCCGATGGCCAAAGAAGAACTACTGGAATTCAGCGGTACCGTTAAAGAGCTTCTGCCCAACGCGATGTTTCGGGTAGAACTGGACAACGGCCATGAAGTTCTCGCCCATACCGCCGGCAAGATGCGCAAGTTCCGCATCCGGGTGCTGGCCGGTGATAAGGTCAACGTCGAAATGACGCCCTACGATCTGTCCAAAGGCCGGATCACCTTCCGCTTCAAGTAAACCTGGTGGCGGACCCCAAGCCCCGCCTGATTCTCGCGTCGGCCTCGCCCCGGCGGGTCGATCTGCTGGCCCAGATCAATATATACCCGGATCAAGTCATTCCCGCCGACATAGACGAGGAACCCCGCAAGGGCGAACTGCCGGGCCGGTTGGCAACCCGCCTGGCGGCGGCGAAGGCCGTCGCCGTCGCCGGGGATAATTCTGGCGACCTGGTCATCGGCGCCGATACCGTGGTGGCGCTGGGGCGGCGGATTTTGCCCAAGGCGGAAGACGTCGAAACCGCCGAGCGGTGTTTGAAAATGCTCGCCGGACGCCGCCATCGGGTGTTCGGCGGGGTCACCGTAATCGACGCCGACGGCAAGCCGCACGGTCGTCTGGTGAGCACGGCGGTAGCCTTCCGCAATCTGGATCGGGGCGATCTGGCGGCCTATCTGGAATCCGGTGAATGGCGGGGCAAGGCCGGCGGCTATGCCGTGCAGGGACTGGCCGCAGTTTATGTGCGCAAGATTATCGGATCGTATTCCAATGTTGTCGGCCTGCCCCTGTTCGAAACCGCCTCGTTGCTTAAGGGACTGGGGTGGCGGAACCGTCATGAGCCCTGATGTCGTAATCTCCGTCCGGCCGGGGCGCTGCCGCGCCGCCCTGGTGAAAAAAGGCGAACTTGTCGACCTGCTGGTTATTGATGACGCCCGGACAAGCCTGGTCGGCAACATCTATCTGGGTCGGGTCGAAAAAGTTGTCAGGCCGCTATCGGCGGCATTTGTCGATCTGGGTGGCGGTGTTTCGGGGTTCCTCGCCGCCGCCGACACCCGCCCGCCCGGGGCGGCGTCGACATCGGATATTTCCGATTACGTCAGGGAAGGGCAGACGGCGGTCGTGCAGGTGCAACGCGACGGCTTCGAAGACAAGGCCCCCAAGCTGACGACCCGGATATCGCTCGGCGGGCGGGCGATGATCCTGACCCCCGGTGATCCCGGTTTGCGGCTGTCGCGGCGCATTGGCGACAAGGCCGAACGGGCGCGGCTGGAGACCCTGGCCGGCGATCTGGCGCAACCGGGGGAAGGCTTCGTTCTGCGTACGGCGGCGGTCGGCCTGAGCGCCGAAAGCCTGGCCCAGGAGGCCACGGCGCTGCGGCGGGATTGGGCCGGGATCGGCGCGGAAGCCGGGCGTCGGACGCCGCCGGCATTACTGTCTGGTGCCAACGATCCCGTGCCGCGCATCCTGCGTGATTTTATACCCGGCGACGTCGGCGGCATTACCATCGACGATCCGGCCGCATTTTCACAGGCCCGCGCCTGGTGCGCCGCCTCGGCCCCCGGGCTAACCGACCGACTTCGCCTGTTTGCGGGCGCCGGGCCGTTGTTCGAGGCGCCGGAGGCAGAAATCGATATCGAAGCGGCCATCGAAACGGCCCTGTCGCCTGCCGTGGCGCTGCCTTCCGGCGGTTCGGTGCTGTTTGCCGAGACCCCGGCCCTGCTCGCCATCGATGTCAACACGGGCGGCGCGGTCAGGGGCGGTCAGGGGCGGACGGCGCTGGCCAGCAATCTGGAAGCGGTAGACCTGATCGCCCGCCAAATCCGGCTGCGCAACCTGAGCGGTCTGCTGGTTGTCGATTTTGTCTCCATGAAAAGCGGCAAGGATCGGGGCAAGGTGCTCAATGTCCTGAAAAGTGCCGTGGCCGGCGATCCCGGCAAGGTATTCGTCGGCGGTTTTACCCGGTTCGGCTTGCTGGAAATGACCCGGCGCCGCACCCGTCCGCCGCTGTCCGCCATGCTGATGGAACGCTGCGCGCCATGCGAAGGCCGGGGCCGGGTGACCGGCGGCCAGGGCGTCGCCTATCGGGCGCTGGACCGGTTGGCCCACGAGGCCGGCCTGGCCCCGGCGGATCGCTTGTCATTGGCCGCCGGTCCGGCCGTTATCGCGGCCCTGCAGGGCCCGGCGGCGGCGGCGCTGGCGCTGGTCAACCATCGCTTCGGGCGGCAATTCAGGGTGTTTGCCGATGTTCGCCTGGCGGCCGATGGGTTTGAAATAATAAGGAATGCCGACAATGAACAGTGAAAAATCAGGTTCGCCCAAAGTGCTGCCGTTGCAGCGAAAGCGATGCCCGCGATGCAAAAAACCGACCGTGGACGGCTATCGCCCATTTTGTTCGAAACGCTGCGCCGATCTTGATCTGGGCGCCTGGCTGAACGGGAGTTACCGTATCCCGACCGAGCAGGAAGCCGGCATTGATGACGAAGATACCGACGATGCCCGACCCACTGGACAGCCCCCGCCATATCTTCTATAAGCGCTCACTCCAACCGGTGTCGAGGCCCTTTTCGGGCGGCGCCGCCCGGCCTTTCCAAGGGCCTGGGCCCGGGTAGCTCAGTTGGTAGAGCAGCGGACTGAAAATCCGCGTGTCGGTGGTTCAAATCCGCCCCCGGGCACCATT
>CAZZKE010000088.1:0-10212 GCA_964655005.1 uncultured Thalassospiraceae bacterium | reverse complement strand
GGCGCGGACCCGCATCAGGCCGTGCAGGGCGCCCGAGGGCTCGTTACGATGGCACGAGCCGAATTCGGCCATGCGCAGGGGCAGGTCGCGGTAGCTGGTGTTGCCCTGGCGGAAAATCTGCACATGGCAGGGGCAGTTCATGGGTTTGATGGCCAGCACCCGGTCTTCGGATTCCGACGTGAACATGTGTTCGCGGAATTTTTCCCAGTGACCCGAGGCCTCCCACAGCGAACGATCGACCATTTCCGGGGTATTGACCTCGACATAACCGGCCCCTTCCAGGCGGGCGCGCATATAATCCTGCAGCTTGCGATAAATGGTCCAGCCCTTGGGGTGCCAGAACACGCCGCCCTGGGCTTCTTCCTGAAAATGGAACAGGTCCATCTGGCGGCCGAGCCGCCGGTGGTCGCGTTTTTCGGCCTCTTCCAGCATATGCAGGTAGCCTCGCAACCGCTTATCGTCGGGCCAGGCGGTGCCGTAGACCCGTTGCAGCATTTCGTTTCTGGAATCGCCGCGCCAGTAGGCCCCGGCCAATTTCATCAACTTGAACGATTTACCCAGCTTGCCGGTCGAAGGCAGGTGCGGACCCCGGCACAGATCGACAAAATCACCCTGGCGATAGAGCGTGATTTCTTCGGTTTCCGGCAGGTCGCCGATAATTTCCGCCTTGTAGGTCTCGCCGATGCCCTTGAAAAATTCGATCGCCGCATCGCGGTCTCGGACTTCACGGGTAATTTCCTCGTCGCGCCGGACTATTTCGTGCATCCGGGCTTCGATCTTTTCCAGGTCGTCCGGGGTGAATGGAGTCTGCGTAGAAAAATCATAATAGAAGCCGTTGTCGATGGCCGGGCCGATGGTCACCTGAATTTCCGGATAAAGCTCCTTCGCCGCCTCGGCCAGAATATGGGCGGCGTCGTGGCGCAGCAGTTCCAGTCCTTCTTCATCCTTTGCCGTAATTACGGCGAGGGCGCTGTCGGTCTCTATCGGGCGCGACAGGTCCCACAGCACCCCGTTAACGCGCACGGCCAGCGCCGCCTTGGCCAGGCCCGGACCAATTTGCGCCGCGACGGCGGCCCCGGTAACGGGGCCGTCAAATTGGCGTTGACTGCCGTCGGGCAGGGTAATTGTGACCATGGAAGCTCTTGTTTAAGATTTATTGTAGCAGCGGGGGAATGTAGAACGATCAATTCCCCTGTCAAGCGGGCATTCCGGGGTTATCCAAGGTTTTCATGGCGGCGGCGACCCGTTCGACCGCTAAATCCCGCAGCGGTTCGCGGCGCAGGACCCTTACCCGCGGCCCGCGCGGGCCGCACAGCGCCGGATCGGAGGCCCCGGAAAACAGCACCAGCGCCGGGCAACCGGCGGCGGCGATCAGGTGCATGGGGCCGGTATCGTTGCCCACGGCCGCTCCGGCGGCCCTGGCCAAACGGACCACATCGACCAGCCCGGTGCGCCCGGCCAGATCGACCGCCCCGGGACAGGCCCGCCGCAGTTCGGCCAGGGTGCCGCCTTCATCCGCGGCCCCCAGCAGCACCGGGCGCACCCCGTCGGCCCGCAGGCCATTAGCCAGGGCGGCGAAATGCGCCGCCGGCCAGCGTTTTTCCGGGCGATGGGCGGCGCCGCCCGGAACGATCAGGGCAAACGGCGGCTCGACACCCAGATTTGCCAGAAAAGCATCGTCGGCGGGTTCGAACGGCTTGCCGTTCAGGGTTGTTTCCGGCAACGGAACATTTACGATTCCGGTTATTTTCAACTGCTCGGCCTGACGATCGATGGTGTGCATGGCGTCGCGGGCCGGGTTGCCGTGGCGGTGGGAACAACCCGCCGCGATACCCGACCATTCGGGCTTCGGCCCCGGTGCGAGCAGGTGAAAATAAAACGAACTGCGATCCGAGGTCTGCAAGTCGTAGATCCGTTCGAAATTCCCGCCGCGCAGGCGTTTGCGCAAGCCGGACCAAGCCCTCAGGTCGAGCCCCCTGGGCCGGGAATCGATCCAGATATCATCGAACAGGCCGGTCGCCCGGGCCAGTTCCCGATAAGGTTCGGTGGTCAGCAGCACCAGATGCGCATTGCCATGGTGCGCCCGAATCGCCGCGAACGGCCCCAGCGCCTGGACGAAATCGCCCAGCGCCGCCAGCTTGATAACCAGAACCCTGCCCGCTGCATCGGTCATCGCCATCACAGACGCAGGACTTCGTTATAGATATCGAGTGTCTTGGCGCACATGGCGGCCTTGGAAAAATTTTCACGAACATTCCTGACCGCATCTACCGCGATCCGCTTGCGGGCCGGGGCATCAAGATTTAAGGCGCGGTCAATGGCGTCCCTCAGGGCAGCAACATCGCCGGGCGGCACCAGCCAGCCGGTTTTCCCTTCGATCACCGTTTCCCGGGCGCCGCCGTGATCGGATGCGATAACCGGGCGACCCAGCGCCTGGGCCTCGGCGACGACCCGACCGAAGGCTTCCGGATCGGTCGAGGCCGAAACCACCACATCGCTCAACATATAGGCCGCCGGCATGTCCCTGCAATCTTCCACGATGCGCACTATCTCGCCCAGATCGTGCCGTTTAATCAGTTCCTCCAATTCGTTCCTGTAGCCGGTCCGGCCCTGGTGGGAACCCACCAGCAGGCACCTTATATCGCGGCGGCCCAGCCGGGCGATGGCTTCGATGAAGACCCTGTGCCCCTTCCAGCGGGTCAGCCTGCCCGGCAGCATGACCACCGGCAACCCGTCGCTCAGACGCCAGGCGCCGGCCAGCGCGACGACCCGTTCGGCGCTGACCTGGGCCTGGTCGAAACGGTTCAGATCGACGCCGCGCGGAATGATCCGGATACGCGACGCCTCGACCCCGTACAGGCGGCGGATGTGGGTGGCGATAAAACCTGAAATGGCAATTACCCGTTCGCCGCGGCACATTACCGAATTGTAGCGCCGCTTGAACTGGTTCCCCACCGAATACACGCCATGAAAGGTGGTGACGAAGTGGACGCCGGCGTCGTGCGCCGCCCGCCAGGCGCTCCATGCCGGGGCGCGGGAGCGGGCATGGACAATATCGACGCCGAATTCCAGGATCAATTTTTTCAGTCGACCGATGTTGCGGTACATGGTCAGCGGATTTTTGCTATGAACCGGCAGGGTCACATGTTCGGCCCCGGCCCTGGTCAGATCATGGACCATGGGGCCGCCGGACGAAACGACGATGGCGCGGCCGCCGGCCTTGACGATGGCGCCGGCAATTTCGACCGCGCCCCGTTCGACCCCGCCCTGGACCAGGGCCGGCAATACCTGCATGACCGTCGCCATGCGCCCGGTCGCATCGGGATGCTGTTTACTGTATTCCATTCCGTCCCAGTCCACTATTCTTTGGTGGAAATTCCGCAACAGCGTCTTTAACCGGCAAGGCCGACGATGACCGAATTACCCACCCCGTCCATATTATCACGCGATGACGGCGCGACAATCGCATACCACTACAGCGAAGGAAACAGCGGCGGCCCCGGCGTCGTCTTCCTGCCCGGCTTCATGTCCGACATGACCGGAACCAAGGCGATGGCGGTGGCCGCCTGGTGCCGGCAACGCGATATACCGTTTCTGCGCTTCGATTACCAGGGACATGGCCGGTCGTCGGGCGAATTTACCCAGGGCACTATCGGATCGTGGACCGACGACACGGTTTTCGCCATCGAACGACTGACCGCCGGACCGCAGGTGCTGGTCGGGTCTTCCATGGGCGGCTGGATCATGATGCTGGCGGCCCTGAAGCTTGGCCGCCGCATCGCCGGGCTGCTGGGCCTGGCCGCCGCGCCGGACTTCACCGAAGACCTGATACGGGGCGAATTGCAGGATGACCACCGCGCCGCCCTGGAACGGGACGGGTTTTTCGCCTTTCCATCCGATTACGGCGAACAACCATACATAATCACCAAGGGGCTGATCGAGGACGGGCGCAATAATCTGCTGTTGCACGATACGATCCCGCTGGCAATGCCGGTACGGCTGATTCAGGGCCTGAAAGATAACGACGTGCCGTGGCGGACGGCGCTAAGGTTGCAGCAACAACTGCTTTCGGACGATGTCGAGGTAACGCTGGTCAAGAACGGCGACCACCGATTATCGGCAGCCGCCGACCTGGACCGCCTGACCCGGACGCTGGGGCGTTTGATCGATCAGCTTTCTTCCTGATCGCGGCAGGCCGGCAATCCCTGCCGGTAGCTCGGATAGCGCAGCCTGACGCCCAGTTCCTTTTTTATTTTTGAATTATCGACCCGCTTGTTGTCGACCCAGAAGGTCCGCTGCATTGCCGACATATCTCGCTCGGCATCGCTGAAATCCTGTACCGGCGGCGCTTCCAGCCCCAGTAAATCGCAGGCAAAGGCGACGACATCGGCCGCCGCCGCCGCCCGGTCGTCGCAAACATTATAAATGGCGCCGGGATTCGATCGGGCCATGGAAGCCATCACGACGCCGGCGATATCGTCCACATGGATCCGCGAAAACATATGCCCCGGCTTGTCTATGCGCCTGGCCCGACCGGCCCTGACATCGTTCAGGACATTACGACCGGGGCCATAGATTCCGGCCAGACGAAAGGCGTGAACCGGCAACCCGGCCTCGCCCAGCGCCAGCCACCGCGCCTCGGCCCGCGCCCTTCGGGCGCCGCGCTCCGAGGTCGGTTCAAGGGCATCGCCTTCAAACACCGTGCCGCCACGGCGGTCGCCGTAAACGCCGGTGGTTGACAGGTAGCCGGCCCATTCGATGGTTCCGGCCAGGTTGCGGATATCATCTTCAAGACAATCCAGCACCGCATCGCCGTGTTCATCGGGCGGGATCGACGACAACAGGTGCGTTGCGCCTTCGAACAACGGCGATATATCCTGTGGCCGGTGATTGCGGTCGAACCGCCAGGCCTCGATGCCGAGCCCCCGAAGTTCGGCCACCGCCGCCTCTTCGCGGCAAGTTCCGGCTACCGTCCAGCCGCTGGCGATCAAGCCGCGGGCGATGACCCTGGCGGAATAGCCGAGGCCGAAACAGAACAGGCGGGAAGCACTTGCATTCATCGCCGCAAGAGAGCATTTGTCCGGGGCGCTTGTAAAGCGGGACCATGCACCGAAAGGGGACTGATTTTGAAGCCGATTATCCTTCGCACCGATTCAGAACTTGATATTGCCGGGCAGCATATGGCGGAGTTGCAACAGGTGGCCCGGGTCATAACCACCACCCGCACCGATGAGGCGGGGTTGATCGAGGCGGCCCGCGAGGCGACCCTGATCCTGACCTGTTACACCGATATTACCGGCCCGGTGATCGAGGCGGCGGCGAACCTGAAAGGTATCGTCAAATACGGCGTCGGCACCGATTCGATAGATTTGCCGACCGCCACCCGCAACGGCGTCATCGTCGCCAACTGTCCGGCCTATGGCTCGGACACCGTGGCCGATCATGCCTTCGCCCTGCTGCTGGCGCTGGCCCGGCGGCTGCCGGAAATCGACGGCCTGATGAAGCGGGACGGCTGGGCCTGGCCGGCGCCGGAACTGCTGGGCATGGACCTGGCCGGCAAGACCATGGGGCTGATCGGCTACGGCAGGATCGGCACGGCCATGGCCCGGCGCGGCCAGGGTTTCGGCATGAATTTGCTGGCCTGCGATCCGTACGTGACCGACCGCAGGGGGCTGGATGTCCGCTTCACCGGCCTCAATGAACTTCTTGAGCAGGCGGATTTCGTATCCATTCATTGCGTCCTGACCGACCGGACGCTGGCCATGATCGGGGCCGGGGAACTGGAACGCATGAAGCCCGGTGCGATACTGGTCAATGTTTCCAGGGGGGCTATCGTCGATCAACCGGCGCTGGCGGCGGCCCTTGCAGGTGGCTGGATCGGCGGCGCCGGAATCGATGTTTTCGCCGATGAACCACTGCCCCGTGATTATCCCCTGCGGGGCATGGATAACGTCATCCTGACCCCGCATCTGGCCTGGTACACCAAAGAAGCCCTGGCGCGGGTCGAAAGCCAGACCCTGGAAAGTATTCTGGATATTCTCGATGGCCGAATACCGCGCAATTTGAAAAATACCGGCGTTATCGACGTTTTGGGCGGCGACCGTTCCGGCCTGGCCGTCCGGCGTCCTTCCACCATGACCGAACCCGTCCGGGCCGATCAAATCCCGTGCGGCCACGGGGTGATGCGCCCCGGCGACGATAAGACCCTGTATATCAAGACCGAACGCCAGGGCACGGAATACGTCCACCACTATCTGGTGCAGATCGATCCGGTTCCGGGTGAGAATCTGGCCCTGATATATATGGATCCCGAAGACCTGCTGATCGACTGTAAAGCCCGTCCGGCCTTCGGCCTGGAACAATCGGGCGAGGCATCGGCGCCCGCCGTCGGCGACATTTTCAAGAATCCCGGGGGAATTTTCCTGAAGGTTATCGAAGACCCGAAATCACAAAAAATGTTTGCCTTCATCGACATCGAAACCGGCGATGTGCGCCGACGGCAGGAACGCAGGATTTCCGATGTTCATGTGACGTGGCGGATAGAAGGGCTGATCGACCAGTAAGAATCGGGCCCTTAAAAATCCAGATTACTGTAATGGGCCGCCGGCGGCGCACCCGGAATATGATCGGCAAGCAGCGGCCGGAAGCTGGGGCGTGACTTGACCCGGGCGTACCAGTCCCTGGCGATCAGGTGTTCGTCCCACGGTACATCGCCCAGATAATCGACACACGACAGATGCGCCGCCGCCGTCAGATCGGCCAGGGTCATTTCGTTACCGGCCAGCCACTTGCGCCGTTCGATCAGGTAGGAAATATATTCAAGGTGGGTGTGGATATTGCTGTATCCGGCCCTGATTATCCGGGAATCCGGATTGCCCAGGCCCAGAAACCGTTTCATTATTTTCTCGCCAACCAGATTTTCGGTGACTTCGGAATTGAACTTGCGGTCAAACCAGCCGACCAGCCGGCGCACTTCCGCCCGCTCCAGCGGGTGGCGGCCGATCAGCGGCGGGTCCGGATGAATTTCATCGAGAAATTCGCAGATCACGTCGCTGCCCGACAGCGCCGTGCCTTCCGGGCCGACCAGCACCGGCACCTCGGCGGCGGGGTTGAGGGCCAGGAACTCGACCCGCCGTTCCCATACGTTTTCGATCTTGAGGCCGAAATCGATGCGCTTCTCGCCCAGGACGATGCGGGTCTTGCGGCAAAACGGCGACAGCCATAGATGATAAAGCGTTTGCATGGAAATCGATTATACCGAATTTCCGGCGACTGCAAATGTTACCGGCGGCGGCCCGCTCACGGGGTTGTTATTTCCGCTTTTCCGGACCCGTGCTATGTTCAGTTTGGATGCTTTCTAAAATAGGGCGACACACATGCACATCAGGCACCGTAAAGGTTCGGACCCGAAATCCCATGAAATTACCCCGAAACCGGTATTCCTGGAGCGCCGGCGCTTCCTTGCCGCCGCCGTCGCCGGCGGCCTGCTGCCGGCGCTGGGACCGTTCGCCATGGCCAATCGGGCCAAGGCCGCGCTGACCGGGCGGGCCTTGCCGGATGTGCTGAAAAGCCGTTATGGCGCCGGCCTGACGCCGACCGATTCCGGCTATGTCACCAGCTACAACAACTTCTATGAATTCGGCACCGGCAAGGGCGACCCCGCCCAACTGGCCAGGGATTTCGAACCGAAGCCGTGGAGCGTCGTTGTCGATGGCGAAGTGGGCAAGCCCGGCAGCTATGATTTCGAAGACCTGATTTCGCCGCACCGGTTGCAGGAACGGATATACCGGTTCCGCTGCGTCGAGGCCTGGGCCATGGTAGTGCCGTGGGTCGGCATTCCACTGGCCGATATAATCAGGCGAATGGAACCGACATCGAAGGCCCGATATGTGGCTTTCGAGACCCTCAACGATCCCGACCGCATGCCGGGCCAGGCCCGGCGTGTGCTTGACTGGCCCTACGTCGAAGGCCTGCGCATGGACGAGGCCATGAACCCGCTGACCCTGATGGCGGTCGGCATGTACGGCGAGGAACTGCCCAATCAGAACGGCGCCCCGATTCGCCTGGTGACGCCGTGGAAATACGGCTTCAAGTCGATCAAATCAATCGTCCGCATCAGCCTGGTCGAAAAAATGCCGCCGACCACCTGGAACCGGCAGGGGCCCGGCGAGTACGGTTTTTACGCCAACGTCAACCCCGATGTTTCTCACCCCCGCTGGAGCCAGGCCAAGGAGCGGGTGCTGGGGTCGGGCTATTTCTCATCGAAGGTGAAAACCCTGAAATTCAACGGCTACGGAGAAGAAGTCGCCGATATGTATGCCGGCATGGACCTGGCCAGATATTACTGATGTTTTTGTTTGGATGACCCGCGAAACCAGCATCCGGAAAGTCGTCAAGCCGGTGGTTTTTCTGGTTTGCCTCGCCCCCCTCGGCTGGATAATCTGGCGGGCGCTGGCGGCGGACCTGGGCGCCAATCCCGTCGAGTCGGTCAACCGGTTTCTGGGTGACTGGGCCATTCGCTCGCTGCTGGCGGCGCTGGCGGTATCGCCGCTGGCTGGTTTGACCGGCAAGCCGGCGGTAATGCGGTTCCGGCGCATGCTGGGCCTGTTCGCATTTTTCTACGCCACCCTGCACATGGCCAATTATATTATCGCCGATCAGGCCTTTAACTGGGCCGATATCCGGGCCGATCTAATCAAGCGGAAATTCATCACCATGGGCATGGCGACGTTCCTGATTCTAACCCCCCTGGCCCTGACCTCGAACGGCGCCATGATCCGGCGGCTGGGCGGCAAGCGGTGGCGGAAATTGCACCGGGCCGTCTATCTGGTCGGCATCGGCGCGGTCATTCATTACGCCATGATGGTCAAGGCCGATCTTATGCAGCCGGTTATTTACGGCGCCATCCTGCTGGTTTTACTGGGTTATCGCGCTACTAACCGGAAGGTTTTTGGCTCAGCCAGTTCAGGCTGATCATCATAGCCACTTCGCCGTCATCCACCTTCAGGACCTTTTTCGCGGTTCGCGGCATGGGAATTTTGTTGACCGAACAATACTTGATCAGCGCCGCCCCGACCTGGTCACGGCCCAGCGGAACCAGTTTGGGATCGCCTAAATCGGGCGACGAAAAACGCATGGTCAAAAAGCCGCTGTCGCTGTCTTCGACAAGCAACTCATCAATCGGCGACTGGGGAATGCGGACACCGTTCCTGAGGCAGTAATCGAACACCGCCGACTTAAGCTCGTCAGCCGTAAACACCAGTTTTCTGAGTTCCCTGGGCACCGCATCCCCCATCATGAACTTGGTATTAGTGAGCTTCCTGCCAATTTTGGCCACGGCCGATATCGACAATCAAAGGTACATCGAGTCTGGCGGCATTCTCCATGATTTGTTTTATTATAGCGCCGGCCGCATCGGCTTCGGCTTCCGGGACTTCGAACACCAGTTCGTCATGAACCTGTAGCAGCATCCGGGTTTCAAGGCCAGCGTCTTCCAGGGCCGCCGGCATGGCGATCATGGCGCGCTTGATGATATCGGCGGCGCCGCCCTGAATCGGCGCATTGATGGCCGCCCGTTCGGCGAAGTTGCGCATCGCCGGGTTCTTGTCCTTGATGCCCCGGACATGACACTTGCGCCCGAACAGGGTGCTGACATAGCCGTTGGCGGCGGCCTCCGCCTTGGTTCGGTCCATGTAATCGCGAATGCCGGGATAGCGTTCGAAATAGGCCTCGATATAGCGGGCCGCCTCGCCTCTGGAAATGTTCAGTTGACGGGCCAGCCCGAAGGCCGAAATGCCGTAAATAATGCCGAAATTAATGGCCTTGGCCTGACGGCGGACCATCGGGTCCATGCCCTCAATGGGCACCCCGAACACCTGTGACGCGGTCATCGCATGGATATCGGCGCCGCCCCGGAAGGCCTTGAGCAGCGCATCGATTCCGGCGACATGGGCGAGCAGCCGAAGTTCGATTTGCGAGTAATCGGCGCTGAGCAGCAGCGCCCCCGGTTCGGCGATGAAGGCGCGGCGGATCTTGCGGCCTTCTTCCGTGCGGATCGGGATATTCTGCAAATTGGGGTCGCTCGACGCCAGCCGCCCGGTCGAGGTGCCGGCCATGGAATAAGACGTATGGACGCGCCCGGTACGGGGGTTTATCTGGGCCGTCAGGGCATCGGTGTAGGTGCTTTTCAGTTTCGCCAACTGCCGCCAGTCG
>CAZZKE010000087.1:0-10223 GCA_964655005.1 uncultured Thalassospiraceae bacterium | reverse complement strand
CGCTGGCCTTCGCCCTGGTCATCGGCGCCAATCTGGGTGGCACATTGCCGCCTATTATCGCCACCTGGGCCGAAGGCGCGGTGGCCCGGCGGGTACCGCTGGGCAACGCCCTGTTCAAGGTCATCGGCTGCGTCGCCCTGCTGCCGCTGGTTGGGGTAATCGCCCCCTATATCGGCATGATCGAAGCCGACGCGGCGCGTCAGGTGGTCAATTTTCACACCCTGTTCAACCTGACCATCGCCATTTTTTTCATATTCGCGACCGACCGCATGGCCCGGTTGACGACCGCCCTGCTGCCGCCGGATCCGGTTCCCAGCGACCCCGGGGCGCCCCGTCACCTGGACCGCGCCAACATCGGCGAGCCAACCATCGCGCTGGCCAGCGCGGCGCGGGAGACCCTGCGCATGGGCGATCTGGTCGAAAAAATGATCCACCAGAGCCTCGATGTATTCCGGACCGATGATCGCCGACTGGCCGGTGAAGTAGCCAAATTAGACGACGCCGTGGATCGCATACACGAGGCGATCAAGCTGTACGTGACCGAAGCCAGCCGCGAGCGTCTGGACGACGACGATAGCCGGCGGGTCGCCAACATCCTGACCTTTACCACCGATCTCGAACACATCGGCGACATCATCGATAACCTGATGGACATCGCCTCTAAAAAAATCAAGCGCCGGATGCAATTTTCACCCGACGGGCTACAGGAAATAGAAGAGCTGCACCGGCGAGTCGCCGACAACCTGAAGCTGGCGCTCGGCATCTTCATTTCCGATGACGTCAAGCTGGCCCATCAATTGCTGGCGGAAAAAAGGATCGTCAACGCCATGGAGCGCCGGGGCGCCGAAAAGCATATGGCCCGTCTGCGCGAAGGCCGCCAGGAAAGTATCGAGACCAGCGCCCTGCACATGGATATCCTGCGCGACCTGAAACGCATCCATTCCCACATTGTCGCCATAGTCTACCCGATTCTGGAACAGGCCGGCGAACTGGAGGCGGCGAAAGCCGCCGCCGCCGGCAACGGCAAGGAATAGGCGGATCAGGATTTTCCCGCGACCAGAACCTCGCATTTAAGCTTTTTGAAGTAGGCCGCGTCGGCCCGTTTCAGGGGCAGGTCGGTAATCAGGCGGTCCAGTTCGGCCAATGCCGACACCCTGACCGGGGCGACCCGTTGGAACTTGCCGTGATCGGCCAGCAGCACCGTGGTGCGGGCGTTGGCCAGCATCAACTTGCGAAGTTCGGCGCCCTCGCGGGTATAATCGGTCAGGCCGCGATTCGCCGACAGGGCACAGGCCCCGACGAATGCGAAATCGGCGTAGTAGTTTTCCAGCATTGCCGTGGCGTCCCGCCCGACCATCGCCCCCTCGTCGCCGACCACCTCGCCGCCAATAATCAAAACTCGGTTTTCATGGCGACCGGCCAGCCGGGCGGCAACCTGAAAATCATTGGTGTAGACAACCAGATGGCGGCGTGCGGCCAGGGCCTCGGCCAGGCACATTGTGGTCGTGCCGGAATCGATAATCAGCGATGCGCCATCGGGAACCTCCCCCGCCGCCAGGCGAGCAATAGCCCTTTTGCCGGCGATATTGGCCGACATGCGTTCGGCTATGCCCGGTTCGACGGCATCCATGGACAGCGCTCCGCCGTGGGTTTTTTGCAGGCGATGGGCGGCGGCAAGGGTGTTGATATCGCGGCGAATGGTCTCGCGCGACACCTTCAGCCGACGGTGCAGTTCGGTAACCGACACCGAGCCCCGCCGGGTCAGCAATTCCAGGATGGTGCTGCGCCGCTGTTCGGCAAACATACTAGGCCCCCCTTGAAGGTAATCCGTCATCATTGTGTAACGCAAAAATATTATAGAAATGTGTAATGCAAAAATATTATACGATCTTCAAATGCCATTTGGCGTTTATTGTTTTTTTGTGGAATAATGACCAGTGACCTAATGGTTCAGGACGTTTTAATCAGGGACAGGGAGACACCTAACCCATGCTCAGTAAATTATCCGCGCTTCGCTTCGCCAGGCTGGCCGTATCCGCAGCTACCGTCAGTCTTGTCGCCGGCATCGGGTTCAAGGCCTATGCCGAAACACTTACCGTATATACCGCCGTCGAAGCCGAGGATCTGAAAAAGTACGCCGCCCGCTTCAACGAGGATTATCCCAATATCAAAATCAAGTGGGTCCGGGATTCCACCGGCATCGTGACCGCCAAACTGCTGGCTGAAAAGAACAACCCCAAGGCCGACATCGTCTGGGGACTGGCCGCCACCAGCCTGATGCTGCTAGGCGACGAAGGCATGCTGGCCCCCTATTCGCCGAAAGGGGTCGAAAAACTTGACCCCAAATTCCGTGACTCGGCCAATCCGACCAGCTGGACCGGCATGGATGCCTGGGTTGCCTCGATCTGCGTCAACACGGTGGAAGCGGCAAAATACAAACTGCCGACCCCGAAAAAGTGGCGCGACCTGCTGAACCCGGTCTACAAGGGCTACATCATCATGCCCAACCCCAACTCGTCCGGCACCGGCTTCCTTGATGTTTCATCGTGGTTGCAACTGTTCGGCGAAGGTGGCGGCTGGACCTTCATGGATGGTCTGCACCAGAACATCTCGCGGTACACTCATTCCGGATCCAAGCCCTGCAAGCTGGCGGCTTCCGGCGAAACCCCGATTGGCATTTCGTTCGCCTTCCGTGGCGCCAAGTCGAAGGCCAAGGGCGCGCCGCTGGATATCGTCATCCCGGAAGAAGGTATCGGCTGGGACATGGAAGCGACCGCCATCATCAAGGGCACCAAAAAAATGAAGGCGGCCAAGGCCCTGGCCGACTGGTCGGTTTCCCGCAAAGCCAACGAGATGTACAATGAAGGCTATGCCGTGGTCGCCATGCCCGGCATCGCCAAGGCGGTCAAGTACTTCCCGCCGGAAGTAGCCTCCAGGATGATCGACAACGACTTCGCCTGGGCGGCCAAGAACCGCAAACGCATCCTGGCTGAATGGCAGTCGCGCTACGATTCCAAGTCCGACCCGAAATAACCGGCGGACTACTTCGACGGTAATCCAGGGAGGGCCGGTTTTTCGCCGGCCCTTCTTGTGTTATAAGGCCTGAATAAACATAAAAAACCGACAGCGGGGGAATCGCCGTGTCTGACGCCGATACAGACCAGCCATATCTGCGAATCAGGAACCTGACCAAGAAATTTGGTGATTTCACGGCCCTTAGGGATGTTTCCCTGGACATAAACGAAAGCGAATTCGTCTGTTTTCTGGGGCCTTCCGGCTGCGGCAAGACGACCCTGCTGCGGGCCATAGCCGGCCTGGATATCCAGACCCGGGGGTCGGTCGAACAGGGCGGCAAGGATATTTCCGGTCTGCCGCCGTCGGAACGGGATTTCGGTATCGTATTTCAGTCCTACGCCCTGTTTCCCAACCTGAACGTCAAGCGCAACGTCGCTTACGGATTGGAAAACCGCAAGGTCAGCAAGGACAAAACGGCGGCCCGCGTGGCGGAATTACTGGGCCTTGTCGGCCTTGCCGACCAGGGGGATAAGTATCCATCGCAATTATCGGGCGGGCAACAGCAGCGGGTGGCGCTGGCCCGGGCGCTGGCCACATCGCCGGGCCTGTTGCTGCTTGATGAACCGCTAAGCGCGCTCGACGCCAAGGTTCGCGTGCACCTGCGCCGCGAAGTCAAACACCTGCAACAGCAATTGGGCGTCACCACAATTATGGTCACCCATGACCAGGAAGAAGCCCTGACCATGGCCAACCGCATCGTCGTCATGAACGAAGGCGTGATCGAACAAATCGGCTCGCCCCTTGAAATTTACCGCAATCCCGCCAACCCCTTCATCGCCGATTTCGTCGGCGCCATGAACTTCCTTCCGGCCACCGTGGCGGATTCCGGAAGAATTTCAATTGGCGCTTCGCAGTTGACCGTCGCCGGGGACATGCACGGGGCCCGACAAGGCGACCATATAACCGTCTGTATTCGACCCGAAGACGTGACCACCCGCGCCATCGATCATGCCTCGGCCAACGCGGTTCAGGCGAACGTCGTCGATCTGGAATTTCTGGGCTCTTTCTACCGTGTTTCCCTGCGCTCCATGGGCGAAAATCCGGTCGAGTTCATCGCCGATTTTTCCATTAACCTGATGCGTGATATCGAAGTCGCCGTCGGATCGTCGATCGCCGTCGGCTTCCCCGAAGATCGCTTGCGCGTGTTTCCCGGCGAGACCGTCAGGGATGTCGAGGTATGAGCAACCCGGTCGCCACCGTGGCTATGGCCGAAACCATTGCACCAAAGTTGAGCCGCGACGACAGGATCATGCGCTGGTTCATTTTGCTGATTGGCGCCTGGATGATATTCACGGTGTTGCTGCCGCTTTATTTCATGCTGTCGAAAAGCACCCAGAATCACGACGGTGATTTTATCGGGCTGGCCAATTACGCCGAGTACTTTTCTACGCCGGCCCTGTTCTATTCCATTGAAAACAGTTTCTTCATCGCCGTCGTATCGACGGCAATCACCATATCCATGGCCTTTCTTTTCGCCTACGCCATGACCCGCAGCACCATACCCGGCAAGGGAATTTTCCGGGCCATCGCGTTAATTCCCATACTGGCGCCATCGCTGTTGCCGGCAATATCGTTCGTGTACTTTTTTGGCCAACAGGGGGTGGTCAGGGAACTGCTGTTTGGCGGCAATATCTACGGCCCCATCGGCATTATCATGGGCGAGGTATTTTACACCTTTCCCCACGCCCTGATGATTCTTATTACGGCGCTGGCGACCGCCGACGGGCGGTTGTATGAAGCCGCGATATCCCTGCGGGCCAGCCGCACCCGAACCTTCTTTACCGTTACCCTGCCCGGCGTCAAATACGGCCTGATCAGCGCCGTGTTCGTGGTTTTCACCCTGGTCATCACCGATTTTGGCATTCCCAAGGTGATCGGCGGCCAGTTCAACGTGCTGGCCACCGATATTTACAAACAGGTTATCGGCCAGCAGAATTTTGAAATGGGCGCCGTGGTCAGCGTCGTGCTGTTGATCCCGGCCATTGCCGCCTTCATCGTCGATCGCATCGTGCAGCGCCGACAGGTGTCGCTGCTGACCGCGCGCGCCGTCCCTTACGAGGCGAAACCGGCGCGCATGTTTGACGGCCTGATGTTCGCCTACTGCGCCTTCGTCGGGTTCCTGATTCTGGCCATACTGGGGATGGCCGCCTATGCCTCGTTAATCAAATTCTGGCCATACGACATGTCGTTTTCGCTGAACAATTATGATTTCGATGTGATGGACGGCGGCGGCTGGGATTCTTTTCGCAATTCGCTGCGCATGGCCGCCTACACCGCCGTGTTCGGCACCATTATCATTTTCACCGGCGCCTATATGATCGAGAAAACCAAAGGCTTTACCGCCGTCAGGGGGGGCATCCAGTTCCTTTGCATATTGCCGATGGCGGTGCCGGGCATGGTCCTTGGCCTGGCCTATATTTTCTTTTTCAATCACCCCGACAATCCGTTTAATTTTCTTTACGGGACCATGGCGATCCTGGTGATTTGCACCATCAGCCATTTCTATACGGTCAGCCATCTGACATCGCTAACCGCGCTAAAGCAGATGGACCCGGAATTCGAGGCCGTATCGGCGTCCCTGAAGGTGCCGTTTTACAAAACCTTCGTTCGGGTTTCGGTACCGGTCTGCCTGCCCGCCATCCTGGATATTTCCATCTATCTGTTCGTCAATGCCATGACCACCGTGTCGGCGGTTATATTTCTTTATTCGTCGGATACCCAGCTGGCCTCGGTGGCGGCGCTGAATATGGACGATGCCGGCGATATCGCCCCGGCGGCGGCCATGAGCATGATGATTGTACTGGCCTCGGCGACAGTAAAGATTCTGCATACCATTCTGACCCGGGGCCTGTTGCGCAAAACGCAAGGCTGGCGCAGCCGTTAGGCCCACCTGGCGCGGCGGACGATCGCCGCAGATATCTTGGTGAAGCATTGACGACGCACGATCCAAGGATCATTATTGCGCCGTTTTCAGGATATCGGCTATTTGTTTTTTCGGCCTTGGGGGGGGCTTTCATGTGATTGATTCGGTGTCGCGCTGTATCTGTTCGGTGGTGATTTTCATTGCCGTGGCCTGTCTTTCCGTTGACGCCAGCGCCGCGGCAAACACAGGGGCATCCGGCCAATCAAAGAATTATCGGGAAAATTATTTTCCGGGCGGCAAAACAGTCAGGGTCGGCGTCTCGCACAACCCACCCGTCGGAATACACGGGAATGGCGGCCCGCCGCAGGGCTTTGTAATAGACATTATCAGAGACGTCGCCAAGGCTGAAAAGTGGAACCTGATCTATATTGAAAAATCCTGGCCCGAACTGCTCAAGCTTCTCGATACCGGAAAAATTGACCTGTTGGGCGGCATCGCAATTACCCCGGAACGGGCCAAAAAGTATAATTTTTCCAGCCAGACCGCAACCAGCAATTGGGCCGTTGTCTATCGAAGTAAAAATACCACGATTAACGGCATCGGCGATCTGGCCGGCAAACGGGTCGCCGAAATACCTAATAGCGCCCATGCGGTCGCCCTGGAGAAAATATCCAAATCATTCGAATTCGACTTTATCAAAGTTCCGGCGACCAGCTACGAGCAGGCGCTGGAACTGGTGGACTCCGGAAAGGCCGACGTCGCCATAATCGCCAGGGCCTTTCACGTCATCAACGGACCAAAATATGACGCCATCGCGACAAGCGTCGATTTCAACCCTGTCGAGTTGCGGTTCGCCGCCCCGAAGGGAACCGGAAAACGGCTTTTGGCGGCGCTCGACAAATACATTTCGACCCAAAAAAACGATCCGACTTCCCGCTTCAGCCAGTTATCGGCCAAGTGGTTCCATGGACCGGATAATAAACCCATACCGGAATGGTATTATTGGGCATTCGGCGGAACGCTTATTTTGCTTGGCGCGGCATGGCTTATCGTTGTCTGGTTACGCAAAGAGGTGGACGTTCGAACCGGAGAGTTGAAGCGAAGCGAGAAGCGTTTCCGGGATTTTTCGAATTCTACTTCTGACTGGTACTGGGAAATGGACAAGGACCTGCGCTTCAGTTTCCTCTCGGACCGCTTTACCGAAGTCACCGGCGTCGCCCAACGGGACCTACTGGGAAAGACCAGGGCGCAATCGAGCCTTGACTTCGAAGAGCGGCAGTTAAGCCGTAATATGGCCGATCTGGAAGCCCATCGCCCGTTCAAGGACTTCGAACATTCCCGCGTGCGCGCCGATGGCGGTGTCGTTCACCTGTCTGTCGCCGGCACCCCGGTATTCGACGGGAATGGCGCGTTCGAGGGATATCGGGGAACCGGCGCCGACATCACCGAACGAAAAATTCTTGAAGAAAAACTCCGCCAGTCGCAACGGATGGAGGCGGTTGGCCAGCTTACGGGCGGCGTCGCCCATGACTTCAACAATCTTCTGGGTGTGATAATCGGCAACGCAGAGGTATTGCAGGGAATCACTAAAAACGACGATAAAATACGCCACAACGTCGAGTCGATAATCGCGGCGGCCGAACGTGGCGCCGCCCTTACCCAACGGCTACTGGCTTTTTCCCGACAACAGACCCTGGCCCCCAAGTCTGTAGCGATCAACGGCCTTATTGTCGGACTGGAAGATATGCTGCAACGCTCGCTGGGTGAAACCATAGAGCTGCATACATCTCTTGGTCCGGGAAATTGCGCCGCGTTATTTGATGTCAATCAATTCGAAAACGCCCTGATAAACCTGGCGATCAACTCCCGCGACGCCATGCCGAACGGCGGTGAATTAATGATCGAGACGGCCGAAGTAACCCTGGATGAAAGCTATGCGGCGCACCATGACGAGGTTTCGCCGGGCCGTTATGTCAAGGTATCGGTTAGCGACACCGGCGACGGAATCTCACCCGAGACGCTGAAAAAGGTGTTCGAGCCGTTTTTTACAACCAAGGAAGTCGGCGAAGGCAGCGGCCTTGGCCTTAGCATGGTTTACGGTTTCGCCAAGCAATCCGGTGGCCACATTGCAATTTACAGCGAACTGGGCCGGGGCACATCGGTCAATCTTTTCCTGCCGTCATCGATAGAGGCCGAAAGCAGCGAGAAGGTATTGGACGACAAGCCGGATTCTACCGACGGATCGGAGCGTATCCTGCTGGTCGAGGACGATGAGGATCTTCGGAAAGTTCCGGCAAGATTCCTGGATAACGCCGGTTACCGGGTCGTTGAGGCGAAAAACAGTGAAGAGGCGATCCATCACATGCTGAACGAGGAAGCCTTCGACATGCTGTTTACCGATGTGGTCCTGCCCGGCGGCATGAATGGCGTCGAGATCGCGGAGCGCGCGAAGTTGCTGCAACCGAATATCAAAATTCTCTTCACCACCGGATACGCCGAAAACGCCATTGTCCACAATGGGACGCTGGACCCCGGTGTCGAGGTCATAACCAAGCCCTATCGCCGGGCGGAACTGCTGGAAAAAATACGGAAAATACTGGACGACGTATAATCGGGAGATTCACGGGGAGTAATTTGGGTTAATTTTTTTGTGGTATATTGACTGTTTATGACTGATACTGCGGCGACTCCCGACAGGAATTTCCGCCATGCACAGCCCTACCGATGACCCCTTCCTTCTTACCCCCGGCCCGTTGACCACGGCGCCCGAAACCAAACAGGCCATGCTCCATGACTGGGGTTCGCGCGATGCCGGTTTCATCGATACCAACGCCCGCATGCGCCGACGCATCCTGGCCATCGCCAATGCGGCTGTGGATCATGTTTGCGTGCCCCTGCAAGGCAGTGGCACATTCACCGTCGAGGCGACGCTGGGAACGCTGATACCACGCGGACAAAAACCGCTGATCCTGATAAACGGCGCCTACGGTCGGCGCATGGCCAGGATACTGGACTACCTGGGGCGCGCCTACGAAACCCTGGAAACACCGGAAGACAAACCGCCGGATCCCCAGGATGTCCGGCGCATATTATCCGGCGACGGCAAGATCAGCCACGTCATCATGGTTCACTGCGAAACCACCTCGGGAATCATCAACCCGGTCGAGAAAATTGCGGCGATTTGCGCCGCCCATGGCCATTCGCTGATTATCGACGCCATGAGCGCCTTCGGCGCGATTGAACTGGACGCCCGTAAAATTCGCTTCGACGCCGTCATGGCGTCGTCCAACAAGTGCCTGGAAGGCGTTCCCGGCATGGGTTTCGCTATCATCCGCAAATCGGTTCTGGAAGGCTGCGAGGGCAATTCCCATTCCCTGAGCCTGGACCTTTATGATCAGTGGATGGCGATGGAGGCCAACAGCCAGTGGCGCTTCACGCCACCGACCCACGTTATCGCCGCATTGTCCCGCGCCCTCGATCTTTATGACGCCGAAGGCGGCCTTCCGGGACGCCACGCCCGCTATGCCGCCAACTGCAAAATTCTTATCGAAGGCATGCGTGAAATGGGTTTCCGAACCCTGCTGCCGCCGCCCCTGCAAGCGCCGATTATCGTCACCTTCCACCTTCCCGGCGACCCCGAATTCGATTTCCAGATTTTCTATAACGCATTGAAGGACAAGGGCTTCATTATCTATCCCGGCAAACTGACCGTCGCCGACAGCTTCCGCATCGGCTGCATCGGCCAACTGGCGGAACCCGAAATGAACGGCGCGCTGGATGCGGTGCGCCGGACCCTATCAGAAATGGGCGTGACCAACTGCGCCCCGGCCTAATACCAGGAGATTATTTTTATGACTTACGATCCAGACTACATCTACCGGCGCAATTACCGCGGCAAGGTCAAGGGCGTCGTGCTCGACTGGAGCGGCACCATCGCCGACGCCTACGTGCTGGCCCCCGCCGTGGTCTTCGTCGAGGCCTTCAAGAACCAGGGCGTCGAAGTTTCCATGCTGGAAGCCCGCGGCCCCATGGGACTGCGCAAGGACCTGCATATCAAGGCGATGACCGAAGACCCGGTGATTGCCGAGCGCTGGAAGGGTGTCCATGGCAAATACCCGAACCAAAAGGACGTCGATCGCATATTCAAGGATTTCGTGCCGATGCAGCTTAAGGTCCTGCGCAAATATACCACGCTGCTTCCGGGCGCCGCCAAATGCTCCAGGGAACTGCACAAGCGCGGCATCAAGATCGGCAGTTCGACCGGCTTCCTCCGCGCCATGGTCGA
>CAZZKE010000086.1:0-10248 GCA_964655005.1 uncultured Thalassospiraceae bacterium | reverse complement strand
CAAAAGGCTTGTGAAGCCGCCGTTCCGGTCGCCACAGCAGTCCTTCGGAGGGCGTTAAGAAGCCTTGACGATGCGATCGCATCGCCGGCGGCTTCTTCTTCTACCCGAAGGACTGCTGTGACGATCTCTATGGGTCATTCTTTCTGCAACTTGGTATAAATCACCGGGAGATGCCGCTTTGATCCGGCAGTTTGAACTCGTCGAACGGGTAAAATCCTATGATTTGGGCGCCGACGAGGAGGCGCTTAATCGCGCCTATGTGTTTTCCATGAAGGCCCACGGCAACCAGAAACGGGCCTCGGGCGACCCGTATTTTCTGCATCCGCTGGAAGTCGCCGGCATTCTTACCGACTATAAGCTCGATAGCGCCAGCATCATCACCGCGCTGTTGCACGATACGATCGAAGACACCCTGGCGACCCAGGAGGAAATTACCGCCCTGTTCGGTCGGGAAGTCGGTCGCCTGGTCGAAGGCGTGACCAAGCTGACGCTGATCGAAATGCAGTCTGATCACGCCAAGCAAGCAGAAAATTTCGGCAAGCTGTTGCTTGCCATGTCGGAAGATATACGCGTTCTTCTGGTCAAGCTGGCCGACCGTCTGCACAACATGCGGACCCTTCATTTTATCGATAATGAAAACAAACGCCGCCGTATCGCCAAGGAAACCATGGAAATTTTCGCCCCGCTAGCCGAACGCATCGGAATGCAGGAGATGAAAAACGAACTGGAAGATCTGGCGTTTGCGGAAATTAATCCCGAGGCCCGTCAATCGATCATCGCCCGGCTGGAATACCTCCGCGAAGAAGGTGGCGGCCTGGTCACCAAGATCAACGACGAATTGACCAAGACCCTTAAGGACGGGGGCGTAGAGGCCGAAATTGATGGCCGCGAAAAGCTTCCTTATTCGATATGGCGCAAGATGCAGTTCAAGAATGTCGCTTTCGAACAGCTTTCCGATGTGATGGCGTTTCGCATAATCGTCGGCGATGTCGATGATTGTTATCACGCGCTGGGCATCATCCACAGTTCTTATCGCGTGGTGCCGGGCCGCTTCAAGGATTACATCAGCACCGCCAAGCCCAATGGCTACCGATCCCTGCATACCGGGGTGCTGGGGCCGGATCAGCACCGGATCGAGATCCAGATCAAGACTCAGGAAATGCACGAAATTGCCGAAAACGGCGTCGCCGCCCATTGGTCCTACAAGCAAAATGCCGGGACCACAGAAGGCAAGCAATATCGCTGGTTACGCGAACTGCTGGATATTCTCGAACATGCCGCCGGGCCGGAGGAATTCCTGGAACACACCAAGCTGGAAATGTTCCAGGATCAGGTTTTCTGTTTTAGCCCAAGGGGAGATTTGATCAATATGCCGCAGGGCGCCACGCCCGTTGATTTTGCCTACGCCGTGCATTCGGAAATCGGAGACCGTTGCGTCGGGGCCAAGGTCAACGGTCGCATGGTGCCCCTGCGAAGCGAGTTGCAGAACGGCGATCAGGTGGAAATTCTGACCTCAAACGCCCAGACTCCTTCGCCCACATGGGAAAGATTTGTTGTTACCGGCAAGGCCCGGGCGCGCATCCGCCGCTTCATTCATTCCCAGGAAAAGGAACAGTACCTGCAACTGGGCCGGGCGATCCTGCAACGGGCATTTCGCGAAGAAGGCTATGAATTTACCGAAAAGGCCCTGACCGGCGTGCTGAAAGTATTCAAGCAGGGCTCTGCCGATGATCTTACGGCCCAGGTCGGATCCGGCAATGTTTCGGCGCGCGATGTGGTGGAAGCGGTATTCCCGGCAACCAAAAAACGCCGTGACGATAAGGTCGTCCCGATCGATTATATCAAGAAAAGACCGGCCAAGGGAAAGGCTGGCGACAAACACGAAAACGCCATCGCCATAAAGGGTCTTATACCCGGCATGGCGGTCCATTACGCCGGGTGTTGCCATCCATTGCCCGGCGATCGCATCGTTGGCATCATCACCACCGGCAAGGGCGTGACTATTCACACAATTGACTGTGAAACCCTTGAAACATATGCCGATACACCTGAACGATGGCTTGATGTTTCGTGGCAACTGGGAACCGAATTGCCCGATTTCCATGTCGGCAGAATTCATTTGACGGTGGTTAACGAGCCGGGAAGCCTGGGCACCCTGTCCATGGTGATAGGCCGTAACGAAGGTAATATATCGAACCTGAAAATTACCAATCGTAGCCGCGAATTTTTTGATTTGCTGATTGATGTAGAGGTCCGCGACGTCAAGCATCTGGCCGATATCATCGCGGCCTTGCGGGCGACTCCGGCGATCAACACGGTCGAACGTGCAAGAGGTTGAATTTTTAGCTAAAACGGTAAACATTGCGACCATGTTCCAACGCCGAGAAAAAAGACAACTGCATCACCGGGCGCGTGATTTTTTGTGGCCGCGCCGCGGCTGGAAGCGGTCGTCGCTGTACCTGTTTCACCGGGTCGGGCGGCTTCCCGGCACGCCATATTCAATCGCCGCCGGTTTTGCCTGCGGCGCCGCCATTTCTTTTACCCCGTTCGTCGGCCTGCATCTGGTGCTTGGGGCGCTGTTCGCCTGGATCATCCGTTCCAGTATCGTCGCTTCCGCCATCGGCACCCTGGTCGGCAATCCCTGGACATTCCCTTTTATCTGGGCCTGGATATATGAAATCGGGTTGTGGATCGGCCAGGCCGGGACCTATACCCACAGCGGCGGCGAAGACTTCTCTTCAATGTTCGCCTCGGTGATAGAGGCCCTGTTGAAGCTCGATATGACCTATCTGTTCCAAACCGTCTGGCCGGTATGGTGGCCGATGTTTCTGGGTGGCATACCCAGTTTTATCGTTATCTGGCTGGTATTTTTCTTTTCCTTGCGACCATTGATCGCCTCGTATCAGCATCGGCGGTTCAGTCGCCGCAATTCGGGAAACAAGCTGGCGGATAACCGAAAATGACCAATTATTTAAGGCTGGGCGTTAATATCGATCATGTCGCGACTATTCGGAATGCCCGCGGCGGCGGTCATCCGGACCCGGTCGATGCCGCGAAGCTGGCCGTTATGGCCGGCGCCGACGGCATCACCGCCCATTTACGGGAAGACCGGCGGCATATTTCCGATGCCGATATAACCCGGCTGTGCAACGAAGTTGACAGCCCGCTCAATCTGGAAATGGCGGCGACTGACGAAATGCTGGAAATCGCGCTCGCCCATGTTCCCCACGCCGCCTGCATCGTGCCGGAAAAACGCGAAGAGCGGACCACCGAAGGCGGCCTGGATGCGCGCGGCGGTCACAACCGGCTGTTTCCATATGTCGAAGCACTTTCGAAGGCCGGTATCCGGGTGTCGCTGTTCATCGAACCGGATCTGGAACAGCTCGATGCCGCCAGGTTACTGGGGGCACCGGTGGTGGAACTGCATGTCGGGGCCTTTTGCGATGCCGGGGGCGAGGCCCGGGAAGCCGAGTTGGCCCGTATTGTCGAGGCCGCCGCTTACGGTCACCGGATCGGCCTGGAATGCCACGCCGGCCATGGATTGACCTTCGATACGGTCAGGCCGATAGCCGCGATTCCGACGATCAGCGAATTGAATATCGGCCATTTCCTGATTGGCGAGGCGATTTTTGTCGGCCTTGAACAAAGCATCACCGATATGCGCCGCCATATGAACGAGGCCCGTGCTCAATAAGGTTTTTCCGCCTTGACATTAAGCCTCCCGGCTGGCTTGATTTGCCGGAATTTTCGACAATCCTGTAGGCTAATGCTTCAATATGACCCAAAAATCCAGCGGCGGTTTCAAGGAAACAGTCGTCACCATCTTGTATGCGTTTGTCATCGCGATGGGAATTCGCACCTTCGCCTACGAGCCGTTTAATATTCCTTCCGGCTCGATGAAGCCGACGCTGCTGGTCGGTGATTACCTTTTCGTCTCCAAGCTGTCGTTCGGATACAGCCGATACTCGCTGCCATGGTCACTGCCGTTGCTGACGGGCAGGATATTTTTCAGCGAGCCCGAACGGGGCGACGTCGTCGTGTTCCGGTTGCCTCGCGACACCAGTATCGATTACATCAAACGGCTGGTCGGCCTGCCCGGCGACAAAATACAGGTCAAGGGCGGTATCCTGAATATCAACGGCAAGCCGGTGATTCGAGAACGGGTTGAAGACTACCTGAGCACCGACAGCCTGGGCAATGTTCGCCGCACAACCCGGTATCTGGAAACGTTGCCCGGCGGTCGTCGCCATTATATTCTTGAATCAATGGGCGATAACGGCAACGCCGACAACACCGGTGTCTACACGGTGCCGGCGGGCTATTATTTCGCCATGGGTGACAACCGGGATAATTCCCAGGATAGCCGCTATCTTGACGCCGTCGGCTTTATCCCCAGGGAAAATCTGGTGGGTCGCGCCAAGTTCCTGTTTTTCTCCATTGACGGCAGCGGCTGGGACACCTGGGAGTTTTGGAAATGGCCGTCGAAAATCCGCTTCTCCCGGTTTTTTAACGCTATTAAATAGTTGCCATGCCATGAATGATCCCGTGTCGGACCTGGAAAAAAATCTTGGTTATTATTTCCGAAAGCCGCAATTGCTGGAACAGGCGCTCAATCACCCCAGCCTGGCCCGGACCAAAAACCGGCGCAAGGACAGCAACCAGCGCATGGAATTTCTTGGCGACAGGGTGCTTGGGCTGATTGTCGCCGAGATGCTTTACGAGGCATTCCCCGATGAAGAAGAAGGCGCCATGGCGCGCCGCCATACCGCCATGGTGCGACGGGAATCGCTAAGCCGCGTCGCCGGAGAGATCGGCCTGGCGGCTTTTGTCAATATGTCGCCTTCGGAACAGGATGCCGGCGGACGGGAAAACCCGGCCTTGCTGGCCGATGCCTGCGAAGCCGTGATTGCGGCTATTTATCTTGATGCCGGTATCGCTTCGGCGGACAAGTTTATCAGGCGGTACTGGCGGCCGTTGATGGCCGAAAACACGGCGCCGCCGCAAGACGCCAAGACGGCGCTTCAGGAATATGTCCAGAGCCGGGGGGTGGGCCTTCCCGATTATCGCGAAGTATCCCGTTCCGGACCGCCCCACGAGCCAATATTCAGCATCGAGGTCTCAATCGAGGGCGAGGCGTCGGTAACCGCGACGGGAAATTCCAAGCGGGTCGCCGAACAGGCCGCCGCCGCGCTGTTGCTGGACCGGCTTGGGGTTACCGAATGACCCGGCAAAGCGAAACAAAATGTGCTTTTATTGCCATCCTGGGGGCCCCCAACGTCGGTAAGTCGACGCTGGTCAACAGGCTGGTCGGGGCCAAGGTTTCCATAGTTACGCCGAAAGTACAGACAACACGTACTCGGGTGCTGGGCATTTGCCTGGAGCGCACGGCGCAACTTATTCTTATCGATACCCCTGGCGTGTTTTTGCCGAAACGCCGGCTGGACCGGGCCATGGTGGCCTCCGCTTGGGACGGGGCCGCCGATGCCGACAGCATATTGCTGATGATCGACGCGACGCGGGGTATCGATGCCAACAGCGGCGCCATAATCGAAAAGATGCGAAACAAGGAAATGACGGCCCTGCTGGCCATCAACAAGATTGATCTGGTCGATAAACAAAAACTGCTGACATTGGCGGAAAAATTGAACGAAACCGGGTTGTTTGGTGAAATTTTCATGATTTCCGCCGAAACAGGCGATGGCGTCGGTGACCTGCTTGGCAGGCTGGCTGAAACAGCGCCACCCGGCCCATGGATGTTTCCCGAAGATCAGATTTCCGACATGCCGTCGCGATTGCTGGCCGCCGAGGTCACCCGTGAAAAGGTGTTTCTGCAATTGCACCAGGAACTACCCTATGCAATTACCGTCGAGACCGAGGGGTGGCAGGAACGCGATGACGGTTCAGTCACCGTCAGCCAGGTCATATATGTCGAAAGGCCGGGACAAAAGGGTATCGTGCTCGGCAAGGGCGGGCGGAAAATAAAAGCCATCGGCGAGGCGTCGCGCCATGAACTGGAAGACCTGTTAGGCCGCCGGGTGCATCTGAAGCTGTTTGTTAAAGTACGGGCCGGCTGGGGCGACGACCCCGAGCGTTTCCGGGATTGGGGGCTGGATTTCAACGCCTGAATTGCCCTTGATTGCTCCTTGGTATAATGGGTATCGTATTTCCGGTCAGCTTTCGGCGTTTTTGTTATTTTTCTTGAACAGTTCCATCGCCTTGTCGTCGATGCGGGACAAGCCGGATTTGCGCCGGTCGGTTTTTTGCCGGCGCGCCCATTCCTGGCTACGGTCAACTGCCTGCTGCCATTCGTCGGGATCGTCTTCGGGGTCAAGGACATCGGTATCCCGGTACGGCCAGGTCAGTTTATGAACACTTGGATCGCCAGTCTCGATTTCGCCTTTTCCTTCCTTGTCGAATGACCTGGCGATGACCTGTGTGATGAAATTTCCGGTGATTGCGCGCATGGCTTTAGGGTCGTGGACGTAACGGCGGCTATACATAAGCTTGCGAATCGCCGGATTGTTGTAGCGTATGAAGTCGAATAAAAGTTCGGCGAATTCATCCGGTTCCAGGTAGACCGGCACGTCGGCAATGACGTTCTTGAGGATGCTGAAAACGATATTTCCCTGCCGTTCGAAACGTTTGTCCTGTTCCAGTCTGGCAATGACGGCCTGGAAATAGTCCCGGCGATCCTTGTCTATGGCGGCCATGGCGCCCGCAATAATTTTCCTGTGCAACGTCGCCCTCCGCCGGAAATATGTGTCACGAATTAAAAAAACAGGCTCGGCAATAATTGTACAGGATACGTAAGCACGATCATCGTGTAAAATTTACCCCATGGAATGGTTCGATGAAGGAATTGTGTTGTCGGTGCGCAGGCATGGCGAAACATCCGCCATAGTCACGTTGCTGACGCGAAATCACGGCGTTCATTCAGGCCTGGTCAGGGGCGGAACCGGAAAACGCAAACGCGGCGACCTGCAACCGGGAAACGCCGTGCAGGCCAGGTGGCGGGCCAGGTTGTCCGAACATTTAGGCGCCTATACGTGCGAGTTGAGCAGATCCTACGCGGCCCTGGTGCTGGATGCTCCCGAGCCCCTGGCGGCGCTTTGCGCGGCGCTTGGCTTGGTCGAAACGGCACTGCCCGAACGGGAGCCCCACGCCCAGGTGTTTGCCGGCCTGGGAATCCTGCTTGAAGCCATAAGCGGCGCCGGGGAATGGCGCTCGGCTTATGTAAAGTGGGAATTGGGGCTGCTGGGTGAATTGGGTTTCGGCCTGGATTTAAGCCGCTGCGCGGCAACCGGTGCGGTCGATAACCTGATTTACGTGTCGCCGAAATCGGGCCGCGCCGTATCCGCTGCGGCGGGCCGGCCCTACCTTAAGTCGATGTTGGCATTACCGCCGTTTTTACTTGCCGCCGGAACTGGCGGTTCCGTGGCCGACGTATCGACCGGGCTCACCCTGACCGGTTATTTTCTCAAACGCCATGTCTATGATCATCTGCCGGGTGGAAAGCTGCCGGCGTCGCGGCAACGCTTCGCCGATAGAATCAGGCGGTCGGTCAACAACAATTCGTGAACGCGAGCACAAGCCTGTGGTGTGTATGCGGCAATTGCCATATAATCCGCGAATTCAGCCATCGAGGGCGCAACTGATGAAATTTCGCATAGCCGCATTTTTAGCCGTCGTTGTCGCGCTGGCCCTGAACACGCCGCCGGCCCACGGGGAATATCGCGTCGAAAGCCTGGATAACAACTTTCCCGAGGAAATCCAGGACGCCGCCGCCGATGGCAAGAAACTGGTGCTGTTCTTTCACCAGCTGGGCTGCCCTTATTGCGACAAGATGCGGGCGCGGGTGCTGCCGGCGAAAAAGGTCTATGATCTGTTCGACAAAAATTTTGTCATGATCGAAAGTAATATCCGCGGTGACCTTGATGTTGTCATGCATGACGGGACGCGGGGGACGGAACGGGACCTGGCAAGGAAATTGCGGGTCCGGGCGACGCCGGTTTTCGTGTTCTTCGACGAACAGGGGAAAGTCGCCCTCAGAACCACCGGGTTCCTGGGGGTTGACCAGTTCTATCTGGCCGGAAAATATGTCGTTGACGGCGTTTATAAATCGAAAAAATCTTTTTTCCGGTACGTTCAGGACCAAAGATGAGTTTTCGGCGCTGCTCCTTGCGTGCCGTGGCCGTTGCGGTGGCGGTTTTCGTAGGGTCCGCCGGTGGCCAGGCATCCGCTCAGGATGCCACCGAAGGGTCGCAGCCGACTGTTAAGGAAATCCTGCAACAGATTGAAAAAAATGGTAATTTCTCGATTGATTTGGCGCGTGCCGATATCGGGATAGCGGCGGCGCGCCGGGATGCGGCGGTGGCGGCGCTGTATCCGCGCCTGACGCTGTCGGCGACCGGGCGGGTATTTCGTTCTTCTTCCGAAGCTTACGGCAATGAACACAAGGATGTTTATGGCACCCTGGAAGTTGTTCAGCCGATTTACGATTTCGGCAAGACCTCATCGGCGATCGAGGCGGCAAGCAAGGATACGGCGGCGGCGGCCGATCTTCTTGTATCGGTACGCAATGCGGTGTTGATGGAAGGCATGGCGCTGTACTTCGACTTGCACGCTTCGGAACTGCAAATGCGCTCGTTGTACGAAGATCATTCCGCGGCCTATGTCCGCTGGCAGCGCTCGAAGGAACGCCTGGCGCTGGGCAAGACCAGTCCGGTTGATGTTGCCGCGGTATTGGCCCGGGTTGAACAGACCCGCCTGGATTATTACCGTGAGCGCAACCGCAATGTATCACTAAGGCTGCGGTTGCAGGAATTGACCGGCAATTTCATCGAAGAAGAACTTTTTTCGCCGCCGAAACCGCCCCTGCAGGGCCCGCCGGATCTGGACCGGAATAAATTTGCCGAAACCGTCGCCCGCAAGAATCCGGAATTGATGTCGTTGATCAAACAGGCCGATGCGAAGGGGATATTGCGCGACGGCGTGGCCAATCTGCCGAGCCTGGAAGCCTATGGAAATGTCGGAAAAACCAGCAACGAATTACGTGCTCGCAAGGATTACGTCCTCGGCGCCAGGCTTTCCTGGCCCTTGTACGATGGCGGTGTCAATAAGGCCAGGCGCTCGCAACTGGCCGCCGAGGAAAGCCGGCTGAATGCGGCGATTGCCCGAAAACGCTCGCAATTGCGTATCCGGTCGCACGAAGCGCTGATGGAGATTCAAAATTCCTATCAACTGGTTGTCGCGACCCGGGCCAAACTGGATTTCGCCAAACGGACCCTGCTGCTGCGCCAGCAATTGTATCAGCAGGACCGGGTTACCGACTTGGGCCGGGCGATGATCGAAAACACCGCCGCCGAAGCCGCCGTAGTGCGGGCGACGGGTTTGTATTTTGTCAATCTTGCAAAAGTATCGGTACTGCTGGGGGATCAACCGGGCAAGGCGCTGGAGGCGGATTTTCTGACCTCGCTGCTCGAACTGACCGGCGGCCAGGTCAATCAATACCTACCCAAAACGGGCAGCGGATTTGGCCAGGAAGATCAAAACGAGACCAAACCGTAAGTTGGAATGACGGGAACGACCATGAAACGGATCATAAATCTTGCCAGCACCCTGCCGCACCTGCTGATGGTGTTCGGGGTTGTTTTGATGTTTGCCGCACCGGCAATGGCCGCCGAACGGGTGCTGGCCTTTGCCGTGCCCGGCGTAATCGCCGATATCAAGGTTAAGGTAGGGGTAAAAATTGAAAAGGGCGCCGTCCTGGCGGTGCTCGACCGGCGCCCTCTCGACGCCATGATGAAGGCCGGTCGGGCCATGGTCGAGGCGGCGACGGTAAAGTATCAATTGATGGCGCGCAGACAGGAGCAGACGGAACAGCTTTATGACGCGCTTTCCGCCTCGGTCGAAAATGTGGAAGACGCCAAAACGGCGGCGGCGGCGGCCCGCTCGGAACTGGCAAAGGCCCAGGCCCGGGCCGCCCGGGCCACCTGGAAATACCAGCGCGCCACCCTGCGGGCGCCCTTCGGCGGGACCGTTATCAGAATTCCCGGATATCCGGGCATGGTCATTCCGCATAACGGCGACGTTGTCCCGATAGTCGTTGTCCGGGTCCCCTGAGCGGGATTTTTTAAAATTTCATAATACTGCTGTTTGATCGTGGCCGGCTATCGGATACTATATCTGGTATGTTATACCAAGGATCACTGATAAAGACCCATTGAGACGGCTTTCCAGGGCTCTCGG
>CAZZKE010000085.1:0-10436 GCA_964655005.1 uncultured Thalassospiraceae bacterium | reverse complement strand
AAAACCATGGAAAGCCGTCTCAATGGGTCTTTATCAGTGATCCTTGGTATAAGAGCTTGGCATGGGGAATAGCACGATAACCTGGACCGCCGGCGGCGGAACGCAAGGGCTCGCTCTGGTGTTGCTGTTCACCGGGGCGCTGACTCTGGGCCTGTCGCCGATTCTGGTTCGCCTGAGCGAGCTGGGACCGACCGCGACCGCCTTCCATCGGGTGTTTCTGGCCCTGCCGCTGCTGTCACTGTGGCACACCGTCGACAGCCGCCGCGCCGCCGCCGCCGCAGTTATCCGGCGCCCGGCCACCCGGCGCGATTACGGGATCATGGCGTTGGCCGGGTTTTTCTTCGCCGGCGACCTGGCCTTCTGGCACTGGTCGCTGCAATTCACCGCCGTCGCCAACGCCACCCTGCTTGCGACCATGGCCCCGGTGTGGGTGACTCTGGGTTCGTTTTTGATCTTCAGGGAACGGTTCTCGCGGACCTTCCTGTTGGGTATAGTGGTGGCGGTGTCCGGCGCCGCCGTGCTGATGGGCGGTAGTGTGCAGATTGGCATGGACCGTCTGTTCGGCGATTTTCTGGGACTCGTGACCGGTATCTTCTTCGGCGCCTATATGCTGACTGTGGGGCGCTTGCGGGCGCATTTTTCGACCGCTGCGATCATGTTTTTTTCGACCCTGGCGACGGCGGTGTTGCTGGTTCCGGTGACCGCGCTGTCGGGCGAGGCCTGGCTGGCGGCAACCCTTGGCGGCTGGCTGCTGCTGCTGGCGCTGGCCTGGGTCACACACGTCGGCGGCCAGGGGGCAATCGCCTTTGCGCTGGCCCATTTGCCGACGGCTTTTTCCTCTGTCGCCATGCTGCTTGAAGCGGTTGCGGCGATATTTCTGGCCTGGCTTGTTCTGGGCGAGGCGCTGGATACCTGGCAGGCATTGGGCGCTGGCATCGTCATCGTCGGTATTTTTGTCGCCCGGCGGGGCAGCCGGTGAACGCCCCGGCCCGGTCATCCGGGTTATATCCATGGGTTATCTGGGGATTGGCGGCGCTGTTTTACTGCTATGGTTTTTTCCAGCGGGTAGCGCCCAGTGTCATGGTCCCGGATCTGATGGCCGAATTCGGCGTCAGCGCCGCCGTCCTCGGCAACCTGTCGGCGTTCTATTTCTATGCTTACGCCGGCTTGCAACTGCCCATCGGGGTGATGTTCGATCATTGGGGGGCCAGACGTATGCTGGCGCTGGCGGCGCTGCTGTGCGGCCTTGGCAGTCTGCTGTTTTCCATGGCCGGCGGCATGACCGGCGCTTACGCCGGGCGGCTGTTGATCGGCGCCGGGGCCGGTTTTACCTGGATCGGGACCCTGCAACTGGCGGCCCGCTGGCTGCCGCCCAACCGTTTCGCCATGGTTACCGGGATGACGTTAATGCTGGGTATGGCCGGGGCGATTGGCGGCCAGGCGCCGCTGGCGGCCGTGGTCGAATTGTCGGGCTGGCGCGGAACCATGCTGTGGGCGGCCGGTTTCGCCCTGTTGCTGGCGGTGCTGATCTGGTTGATCATCCGCGACCGTCCGCCCGAGGCGGAACCTGCCGGGCCGCCGGCCGGCGCTGCCGAACGGGCGGCCACGGGCCTGCTGCGCGGCCTGGCCGGCACCATGGCCAATCGGCAAAGCTGGTTTGTCGCCTTGTATGGCGGTGGCCTGACGGCGACCATGCTGTCGTTCGCCGGCCTGTGGGGTGTTCCCTATATGGTGCAGGCCTACGATATTTCGCGCCCGGCGGCGGCGGCGTCGACATCGTTGCTACTGGTCGGCTGGGGTATCGGCGGGCCGCTGATGGGCTGGTTGTCCGACCATCTGAAGCGGCGCAAGCCACTGATGGTGCTGGGGTCCATGGTCGCGCTGGCGACCTTTTCGGCCCTGATTTATGCCCCCGGTCTTTCGCTGAACGGGGCCAGGGCGTTGCTTTTCTGCAATGGCCTGTTTTCGGGTTCAATGGTGCTTTGTTTCGCCACCGGGCGCGAACACAATCGACCGGAAACCGCCGGGGCGACCCTGGGCTTCATCAATACCTTCGTGATGGCCTCGGGGGCGATTTTCCAGCCCCTGATCGGCTGGTTGCTTGACCTGGGCTGGGACGGAACCATCGAGGCGGGGGTCAGGATTTATTCCGTCCCGACCTACCAGACGGCTTTTCTGACCATCATCATCAGCGCCGCCGTGGCGCTGCTTATGGGTCTGGCCATGGGAGAGACTCACTGCCGCAACGTCGCGGCAAACAAATAACCATAAGGCGGTATTTTCTACCGGAGCTCCGCAGGCAGGGGCCAGCGCGACGGGTGCATGGTATTATACAGGGGGTTATCGTTTTCTTCCGGTTGTGAAGCGAGCTCGATGTTTTGGATCGCCGGCGGCGGTGTAATTTTCTCCTTCCGGCACAGATCATTGCCCGTCAGTACCGCACGACCGAATGAACAGTCCCTTTGCGCCAGTTGCGAAAGGGCATGATCGGCCACGGTTTTTCCGGTCGCCATATAGCTGACGCCATCCACCGCCAGGCTGATGATGGTCGGCGCGCCAAGCGGCAGGCATCCTTGCAGTACGACCAGCAATATCAAGGCGGCGCTACGACTGTAAATCTTGCTTTTGCTGGCCATGGCATCCTCCATATTCCGGCAAATCCCGAACCGATCCGGGTCGCCGTAAATGTTAATATGAAGAATAGATATAAGTAAAAATTAGGCAAATATTTTATTTGTTTATAATATAACAGTAAAAAAACGAGATATTTTAAATAAATTATATATTGTTTTTTCAGAAATGTTCTGGAATGTATTGCCGATGGTAATGGAGGCTGGAAAATTGAACCCGGAAAACCGCTACATCCTTTCGCCGCAGTTTATCGGTCGGCCACTACCCGGCCTGAAGGTTTTGGCCGGTCGGGGATGGCGCCTGAACGAGCCGCCGTTGGCGGCAGCGGGCGATGATCCACAGGCGCGGATGGGCGCTATTCACCGGCCGCTGGCGGCTTTCGTCGAGGCGACGGTGCGCGAGGGTGGGCGACCGGTCAGTATTTCCGGAGATTGCTGTTCGGCGATCGCGGTGCTGGCCGGCTTGCAACGGGCGGGGGTGGCGCCAAAACTGATCTGGCTCGACGCGCACGGTGATTTCAATACGCCGGAGACCTCACCCGGCGGTTTTTGGGGTGGCATGCCACTGGCCATTCTGGTCGGTCGCGGGGACCAGACCATGGCCCGGTCGCTTGCCCTGACGCCGCTGGCGGAACGGGACGTTATCCTGGCCGACGCCCGCGACCTGGACCCCGGCGAGGATACGGCGCTGGCGGCCTCCGGCCTGACCCATGTCAGGACCATTCGCGAACTGTTGGCCATGACCCTGCCCGATGGGCCGGTCTGGGTCCATTTCGACACCGATATCCTCGATGCGGCGGAAGCCCCGGCCCAGAATTATCCGGTCGCCGGCGGCCCGACATCGGCTGACATGGCGGCATTGTTCGACCGGCTGGCGCAGTCGGGCCGGGTTGTCGCGGTTTCCCTATCGTCGTGGAATCCGCGACTGGACGAAGGGCGGCGATGCGAACGGCTGTTTATGGGGCTTCTGAAGCGCCTGGTCGGCTGAGCGTGTCCTATCCGTCCTTGATTCCCTTAAGCTTGCCGACGATCCCGGTGGGGAAAAAGTAAACGCTGAGAATAAACAGCAAACCCAGCCACAGCAGCCAGCGGTCCGGGTTGGTGATATCGGGCAGAAAGGGTAAATCCGCCGTCGCGGAACTGACCTGCCCCATAATGTCGCGGAGATAATTTTTGGCCAGCACAAACAGCACGGCGCCAATCGCCGCGCCGTACAAAGTGCCCATGCCGCCGATCACCAGCATCAGCAGGATGTCGATCATGATATCGAAGCTTAGCGTCGTTTCCGGGCCGTTGTATCGCAGCAGCAAGGCCATCAGCACCCCCGCCAGCGAGGCGATTGAAGCGCTCAATCCGGTAATCAGGGTGCGGTAATAGACCGTTCGGTAGCCCAGCGCTTCGGCCCGAAATTCGTTTTCCCGCACCGCCTGCAACACCCGACCGTAAGGCGAATTGACCAGCCGCAGCATGAACAGAAACAGGCCGCTGCTGGAAAAGAAAATCAGGTAGTAGGTAAACAGCCGCCCGTTTATCGAAACGCCGAGGAATTTATCCTTTAGCGGACGAAATGCCGGCGTCAGTTCGTACGGAACACTGAACGAAAGGCCATCTTCGCCGCCGGTCAGGCCGGAAAGCTGGGAAGCCAGGATCAAAAATGCGGAAGCCACGGCCAGTGTCACCATGGCGAAAAACAAGGCCCGCACACGCAGTGAAAACAGGCCGATCAGCACCGCCAGGACAAAGGCGACCAGGACCCCGATCAGGGAAAAAACAAACAACACGCCCCAGGTGTTGCCGTAATAGGTCAGGCCGATGGCGACGGCATAGGCGCCGATGCCGAAAAACATGTTGTGGGCGAATGAAACCACGCCGGTGTAGCCCAGCATTAAATCGAACGAGGCCACGAGGACAATAAAAATGCAAATGGTGCCGGCCACCTGCAAGGCCCGGAAGCCCGGAAAAATGAACGGCGCGAACAGCAATCCGATGAATATGGCCAGTAAAATCAGGCGCAGTAATCCACCTTTGGGGTAATACCCGGAAAGGACCGTATCGGCAATTTTCATGATCTGCTTGTCCTAGTTCCTGGAAACCGGGAACAGGCCCCGGGGCCGCCACATCAGGATCGCCACCATCAGGAATATATTCGACCCCAGCGCCAGCTTGGGCGCCAGGAATCCGGTATAATTGGCCATTAACCCGACCAGCAGGGCGCCCAGGAAACAGCCGCCCACCGACCCCAGCCCGCCGATAATGATAACGGTAAAGACCAGCATCATGATTTCCATGCCCAGCCCCGCCGTTACCAGTTCCACGTAAAAACCCCACATAACCCCGCCCAGGCCGGCCAACGCCGAGCCGACCATGAACACGCCGATGGAAATATGCCGTACGCGATAGCCCAGGGCTTCGAGCATTTCGGAATTTTCCACACCGGCCCGGATCAGCAAGCCGATTTTGGTGCGTTTCAGCACCAGCATCATCAGGGCGAAAACGAGCAATCCGATGACCACCGCGAGAAGACGGTATTTTTCGATTGCGGCATCGCCCATGACGAATGCGCCGCGCAGGCTTTCCGGTCGCATCAGCGGTTTTTCTTCCGGTCCCCAAAACACGATGATTAGCTGTTCGATAACGATCAGGCCGCCCATTGTAACCAGTATCTGTTTCAGGTGATTGCCGTACACCGGCTTGATAATAAGGCGTTCGAACAGGAAGCCGAGCGCCCCCGAACCGGCCATGGCGGCGATAATGGCGGAAACAAAAATAACCAGATGCCAGCCGAAATTGCCGCCGTCGCCAAATCCGCCCATCACCGAAACAACGCTGTAGGCGATAAAGGCGCCGATCGTGACAAACGCCCCATGACCGAAATTCAATACGTCCATCAAACCGAATATCAGGGTCAGGCCCGACGCCATCAGGAAGATCATCAGCCCCATGGCAAGGCCGGCCAGGGTCAGCGTCACCCACGAGGAAAATGATCCAACAAGTGGCCCCGCCACCAGTATCAGGATAACCGGCAACAACACCGGCGCCGCATCCGACAGGCGGTCCCGCCAGGGAATTGCGGTAATTTCCATGTTCTGGTCAAGTATGGTCATGCACGGATATCTCCTGGTTATTGATGGGTGTTCAACGAAAGACCCAGCAGCCGCTGTTGCAGGTTTTCGTCGCCGGCCAGTTCATCCATGTCGCCGGTATGGATTATCCGGCCACCGTCCATCACCGCGACGTTGTCGGCGACGCTGCGGGCAAAATGAAAATTCTGTTCGACCAGCAATATCGTCGTATCGGTTTGTTTGAGGTCGTGGAAGGCGTCAATCAGCGCATTGATAATGGCCGGCGCCAGGCCTTTGGTCGGTTCGTCAATGACCAACAGCTTGTGCGGCTCGATCATCGCCCGGGCGATCGCCAGCATCTGCTTTTGCCCACCCGACAGCGCCCCCGCTTCCAGGTCCCAGAATTTTTTCAGGGCCGGAAACAGGTCGGTGATCCGGTCCAGACGCCCCTGGTCCATGGTTGCCTGATGGCTGGCCAAAAGCATATTTTCGCGGACCGTAAGGCCGGCGAAAACGGCCATCGATTCCGGCACATAGGCGATGCCGCGCCGGGCGATGTCGGCGGTTCGAAGGCCGCCCATGTCGTCGCCTTCAAACAAAATCCGCCCTTGTGACAACGTCCACAGCCCCATCACCGTTCGCAGGGTGGTGGTCTTGCCGGCGCCGTTGCGACCCAGCAGGGCGGTCACCCGGCCCGGCGGGGCCGCAAAATCAACGCCTTGCAGGATGTGGTATTGGTCGATATGGGTATGCACGCCTTCGAGACGCAACAGCGGTTCAGACATCGCCCGATGCCCCTATTCCCAAATAGGCTTCCTGCACGATGGGTGATGCGATTACCTCCTCGGGGTCGCCATCCGCCACCAGATAACCGTTGTGCAATACCACGATACGGTCGGCCAGCGAACGCACCACATCCATTTTATGTTCCACCAGCAGTATGGTTTTGTCTTTCTGCTCTCTGATTTGCTGAATCAGGTCAAGGATCACCGGCACCTCGTCGGCGTTCATGCCGGCGGTCGGTTCGTCGAACATGAAAACGTCGGGTTCCAGGGCCAGCAAAATGGCGACTTCCAGCTTGCGCTGATCGCCATGGGGCAGTGTCGAGGCGATCTCCGGGGCCCGGTCAATCAAAGCCGTGCGATGCAGAAAGTGTTCGGCTTTTTCGGTAATGCCGACGTGGCTGCTGGCCATGGAAAACAGCTTAAAGCCCATTCCCTCCCGGGCCTGCACCGCCAGACGGACATTTTCCAGCACCGTCAGGCTGGGGAACAGGTTGGTTAACTGGAAGGCCCGGCCAATGCCTTTTTGGGTGCGCTTGGGGGCGCTCAGGCAGGTGATATCCTCGCCATACATACGCACGGCGCCGGAATAGGCCTTGAGCTGACCGGAAATCAGGTTGAAGTACGTAGTTTTACCGGCGCCGTTAGGCCCGACAATCGCCGTCAGGCTGCCGCGATCAAAACGGGCCGATACGCCGTTGACCGCCACATGACCGCCAAACCGGACCGTCAGCGCATCGGTTTGCAGGACCGGGTGTTCTTTTTCCACTTCTGACTCCCTGGGCATATTCCGGCTCCGTCATCGCTCTTGGTATTATCGGTCGATTTGCCGGGTCCGGTACCGGGGCGGGATTTTGCCCACCCCGGTCGATGGAACGGCAGGGCCTTAGTTACGGACAGGGACATCCATGTCTTCGATCTTCAGTTCGCGCACCAGTTCCGGCACCGCCCATTTTACGTTGGGATCGATCTTGATCTTGAAGTGGTACATCGATTGCAGCGCCTGATGGTCTTCGGCCCGTATCACCATGCGCCCCTTGGGGCCGAAAATCTCCATGCCTTCCATGGCCTTAATCAGCTTTTCGGTATCGGTGGAACCGGCTTTCTTGATCGCCTTGACTATCAACATGCCGGTCACCATGCCGCCCGGGACGAAAAAGTCCGGCGGGTTGCCGTTATTGCGCGCCTCGTAGGTCTTGACCAGCCAGTCGTTCACCTTGTTGTTCGGGTGGGTATAGTAATAGTAGATGCCGCCTTCCATGCCGGGGAAACGTTTGTAACCGACCAGCGCGGCCTGCACATTGCCGCCGGTCGACATTTCGATGCCATAACGTCCGGGGTTCATGTCCTGGATTTTGCCCAGAGGGTTGCCGCCGCCGGCCCAGATTACCCATATCAGTTTGCGGCCGGGTTTATCCTTGAGCTTGTCGAAGATGCGCTGGGCCTGGGCGGTAAAATCCTTGGTGTCGGAAGGCGCATATTCTTCGTGCACCAGGGTGGCGCCGGTCTTGGCCAGTGCTTCTTTAAAAGCGGCGACGCCGTCGCGCCCGAAGGCGTAGTCCTGCGCCAATGTGGCGATATAGGTGTTCGGCGCACCAATCGCGGCGGCGTTGGAAATTGCGTCTTGCGTGGAATTGCGGGCGGTGCGGAATATGTAACGGTTGCGCTTCGACCCGGTGATGGAATCGGCGACGGCGCCATCGACGATAAGGATTTTCTTGAATTCCTTGGCCACCGGCAGCATGGCCAGCGTCACGCCCGAGGAAACGGCGCCGACGGCAAGATCGACCTCGTCATCGCCGTAGGCTTCTTCAAGCAGGGATTTGCCGATATCCGGTTTTAGCTGGGTATCCTTTTCGATCACCACGATTTTTTTGCCCAGCACCTTCATGGTGCCGCCGGTGGCGTATTCCAATCCCAGCATCAGGCCATCCTGAAGCTGTTTCGCGTATATTTCATAAGGACCGGTCTTGCCGTAGACATGGGCGATCTTGATGGTTTCCCCGCCCTGGGCCGCCTGACCCAGGCCGAATGACAACACCGACGCCGCCACGGCCACCCCTAATAAATGTTTGCTCATGACTGATAGTTCTCCCTTCGATATTTTACCCGCGTTGAACACTTGCAGCCGATTATTATTATAATTGCCGCCTGTGCGGCCAAACATGGCCGCACCGGTTCCAGTGATGCTCCCCGCGCCTTTATGAACGGATGACTGCGGCGCATTAGCCACGGCGGCATCCGACGAATATACAAATATTCTGTTTCACCAAGCGCAAACATCGTGCCAGTTTTCGGGAATTTAAATTATCCAGTGTTATCAGTAAGTTAAGCCGTTCGGTCCATTTTCATGACCGGTTCGGCCCGTTCGGGTGTGCCCGAAATTCCGGACACTCATGTTTTCCGGTTCACAGAAGTATCTGATAAATATGACTAAAAATGCATAGTGTCCGGATTGTCAGACAGTTTTCTTTCTGTCCGGATTTCCGGACATAAGGCCCAGATTCATCAGTTTTTCATATAGTTGCGCCCTGGATATGCCAAGCAGCTTGGCCGCCCTGACCTTGACCCCGCCGCTCGCCGCCAGGGCCAGTTCAATGGCCGTGCGTTCGGCGTCGGCCACCGTTTCGCGTAGCGGGCGAATTTCCCGGGCGGCGGTTCGGTCGCCATCATCGGTGCGGGTTCGCAGCGGCAATTCGCGAACCAGTTCCTGGAAATGCACCGCCGTCAGGAATTCGCTGTCGTCCCGCGCCAGCGCCTGTTCCAGAATATTGGAAAGTTCACGCACATTGCCGTTCCAGCGATATCGTTCCAGCAGTTCGATGGCGTCCAGCGAAACGTCGCGATGGGCGCCGCCGGTGCGCATGGCGATTTTCTCCAGCAGGGCTTCGCAGACAATGCCGATATCGGACAGCCGTTCGCGCAACGGCGGCACCGACAGCGGCACCACATTGATGCGGTAATACAAATCGTCGCGGAAGGTTCCCTCGGACATCATCGACTTAAGGTCGCGGCTGGTGGCGGCGATCACCCGCACATCGACCGCCATAACCCTGTTCGAGCCCAGCGGCTCGACTTCGCCTTCCTGCAAGACCCGCAGCAGCTTGGCCTGAATCGCCAGCGGCATGTCGCCGACTTCATCCAGAAACAGGGTGCCGCCGTCGGCGATTTTAAACTTGCCGTCGCGCCCCTTGCGGCCGGCGCCGGTATAGGCGCCGGGCGCGACGCCGAACAGTTCCGCCTCCAGCAGGGTTTCGGGAATGGCCGCGGCGTTTACCCTCACCATCGCCTTGTCGGCGCGTGGCGACGCCGCATGGATGGCGTGGGCCAGCAGTTCCTTGCCGGTGCCGGTTTCGCCCAGCAAAAGCACGGTGGCGTCGCGTTCGGCCGCTCGCCGCGCCTGTTTTTTCAAATCGCGTACGACTGTGGAAGTTCCGGCGAACTGGCTGAAGCTGTACTTTGCCCGGCGTTGTTCGGCCAGCTCCTTTTGCACGGAAACCAGTTCGCGATGCAGCTGGCTGAACTTGTTGACCAGCGGTTTCAGCGATTGCAGGCGGTCATAAAGGATAAATCCCATGGCCCCGACCACTTCATCTTGTTCATTCCTTAGCGGGATGCGGGAAATCACCATCGGTCGATCGTTGATTACCAGGATATCCAGCAGGTTGGCGCGTCCGGTCTCGACCACATCGCGCATCAGGCTTCCGGGTATGATATCCTCGATCTGACGGCCCTCGATCTTTTCCGTCCCGTTCCAGCCGACCAGGGCCTTGTATTTGTCGTTCATCCAGACGATGCGGGCGTCCCGGTCGATCGCCAGGGCGCCTTCGTATAGGCTGTCGAACAGCTCCAGCATACTGCGCGCGGCCTGACTGCGGATCAGCTCTTCACTTTCCGGTAGTTTGAAATTGTCCGCCATGGTTTCGCCAGTTATTCCGCCCGCCGGGCGCGAGTATAACAGG
>CAZZKE010000084.1:0-10666 GCA_964655005.1 uncultured Thalassospiraceae bacterium | reverse complement strand
AAAAATCCCGAACTACGGAATAGCGCTTTTTTTCGGCGAACGACTGGATGGCGTGGCCGATGTCGCCGGTGGTGGCGCCGGGGCGCACCGCCTCGATGCCGCGCCACAGCGCCTGATAGGTGGTTTCCACCAGATTGCGGGCCTTGACGCTGACCTCGCCGACACAGAACATCCGGCTGGTGTCGCCGAACCAGCCGTCCAGGATGGTCGTCACATCGACATTAATAATATCGCCCTCGGCCAGTTTCCGGTCGCCGGGAATACCGTGACAGACCACATGGTTGATCGAGGTGCAGACCGATTTCGGAAATCCCCGGTAGTTCAGCGGCGCCGGCACGCCGCCATTATCGATGGTGTAGTCATGCACCAGGGTGTTGATTTCTTCGGTGGTGATGCCCGGTTGGATTTTCGGCGTGATAAAGTCCAGTGTCTCGGCGGCCAGTCTGCCGACCTTGCGCATTCCCGCGAAATCATCGGCGCCGTGAATCTTGATCGAGCGTTCCTGCGGATAGTTGTGATGGCTTAACTGGTCGTTCATGTTCAATCAATCGCCTGCAGGGCGACCCTCATGGGCCTTGATACCCTGATTTCCTCAAGGCTCAACGTACATTCATAACATAGCGCCTCGACTCCCGCCGCCATAGCTTTTTCGAACGCCCCGACATAGGCCGGGTCGATGTCGGCGGCCAGGGCGAAATGATCCGCGTCGGTCCGTTGCACCAGATACACCATCACCGCCCGGTGTCCGTCCCGGACCATATGGGAAAGTTCGACCAGGTGCTTGGCCCCCCGGCTGGTCACCGAATCGGGGAATTCCACCGGCCCGTCGCCGCCGGGGTCCCGTTTCATGGTGACGTTCTTGACTTCGACATAACATGGCGGGCGCGCCGGGTCTTCCAGCAGGATATCGATTCGCGAATTGGCGCCGTACCTGACCTCGCGCCGCAATGTTTGATAACCTTCAAGTTCGCCGATCGAACCGTCCAGAATAGCTTCCTCGACGATCCCGTTGGGGCGGGCGGTGTTAATGCCGACCAGGGTCTCGCCGATCCGGATCATTTCCCAGGTGTAGCGCAATTTGCGCTCCGGATTACGGGCCGGCGACAGCCAGACTTCGGCGCCGGCATCCCTGACCGACAGCATAGAGCCGGAATTGGCGCAATGGGCGGTGACGATTTCGCCGGTTTCGAGTTCCACATCGGCGAGGAAGCGCTTGTAGCGCTTGACCAGTTTGCCGGGGATCAGGGGATCGGGAAATTTCATGGCCGGAATGTAGGCAACCGGAAAGTCCGTGGCAAGGGGGGGTTAACCCCCGGCCGCCCAGCCGGTCAGATAGATCACCTGAAAGGTTGCGGGCGCGCGCCCGTCGGCGGCGGCGAAGGTTTGCCGGTATTTGTCCATGGCCTCGATCATCGTCGTGCGGCGGGTGAAACCCTTGCGGCTTTCGATCACCGCGTTGGTTTCGCCCATGCCGCGCAGGTCGGCCAGCAGCCGCATCGGATGCCGGTAGGAAACGGTGATTGTCTCACTGTCGGCGACGGCGCCGGTAAATCCCGCCCGGGCCAGCAGGTCGCCCAGGTCGCGGACATCGGCGAAGGGCGAAACGCGCGGGCTTAAACCACCTTCCAGTTCGATTTCCGCGCCGGCCAGCGATTGCCGCAGTTCCCTTAGCGTGTCGCCGCCCAGCATCGCCGCCAGCAGCAGGCCGCCGGGCTTGATAGAGCGGCGTAACTGGGCGAGAGCGCCCGGCAGATCATTGACCCAGTGCAGGCTGAGATTGCTCAATACCAGATCGAAACAATCGGGCCCGAAGGGCAGGAATTCCTCATCGGCGGCAATCGCCGGCGGCCCGGACCGGGCCGCCATTCGCTCCGACAGGTCGCTTCCGATCAGTGTCTCGATGCCGCCGCGCCCGTTCAGCAGACGGCCAAGCGTGCCGTCATGACAGCCGAGATCGAGGGCCATGGGGAAAGACCGCCGAATGTCGTCGAGCCGGTCGGCCAGCTTCTCGCCGACATCGCGCAGCAAAAAGTCATGCTCACCGAACCGGTCCGCCGCCCGCTGGCGATGTCGGCGCACGGTGCGGCGGTTGAATATGTTCATCGATTCCGACATGGTGTTGTTATGTCATATACCCGACCGCCGGTAAATTTGCCAAACATCGGTCGCATGGCGCTCGACATATTGCTGCCGCCGCAGTGTCCGGGTTGCGGCGTTCTGGTCGATGCGGCGGGCGGGCTGTGCGTCGAGTGCTGGTTGGCGATCACCTTTGTCGGCGACCCCATGTGCGCCCGCTGCGGCCTGCCGTTCGAATTCGCCGCGCCCGATCATCCGCCGCCGTCGGAAATGCTGTGCGGATCCTGTGTGCGGCGCCCGCCGGTGTTCGCCAGGGCCCGCGCGGTAATGGCCTACGATGATGCTTCCCGGCACCTGATTTTGGCCTTCAAACACGCCGACCGCACCGATTTGGCCCCCGCCTATGCCGGCTGGATGGCCCGTGCCGGGTCCGGTTTGCTCGATCAGGCCGACTTGCTGGTTCCGGTGGCGCTGCACTGGTCGCGGCTGTTTTCAAGGCGCTACAACCAGGCCGCCTTGCTGGCCCGTGAAATCGGCAAACTTCGCAATATCCCCACCATCCCCGACCTGTTGCAGCGGACCCGCCGGACGCCGTCGCAGGGACGGCTTGGCCCCGGCGCCAGGCGGCGTAACGTCGGCGGTGCTTTCCGGGTTCGCGGGAAATATTCCGGTGCTATCGCCGGGGCCAGGATTTTGCTGATCGACGACGTTATGACCACCGGGGCGACCGCCAACAGCTCCGCCCGCGCCCTGCTTAAAGCCGGCGCCGGGACGGTCGACGTGCTGACGCTCAGCCGCGTCCAGCGCCCGTTTCCGGCATTGTAACCGGGGCCGGAAAACTTTATATTACGGATAATCCGCTGCCCCCGAACGAAGGAGATCTAGAAGATTGGCCAAGGTCGAAATCTATACCACGCCGATTTGCGGTTTTTGTCACAATGCCAAGACCCTGCTGAAGAAAAAGGGGGTGGCGTTCACCGAATACAACGTCATGTTTGATGGCGCCAAACGCGGCGAAATGATAAGCCGCGCCGGCGGCAGGACGACGGTGCCGCAGATTTTTATCGATGGCAAGCATGTTGGCGGCTGCGACGATCTGTTCGATCTTGAATTCGATGACAAACTGGACCCGCTATTGGGTATGGCATGAGCCGGTCGTTCCGCGCCGCCTGTATCCAGGTCAATACCCGGGAAGATATCGCGGCCAATCTGGCCGGCGCGGTCGATCTTGTGCGCCGCGCCCGGGACGATGGCGCCGATCTGGTCGCATTGCCCGAAACGGTGAATGTAATGGATGCCGGGCGGGCGGCGCTGCTATCCAAGGTTGGACCGGAGCGAGACAACCCGGCGCTTGATAAATTTCAGAACGTGGCGCGGGAAACCGGGGCCTGGATTCTGGTCGGCTCGTTAATCATCAAGGATGACGGCGCCGGAAAAATGTCCAACCGGTCGTTTCTGATCGACGGCGAAGGAGAAATCCGCGCCCGCTACGACAAGGTTCACATGTTCGACGTCGATCTGGGCGGCAGCGAAAATCACCGCGAATCCAGCCATTACGAGCCCGGCTCGAAAGCCGTCCTGGCGACGACGCCGTGGTGCCGGTTGGGCCTGACTATTTGTTATGATTTGCGTTTCGCTTATCTGTTCCGCACCCTGGCCCAGGCCGGCGCGGCGGTAATCGCCACCCCGGCGGCCTTCACCCGGATCAGCGGTCGGGCCCATTGGCATGTCCTGCAACGGGCGCGGGCCATCGAAACCGGCTGTTTCGTGATCGCCCCGGCGCAATGCGGCGACCATCCCGGCGACCGGCAAACATACGGCCATTCGCTGATTGTCGATCCGTGGGGCAACGTGCTTGCCGATGGCGGCGAGGAACCGGGCTTCATCGCCGCCGATATCGATCTTGCCCTGGTCGACGAGGCGCGGCGGAAAATTCCGGCGCTAAACCACGACAGGGTTGTTTCGCTGTGACGGTTCGACTTCTCTTGGTTCCGTTTCGTTGATCGCGCAAATGCGCTGAATTACCCCTGGAATGGGGCCTTTCTCGATAATGCCATGTTCATAGGCGAGCACCTGCAACCTGCCGTTAACGGCGTCCAGCAGTTCGCCGCTTTTAAGCAAATGGTCGGAATTGCGCGGGCGGGCGTAGCGTTCGTTGCCAAGGGCGAAGGTTTGATAAATCAGCACGCCGCCCGGCCCAAGCGAATTGAGGATATCTTCAAGCAAGGGCCGGTACAGATAATTGACCACGACGACGGCGTCAAAACGACGTCCGGCCAGGGGGCCAGCGCCGCCGAATATGTCGTCGCCCAATTCCAGATCGACCTCGGCCAGGCTGGCCTTGGGATGAGCCGCCAGATCGCCGACCGCCGAGATGTCCCGGTCCACAAAGGTCACGCCGTGGCCCCGTTGCAGCAGGTGCCGGCCATGCCGGCCACCGCCGCAGGCCAGATCGAGGACATCGCCGCCGGGCCTGATCAGGGGCGCGAAGCGAACCAGCCACGGCGAGGGTTCGGTTACTCTCAGGTGTCTCGGTTTATGATCGGCCATGTTTCCGTAATGCCATGATCGGCAATATTTGTCTTCTGTTAAGTTAATTGTCAGCAAATAGGTCTATAAACAGGGGTAGTAATGGGTTTGTACGGCGGTAGACTGAAAAAATTATGATATTGTTTCGACTGAAATGCTCGCATGGACACCAGTTCGAGGCCTGGTTCCGGACCGGCGCGTCTTATGAAGATCAATTGGCCCATGGCGATATCGATTGTCCGGTTTGCGGTGACAAACACATCGGCAAGGCGCCGATGGCCCCGCGTCTGGCCAAGGGAAATGTCGTGCTCGGCGATGGCGGCGAAAAAGGCCCGGAAGCCCGTGCCCGCGAGGTCGCCAGGCAAATACTGGCGGCGACGGAGAAAATTCGCGACGCCGTCGAGGAAAATTTCGAATACGTCGGCGAGGATTTTGCCGATGAAGCCAGGGCCATCCACTATGGCGACAGCGAACGGCGCGATATTTACGGCGAGGCCACCGAACAGCAGGCCGTCGATCTGGATGACGAGGGTATCGCGGTCAGCCGCATCCCCGGCTCGACCCGCCGGACCCGCACAAAAAACTAATACCGGCTTGCTTAACCCTTTACCGCCACGGCCAGGTAATTAATGTCCAGGTCGCTGCCGGAAAGCGCCCATTCATCCCGCACCGGATTGTAGGACATGCCGGTCAGGTCGGTGATGTCGATTCCATGCGGGCGCAATCGGCGGGCCAGTTCCGACGGTTTGACGAACTTGCGCCAGTCATGGGTGCCGGCCGGCACCCAGCGCAGGATGTATTCGGCGCCGATTTTGGCCAGCGCCAGGGCCTTCAGGGTGCGGTTGATGGTCGACAGGAACATGATGCCGCCGGGCCTTAGCAAAGAGCCGCTGGCCTTCAGGAAAGCATCGACATCGGCGACGTGTTCGATCACTTCCATGTTCAACACAATATCAAAATCCACCCCGGCGTCTTTCGTCAGGTTTTCCGGCAGGACATGGCGGTAATCGATCTTCAGGTCGCCCTGTTCGGCGTGCCGGCGGGCGATGGCGATATTCTTCTCGCCGGCGTCGATACCGATAACCCGGGCGCCCAGCCGGGTCAGCGGTTCACACAAAAGGCCGCCGCCGCAGCCGATGTCCAGTACTCTCAGCCCCGTCAGGGGTTCTTCCGACAACGGATCACGTCCGAAGTGGGCGCAGGCGTGGTCGCGGATGTAGCCGATGCGCACCGGGTTGATCTGGTGCAGGGGACGAAACTTGCCGTGCGGGTCCCACCAGCTCTCCGCCATGGCGGTGAAACGTTCGACTTCCGCGGCCGATGCGGTGGAAGATTCGTCCTGACTTGGTTTTTGGGATTCCGCTGTCGCCATCAAATCCTCTTGTTGCGTTTTTTCGATGATATAGAGTATGAATACGCGCCCGTCGCCCTGCAACCGGTTCATGCAAAGAAAATTCCGGGCATGGAGTGAAATGGCGCGTATCGTACAAAAATTTGGCGGAACCTCGGTCGGCGATATCGAACGAATCAAGGCCGTGGCGGTGCGGGTCAAGGCCGAAGTCGATGCCGGCAATGAAGTCGCCGTCGCCGTTTCGGCGATGTCCGGGGTCACCAATTCGCTGATCGGCCAGGTCCGGGAAATAGCGAAAATCTCGGACGACCGCGAATATGATGTGGTGCTCTCTTCGGGTGAGCAGGTGACATCGGGTTTGCTGGCGCTGGCGTTGCAGGAACTGGGCCAGCCGGCCCGCTCGTGGCTGGGCTGGCAGATTCCCATCCGTACCGACAAGGCCCATGGCAAGGCGCGTATTCAGGCTATCGAGGCCGAACGCATAGCCGCCGCCATGGCCGCCGGCGAAGTCGCCGTGGTGCCGGGCTTTCAGGGCATCTCGACCGATCAACGGGTAACCACATTGGGTCGTGGCGGCTCCGACACTTCCGCCGTGGCGCTGGCCGCCGCCCTGAACGCCGACCGGTGCGATATCTATACCGATGTCGAAGGGATTTTCACCGCCGATCCCCGGATAGTCGCCAAGGCCCGCAAGCTGGATGCCATCACCTACGAGGAAATGCTCGAACTGGCTTCGGTCGGGGCCAAGGTCCTGCAAACCCGCGCCGTCGAGATGGCCATGAAACACGGCGTTCGCTTGCAGGTGTTATCGTCGTTCGCCAATAAACCAGGAACTCTTGTCGTTGATGAGGATGAAGTCGTGGAACAGGAATTAGTCAGCGGAATAGCATATAGCCGGGACGAAGCGAAAATCACCCTGATTAAGGTCGCCGACCGGCCCGGCGTCGCCGCCAGAATTTTCGGCCCCCTGGCCGACGCCAGCGTTAATGTCGATATGATCGTCCAGAACGTGTCTGACGACGGCAAGGCTACGGACCTGACCTTCACCGTGACCCGGGGCGATCTCGACCGGGCGGTGCAAATTCTGGAACAACGGCGCGACGATCTGGGCTATCAGGACCTGGTCGCCGATGCCGATGTGGTTAAAGTGTCGGTGATCGGCGTCGGCATGCGCAGCCACGCCGGGGTGGCCCAGCGGATGTTCAGTTCGCTGGCCGACGAAGGCATCAATATCCAGGTTATTTCCACATCTGAAATCAAGGTCAGCGTACTGATCGCCGAGCGGTTCACCGAACGGGCGGTGCGGGCCTTGCATCACGTATACGGCCTGGACGGAGAATAGAAAATGAGCCTTTCAGCGGAACGTAAACTGGACGCCCTGTGGCGGACCGGTCGTGATTTTCTCGGCTGCCGCCACGCCATTCTGGGCGGCGCCATGTCGTGGCTGTCGGATCGTCATCTGGTGTCGGCAATCTCCAACGCCGGCGGCTTCGGCGTCCTGGCGTGCGGATCCATGCCGCTTGATCTGCTCCGCGCCGAAATCATCGCCACCCAGGGCATGACCGACAAGCCGTTCGGCGTTAACCTGATTACCCTGCATCCCGACCTGGACGCCCTGATCGACGTTTGCATCGAACTTAAGGTCGGCCATATTGTGCTTGCCGGAGGGCTGCCGGGCGCCGCCTCGATCGCCAAAATCAAGGAAAACGGGGCCAAGGTCATGTGTTTCGCCCCGACCGTGGCGCTGGCCAAAAGGCTGGTGCGTAATGGCGTCGATGCCCTGATTATCGAAGGCTCGGAAGCCGGCGGCCATATCGGCCCGGTATCGACCAGCGTCCTGGCCCAGGAAATTCTGCCGGTAATCGATACCGTGCCGGTATTCGTGGCCGGCGGCATCGGTCGTGGCGAGGCCATCGTTTCGTACCTGGAAATGGGCGCGGCAGGGGTCCAGTTGGGCACCCGCTTCGTCTGCGCCACGGAATCCGTGGCCCATCCGGATTTCAAAAAAGCCTTCATCCGCGCCAATGCCCGCGACGCCCTGCCGACGGTGCAACTGGACCCGCGGCTGCCGGTAATTCCGGTGCGCGCCCTGATCAACGGCGGCACCGAGCAATTCACGGTGACTCAGCGAACCATGTTGGCGCGGTTGCAGGCCGGCGAGATTGAACTGAAAGAAGCCCAACTTCAGGTCGAGCATTTCTGGGCCGGGGCGTTGCGCCGGGCGGTGATCGATGGCGATATGGAAAACGGCTCGCTAATGGCCGGCCAGAGCGTCGGCATGGTTACTTCCGAACAGCCAACCGCCGAAATTATCGCCGAACTTGTCGGACAGGCCGTCCACTCACTTGATTTACGGGGGAGTGCAGCGGAAGATTGATTCCCCCCGGATAAGGTTGCGGGAAATCTTTCCGTCACTACATTAATCTCCATGAACCCAGTCGAGCAGTTCTCGCCGCATATCCCCGTTTCGCGCCGTCTGCTGGCTCGTATCCGTGATGTCATGGCCGGGTCCGGCTCGGCCCAGCGGCGGCTTGACAGCACCACCGCGATAATCGCCGCCGACATGGTCGCCGAGGTTTGCTCGATATACGTCATGCGCGCCGGAGAGGTGCTGGAACTGTTTGCCACCAAGGGCCTGTCGCCGTCCGCCGTACACAATACCCGGCTGCGTGTCGGCGAGGGTCTGATCGGCCTGATCGCCGCCCAGGCCCGGCCGATGGCCATCGACGACGCCCAGAGCCATCCCGATTTCGCCTTCCGCCCGGAAACCGGCGAGGAAATATATCAATCCCTGATGGCCGTGCCGATCATGCGCGGTGGTCGCGTCGTCGGCGTCCTGGCGGTCCAGAACAGGACCAAACGCAGTTACGCCGAGGAAGAAACCGAAACCCTGCAAACCGTCGCCATGGTGCTGGCCGAACTGGTCGCCGGGGGCGAACTGATAAGCCGCGCCGAACTGCTGCCGGCCGATGGCAATGCCCTGCTGCCATTCAAGCTGGAAGGGGTCAGCCTGAACCCCGGCGTCGGCGTCGGCCATGCCGTTTTGCACCAACCGGAATTCAGCCTGACCCGGCTGGTCGCCGAAGACCCGCAGGCCGAACGCGATCATTTGCGGCGGGCGGTATCGGAAATGCACGGCGCCCTTGACGATATGCTCAGGCAGAGCGCCCTGGAAGGAGCCGGCGAGCACAGGGATGTGCTGGAAACATACCGCATGATCGCCGATGACGCCGGCTGGTACGCCCGCATCGAAGAGGCGATTTCGACGGGCCTGACGGCGGAAGCGGCGGTGCAGAAAGTCCACAACGATATCCGTGCCCGGATGGGCCAGATCACCGATCCGTACCTGCGCGAACGGATGCATGACCTGGAAGACCTGGGACACCGGCTGCTTGGTCATTTACTGGGGTCCGAAGGCGAAAAGCAGAACCCGGCGTCCGGAATCAAGCGCGTCGTGCTGATCGCCCGCAACATGGGTCCGGCGCAATTGCTGGACTATGACCGGTCGCGTCTGGTCGGCCTGGTGCTCGAAGAGGGATCGGCGACGGCGCATGTTTCAATCGTCGCCCGGGCGCTCGATATCCCGGTTGTCGGCCAGGTCCGTAACATCCTCGAAAACATTGAAAGCGGCGAGCCGATCATTGTCGATGGCGCCAACGGGCACGTATTCCTGCGTCCCGGCGAAGACGTGCGGCACAGCTTTATCGAGAGCGCCCGGGCCTATGAAGTGGAAAAGGCCGCCTATGGCCGGTTGCGGGAATTACCCGCCGAAACCATAGACGGCGAGCGTATTTCGTTGAATATCAACGCCGGTTTGCTGGTCGATATGCCGCACATGATGGATATCGGGGCCGACGGCGTCGGCCTGTACCGGACCGAGGTGCCGTTTATGGTGCGGGCCGATTTCCCCGATGTCGAGGACCAGCGGGTCTTGTACGCCAAGGTTCTTGAACTGGCGGCGGGCAAGCCGGTGGTGTTTCGCACGCTTGATGTCGGCGGCGACAAGGTGTTGCCGTACTGGGACGCCCAGGAAGAAGAAAACCCGGCCATGGGCTGGCGGTCCATTCGGGTTTCGCTGGACCGTCCGATGTTGCTGCGGCAGCAGTTCCGGGCCCTGATTCAGGCCGCCGCCGGATCCGATCTTCATATCATGCTGCCGATGATCGCCGAACTAAAGGAATTCATCGATGCCCGGGCGCTGCTGGACCTGGAACTGTCGCGGCAGCGGGAACGCGGTGGCGCAATGCCGGCCCAAACCCGTGTCGGCATCATGCTGGAAGTGCCGGCCTTGCTGTTTCAGTTGCCGGAAGTATTGAAACAGGTCGATTTCGTTTCCATCGGCAGTAACGACCTGTTCCAGTTCATGTATGCCTCGGATCGCGCCAACCCCAGAATTTCGAATCGCTACGATCTGCTGTCGCCGACCATGCTGCGGCTGTTCGATTCGATCGCCGGGCAATGCCGCGATGCCGGCGTGCCGCTTAGTCTGTGCGGCGAGATGGCGGCGGCCCCGGTGGATGCCATGGCCCTGATCGGCGCCGGCCTGACCAGCCTGTCGGTCTCGCCGCGGGCGGCCGGCCCGGTCAAGGCCATGGTCCGCAGCCTGACTCTTGAACCGCTCCGGGATTACATGCAATCCCTGTACGTCCTGAGCCAGCCCAGCGTACGGGAAAACCTCCGTGATTTTGCCAGGGATCACGGCGTCAAGAT
>CAZZKE010000083.1:0-10868 GCA_964655005.1 uncultured Thalassospiraceae bacterium | reverse complement strand
TGGTGCGCCCGACAGGATTCGAACCTGTGACCCCCAGATTAGGAATCTGGTGCTCTATCCTACTGAGCTACGGGCGCTTTAGTCTTTTCCCGGCTCTAGTCGCCGAATATTTTGCCAGTCGGCACGGAATAATAAATCATCGCCGATTCCGTGCCGGGATTGGTATTGCCCAGGCTGGCGTTGGAATAGTGCGACACGGCGACGCCCAGTCGGGACCGGTCGTCGAAACGATAGGCTATTTCAAGCTGGGAGCGGAATTCCAGCGGGTAATCCAGGTCCAGATCGTTGTTGCCGCCGAAGTACAGGTGCGGCGCGAAGCTGGGCGTCACGACTATGCGCCGGCCCAGATAGACATCGAGCAAAACGCCGGCGCCGACAAAACCCTGGCCGGTCGATGTGGCGGCGGCGGCGAAAAACGGCTTGAGATGCCAGAATTTTGTCGCCGAGCGGTATTCCAGGCGAAATTCCGCACCCTGGTCCTTCTGCCGGTTCCAGTCATAAGGCCCGGCGCCGAAGGAAATAAAGGCCGGGTCGTCGGCCAGGGCCCCGGCCGGCATGGCCAAGGCGCCGATGGCCCAGATAACCCAGCCGCCGATCCAGTATTTTTTCAAGGCCTAGCCCTCTAAACATTTATCCGCCCCTATTATCGGCGGTCCTGGAAATTAACGCCACGGAAAAACACCCTAAAGGGTCCTAAAATTGTCACACGCCGCGACCAGGGCCCGCCGGATGCCCGGTTCCATGGCCGAATGGCCGGCATCTTCGATGATGGTGTAGTCCACGGCGGCGGCATCAATGCCGGCGTTCAGTTCCTGCAGGGCGGTGGCCAGCCGGTCGGCGGTAATGATCGGGCAGACAACATCATACCGCCCCTGAATGATCGCCACCGGCAGCCCTTGCAGATTTTCCAGATTGCGCAAGATGTAATCTTCATCGAGAAACATCCGGTTGACAAAATAGTGGGCCTCGATACGGGCGATCCCCAGCAGCGAATTCCAGCGGCTGCGGTTGCCGCCGACCGGGGTGTCGTGAACAAGCGCGGCGGCGCCGGCCAGCGGGCCGGGGCGCAGGGTCGAACACACGGTCTCGTAACGGCTCCACGCGGCGGCGGCGGGGAGATGGACGGCGGGGTCGCCATCCATCAACCGGCGGTGGTAGCTAGCCAGCGGCCGCGCCCGTTCATCCGGTGGCAGAAAATTGACAAAGTCCCGCCGCGCCTCGGGATATATTCGCGCCATGCCGGTCATGAACCAGTCCAGTTCCGCCGGGCCGGCCAGGAACACCCCGCGCAGGACCAGGCCGGTGCAACGGCGCCGGTAAGCGATGCCGTAAAGCAGGGCCAGCGTCGAGCCCCACGATCCGCCAAAGACCAGCCAGCTGTCTATTTTCAGATGCCGGCGCAACCGTTCGATATCGCCAAGCAGATGTTCGGTGGTGTTGGCCGCGGTCTCGGCGTAAGGGGTGCTGAGCCCGGCCCCGCGCTGGTCGAACAGAACCGCTCGGTAATGGTCCGGGTCGAAAAACCGCCGTTGCTGCGGGCCGCACCCGGACCCCGGCCCGCCATGCAGGAACAGCACCGGCATGCCGTCGGGGTTGCCGGACTGCTCGAAGTACAGCCGGTGGCCATCGCCAACATCCAGTCGCCCCTGATCGTAGGACCCGGTATCGGGGTAAAAACCCGGTGGCTTCACTGTCGCGTCCATTTGCTGTAATACCAACGGTAGTATCGATACGCTCTGCGACAGATTGTATCACGGGCACCAGAAGGGAAAGAATTATTAAATGAAAGCGCGAATCAAATGGGTCGACGGCATCATGTTCGTCGGCGAATCACCCAGCGGCCACGCCATCGTCATGGACGGATCGGTCGAAGTGGGCGGTCGTGACATGGGTGTCCGTCCGATGGAAATGCTGTTGCTGGGAATGGGCGGGTGCAGTTCCATCGACGTTATCGGCATTCTTAAAAAAGGCCGCGCCGATCTGGTCGATTGCTGTGTCGAGATCGAGGCCAAGCGGGCCGACGACATCCCCAAGGTGTTCACCCAAATTCACGCCCGCTACATTGTCAGTGGCCGCAACCTGAAGCCGGCGGCGGTCGAGCGGGCCATTAAGTTGTCGCTCGACAAATACTGTTCCGTCACGGTGATGCTGGGCGAGACCGCCGAGATCACCCACGATTACGAAATAATCGATGTATAAACGGTGTCGATGATCCGAATCGCCGCATTTCTGGCGGTTTGGCTGTTTGCCGCGACGGCCCTGGGCCGGCCCGTGCAGCCGGGCGGTTCGGCCATGGTCACCCAGGTGATCGATGGCGATACGGTCGTCCTGGGCGCCAGAATAGATGGTTCGGACCGGGTCCGCCTGGTCGGTATCCAGGCGCCGAAGCTGCCGCTGGGGCGGAAAAATTTCAAGGCCTGGCCGCTCGCCGACAAGGCCATGGCGGCGCTTGAAAAACTGCTTGTCGGCAAGATCGTGACCCTTAAATTCGGCGGCAGGCGGATGGACCGCCATGGCCGCCTGCTGGCCCATCTGTATACCGATGACGGCGGCTGGATCCAGGGCAGGATGTTACTGGCGGGGATGGCGCGGGTCTACAGCTTCCCCGATAACAGGGCCCTGGTCGCCAACATGCTGGCCCTTGAAAGCCAGGCCCGGCAGGCCCGGCGCGGCATCTGGGCCGAGCCGTTCTATGCGGTGCGCCCGGCCGCCGGGGTCGACCGGTTGATCGGCACATTTCAGCTTGTCGAAGGCACCGTGCAGGATGCGCAAACGGTGCGCGGCCGGACTTATCTGAATTTTGCCGCCGACTGGCGCAGCGATTTCACCATCACCATCGACCGGCGGGCGCGGAAAAGTTTTACCGCCCTGGGCATCGACCCACTGGCCATGAAGGGCCGGACGGTACGGGTCCGGGGCTGGATCAATAAACGTAACGGCCCGATGATCGAAGTCAGCCACCCCGAACAGATTGAAATTATCGACCGATAGATGGAATATGGCGGCCATGAAACTACCGGGTAAAAATTTGCTTCTGGCGCTGGTCGTCGCCCTGGCGGCGCCGGCGCTGACATCGTGTTCGGTCAATCCGGCGACCGGCAAGCAGAGCTTCACCGCCTTCATGTCGCCGGAACGGGAGAAAGAGGTCGGCCGCCAGGAGCACGAAAAGATTCTCGATCAGTTCGGCGGCGTCTATGACGATCCCGAACTGGGCGCCTATATCGCCCGCATCGGCGGTTCACTGGCCCGGAATTCCGAACTGCCGGGGCTGAATTTTACCTTCACCGTGCTTAACGATTCCATGGTCAACGCCTTCGCCCTGCCCGGCGGCTATGTCTATATCACGCGCGGGTTGCTGACCATCGCCGCCGACGAGGCCGAGGTCGCCGGCGTTTTGGGCCATGAAATCGGCCATGTCACGGCCCGGCACACGGCGCAGCGTTACAGCGCGGCCATGGCCACCAATCTGGGCTTGCAGGTGCTGGGCGCCATCGGCAGCGCCGCCGGGGTTCCCGGTAACGCCGGGCAACTGGCGTCTCTTGGCGCCCAGATCGTCCTGCAGGGCTATTCCCGCGAGCAGGAACTGGAAGCCGACCTGCTTGGCGTGCGCTATCTGGCCCGCGCCGGCTATGACCCGGACGCCATGGCCGACTTTTTCTACCGGCTCAAGGCCCGCACCACCCTTGAAGACAAAATGAACAATCGCCAGAACAGCACCGAAAAATTCAGCATTATGTCGACCCATCCGCTGACCTCGGAACGCATCGTCCAGGCGAAGAAACTGGCCGCCGCGGCAATCATCAACGGCCGCGCCCGCAACCGCCGGGCTTATCAGGACAGGATCGACGGCATGATTTTCGGCGACGACCCGAAACAGGGCATAGTCAGGGGGCGCATATTCGAACATCCCGGCCTTGGCATCCGGTTCCGGGTGCCGCCCGGTTTCACCCTGATTAACCAGCCGAAGCAGGTTATCGCCCACGGCCCGGACGACGCCCTGATCCTGTTCAGCATGGCCGATTTGAAGGATGTCCGGGCGGCCCGCGACCTTGGCGATTATATCGCCAGATACTGGATGGCCCGGTCCGGAATAAAAAATGTCGAGAACATCACCATCAACGGCATGGCCGCCGCCACCGGCAGCGCCCGGTTGCGCATCGATAACAAGGCCTATGACGCCCGGCCCGTGGTTATCCGCCAGGACCGGACCAACATCTACCGGCTGCTGTTCCTGTCGCGGCCGGAAAAGACGGCGGCGCTGGCCGAGGGCTACCGGCGCACGACCTATAGCTTCCGCAGGTTATCGGCGGCGGAAGCGGCGGCCATCAAACCGCTCAGGATTGCCTTTCGCACGGTCGGCGAAGGCGATACCGCGACGACCTTCGCGGCCCGCATGCCCATGGAAAACTTTGCCCTGGACTGGTTCGAATTGCTAAACGGCCTGCGGCGCGACCAGCCGCTGACCCCGGGTGACCGGGTCAGGGTCGTCACCGAATAAATAAAACGGGGAATTATACCAAGGATCAGGCGGCGGCGGGTTCGGGGGGCGGCGCCGCAGCGGCCAGCAGGTCTTCGATCTTCGCCGTGGCGGTGTCTTTTTCGATCTTGTCGACGGCGGCGACTTCACAGGCCAGCCGGTCGAGCGCGGCTTCATAAATCTGGCGTTCGCTGAACGACTGGTCGGGCTGGCCGGTGTTGCGGTGCAGGTCGCGGACCACTTCGGCGATGGCCACGGGATCGCCGGAATTGATCTTGGCTTCATATTCCTGGGCCCGCCGGCTCCACATGGTGCGCTTGACCCGGGCCCTGCCCTTAAGCGTGGTCAGGGCGGAATCCATAATCTTGCGCGAACTCAGCTTCCGCAGGCCCGAAGCCTCGGCCTTGGTGGTCGGAACACGCAGGGTCATGCGGTCGCGATCAAACGAGATAACGAAAAGCCTGAGCTTGGTTCCGGCAATTTCCCGGGTTTCGATGTTGACCACCTTGCCGACGCCGTGGGTCGGGTAAACAACGAAATCGCCGGGGGAACACATCAATTCACTAGCCATTAGTCTGTCTTGCTCCTGGATCAAACGGTCATCAGGAAAATCCACCGGGTTCCTTCCCGGAATCAAGTCCGTAAGGACTAATCGACACTGACAACCAAAAACCGGCCAGGATATCCCCGGCCGGCGTAAGGAATGTATCACATTTTTCTTTAAAAAACACCCCTACAGGCTGCAAATGAAAGTGAAAACCCCGGATTACCGGAAATAACCGTGGTTTTCAGTCGCCCTTGCCCGGCTTGGTGCTCATCAGTTCGGCCTTGCCCGGCTTGCCGTCCCATTCGGCGCTGTCCGCCGGCGGTTCGCCCATGGCCGTGATATTTGGCCAGACAACGGAATATTCGGTATTGATCGCCAGCCATTTTTCGGTGTCCGGTTCGGTATCCGGGACAATCGCCTCGGCCGGACATTCGGGTTCGCATACACCGCAATCGATACATTCGTCGGGATTGATAACCAACATGTTCTCGCCTTCGTAAAAGCAATCAACCGGGCATACTTCAACGCAATCCATGTATTTGCACTTGATGCAATTTTCGACGACGATGTAGGTCATAACTGTCTCCGTAAATTAATCCGTATTATCGTGATGAATTACCAAAATTATCAACAAGGGTTTATGACGCCTTGGGGCCGGCCAAGTCAAGCCGTTCCAGGACCCGTTTACGGGCCTTCCCGCTTTCCGGATCGCTGACATATATAAGCCCGCATACGCGGCGCACCAGATTGGCCTCGTAATCGTGCAACACCCCGTCCGCATAGGCCACCCGCCACAACATCTCGATAATCCTGACCCGGTCGTCATGATCGAAACTGTCCTTGATGGTGCGGGTAAACTTGTAAAGCTCGTTTGATTTCGCGACCGCTTCGCGACCGGCTTCCGCCAATTCCCGGGCCTCGCCCTGTTGCAGGCCGAATTGCCCGATCAGGACCTCCGTCACCACCGCCTGTTCGGACTCGTCGATGTGGCCGTCCATGCAGGCGGCCTCCATCAGCAGGGCGGCGGTGGCGATGCGCAGGGCCTCTTCCTGATGCTCGGCGCCGATGGCGCCTTTCTTGTGGCGGTCGAGCATCGCCTTTATTCTCTTGATCATGGATAGTGCCTATCACATTAGAAGTATCGCGTTCAAGGGTATGGTGGCCCTTAATCACGGCAAACATGAAAATTATCTTACGCCGCCCTTTTCTTGCGGCGGGCGACCGTATTGAGCATCTCGACAAAGGCCGAAAAACCCATGGCGGCATACAGGTAGCCCTTGGGAATGTGCATCCCGGCGCCGTCGGCGATCAGGGTCATGCCGATCAGCAGCAGGAAACTGAACGCCAGCATCTTGATGGTTGGGCGGCGCGAGACAAACGCGGCGACCGGGCCGGACGCCGCCAGCATCACGCCGACGGCCAGAATAACCGCCACCGACATGATGATAAGGCTGTCGACCATACCGACCGCCGTAATCACCGAATCAACGGAAAATATAATATCGAGCAGGGCGATCTGGGTGATTACGCTGATGAAACCGGCGTGCCGGCCTTTCCTTGGCCCCAAATCCCCGTCGCCTTCGATATTTTCATGAATTTCCCGGGTCGCCTTGGTCAACAGGAACAGGCCGCCGGCGATCAGGATCAAATCGCGCCAGGATATGGCGTTATCGAATACCGTCAGTACGGGTTCGGTCAGGCCGACCAGCCACGACAGCAGCGACAGCAAAAGCAACCGGAAAACCAGCGCCAGCAGGATCCCCAGGCGGCGCGCCCGGTCGCGCCGGTCGGGGGGCAGCCGGTCAACCAGGACGGCAATGAAAATCAGGTTATCGATACCGAGCACGATTTCCATCACCGTCAGGGTCAGCAGACTGATCCAGGTTTGCGGGTCGTAGAGGAGTTCCATCGTATAAAGCCCTTCAGTTATCGGGATGTTGCAGTCGGTCCAGGGCGCGGCGGTCGGCCTTGGTCGGGCGGCCGGCGCCGCTGTCCCGCGAGCCCTGCGCGGGCGGCCTGTTTTCACCGGTTCTTGTTCTGGGCGGTGGCGGTTGCAGGTCTTCGTACAGGCCGGTCGCCTCGCCGGCCGGCCCCCGGCGGTGGCCCAGCGCGACCACCCGAATCACCCTGATCTCGCGTTCCTTGGGGAAGGTCAGGACATCGCCGACGATTAATGTGGCGTGCGCCTTGCCGATCAACTGGCCGTTCCGGCGCAACCGGTTGGCGGCGCAAAGCTTGCCGGCCAGGGTCCGGCTCTTGAAAAAGCGGGCGTACCACAGCCATTTGTCGATGCGCAGTGAACCGCCGGTCATTTCGACAGCGCCAGTTCTTTCAGTTTGGCGAATGGAGAATCCGGATCGTAAACGACCGCCCGGCGACGTCCCGGTTTTTTCCTGGCGGCGGTCCCGGATGGCCGCTTCCTGCCCCTTCCCGAGGCAACGAATACCTGCCCCGCCCCCGCTGCCGCCGGGGCGGGGCGGAAACCCAGATCCTTGAGAATGCCGACCATGTCTTCTGTGCCGCACCCGGCCAGGGACAACAGTTCCGGGTCGATCGCGAACGGCCCCGTTCTGGCCCGCGACCAGGCGCCGCCGGCCAGCCGTTCCAGCATATCGGCGCGCAGCGCCAGCCGCCCGACCGCCCGGTAGCCAAGGGCGTTCAGAAACGCCACCGGGCGATCATCAAGGGGCAGCGAAACCCGGCCCGGCGGCGGCGCTTGCAGGCGTTGGTCGGCGCCGCTCCACAACACCCATAACATGCCCCGCAGGCGGACCGCCGCAGGTTTGAGCAACCGCGGCATGAAGACGCTTTCACGACCTATCACGACGCCATGTTTTCTAAGTTTCTTCCTCTCGTCACGGGCCAGCGCGGCAAGCTGATCCTCGACATCGTTCCTGGGCAATAGGCCCAACCCTTCGCAAACCTGAAACGCCAGGCCCCCGGACAGCCCGGTCAGACCGGCCCGGCGAAGGTCGATTAGCGGCCGCAGGAGATCGCCCAGATATTTTGCCCACCAGCGGCTCAGCCGCCGGGCCAGGCGGTTCCGCCCGGCCGCCGGCAAATGCTCGCCGTGCACCGGTTCAATGGTCGGGGCCAGAATATCACCGCCCTTTAGCAGCCGCCCTATCGTCGCCTGCCGCCATTTCAGGGCGGCATCATCGGCAAGCGTGATGGTGCCGTCGGGGGCGTCTTCCAGCCAGCCGATGCGGCGCATGGTTTCGGCGCCGAGCACACGGCGGGCGGTGGCGGCCAGGGTCTTGCCGCCGGTTTCCGTCTGCTCGGCGATAAAGCGGAACCCGGCCAGCCGACCGATTGAGTGGCCTTCAACCATGACCCGGCCGTCGCCGTCGATGACGGCTGATATCTCGCCGGTGGTTTTCAGATGCCGGCCCAGCACGGTGGCGCGGCGGTCGATGAAACGTTCGGTCAGGCGCTGGTGCAGGACATCCGACAGGCGATCTTCGATCCGCCGGGTTTTTTCCCGCCATTGGGCGGGATCATGCAGCCAGCTGCCTGCCGGACCGGAACCGCGATTGGCGATATAGGTCCAGGTCCGGATGCCGGCCAGGCGTCCGGTCAGGGTTTCGATATCGCCATCGTCCCTGTCTATCCGCCCGATCTGTCCGGCCACCCAGTCGGTCGGCAACTTCCCGATTTCGCCGCCGGCCATCAGAAGCCGGTAGATACGGCCCAGCAGTTCGGCATGGCCGTCGCTCATTACCTTGCGGAAATCCGGTATCCGGCAAACATCCCAAAGCAGCGAGACGGCAGCCGTATGGTTGGCCAGGGCGGCCAGTTCACGGTCGCCGGCAAGTATCGACAGGGCCGTTTCATCGGCCGCGCCGGAGACCCGGACCAGCCCTTCCCGCCCCGGCGGCCGGGCCAGAGAGGCTCGCAACCCGGCAACCGTGTTCAGGTCCGGTTCCGGGTTTCGCCAACAGGCCAGCTTCAGGGTCCGGAAGTTGTGGTTCTCGATGCGGTCGATGTATTCCGCGCTGATCGGCTCGACACCGGTGGTGACGCCGAACGTGCCGTCGTTCATGTGGCGCCCGGCCCGGCCGGCGATCTGGGCCAGTTCCGGCGCATTCAGCGGGCGCCGCCGATGGCCGTCGAATTTGCCGGTGGCGGCGAAGGCGACATGGTTGACATCCATGTTCAGGCCCATGCCGATGGCGTCGGTGGCGACCAGATGCGCCACCTCGCCGGCCTGGTACAGGGCGACCTGGGCGTTACGGGTGCGCGGGCTTAACGCGCCCATGACCACCGCGGCGCCGCCCCGGTGGCGGCGCAGCCGTTCGGCGATGGCGTACACGTCGGCGGCGGAAAAAGCGACAACCACGCTCCGCGGCGGCAGCTTCGTCAACTTGCGCTGGCCGCTATATCTCAGCGTCGAAAACCGGGGCCGGGAAACAAATTCCATTCCCGGCACAAGCAAGCGGATCAACGGCGCGATGGTGTCGGCACCCATGAACATGGTTTCACCGCGCCCCCTGGCGTGCAGCAGCCGGTCGGTGAAGACATGGCCCCGTTCCCGGTCGGCGCACATCTGGATTTCGTCGACACCCAGAAATTCGACGGACCGGTCGACCGGCATGGCCTCTACCGTGCACATGAAATAGCTGGCCCCGGCGGGGATAATTTTTTCCTCGCCGGTTATCAGCGCCACCTTGCCGGCGCCCTTGACGGCGACCGCCCGGTCATAGTTTTCCCGCGCCAGCAGGCGCAGGGGAAAGCCGATCATGCCCGACCGGTGAGCCAGCATCCGGGTCATGGCAAAATGGGTCTTGCCGGTATTGGTCGGGCCAAGAACGGCGGTAATGCGGGGCTTTCGGGAATCCATGATAAGACCGGAAAAAGAAATGCCGAGGCCCTGGAGCCTAATACGAAAAAGCAGTGTTTCGAAATTTATTTTTCAGGGTGTGACGCCCGTCACATCCCGCGATATCCGATCACGTCATTCTGGGTCCGGAATAAAAGAAATCCATTATGAACCGGAACGGTGACTGAAAAATGAAGAAATCATCTTTACGGATCGTCAGCCTTATCGAGCGCCTGGGCCGGTTGACCCGGGGCGCCCAACATGCCGGGGGGCTGAAACCGGCGCAGTGGGAGGCCCTGCGTTTCCTGTCCCGCGCCAACAAGACATCCCGCAACCCGGGCGCCCTGGCCGATTTCCTGTCATCGACCCGGGGCACGGTATCGCAAACCCTGATCGCCCTGGAAAGAAAGGGCCTGATAATCCGTTCGGTCAATCCCGGCGACGGCAGGGGCAAGAATCTGGAACTGACCGAAGACGGCCATGCCACCGTCGCCCGCGACCCCTTGGCGATGATCGAAACCGCCGTCGCCAGGGCGACCAACAGCAACGACAGCGTCTTGCCGGGATCGCTGGCCGCCGGCCTTGAAAACGTCCTGCTTGAGATGACGCGGCGGAACGGCATCCCGTCATTCGGCGAATGCGACGGCTGTAAACATTTTTGCAGGAACGGCGCCGCAAGTGACGAAAACGGCCCCCATCGCTGCCTGCTGCTGGGCTATTCGGTATCGGAATCCGAACAGTTCCAGATTTGCCGCACCCACCAGGCCAGCACCGCCGCTTAGAAAAGATTCAGGAATTCCGGCCAGGAACCATGGGGACGAAGGCGACGGGCAGGGTCGATGCAAAATGCATCTTCCCGCCTTCGTCCCGTTGGCCCAGCTTCAAAATTTGATTCGAATGCGCCGGGCCGACCGGCACCACGATGCGCCCGCCGGCCTTGAGCTGTTCGCATAAGGCGGCGGGTATTTTTTCCGGCGCGGCGGTGACCATGATGGCGTCAAACGGCGCCGCCTCGGGCCAGCCCC
>CAZZKE010000082.1:0-11564 GCA_964655005.1 uncultured Thalassospiraceae bacterium | reverse complement strand
ATGATTTCCTTCCTGATCCTCGAAACCATCATGATCGGCACGTTCGCCGCGCTTGATCTGATTGTCTTTTATATTTTTTTCGAGGCCGTACTGATCCCGATGTATCTGATAATCGGGGTCTGGGGCGGCCCCCGGCGGGTCCACGCGGCGATCAAGTTCTTCCTGTACACCTTGTTGGGATCGGTGCTGATGCTGCTGGCCATGCTGGCCATGTATTCGGATGCCGGCACCACCGATATGACGGTGTTGCTGACCTACAACTTCCCGGCGGGGATGCAGACCTGGCTGTGGCTGGCGTTTTTCGCGTCGTTCGCCGTCAAGGTGCCGATGTGGCCGGTCCATACCTGGCTGCCCGACGCCCACGTCGAGGCGCCGACCGCCGGTTCGGTTATCCTGGCGGGCGTGCTGTTAAAATTCGGCGGCTACGGCTTCCTGCGCTTTTCGTTGCCCATGTTCCCCTTGGCCACGGCCGATTTCACGCCGCTTATTTATGCCCTTAGCATCGCCGCCGTTATTTACACATCCCTGGTCGCGCTAGCCCAGGAGGATATGAAAAAGCTGATCGCCTATTCCTCGGTTGCCCATATGGGATTCGTCACCATCGGCGCCTTTACCTTGACCGTGCAGGGGGTCGAAGGGGCGATCTATCAAATGCTCAACCACGGCATCGTTTCCGCCGCGCTGTTCCTGATTGTCGGGATCGTGTACGACCGTACCCATTCACGCGAAATTTCCCATTACGGCGGGCTGGTGCATCGCATGCCGGCCTATGCGGTGGTCTTCATGGTGTTTATGCTGGCATCCGTGGGCCTGCCCGGCACCGGTGGTTTTATCGGCGAATTCCTGGTCCTGGTCGGCGCTTTCAAGACCGACTCCTGGCTGGCCGCGTTCGCCGCGACCGGCGTTATCCTGGGCGCCGTTTACATGTTGTACCTGTATCGGCGGGTAGTGTTCGGCGAATTGACCAAGGAACATCTTATGAAGATTACCGATTTGAACCGGCGCGAGGTCTTGATATTCGCGCCGCTGATCATACTGGTGTTCTGGATGGGCATATATCCGGTTTCGTTCCTGGATGTGATGCATGTTTCGGTCGCTAATCTGGTCGATCAAGTGACAAGTGCGCAGGCTGCCGGCGGCGGCCTGGTCGCGGGACAATGAAGGTGGAATGATGGCTCAAGTCCCCAATTTGGCGCCGGCGCTGCCGGAAATATTCCTGGGCGTTATCACCATGGCGTTGCTGATGCTGGGCGCCTTCCAGAAAGCCGACGACAAGGTGGATGAGGCGCGCGTTGCGCAACTGATATCCAAGCTTGGAATTATCACCCTGGTGCTGACCATGATGTTGGTCGCGACCGTGTCGGGCGGGGTGATGACCACCTTCGGCGGCATGTTCATCAGCGACCCGTTTGCCATTTACTTCAAGGTGCTGGTCCTGATCGCCTCGACGCTGGCGCTGGTGCTGTCGCAGGATTACATGGAACAGCACGGCATCGCCCGCTTCGAATATGTCATTCTGGTATTGTTCGCGACGCTGGGCATGCTGGTGATGGTGTCGGCCAACAGCCTGATGTCGCTTTATCTTGGTTTGGAAATGCAGAGCCTGTCGCTGTACGTGATAGCTTCGTTCCATCGCGACGACGCCCGTTCGACCGAGGCCGGCCTTAAATATTTTGTCCTGGGCGCGGTCGCCTCGGGGATGCTGCTTTATGGCAGTTCTCTGGTTTACGGCTTTTCCGGAACCACCGATTTTGACATTTTGGCCGGGATGTTCAGCGGTGACAACGCCGGCGTACGGGCGCCGGTCGGGCTGATCGTCGGTATCGTCTTTATCCTGGCCGGGCTCTCGTTCAAGGTTTCCGCGGTGCCGTTTCATATGTGGACGCCGGATGTTTACGAAGGGGCGCCGACACCGGTCACCGCTTTTTTCTCGGTCGGCCCAAAACTCGCCGCCATGGCCCTGTTTATGCGGGTCATGATCGGCCCGTTCGGCGGCCTGGTGGCGCAATGGCAGCAGATCGTCATCGCCATTTCCATAGCCTCCATGGTGCTCGGCGCTTTCGCCGCAATCAATCAGACAAACATCAAACGCCTGATGGCCTACAGTTCAATCGGCCATGTCGGTTACGCCCTGATCGGGCTGGCGGTCGGCACCGAAGAGGGAATCCGCGGGGTGCTGATTTACCTGGGGATTTACCTGTTTATGAATCTGGGCGCCTTCGCCTGCATCCTGACCATGCGGCGCGGCGACAGGATGGTCGAAAATATCAGCGATCTGGCCGGCCTGTCGAAGACCCATCCGCTGGTCGCGGCGGCGATGGCGATTTTCATGTTCTCGATGGCCGGAATACCGCCGTTGGCCGGATTTTTCGGCAAGCTGTATATTTTCCTGCCGGCCATAGAGGCCGGGTTCTACGGCCTTGCCACCATCGGCGTTTTGACCAGCGTGGTCGGCGGGTTTTATTACATCCGCATCATCAAGGTGGTTTATTTCGACCCGCCGACGGATACCCTGGAACGGCCCATTGGCCGTAATCTGGCCACGGTAATGCTTGGCGCCAGTGTTCTGGTGGCGCTGTTTTTCATAGTTCCCGGGCCGTTGCTTGACGCCGCCAGTATCGCCGCAGCGTCACTTTTTTAACTGATGAGCCGCGACGTTATCCTGCCCAGCCCCTTCCGGGTGCTGGCATATGACAGTATCGACAGCACCAACGAAGAAGCAAAGCGCCTGGCCCGGGCCGAAGTCGAAGACGGCGCGGTGGTGTGGGCACTAAGGCAAACGGCGGGCAAGGGGCGGCGGGGCCGAAGCTGGCAATCGGAAGCCGGCAATTTATATTGTTCGCTGTTGTTGCGCCCGGAATGCCACGCCCGGCGCGCCCTGCAACTAAGCTTCGTCGCCGCCCTGGCGATGGCCGAAACGGTTTCGGCGGTATTGCCCAAGGGCGCTTTCGTCCATTGTAAATGGCCCAATGATGTGCTGATCGAAGGCCGCAAGGTATCGGGCATCCTGCTCGAATCCCAGGCCGTGGCGCTCGGCGGTATGGACTGGCTGGTGATCGGCGCCGGCCTCAATATCGTCCATTTCCCGGATGATGTGGAATATCCGGCGACCTCGCTGCTGGCCGAAGGAGCAAAGGGGCTGAGCCCGGAAACCATGCTGGAATCATTCACCAGGCGTTTCCTGGCGATCATGGTGACCTGGAAGAACATGGGCTTCGAACCGGTCCGCCGGGCCTGGCTTGGGCGGGCGGCGGGCATCGGCAAGGAAATTACGGTGCGCCTGGAACGCGAGACATTTACCGGCATTTTCAAAACCCTGGATAAGGACGGCGCCCTTATCTTGTTGTTGCCAGACGGCTCCGAGAAACGTATTACCGCCGGAGATATTTTTGTTCCGCTGGTTTCAATATTCGATCATCGTGAGCAACAGGAACGCCGAAAAACCCGGAAGGCCCGGGATCTTCGGGAAAACAGAGGAATATGGCATGTTACTGGCGATTGATTCCGGAAACACCAACACGGTATTCGCGGTATTTGACGGCAACGGAGAAATACAGGGGGAATGGCGCTCTTCCAGCGACAGCTATCGCACCGCCGATGAATTCGGCGTCTGGCTAATTCAGTTAATGGCCATCGCCGATCTGGACCGCGACATGATTGATGCCGCCATTATCGCCACCGTGGTGCCGGCCAATCTGTTCGATCTGAAAACCCTGTGCCGGAAATATTTCCATAACGAGCCGCTGGTGGTCGGTGAACCCGGAGTCGACCTGGGAATCGATGTATTGATGGAACAGCCGGAAGAGGTCGGGGCCGACCGTTTGGTCAACGCCGTCGCCGCCCACGACCGTTATGGCGGCCCGCTGATCGTCGTCGATTTCGGTACCGCCACCACGTTTGACGTCGTCGATGGCGAAGGCGCCTATTGTGGCGGCGTTATCGCGCCCGGGGTCAATTTGTCGCTGGAAGCCCTGCATATGGCGGCGGCGAAACTGCCCAGGGTTGCCATCGGCAGACCCGACCGGGTCATCGGAAGGGGCACGATAGAAGCCATGCAATCGGGTATTTACTGGGGATATGTCAGTATGATCGAGGGTATCGTCAGGCGCATCGCCGAAGAATTCGGCGCTCAGATGAACGTTGTCGCCACCGGCGGCCTGGCCTCGATGTTCTCGCAATCGACGGACGCCATCGAAAGCGCCGACCCGGAACTGACCCTGCGCGGGCTTTATGCCATACACCAGCTTAATAAGTAGGAAATATGCCAGAAAAAAATGAACTGCTGTTCGTGCCGCTCGGCGGGGCCGGGGAAATCGGCATGAACCTGAACCTCTACGGTTTTGGGCCGAAGGATCGCGAGCGCTGGATGATGATCGATCTGGGGATTACCTTCGGCGACGCCAGTATGCCGGGCGTCGATGTGGTGATGCCCGATCCGGCCTTTATCGAGGAGCGCCTGGATCAACTGGATGGCCTTGTGTTGACCCATGCCCATGAAGATCACCTGGGCGCCGTGGCGTATTTATGGCGGCGCCTGAAGTGTCCGGTTTATGCGACGCCGTTTACCGCCAGTATCCTGGGGCATAAACTGCGCGAGGCCGGACTGCAAGGCCAGGTGCCGGTGACTATCGTGCCGTTGAAGGGCAGGTTTTCGGTCGGGCCGTTCGATCTGGAACTGATCTCTCTTACCCACTCGATCCCGGAACCCAATGCCATCGCTATCCGCACCCCGCTGGGCATGGTCCTGCACACCGGTGATTGGAAATTTGATCCGGACCCGGTGGTCGGCGAACCTTCCGATGAGGCGGCGCTGAATGCGCTTGGCGACGAAGGAACACTGGCCATAGTGTGTGATTCGACCAACGTCTTTACCCAGGGTTCGTCCGGTTCGGAAGGGGCCTTGCTGGAAAGCCTGACGCAACTGATCGGCGGCCTGACCGGGCGGGTCGTGGTCACCTGTTTCGCTTCCAACGTCGCCCGCCTGGAAACCATCGCGGCGGCGGCGGCGGCCAACGACCGGGATGTGGTTTTGGCCGGGCGATCGTTGTGGCGTTTTCAGGAAGTCGGGCGGGAGCACGGTTGCCTTGAAGACACCGCCGCGTTTCTGGATGAAGACGCCGCCGGTTATCTGCCGCGCGACAAGACGCTGATTATCTGTACCGGATCGCAAGGCGAACCGCGCGCCGCCCTGTCGCGTATCGCCGGCGGCGGCCATCCCAGAATTTCGCTGGAACAGGGCGATACGGTAATTTTTTCATCGCGGCAAATTCCGGGCAACGAGACATCGATAGGCCGGCTGCAGAACCAGTTGGCGCGTATCGGCGTCGATGTGCTGACCGAGAAGGATCATTTTGTCCATGTTTCGGGGCATCCGGCCAGGGATGAATTGGTCCGCATGTATCAGCACATTCACCCGAAAATTGCCATCCCGGTACACGGCGAATTTCGTCATATGGCCGAACACGCCAGGCTGGCTACCGGCTGTCAGGTCGGCGCCACTGTGGTTGGCGAAAATGGCTCGGTGATACGCATCGCGCCCGGCAAACCCGGTGTTATCGATCAAGTCAAATCGGGCCGGCTGGCGCTGGAAGGCAACCGGCTGGAACCCTTGAACGGCGAACTGAACCGGCAGCGGAAACAGGCCTTGTGGAACGGTGTGGCGATTATGTCGCTGGTCGTCGATGGCGATGGCAGATTGCTCGGCGAACCGGAATTGACGACACTGGGCATCGTCGAAAGCGACGATGATCCGCTGCTGGAACGGGCCATAGAGGCCGCCAGGCGGGTACTCGAAGACATGCCGATGGGTGGCCGGTTGTCGGCCCATGCCGAAAACGAGGCGATCCGCATCGCCGTGCGCCGCACCTTCCGCGAAGCCATCGGCAAGAAACCGATTACGCAAATTCACCTGCACAGGAGTGAGTGATGATTGGCAAACTTAATCATGTCGCCATGGCGGTGCCCGATTTAGTTGCGGCGATTGCCCAATACCGCGACGTTCTGGGCGGTCGGGTGTCGGAACCGGTGGATCAGCCGGACCACGGCGTCACGGTGGCGTTCGTCGACCTGCCCAACAGCAAGATCGAATTGCTCTATCCGCTGGGCGAGAATTCGCCGATCCGGGGATTCCTGGAAAAAAACCCCGCCGGCGGGATGCATCATGTATGCCTGGAAGTGGAAGACATCATGGACGCCAGAGACCGGCTTGTCGCCGGTGGGGCCAGGGTGCTTGGCGGCGGGGAGCCAAAAATCGGCGCCCACGGCAAACCGGTGCTGTTTCTCCACCCGAAAGATTTTTCCGGCTCGCTAATAGAATTGGAACAGTCGAAAGGGGCGTAATATGGCCGAAAATAGCAATCCGTTCGGACCCGCTGGCTGGACCCCCGCCAATCTGCCCCGCTGCGATGGCAAGACTTTCGTGGTCACCGGCGCCAACAGCGGCCTGGGCCTGGAAACCACAAGGCGCCTGGCCGCACTGGGGGGCAGGGTGCTGATGCTGTGCCGCAACCGGGTCAAGGGCGAAGCGGCGGTGGCCGGAATCAAGGCGGCACTTGGCGCCGATGCCGAAGTGATTTTGCTGGACCTGGAACTGGATGACCTGAACTCGGTGGAAACGGCGGCGCAAAATGTGCGCAATCTGGTTCCGGCTATCGACGCCCTGATCGCCAACGCCGGGATCATGATGACGCCCAAACGCGAACTGACCAAACAGGGCCACGAACTGCAATTCGGCACCAACCACCTGGGCCATTTCGCCCTTTGTGCGCGGTTGGCCGATCTGCTGGAACCGACCGCGGGGCGCTATGTGATCGTCTCCAGCATCGCCCACGATTGGGGCCTCAAGCGAATAAAGTTCGAGGACATTACATTTGCGAAAGGCTACAACTCCACTGCCGCATACGGCCAGAGCAAGCTGGCCAACCTGCTGTTCATGCGGCAACTCGACAAACGCCTGCGGGCCAAGGGCAGCGGGCAGAAGGCCATCGCCTGTCATCCGGGTTATTCGGCGACCAATTTGCAGACCACCGGCCCCGGATTGATTTCCGGATTGTTCATGAAACTGCTGTTGAATCCGCTGGTGGCCCAATCCGCCGAACGCGGCTCATGGTCCACCGCGCTGGCCGCCGCCGAGCCACGGGCCGAGGGCGGCGCGTTTTATGGGCCGGTCGGTTTTATGAATATGCGTGGCCCGGTGGGGCGGGCGGCAATCGCCCGGCCAGGCGAAGATGACGAGGCGGCGGCCAGGCTTTGGGACTTGTCGGAACAGGCGAGCGGGGTCAGTTGGCCCTGACCCGGAAGGGATGCTATAAAATTATATGAACTGGTATTGCGATCAGGCCCCCGGCCACCCCCTGCATGGTCCTTACCATGACGATGAATACGGCCTGCCGAGGGGCGGCGAGGAGGTGCTATTCGAATTGCTGGCGCTGGAGATTTTTCAGGCCGGGTTGTCCTGGGAACTGGTATTGAAAAAGCGGGACGGCATCTTCAAGGCGTTCGATGGTTTCCATGTCGATACGGTGGCCGATTACCAGGACCGGGATATTGAACGCCTGTTGGGCGACGCCGGCATTATTCGCAATCGACTGAAAATTACCTCGATCATCGAAAACGGCAACCGCATCCGGATCATGCGCGAAAGTCACGGCGGTTTCGCAAAATTTCTTGAAGGCCATCACCCTCTGGTTAAATCCGACTGGGTTAAACTGTTCAAAAAAACATTCAAATTCACCGGCGGCGAGATCGTCAACGAGTTTCTGATGAGCCTCGGCTACCTGCCCGGAGCCCACCACGAAAGCTGCCCGGCCTATCGCCGTATCATCTCGAAAAAGCCACCGTGGAGCCGGGTCGAAGAGGAATTTTACAGGGAAACACCCCCGTGAAATACGGAATAGCCATGATTTTGTCGGCATTTCTGTTCGCCGTGCTGATTCCTGCGGAACCGGCCATGGCGTCAAAAGTCAGGGTATCCGAACGTATTTGCAGGAAGATCGCCAAACAGCTCCCGGCGGACGGCGGAGCCTATCGGGCCGGGGTCGATGTACGCGGCAAAAAAGTAGTGGCGGCCGATTTGGGTGGCGCCGCGCCGCTCAAGCTTCCGAAAGACATAACGTTCGATTACGGCATCGATATGGACAAGAAATACGGCCTCGGCAGTTCCGGCGCTTCGACCGGTGAATCGACAATTGGCAAGGTCACGGTCAGGGGCGGCAGGGTATATTGGAACGGCGAGCCCATGGACGGTGGCGACCGGGACGCGGTTGCCGCCGAATGCGCCAGGGTTTATGGCAAGAAATAGGGCTGCGACATTGCGGCGGGGCCGCAGTTGGCATAAAGTCCGCGCCATCGCAATCGATTCAAATTCCAGGGTTTTTTGTCCATGAAACTGTCCAGTTATTTCCTGCCGACCTTAAAAGAAACCCCCTCGGAAGCGCAGATCGCCTCGCACCGCCTGATGCTGCGTGCCGGCATGATCCGCCAGTCCAGCGCCGGTATCTATTCGTGGCTGCCGCTGGGTCTTAGGGTGTTGCGCCGGATCGAGCGGATCGTGCGCGAGGAACAGGACGCCATCGGCTGTCACGAAATGTTGATGCCGACCATTCAGCCTGCCGACTTGTGGCGAAAAAGCGGGCGCTATGACGATTACGGTCCGGAAATGCTGCGCATCCGCGACCGTCACCACCGCGACATGCTGTATGGCCCGACCAACGAGGAGCAGATCACCGAAATTTTTGCCGGTTCGATCAAAAGTTACAAGGACCTGCCGCAGTTGCTCTATCACATTCAATGGAAATTCCGCGACGAAGTACGGCCCCGGTTCGGGGTCATGCGGGGCCGCGAATTCCTGATGAAGGACGCCTATTCTTTTGATCTCGATACCGACGCGGCCAGGAAGTCCTACAATAAAATGTTCGTCTCCTACCTTAAGACATACCGGCGTCTGGGCTTGCGGGCGATCCCCATGGCCGCCGATACCGGCCCCATCGGCGGCGACATGAGCCACGAATTCCTGATCCTGGCCGATACCGGCGAAAGCGAAATCGCCTGTCACCGGGATTTTCTCGACAACGATTGGCTGGGACAGGTTGATATGGCCGGTGACTTGCAGCCGACGGTCGATGCCTTCACCGAAAAATACGCGGCGACCGACGAAAAACGCGATCCCGCCGCCGAACGGGCGCTGGGCGATGACCTGATCACCGCGCGCGGCATCGAAGTCGGCCATATCTTCCATTTCGGGGCCAAGTATTCCGATAAGCTGGGCGCCGTAGTTACCGGTCCGGATGGGGAAGACATCACCGTTCAAATGGGTTCATACGGGATCGGCGTATCGCGGCTGGTCGGCGCTATTATCGAGGCCTCGCACGACGAAGCCGGCATTATCTGGCCGGCCAGCGTAACCCCTTATGATGTCGGCCTGATCAACCTCAAGGCCGGCGATGCGGCTTGTGACGGGGTATGCGACGACCTGTACGACAAACTTGGCCGGGCCGGTTTTGACACGCTCTACGACGACCGCGACCGCAAGGCCGGGGTCAAATTCGCCGATATGGACCTGATCGGCCTGCCGTGGCAACTGGTGATCGGCCCGCGCGGAATCAAAAACGGCGTGGTCGAGCTGAAAAACCGCAGGACCGGAGAACGTCAGGAACTGTCGCCGGACGCCGCGCTGGCCGGACTGGCGGGGTAGCCGGGCCGTGTTTTCCTCATTCGAATGGATGATGGCCATGCGCTATCTGCGGGCTCGCCGGCAGGAAGGTTTCATCTCCGTCATCGCCTGGTTCTCGTTGCTTGGAATAGCCCTTGGCGTGGCCACGCTGATTATCGTTATGTCGGTTATGAACGGGTTCCGGGCGGAACTTCTTGACCGTATTCTCGGCATCAACGGTCATTTGAGCGTTTATGGTAAAAATGACCGGCTAACCGATTTCGACGATCTGGCGGAAAAAATTCGCCGGCTGCCCGGGGTCAAGTCGGTAACCCCGATTATCGAGGGCCAGGTTATGGCGACCAGCAAGGATATCGCCAGCGGCGCCGTTGTCCGCGGTTTCAGGAAACGTGATTTGTTGTCCAGGTCGATAATCGCCGACAAAATCGAAGCCGGAAGCTTGCAGAATTTTGATAAGAACAGCGTCGTTATCGGCGCCCGTCTGGCCCGTAAATTACGGCTGGGGATCGGCCATAAAATCACCTTGATATCGCCCAAGGGTAATGTCACGGCCTTCGGCACGGTGCCCCGGATGCGTTCCTATAAAGTCGCGGCGACCTTTAATATCGGCATGTACGAATACGATTCCGGGTTTATTTTCATGCCGCTGGAATCCGCCCAGGTTTATTTCCGGATGCCCGGCGCGGTCACTAACCTGGAGGTGTTTGTCGATGATCCCGATGCGGCGATGGCGGTTGGCCGCCTGATTCCGCCGCTGTGGGATAAACCGACGCGCATCCACGACTGGCAGATGGCCAACGCCAGTTTCTTCAACGCCATTCAGGTCGAACGCAATGTCATGTTCATGATTTTGACGCTGATTATAGTGGTCGCCGCTTTTAATATAATTTCCTCGATGATCATGCTGGTCAAGGACAAGGGCCACGACATCGCCATCCTGCGTACCATGGGGGCGACCCGTGGCACGATTATGCGAATATTCTTCCTGAGCGGCGCCTCGGTCGGGGTGATCGGCACGTTCGCAGGCCTCGTGCTCGGCCTGACGTTCGCCCGGAACATCGAAGCCATCCGGCAGTGGATTCAGGGTCTGACCGGGACCGACCTGTTCGCCGCCGAAATCTATTTCCTGTCCCGGCTTCCGGCCGTCGTCGACTCCGGCGAGGTGGTGGCGGTGGTGCTGATGGGGTTGGGGCTGTCCTTCCTGGCGACCCTGTATCCGTCTTGGCGGGCGGCCCGTATCGACCCGGCGGAAGCGCTTAGATATGAGTGACGCCGTGCTCGGCCTAAGCGAAGTTGGCAGGACTTTCCGGCAGGGCAAGAACAGGCTGGAAGTGTTGCGCGATATCGACCTGAAATTGCGGGAAGGCGAGGTGGTCGCCCTGGTCGGGCCCAGCGGCTCCGGCAAATCGACGCTGCTGCATATAGCCGGGCTGCTGGAACGGCCCGATAGCGGCAATGTTACTATCTGCGCCGAAAACTGCACCGGCCTGGATGATGACGGGCTGACCCGGCAGCGTCGTCACAACATCGGTTTCGTTTACCAATATCATCATCTGTTGCCGGAATTCAGCGCCACCGAAAATATCGCGATCCCGCAAATAATCGCCGGGGCCGGTCGTCGCGAGGCCCGCGACCGGGCCATCGAAATGCTGGACTGGCTGGGCCTGTCGGAACGCGCCAGCCATCGCCCGGCCAGGCTGTCGGGCGGCGAACAGCAACGGGTGGCGATCGGCCGGGCGCTGGCCAATACGCCGAAGCTCCTGCTTGCCGACGAGCCGACCGGCAACCTGGACCCCCACACCGCCGACGATGTTTTTAATGTTTTGTTGAAATTGGCCAGGGGGGCGGGATTGGCGGCGTTGATCGCTACCCATAATCCGGCACTGGCCGCCCG
>CAZZKE010000081.1:0-11616 GCA_964655005.1 uncultured Thalassospiraceae bacterium | reverse complement strand
CATATTTGCGGTTGAAATAAATCAATCGATTGATTAAATATAGGCAAGGACTATCTTGTCTGCCATATGGTGCCGGTGAATATGAGCGAAAGAAAAAGGAGAGCCTCCGCCGAAAGGACTCGCGCCGCGTTGATTGATTCGGCGCTTCGGCTGTTCGGCGAACGGGGTTTCGGGGCGACGTCGACACGCGATATAGCGGCCGGCGCCGACGCCAATATCGCTTCGATCGCCTATCATTTTGGCGGCAAGGAAGGCCTTCGCCTGGCCTGCGCGGAGGCGATTATCACTAATATCAAAGAGGTTATCGCCCCGGACGTACTATCTTCGGACCCCGGCGACGATGACGAAAGCGCCGTGGTTGCGATCGAGGCTGCGCTTGTCGCCATGATCCGTTTTTTCGCGGTGCGGCCCGAGGCGCGCGATATCGCGGCTTTCGTGATGCGGGAAATGACCCATCCGAGCGCCGCAATCGATCTTATGTACCGCGAAATGATGTATCCCTTTCACCGTGCCCTGTGCCGCTTGTGGGGGCAGGCGACGCACCGCGACCCAGATGACCCGGCGACCCGCCTGGCGGTGTTCGCCATCCTGGGTCAGGTGCTGTATTTTCGCCTGGCGCGGCCGATTGTCTGCAAACGGATGGGCTGGAAAGCGATCGGGCCGAAACAGGCGGAACAAATTATCGCCACGATAACCGGCAATTTGAGAACACTAGTCGCCGCCGCAAAGGATGAACGAAATGATTGAATTTGTTTGTGCGCTTCCGCTGCTTGCCTCCCTGTTCAGCGCCTGCGATCCGCCGCCGCCGCTGGCGGTCGGATACGTCGAAGGCGAATATGTGCTGATCGCCCCGATCGAGACCGCCAGGGTGCGGTCCGTCGATGTCAGGCGCGGCGATTATGTCGAGGCCGACCAGACGCTGGCGACGATGCAACGGCGGGATGCCGAAATTGCGGTGACGGAGGCCCGCGCGGCGTTGGCCCAGGCGGTCAGCCGGTTGGCCAATTTGCGCCGGGGCAAGCGTTCCAAGGAAATCGCCATGGTCGCGGCGGAATTGGTTGCGGCGAAGGCGCAGGCCGCCGAGGCCAAGCGCGTACTGGCCCGCAAGAGGGACCTGCTGGAGCGTCAAATAGCGCCGCAAGCCAGTTTCGATACCGCCGCCACCGCCGTTGAGCGGGCCGACGCCGCCGTCGAGGAACTGAAAGCCGGCCTGGCGGTGGCCAGGCTTCCCGGTCGTCCCGACGAGATCAAGGCCGCCGAGGCGGCGGTCAAACAAATGCAGGCGGCATTGGAAGGTGCCGAATGGCGATTGGAAAACCGGACGCTGTCGGCGCCGGATCCGGGCCGGATTTACGATATCATCCGTAACCCCGGAGAAGTCGCCGGCCCGCAGGCGCCGGTCCTTTCCATGTTGCCCGATGGGGCTGTGAAGCTAAGACTTTTCCTGCCGGAGCCGGCATTGCGCGGGATCTCGCCGGGGACCCGGCTGGATGTCCGCTGCGACGGCTGTGGCGATGGCCTGACGGCGACCGTCACCTATGTCGCGCCGAACCCCGAATTCACCCCCCCGGTTATATATTCGCTGACGAACCGGCAGAAGCTTGTCTATCTGGTCGAGGCCAGGCCGGACAGTCCGGCGCGGCCCCTGAATCCCGGTCAGATCGTCGATGTGGCGCTGCATGGAGATCAATGATGAACGTGATCGAGGTCCATAACCTGGTCAAAAAATATGGCGACAAAGCCGTGGTCAACGACGTTTCGATGAGCGTGGCGCGGGGCGAAATTTCGGGATTTCTGGGGCCGAATGGATCGGGCAAGACGACGACAATCAGGCTTATGTGCGGATTGCTCAGGCCCGATCAGGGGGAAGGGCGGGTGCTTGGATACGACATTCGCAGCGAAGGCCGGAAGATCAAGCGCGAGGTCGGCTATATGACACAGCGGTTTTCCTTCTATGAAGACCTGTCGATAGCGGAAAATCTGACCTTCGTGGCGCGCCTGTACGGGTTGTCGCCGGTCAGGGAGCATGTCCGCAGGACACTGGATGATCTGGGCCTGACCAGTCGCCGCAATCAGCTTGCGGGGACACTTTCGGGGGGCTGGAAACAGCGCTTGGCGCTGGCCGCGTGCATCATGCACAAACCCAAACTGTTGCTTCTGGACGAACCCACGGCGGGGGTCGATCCGAAGGCGCGGCGCGAATTCTGGGACGAAATCAATCTCCTGGCCAGCGATGGCCTGACGGTTCTGGTCTCGACCCACTACATGGACGAGGCGGAACGCTGCCATCGCATCCACTACATATCTTTCGGCAAATTGCTGGCCGGCGGGGCGGTCGCCGATGTCATCAAACAGGCGGGGCTGACTACATACATTATGGAAGGCGAAAATATTACCGAGGCGGCCGGCGCGCTTACCGGCATGGCCGGTGTCGATCAGGTCGCGCCGTTCGGCATGTCGCTGCACGTGGTCGGTCGGGATCGCGCGGCGCTTCAGGCCGCCGTCGAACGGGTGGCGCGGACAACCGGCGTCATCCCGCACCGGGGCCAAACCAGCCTTGAAGATGTATTTATCCAGTTCATGGGCGATTCGACGGATAACATGGCATGAGCGGTTTTTTTTCCTTCCGCAGGCTCTTCGCGATCATCGCCAAGGAGGCGATTCAGATGCGCCGCGACCGGATCACCTTCGCGATGATGCTGGGCGTGCCGCTGCTGCAACTGGTGCTTTTCGGTTTCGCCATCAACAACGACCCCAAAGGGCTGCCCGCCGTGGTGGTCGCGACCAGTCAGGATCATTATACCCGGGCGATGATTTCGGCCTTGGAAATGACCGGCTATTACCGCTTCGATTATCCGGTGGCCAGCGCCGCAGAGGCCGAAAAGCTGATTGAAAACGGCACGGTAGCGTTCATTGTGACGATTCCGTCGGATTTCGCGCGCCGCGTCGACCGGGGCGACCATCCGCAAATTCTGATCGAAGTCGATGCCACGGACCCGGCCGTGGCTTCCGGCGCAATCTCGACGCTCGGCACCGTCGCGTCGAAGGCATTGCTGCGTGAACAGTCGGCGGAAGCCCGGGACCAGCGCCAGAAAGGCAAGGCGCTCGAAGTCGTCGTCCATCGCCGGTATAATCCGGAAGGCATTACCCAGTACAACATAGTTCCCGGTTTGCTTGGCGTTATTCTGCAATTGACCATGGTGATGATGACGTCGATGGCGCTGACCCGGGAATCAGAGCGCGGCACCATGGAAAACTTGCTGGCGATGCCGGTCAGTCCATTCGAAATAATGCTCGGCAAGGTGTCGCCATATCTGGTGGTGGCGGCGGTTCAGGTGGCCGTGGTGTTGATCTCGGCCAGACTATTGTTCTTCGTGCCCTTCGTCGGCTCGTTGATGCTTTTGCTTGCCGGCATCTTCATTTTTGTCCTGGCGCTGCTGCTGCTCGGCTATACGATCTCGACAATAGCGCGTACGCAGATGCAGGCCATGCAGTTGACATTTTTCTTTTTCCTGCCGTCGCTGCTGCTGTCCGGTTTCATGTTCCCCTATCGCGGTATGCCGGGCTGGGCGCAGGTGCTTGGCGAGATATTTCCGTTAACCCATTTTATCCGGATTATCCGCGCCGTCATGCTGAAAGGCGTCGGGTATTCCGCCATCGACAGCGAAATGAAAGTGCTTGTCCTGTTTGTGTTGATTTTCGGAGGCATGGCCCTGCTGCGATTCAGGCGTACATTGGACTGAAACCGGTCAAGATTGTTGACAACTGAGTGATGCCCGGTCTTTTATGCGCTATTAGCCGTTCGCGGTTAACGCGGGGGCCGCCAGGGTCGCGGTTCCCGGGATGATCGAAAAGTTACCAGAGGCTTGAATGAAAACGTCACATGCGCAGCGCGGGTTATCCCGTCCGGACGCGGCGATTGCCGGCCCGGCCCATGCGTGTGCCCAGACCCTGCCCCTGCTGATTATCCTCGACGGGAACCTTCTGCTTAGGTGCCCCTGACTTCTGCGGCCTTGCCATGGCCGGTGATGTCCAGGGGACGCGAATTCCAGAAATTCAGGACGCAACACCTGTAGACGCAAGGACACTAATCCCATGAGCGACAGTACTGATTCCAACCGAATAATCATTTTCGACACCACCCTGCGCGATGGCGAACAGTCGCCGGGCGCTTCCATGAACCTGGACGAAAAACTGCGGATCGCGCTGGTTCTCGAAAGCATGGGTGTCGATGTCATCGAAGCCGGCTTCCCGATCGCCTCGGACGGCGATTTCGAGGCGGTCAGTGAAATCGCCAAAGTCGTCAAGGACTCGACGGTATGCGGTCTCGCGCGCGCGACCAAGGGCGATATCGAACGCTGTGCCGAAGCCATCAGCGCCGCCCCCCGAGGTCGCATTCATACCTTCATTTCAACCTCGCCGTTGCATATGGAATATAAGTTGCAGATGGAGCCCGAGGCCGTGCATCAGGCGGTGCGTGACAGTGTTACCCTGGCCCGCAACCATACCGACGATGTCGAATGGTCGGCGGAGGACGGTTCGCGTACGGATCATGATTTTCTGTGCCGTTGCGTCGAAACCGCCATCGACTCGGGCGCCCGCACCATCAATATACCCGATACCGTCGGTTATGCCGTGCCCGATGAATTCGCCGCCCTGATTACCATGCTGTTCAACCGGGTGCCGAATATCGACAAGGCGGTCATTTCCGTGCATTGCCACAACGATCTGGGGCTTGGGGTGGCGAATACGCTGGCCGCCATTCAGGCCGGCGCCCGCCAGGTCGAATGCACCATCAACGGCCTTGGCGAGCGGGCCGGGAACGCGGCCATGGAAGAAATCGTGATGACCCTGAAAACCCGGTCCGACCATGTTCCGTTCACCACCGGCATCGACACCACCCATATCAACAAGGCCTCGAAACTGGTCTCGGCGGTAACCGGCTTCGTGATCCAGCCCAACAAGGCGATCGTCGGCGCCAACGCCTTCGCCCATGAATCGGGGATCCATCAGGACGGCATGTTAAAGCATTCCGGGACCTATGAAATCATGAGCCCGGAAACGATCGGCCTTGGCGAATCGAAACTGGTGCTGGGCAAACATTCCGGCAAACATGCCTTCGGCGAGAAACTCAAGGACCTGGGATATGATCTGGGCGACAACGCCATCAAGGATGCCTTCAAGCGCTTCAAGGATCTGGCCGACCTCAAGAAAGACGTGTTCGACGAGGATATCGTCGCCCTGGTCGACGATCAGGTGGTCCGGGTCAACGATGTGGTGCAGCTGAAATCCCTGGAAATAATGTGCGGCACCGTGCACCGTCCGCCGAAGGCCTCGATGGAACTGGATATCGGCGGCGAGATCAAAACCTGCCAGGCCACCGGCGACGGCCCGGTCGATGCCGCCTTTAACGCCATCAAGCAATTGTTCCCCCACGACGCGGTGTTGCAGCTCTATCAGGTCCATGCCGTGACCCATGGAACCGACGCGCAAGCCGAAGTCACCGTCAGGCTGGAAGAAGGCGGCAAGACGGTCAATGGCCAAAGCGCCGACACCGATACCATGGTGGCGTCGGTTAAATCCTATATAAACGCCCTGAACAAGCTTTTGGTAAAACGTGAAAAATCGGCCCCTTCTGCGCTTTCTGCCTAGCCTAAGAGGGAATGACTTTTTATAAAGGGATGCTAGGGGAGAATCTCCGGCATCCCTTTTCCTTGCGCGAGCGCTGAAAACGGATTTATCAACGATATACTTTACGGAATGTGAGGATCGATGTTTTCCAGACTCTTCGGCTTTCTGTCGGCCGACATGGCCATCGACCTGGGGACGGCGAATACCCTTGTTTATGTCAAGGGCAGGGGGATCGTGCTGAACGAACCGTCGGTCGTCGCCATCGCCGAATTCAAGGGCAAGAAACAGGTTCTTGCCGTTGGCGAGGAAGCCAAGCAGATGCTGGGCCGCACGCCGGGCAACATCAGCGCCATCCGGCCGCTTCGTGATGGCGTCATCGCCGACTTCGAAGTCGCCGAGGAGATGATCAAGTATTTCATTCGCAAGGTGCATAACCGGCGCAGCTTCGCATCCCCGCTGGTGATTATTTGCGTGCCTTCGGGTTCCACCGCCGTCGAGCGCCGGGCGATTCAGGAATCGGCCGAAAGCGCCGGGGCCAGGCGGGTCTTTCTGATCGAGGAACCGATGGCGGCGGCGATTGGCGCCGGGCTGCCGGTGACCGAGCCGACCGGTTCCATGGTTGTCGATATCGGCGGCGGCACTACCGAAGTGGCGGTGCTTAGTCTTGGCGGTATCGTCTATGCCCGTTCGGTGCGGGTCGGCGGCGATAAAATGGACGAGGCGATCATCGGCTATATCCGTCGCAACCATAACCTGCTGGTCGGCGAAGGCAGCGCGGCGCGCATCAAGGAAGAAATCGGCTCTGCCTGCCCGCCCGACGAAGGCGAAGGCCGGACCATGGAAATAAAGGGCCGCGACCTGATGAACGGGGTGCCCAAGGAATTGATCATTTCCGAACGTCAGATAGCCGAGAGTCTGGCCGAACCGGTCGGCGCCATAATCGAGGCGGTCAAGGTGGCGCTGGAACATACCGAGCCCGAACTGGCCGCCGATATCGTCGACAAGGGTATCGTGCTGACCGGCGGCGGCGGTTTGCTTAGCAACCTGGATTTCGTACTGCGCCACGCCACCGGCCTGCCGGTTTCGCTGGCGGATGATCCGCTGTCCTGCGTGGTGCTGGGAACCGGGCGGGCGCTTGAAGAAATGAAGCGCCTGAAAAATGTTTTGACCAGCATGTATTAAACAGGCGGTGCGACTGGACTAACGGGATGTCTGGTCATATATATCCTTCAGACAAGTATTTCTTAAGACTTGGATGATACGGCTTGATTGGGCGTTATTGAACCAATGGGCTGTGTCATTGCGCCCTTGCTGCTTGAGAGCTGTGAAAACATAGGGGTCGACATTTGAAGGCAGGCCAGAGATTTTCCAGTCGCGTATCGGCGCCGATCAAGAGCCTGGCCCATCGCTTCACTTATGCCGGGCTGGTGGTGACGGCGTTCGCCCTGATGTTGCTGGGCAAAGCCGATGTCCTGCTTGTCGAGCGATTCCGCGCCCAGATCACCGATGCTTTCGCGCCTATTCTGGAAGTCGCATCCAAACCCGTAGAAACCGCCAACGAAATTATCCAGCGGGCTCGCGAACTGGCCGATATCCGCAGTGAAAACGCCGTCTTGCGCCAGGATAACGAGCGCCTGTTGCAGTGGCAAAGTGTCGCCCGGGTTCTTGAGGCGGAGAACAAGGCGCTGCGCGAACAACTGAATTTTGTTCCGGGGCCGCGGGCCAGCTACCTGACCGCCCGCGTCATCGCCGATAGCGGTGGCGCCTTCGCCCATAGCCTGCTGCTGAATATCGGCTCGCAAGCGGGCGTAAGCAATGGCCAGGCCGTCGTGACCGGCGACGGGCTGGTCGGCCGGGTCGCCGGATTTGGCGCCCGCGCCACCCGTGTCCTGCTGATTACCGATCTCAACTCGCGCATTCCGGTGCTGGTGGAATCCACCCGGACACGGGCTATTCTGGCCGGCAACAATACCGACCGGCCGCGCCTTATTCACCTGCCGCCCGGTGTTACGGTATCGCCCGGCGATCGCATCGTGACGTCGGGACACGGCGGCGTGTTCCCCGCCGGGTTACCCGTCGGCGTTATCGAATCGGTAAGTGAAGCGGGTATTTCCATGCAGCCTTTCGTGCGTCGCGACCGCATCGAATATGTGCGCCTGATCGACTTCGGCCTGAAGGGGATTATTCCGCTTCCGGGAAAGATAAAGTCCGCGGCGCCGGAAAAATGAAAACAGTACTGTGGCAACGACTCGACACGCTGGCCAGGAAGATGACCCCTTTCGGGCTGACCGTGGCGCTGGTAATGCTGAACGTGTTGCCCCTGCACGTTCCGGGGATGGCCAGGGTGATGCCGTTGCTGCCGTTGATGGCGGTCTATCACTGGGCCGTTAATCGACCGCAATTGATGCCGGCCTACGTGGTATTTCTGGTCGGCCTTCTGCAAGACATCCTGACCGGTGCGCCGCTTGGCATGAGCGCCATGGTGTTTCTGGGCGTTTATGGCATCGTTGTTGGCCAGCGCCGGTTTCTGGTCGGCAAGTCGTTTGCCGTGGTCTGGCTTGGGTTTGCGCTGGTCGCCGCCGCCGCCGGTGCCGCCGACTGGTTTCTTGTTTCGCTATTTTATGTAACGATTGTTGATGGCAATGCGCTTTTCTTCCAGTATCTGCTGTCGTTGGGTATGTTCCCGATGCTGACCTGGATATTCATGCGCTGGCAAAGGGCCTTTCTGGCCCAAATCTGACGTAAAGACTCTAAATGCATAGAGACAGCGAACGCCATAAATTATTCAGCCGCCGGGCGGCAATGCTGGGCGGCGGCAAGGCTTTGCTGCTGTCGGCGCTGGCCGGTCGTATGTACTATTTGCAAGTAATCGAAGCCGACCGCTACCGGACGCTGGCCGATGAAAACCGGATCAATTTCCGCCTGTTGCCGCCGCCCAGGGGCCGGATATTCGACCGGTTTGGAATTCCGGTCGCCGACAACCGCGATAATTACCGCATCCTGCTGGTCCCGGAGCAGGCCGGCGATATCGAAGAAACCCTGGCCCGGCTGGGCCGCATACTGCCGATCAGCGATAGCGAGACGAAAAAGATGCTGCGCGATATCCATCGCAAACGAAGCTTCGTGCCGGTTACCTTGCGCGAAAACCTGAACTGGAAAGATGTCGCGCGGATCGAAGTCAACACCCCCGATTTGCCGGGCCTGAGCATCGATGTAGGGCAAAGCCGGTACTATCCGGACGGCTATGATCTGGCCCATACCGTGGGCTATGTCGCCGCCGTATCCGAGGCGGAATCCGGTAGTGATCCATTATTGCAATTACCCGGTTTTCGTATCGGAAAGTCCGGTATTGAAAAAATTTATGATCTCGCCCTGCGCGGGTTCAGTGGCAGCCAGCAGGTCGAAGTCAATGCCTTCGGCCGGGTCATCCGTGAACTTACCAGGACCGAAGGCCGCCCGGGGGAACGTCTGCAAATGACGATCGATTCCGCGTTGCAGAGCAAGATCATGCGGCGCCTTGGCGAAGAAAGCGCCGCGGCGGTGGTCATGGATGTACATAATGGCGATGTATTGGCCATGGCCTCGGCCCCCAGTTTTGATCCCAATGCTTTCAACCGGGGCCTGAGCGGCGATGAATGGAAAACCCTGGTCGATAATGAAAAATCACCGTTGAGCAACAAGGCTATCGTCGGCCAGTATGCGCCGGGATCGACATTCAAGATGGTTGTCGCCCTGGCCGGACTCGAAAAAGGGGCGATAACCGCAGATACCCATTTTTTCTGTAGCGGTAAGATCAAGCTGGGCAACGCCGTCTTCCATTGCTGGAAACGGGGTGGTCACGGCAGTCTCGACGTCGCCGGCGCCATCGCCCAGTCGTGCGACGTATTTTTTTACGAAACCGCGAAACGGACCGGTATCGAACGGATCGGTGAAATGGCCAGACGATTCGGCCTGGGCGCTAAACTTGGCGTAGACCTGCCGGGTGAAAAACCCGGGCTGATACCCAGTGACGCCTGGAAACGGGCCGTTATCGGCGAGCCATGGCAGCAGGGCGAGACGTTGATTTCAGGCATCGGCCAGGGCTTTATCCTGACCACACCATTGCAATTGGCGGTAATGGTATCCCGGTTGGCCAATGGGGGTAACGCCGTTATCCCGCATCTGATCCGGCCGGGCGCGACCGCACAACCCGACCGGCGGTCGCCACCGGCCCCGGTAAAAAGCCTTGGCCTGATCCCCGAACATCTGGCGATCGTTCGCAATGCCATGGAAAACGTCGTCAACAAGCCTTTCGGTACCGCCTACCGGGCCCGTATAAAGGACCCGGAATTCAGGATGGCCGGTAAAACCGGAACCGTTCAGGTTCGCCGCATCAGCAAGCAGGAGCGTCTTACCGGCATCCTGAAAAACAAGCAACGACCGTGGAAGCAACGTGACCACGCGCTGTTCGTGGCGTTCGCCCCGATTCAGGCGCCGCGCTACGCCGCCGCGGTGGTCGTCGAACACGGTGGCGGCGGGTCCAGCGTGGCGGCCCCGATCGTGCGGGATATCCTGCAAGAGGCGCAGAAAAGGAATTCCGCCGGGCCGGGGGAAAGAATTCCGGCGGTTTCGATATCGACCGGCGTTGAACGCAAGCGTCGAGGCGCCTGATGGCGCGGAATCTGCTAAGCGCTCCCGGACTAAGTCTGCGCCAGCGGTTGTGGCGCGTCCACTGGCTGTTTGTGTTATTGCTTACCTGTACGGCATCGGTCGGTTTCGCCATGCTTTATTCGGCGGCCAACGGCTCGCTTGAGCCCTGGGCCATTCGCCAGATGGTCCGTTTCGGGGTCGGCCTGGCGGTCATGCTGGCCGTGGCGATGACCAATCTTCGCCTGTGGCTAAGGTATGCCTATGTTTTTTATGCCGTTACCCTGGGGTTGCTGGCGGCGGTTGAATTCGGCGGCACTGTTGGCATGGGTGCGCAACGGTGGATCGATTTAGGCGTTATCAACCTGCAGCCATCGGAACTGATGAAAATTGCCCTGGTGGTCGCCCTGGCGCGGTATTTCCATGGCGGCAAGCTTGATGAAGTAGCCCGACCGTTTTTTCTGGTGCCGCCGCTGCTGATGGTATTGGCGCCCTCGGCCCTGGTCTTGCGCCAGCCGGATCTGGGCACGGCGCTGATGCTGGTTATTGGCAGTGGGGCAATTTTCTTTCTGGCCGGGGTCAGAATCTGGAAATTCGCGGTGGTTCTGGTCCTTGCCCTGATATCCGCCCCGGTTGGCTGGCAGTTCTTAAGGGAATACCAGAAACAACGGGTGCTGACGTTTCTTAATCCGGAAAGCGATCCCCTTGGCAGCGGCTATCATATTATCCAGTCGAAAATCGCACTGGGCTCGGGCGGCCTGTTCGGCAAGGGATTCATGCAGGGTACGCAGAGTCATTTAAGTTTTCTGCCGGAAAAACAGACCGACTTCATCTTCACCATGCTGGCCGAGGAACTGGGCCTGGTCGGCGGCCTGGCCTTGCTCGGCCTGTATATTCTTATCCTGATTTATGGCTTTTCCATATCGCTTGGTTGCCGCAACCAGTTTGGGCGGCTGGTCGGCATGGGAGTGACGACGACGTTTTTCCTGTATGTGTTCATCAACATCGCCATGGTCATGGGGGTGATCCCGGTGGTTGGCGTGCCGTTGCCGCTGATTTCCTACGGCGGCACCGCGATGATGACCCTGCTGTTCGGTTTCGGACTGCTGCTTATGGTCCATGTTCAGCGCGATGAAACCATTGGCAGGCGCGGCTTTGGCGATGACCCGTGAGCCATTTCGAGCGACCTGCGGGTGACCTTATTTGAAATATCGACAAAGCGGTCGGGCTCTGCTATATCGCTGCACTCCCGGTCCGCAAGACCGCGAAATTCCCACTCGTTGGGCTGTTAGCTCAGTTGGTAGAGCAGCTGACTCTTAATCAGCGGGTCATAGGTTCGAATCCTATACAGCCCACCAA
>CAZZKE010000080.1:1156-11868 GCA_964655005.1 uncultured Thalassospiraceae bacterium | reverse complement strand
CTTAGAGGGAACAAGCAAATTTAACACCAAACTTGCAGACCCAATTTACCGAGCATTTGTCAGTAAGGAAGTAAAGAAAGTTTCCCCCTACTATAAAGATAATGCAACTTCCGAAGAAGCTATCGATATCTCAAAAATTTCATTTCGCCTACTCCAGAACACTACAATCTTAAGCGCAATATTCGGCATAACGACCAAAAGCTTAATCGAGCTTATCTATGAGAATCACAAAATTCCTGATGTCGAACTTGAACTGTCGATGGAAATTTTGCGCCTTAAGTCAGGCATATATACAAATGCCGCTGCTGCACTCCCTAATGTACACAAGGCGATTTCAGGAGACACGCCTTTTGACCAAGTGAACCTGTTCGATATTGTTCAATCAGCCCCTTCAGCTGTTTACGCAGAGCGCCCCACTGTCGGAGGCATTAAGCTGCTAAATGCGATAGAGGATTTAACACTTGATGATGGCTATCAGCAAGGCGAGCCTGATGCCGTATGCAAAGTGGTTGAACATTATATCGAACTGGGCGCCATTAAAATTGCCAAGAGATTATTGGATCAAGCGCTTGAGCAAACTGAAAACCATGCTGGATTATGGTTTCAAAAAACCAGGTTATTGTTCCGCATGACATCTATGGAGGGCCGCAAGGCATTTGACTACCGTTTAAAGCAAGAATGGGCCGACTCGATGAGCCGAGAGGAAGAAAATTATGAATTTTTGGAAGATGAGGCAATTGGCAATGCGAACCAACTCCGTGAGAAAATGTTTGAAACTTGCTTGAAAGCCTATTCCCTCCTCCCTCATTTGGACGATTATGAAAAGCAAGCTCGTCAATGGTCATCTGATTTTGGCGATCACTTAAAGCTACGTAAAAGTATCGTTCAACTTATTATTCAGGAAGCAGGGCAAAGATGCTGGCCATTTGGCGAGAACAATAACAAAAGAGTGCTTGCAAGATTAGGCCTTTGCAGAAGCTACATCCCCCCAGAAGAATTCAAAATTGATGTGGACGCAAATAAACGGCTTTCACAAGAACCCATTTTTTCCACTGAAACGGATAAAATTATTATTTATGCTTATAGAGAATGGGCAGACGTTAGATACTTTAATGAACAATATGAAATTTGGCCGTATCTTATATCTCTTAATCTTGTTCGGGTATTCTTGCCAGATGAGTACTCGGCAGCTGTTACCCAATTTATTGAACGGATTAAGGAACTCCACCCACAAAAAGCTTGTGACCTCATGGGTCCGTTTGATGGGCTTAAGGAAGATTACGGCTTAAGTAATCACGGAATCCTTCTACACGATCACCTAGATGCAGTTATGACCAGAGATCAACAGCGCCAGTTAACTGACGAACTTTACGAGGCGTTGGTTTCGAAAATCTCTAAAAAAGCTATAGAAACAAAAAGATCAATCTACAAGCATGACATTCTCACCAAATTTGAAAACGGGACATATAGAGATGCTTATTCTATAGCCTGCAAAGCTGAAGACGAAGGTGTCTTCTTACGGTCCAATGGCAATGACGCCCTTATGCTTAAACGTTCAGCCCAGTGGGCCGCGCACGAAGCCAGCAATAAGGGGAATGAGAATGAGAAAATTATCATTATCCAACGCCACTTGTTGGATGATGATATGAGCAAATTTGCTGAAGAAGAATTTATGTCTCAATATGATTTCGATATAGATGCGTACATCCCAAATATCTTTTTTGAGCCAGTTTCATAGCAATTAGATATACCCCACCCGACAGACACAGTGTCAGCACATCAACTGTCCGATAAGGTCTAAATTACTACTTTTTTAGGTATAACTATTGGCACAAATTTATTGATTTCCTACTGTACGCGCATCCTAAAGTGTTCCTCAGCAACTGTGCCAAAACTGTGCCACCCCCATTCAGACTTAATCCGTTTTAATCAGCTTTATTCGGAAAATGGCACAACAGCACCCGAACAACGCGTTGATTTAACTACACTTTTATTCGAACAGGCACACTCCGAAGGCAGAGGTCACAGGTTCGAATCCTGTCGGGTGCACCAGTTTCTCTCTGTCCGACCTGGACACTCGCGGCTGCAATCGTCCTTCAGATTGGCGGTACGGAATTTTCTGCCGTTTGCCAGCGCGTCTTGTGTGAAGTCCAGGGGCCAACGCTGGTTGGCGGCAATGGCCGCAGGAATAACGATACGAAGCGCTACGTGTCGATATATCCCAGCGGCAGGGCGGTGGTGTATTTGATGGTTTCCATGGCGAAGCTGGAACTGACATCGAAGATGCCCTCGTCCTGGATTAGGCGCTTATAGAAGGCGTCGTAAGCGGCGATGTTGGGGACAACTACCCGAAGCAGGTAATCGACTTCGCCGCTCATTCTGTAAAATTCGACGACTTCCGGATGCCGCGCCGCCGATTCGGCGAATGACTCAAGCCATTCGGTATTGTGGCGGCGGGTCCGGATAGAGACAAAAACGTCGACCTCGACGTTCATCTTCTGGCGGTCCAAAAGGGTCACTCGCCGTTGGATAACGCCCGATTTTTCAAGATTGCGGACACGTCGCCAACATGGCGTCGAGCTCAACCCCACCTTTTCCGCCAGATTGGTGTTGGAAATCTGGGCGTTCGACTGCAATTCGGCAAGAATTTTGATGTCAATTGAATCCACGAAGAATTATCCAGGATTTAGAATTTTAATGGAAAAATATTCTAATCATGTACCTAATATACGCAATAATTAAAATGCTTTTCTTTTGAATAGGAGTAATATATTGCAGGAACGCGATTGTTGGGGAGCCGGCAGCAGGTTCCCGGTTTGAAATCAATAAAGGGGAGAGCATAATGTCCTTCAATAGTATAAGGCGCGGACTGTCGAAAGTCGCCATCGCCGTGCCCGTTTTTGCCTTGTTTTTACTGCTTTGGGGGGCGCCGTTCGGCAGTGCCGCCAATGCCGCCGGCGATACGCTGGTGGTTGGTCTGGTCGCCGAACCGGTTACCTTCGATCCGCCGCAGGTCACCGACCTGAACACGGCGCGCGCGGTCCGGCGTGTATACGAAGGCCTGACCGGGTTCAAGCCCGGAACCTACGAGATCGCGCCGGCGCTGGCCGTGTCGTGGGATATTTCTGCCGACGGCAAGACCTATACATTCAAGCTTCGCAAGGGCGTGAAATTTCATGACGGATCGCCGTTTAACGCCGAGGCCGTCAAGTACAGCATGGAACGCCAGTTCAAGGACGATCATCCGGCGCACGGGTCAGGCAAATATCCGTTTGCGGAAGAATACCTGGGCAATGTTGCATCGATCGATGCGATCGACAGCTCTACGGTTCGCTTTAATCTGAAACAGCCGTTTGGCCCGTTCCTGCAATACCTGACCCATCTGTCGATCCGGATCGTCAGCCCGGCGGCGCTGGCGAAATGGGGCAAAGACATCACCACCCACCCGTCGGGCACCGGTCCCTACAAGCTGGTCAACTGGCAGCCGGGCGTGAAGGCGGTGCTTGAAGCCAACGAGGACTACTGGGGCGGCGCACCCGCCGTCAAGAAGCTGATCTTCGTGCCCATCGTCGAGGCCCAGGCGCGATTAAGCGCCATTACCACCGGCGAGGTCGATCTTACCTACGATGTGCCGACCGAAAGTCTGGGGGCGCTGCGCAAGGATCCCAACGTCAAGGTTCTGGAGGGATTGAGCGCCCATGTATGGTATTTTGTATTGAATACCAAACTGCAAAATCCGCCGTTCAACAACAAGCTGATCCGTCAGGCCATGAACTATGCGGTAGACAAGGAAGCCATCGTCAAGAACATCCTGCAAGGCACCGGCACCATCGCTTATTCGCCGCTGTCGCCGATTTACGGCAAGGCTTACAACGAAAACGTGACCCGCTATACTTACAATCCGGCGAAAGCAAAGGAACTGCTGGCGAAGGCCGGGTACCCGGACGGGTTCGAATGCAAGATGATGGTTCCGGTGTCGGGTTCCGGCATGCAGTCGCCGGTCGATATGGGGACATACGTTCAGGCCAACCTGGCCGCCGTCGGCATCAAATGTGAAATTCAGACCATGGAATGGGGCGCCTATCTGGCGCAGTATCGCAAGAGCCCGCAAATGGCCGCCATGTCCTGGAATTCCACGGTCGGCGATCCCGACTATGTGCTCTATCGCCTGTTCCATTCCAGCGCCCATCCGCCGGCCTGGAACGCCGGATGGTACAAGAACGACAAGGTCGACAAGTTACTCAGCGACGCCCGTCGGGAAACTGACCAGGCGGTACGGCTGAAGCAGTATCGCGAGGCGCAGGCGTTGATCGTCGATGATGCTCCCTGGATTTTTATCGATCACGGGGCACAGATCGTCGTTCACAACAAACGGGTCAAGAACTTTATAATGTCGCCAAACTTCGACTTTAAGTTCAAGAATGTTACCCTGAACTAACCGTTAACCGACCGGCGCCCTGGCGCCGGTCGGGACGCCGACCCGTTTCGCCTTCTTTGATTCAGGCTTACTACATCCATGCGGCAATACTTAATCCGGCGGCTTTTGCATACCATACCGGTCCTGTTCGGTGTCTCGGTGCTGGTTTTCTCGATGTTGCATCTGGCCCCGGGCGATCCGGCGCTGGTGCTGCTGGGACCGGAAGCCAACGCCAAATCCATTGCCCAGGTCAGGCAGGACCTGGGATTGGATAAACCCCTGCTTGAACAATATGTTACCTGGGTTTCGAAGATGGCCAGGGGGGATTTCGGCCGCTCCATCGTGTTGGGCCGGGAAGTCTTTCCGGAAGTTTGGTCGCGCTTCCAGGCGACCGCCATCCTGACCATTACCAGCCTTATTATAGCCGTGTTGCTGGGGGTGTCGGCGGGGATTATTTCCGCCGTCAGGCAGTATTCATTATTCGATTCCGGGGTCATGCTGCTGGCCTTGGCCGGTGTTAGTATGCCGTTGTTTTTTACCGGCATCGTCGCCATTCTGGGGTTTGCGATGAATTTGCGATGGCTGCCATCGGCCGGTATGTATTCTCCCGCCGGCGGTGATTTTTTCGACCTGCTCCGTCATCTGGTGCTGCCTGCCGTTACCCTGGGCACCGTTTCGGCGGCGATCCTGGCCCGAATGACACGGTCCGCCATGCTTGAAATAATCCGCCAGGACTATATCCGCACGGCGCGCGCCAAGGGCCTCGGCGAACGCACGGTGATTTATGTCCATGCGCTCAGGAACGCCTCGATCACTATCGTCACGGTGCTGGGGATGCAGGTCGGCTATCTGCTCGGCGGTTCGGTTATTACGGAAACGGTTTTTTCCTGGCCCGGAATCGGCCAGATGATGGTCCGGGCCATTCAGGCGCGGGATTATCCCATGGTTCAGGGGGGGGTCTTCCTCGTCGCCGCCATGTTCGTTTTTGTCAATCTGCTGGTCGATATGCTGTACGCTTATCTGGACCCCCGAATACGGTACCGATGATGACCGGGAAAACTGTACTGGAAAACGGCGCCCGGTCGGATATGCCGGATGGCCCCGGCGCGGCGGCGGATATTTTTCCGCCTACGCAGTCGGTGTTTGCCCGGTTTCGCCGGAACAAGCTGTCAATACTGGGTGCGGTTATCGTCTTTATCGCGGTAACCATGGCGATTTTCGCGCCCTGGCTGGCGCCGCTCGATCCCAATGCGGTCAATGCCCCGGCGCGGCTTGGACCGATAGGCTCCGCCGGTCGGCTGTTGGGTAGTGACGAGTTGGGGCGGGATATTCTGAGCCGGCTGATCTGGGGCGCGCGGGTGACCCTGCTGGTATCGCTTTCGGCGACCAGCATCGCGTTGGTATTGGGCACCCTGCTTGGGCTAATCAGCGGCTATTTTCTGGGCTGGCTGGATAGCGTCATCAGCCGGTTTATCGATATCCTGATGGCCTTTCCGTATTTCCTGCTGGCGCTTACCGTGATCGCCGTGTTGGGGCCGGGGCTGCTTAACGGCATGATCGCCGTGGCGCTGGTTAATATTCCCTTTTTCACCCGCATCGTGCGCGGCGTGACACTGTCGATTCGCGAATCCGATTACGTCATGGCGGCCAAGGGGATCGGCGCCAGCAACACCCGGATCCTGATTTCGCACGTCTTGCTGAATTGCCTATCGACGGTAATTGTCGCCGCGACGCTGAATATCGGCTGGATGATTACGGCGGCGGCGGCGTTAAGCTTTCTCGGCCTGGGCGTGCAGCCGCCGACATCCGATTGGGGCACCATGCTGGCCAGCGGTCGGCAGTTCCTGTCTGCGGCGCCGCATGTGGCGACTCTGCCGGGATTGGCGATTTTCATCACCGTGCTAGGCTTTAACCTGCTGGGCGACGGTCTGCGTGACGCCCTTGACCCACGATTACGGGACTAGAATATGGTCGTTGCAAGCGAAGACCCGGCGCCCCTGCTCAAGATCAGCGAACTAAAGACCCATTTTTTTACCTTCGGTGGTGTCGTTCGGGCGGTCGATGGGGTGTCGCTGGAAGTCGGCAAGGGCGAGACTCTGGGGGTGGTCGGTGAATCCGGCTGCGGAAAAAGTGTCACCGCACTGTCGGTCATCGGCCTGATAGCGAACCCGCCGGGTCGCATCGTGTCGGGAAAAATAGAATTCGAAGGCCGCGGCGATCTGGTCGAGGCCGGCGATAAAGAGTTGCGCGAGATCCGTGGCAACGAGATTTCGATGATATTCCAGGAACCGATGACTTCTCTTAATCCGATTTTCCGGGTCGGCGACCAGGTTGCCGAATCGATTCGGGTGCATCGAAAATTATCGAAGGGCGAGGCCATGAACGGCGCGGTCGAAATGCTCGCCGCAGTGGGAATTCCGGCCCCGGCGGCCCGGTCCAGGGATTTTCCGCATCAATTAAGCGGCGGTATGCGGCAGCGGGTGATGATCGCCATGGCGATGGCCTGCCGGCCCCGGCTGTTGCTGGCCGATGAGCCGACGACAGCGCTTGATGTCACGGTCCAGGCCCAGATCCTGGATCTGATGGACCGCATGAAGGAACAAAACGACACCGCGATCATGCTGATTACCCACGACATGGGGGTAATCGCCGAAATGTGCCAGCGGGTATCGGTGATGTATGCCGGGGTGGTGGTCGAACACGCCGATGTCAGGTCTCTTTTCGCCGATCCGCTGCATCCCTACACGATCGGACTGCTGGGCTCGATCCCGCGCGGTCGCCGTCAAAAAGGCAAGCACGAACAACTTACCACAATCCCCGGCATCGTACCCAACCTGCTTGATCTGCCCACCGGTTGCCGGTTCCAGGACCGATGCGTCCGGGTTCTCGATATTTGCCGACAGTCGGAGCCCCCCCTGGCAGCCGCCGATGACGATCATCTGGTGCGCTGCTGGCTGCATCTGGGTATGGAGCCGACATGACAATCCTTGACCTCAGGAATTTGCAGAAGCATTACCCGGTCAGGACCGGCGTGTTCTCCGGTGTGTCGGGCTGGGTCAAGGCGGTCGATGGCGTCGATCTTTCGATCAGCAGCGGTGAAACCCTGGGGCTGGTGGGCGAGAGCGGTTGCGGCAAGAGTACGCTGGGCAAGCTGATAACCCGTCTGGAAGATGCCACGGGCGGCACAATCGAATTCGAAGGCAACAGCACCCTGGACCTGAAGGGTCCGGAACTAAGCGGATTGCGGCGGGATATCCAGACTATTTTTCAAGACCCGTATTCGTCTCTCAATCCACGCATGACCGCCTACAAAATCATCGAAGAGCCGCTGATTATTCATGAAAAATCCATGTCGAAGGCAGATCGCCGCCGCCGCGTCGCCGAGCTTCTGGAAACCGTCGGAATACGCAGTGAATACGGCGGTCGCTATCCCCATGAATTCAGCGGCGGCCAGCGCCAGCGCATCGGCATCGCCAGGGCGCTGGCGCTGAACCCGAAACTGGTGGTTTGCGACGAACCGGTTTCGGCGCTGGACGTGTCGATCCAGGCGCAGATCATCAACCTGCTTGAAAACCTGCAAAAAGAATTTGGCCTGACTTACCTTTTCATTTCCCATGATTTAAGCGTGGTCGAACATATCAGCGACCGCATCGCCATCATGTATCTGGGACAGATTGTCGAGCTGGCGGAAAGCCAGGCATTTTACGAGTACGCCTATCATCCCTATAGCGTAGCGCTGCTGTCGGCGTCGCCGATTCCCGACCCGACGGTGCCCAGGCAGCGGCTGATTCTGAAGGGCGATTTGCCCAGCCCCAGGGATATCCCGGTCGGCTGCCGGTTTAATATGCGTTGCCCCCATGCGCGTGATGTCTGCCGCGCCTCACCGCCGCCCGAACTGCAGGAACTAACCCCCGGACGCTGGGTGCGCTGCTGGCTGGCGGCGGATATTCGGGACAATCAAGTCCTTCAGGGCGAATAGGTGGAAACGTCATATATGCAGGGAATTACCGCCATATTGCTGGCCGCCGGGCAATCGAGGCGTTTCGGAACGGCCAACAAGTTACTGGCCGAAATAGACGGCGAAGCCATGGTCCGCCGGGTCGCCCGGGCCTTGTGCGCCAGCCGGGTCCGGCGTGTTGTGGTCATCCTGGGGCATCAGGCCGAGCGGGTTGCCGCCGCCCTGTCGGGGCTGGAATTGACGACGGTTTTCAATCCGGCTTTCGGCGAGGGCCGCCTGACTTCGGTCCGCTGCGGGGTCGGCGCCGTCGCCGATGACGCCACCGGTTTCATGATGTGCCTGGCCGATCAGCCGCTGCTGGACAGTGCCGACTACGACGCCCTGATCGAGGCCTTCGGTGAGAGCCCGGACCGCATCGTAATGCCCTGTTTGTCGGGGAAAAGGGGCAACCCGGTGGTCTTTCCCGTCGCCCTGCGTGATGCTATTCTGGCGGCTGGAAGCAACGTCGGATGCCGCGACTATATGGATGCCCACCCGGAACTGGTGCGGCGTCTCGATGTCGCCAATCCGGCCTACCGGCAAGATTTCGACACGACCGGGGATTTTACGGCGAATACCCGCTCAACGTCCGCCTGACCGCGTCGCGCCAGCCCTGGTATTGGCGGTCGGCCCGGGCCGGCTCCATTTCCGGTTCGAAACGCCGCTCCAGCTCCCAGGTTGCGGCGAAGCCTTCGGGGCCGGGATAGATTCCGCAGTGCTGACCGGCCAGATAGGCGGCGCCCAGCGCCGTGGTTTCCCGGACCACGGGCCGGTCGACCGGGGCGCCCAGAATATCGGCCAGGAACTGCATGGTCCAGTCCGAGGCGGCCATCCCGCCATCGACCCGCAACACCGTACCGTTTTTCGCCCCCGACCAGTCCCCGGCCATGGCTTCGAGCAGGTCGCGGGTTTGATAACCGACGCTTTCAAGGGCGGCACGGGCCAGTTCTGCGGGGCCGGTGTTGCGGGTCAGGCCGAACATGGCGCCACGGGCCTCAGAGTCCCAATAGGGGGCGCCCAGGCCAACGAAGGCGGGCACCAGATAGACCGCCTGATTGTCATCCGCCCGGCTTGCCAGCTCACCCGATTGCCCGGCCTCGGCGATAATTTTCAGGCCATCGCGCAACCACTGCACGGCGGCCCCGGCGACAAAGATCGAGCCTTCCAGGGCATAGGTCGGCCGGCCGCCGAGTTGGTAGGCGATAGTCGTCAGTAACCGGTTGGACGAGGTGACGGCGGTTGCTCCGGTGTTGAGGAGGGCGAAGCAACCGGTGCCGTAGGTCGATTTAATCATGCCCGGCGCAAAGCAGGCCTGGCCGACGGTCGCCGCCTGCTGGTCGCCGGCGATGCCGCAGATGGGAATTGCACCGCCGAACAGTTGCGGGTCCGTTTCGCCAAAATCATCGGCGCTATCCATAACCTTGGGCAACAGACTGGCCGGAACATTGAAAATATCCAGCAGTTCATCGCTCCACCGGCCCCGGTGGATGTCATAGAGCATGGTCCGGCTGGCGTTGGTGGCGTCGGTGGCGTGCACCCGTCCGTCGGTCAGCCGCCATAACAGGAAACTGTCGACGGTGCCGAAGGCCAGCCGGCCCCGATTGGCGGCTTCCCTTGCGCCGTCCACATGATCCAGAATCCATGCTATTTTCGAGCCGGAAAAATAGGGATCCAGCAACAGGCCGGTTTTTTCGGAGACCACGGCTTCGAGCCCCGAATCCTTGAGGGCATTGCAAATCGAAGATGTCCGCCGGTCCTGCCAGACGATGGCGCGATGAATCGGCTTGCCGCTGTCACGGTCCCAGATAATGGTTGTTTCCCGCTGATTGGCAATGCCGATGGCGGCTATATCGGCGGCGCTGGCGGCGGCCTTCGCGATGGCCCCGCGACAGGCTGCAAGCACGGTATCCCAGATATCGCAGGCGTCGTGTTCGACCCATCCGGAATTAGGAAAGTGTTGCGTGAATTCGCGCTGATCCACGGCTGCAATCGCGTGGTTCTGATCAAACAGCATGGCCCTGGACGATGTCGTTCCCTGGTCTATGGCGAGCACGTAATTGGCCATTTTTTCCCCTAATTCTCCGCCGGGTTATGAGCCTTCACCCATCGGTCCAGAGCATCTACTTCCTTCTCGTCCAGACGCAGCCCGAGCTTGCCGCGCCGCCACAGGATGTCGTCGGCGCTTCCGGCCCATTCCATGGCGATCAGGTACTCGACTTCGCGACGGTACAGCCCGGCCCCGAAATGATGCCCCAGATCATCCATGACGGCAACGCCATCCAGGATATCGTTGGCCCG
>CAZZKE010000080.1:0-1056 GCA_964655005.1 uncultured Thalassospiraceae bacterium | reverse complement strand
CGGCGGTTCGCCCGGCCTTCCTTGCAGGTCAAGAACGTAGTCGCGGGTCGTTTCCTGGGCCGTGCCGCTGCCGTTATCAAACAGCGGGCGGACCCCGGCATAGGACCACACAACGTTATCCGGACTGACCGGCGCCTTGAAATATTCACTGGCGGCGGCGCACAGATAGGCGGTTTCGTCGGTCGATGCGTCAATTTCGTCAAGGTCGCCTTCAAAATCCACATCGGTCGTACCGATCAGTGTGAAATCACGTTCATAGGGAATGGCGAAGATCACCCGGTTATCGGCATTCTGGAATATATATGCGCGGTCATGGTCAAAAATTTCCGGCACTACGACGTGGCTGCCCTTGACCAGCCGGATTTTCGGTTGCGATGTCGTTTCGATGCGGTCGCTTATAACACCGCCGACCCAGGGGCCGGCGGCGTTGACCAGCATGCGGGCCTTGATGGTCTGCCCGTCGCCGGCCGGGCCGGTGCTATCGATCCGCCATGCTCCATCGCTACGCACCGCCGACGTTACTTCCGTGCGAACGTGAATATCGGCGCCCAGCCGGGCGGCATCCACGGCGTTGAGCACGACCAGCCGGGAATCATCGACACAGCAGTCGGAATATTCGAATCCCCGGGTGTATTTATCCTGCAAAGGGGCGCCGGCGGGATCGTGGCGCAGATCGACGTAAGCCGATGGCGGCAACAACTTCCGCCCGCCCAAATGATCGTACAGGAAAAGCCCCAGACGAATCAGCCAGACCGGTCGTTGTTCAGAGTTATGGGGCAGCACGAAGCGCAACGGTGAAATGATGTGGGGGGCGGCGCGAAGCAGGACTTCGCGCTCGATCAGGGATTCCCGGACCAGGCGGAATTCATAATGTTCCAGATAGCGCAGGCCGCCGTGGATCAGTTTGGTGGAAGCCGACGAGGTGCCGCAGGCCAGATCGCCTTTTTCGGCAAGGTAAACGGACAGGCCCCGCCCGGCGGCGTCACGGGCAACCCCGCAGCCGTTAATTCCGCCGCCTATAACGGCTAGGTCGTAGCTTTTGACGGTCACCCGTTC
>CAZZKE010000079.1:0-11989 GCA_964655005.1 uncultured Thalassospiraceae bacterium | reverse complement strand
CCGTCACCGTAATTTTCAACTCTCTGCGACCAACTCGACTTCTAAGACTGCGAGGCACGGCCCGACGAAAATAGTAAACTCGGCCCCGTTGAACGAGGTTGTTGGGGTGTCCCAAAGGCACAAATATCCTCCTTGATGTACCAGTTTGATGTACCAGTACCGGAAGAACGTCATGTTCGGGAAAGTTAGGCCCTTGGAATTATTAGCCAATCTGGAAAGTTGGCGTCCCCTACGGGATTCGAACCCGTGTTGCCGCCGTGAGAGGGCGGTGTCCTAGGCCTCTAGACGAAGGGGACTTGAGGCGATGCATCAGTTTCTAGAGCAGACGCCGGGGCCGATCAAGGACAATGCTTGCGGGCGCTGGCGATAAACGCCTCGACATCCGCCAATCCGGTGTCGAACGCGCAGACCAGGCGAATGGTCGAGCGGCCCTCGCCGGGCCAGTCGTAAAAGGCCATGCCGTCGGCCCGCAATCCGGCGATCATGGAGTCGGGCAGGTCGGCGAAGATAATGTTTGCCTGGGCCGGGTATCGCAACGTAACGCCGGGCAGCTCGCCAAGGCCGGCCGCCAGCCTTGCCGTGCAGGCGTTGGCGTGGGCCGCCATGGTCAGCCACAGGTCGTCCCGCAGGTAGGCCTCGAACTGGGCGGCGATAAAGCGCATCTTGGAAAACAGATGGCCGGCCCGTTTGCGCCGATAGGCGAACTGTTCGGCCAGGCCGGGGGTAAACAGCAGCACGGCTTCCGCCGCGATTGCGCCGTTCTTGCTGGCCCCGAAACTCAGCACGTCAACCCCGGCCTTCCAGGTCATCTCGGCCGGCGGGCAGTCCAGCGCCGCCGCCGCGTTGGCGAAGCGGGCGCCGTCCATATGCACCTTCAGGCCGTGTTCGTGGGCGACGGCGCAGAGCCGGCGGATTTCATCCAGTGAATAGACTACCCCGGTTTCGCCGGTCTGGGTCAGGCTGACGGCGGCCGGTTTAACGTGATGGACATCGCCGTGTTCGTGTCTCAGGGCCTGTTCCAGATCGTCCGCCGTGATCTTGCCGTCCCGGTCGGGCAACGGCACCAGCTTGGCCCCGCCGCTGTAGAATTCCGGGGCGCCGCATTCATCGACCTGGATGTGCGATTCCGGGTGGCAGTAGATGGATCCGTAAGGCGGGCACAGCACTGCCAGGGCCAGGGCGTTCGCGGCGGTGCCGGTGGCGACCAGGAAGACGTCGGCCCCGGTATCGAAGGTCGCGGCGATTAATTCCTCGGCCCGCCCGCTGCCGTCATCGGCACCGTAGGGCATGGCCGGTCCGTCGTTGGCGGCAATCAGGGCGTCGATGATTTCCGGGCAGACGCCGGTAACGTTGTCGCTGCTGAAATTCATCGGGTCATCCTTTCCTTGTCTAATCCGCCGCAAGGGCAATTTCGCGAAACGCCCGGCCCGTCGGGTCCAGCCGGTGAACGGTGGTTGCCGTCGCCCGCCCGCCGGCGACGGCGACGATCAGCCAGAACAGGTCGGGCTCGAAGGCCATTTCCAGATCGAAAGCCGATGGCCTGGCCGGGTGATCGGGGTGGGAATGATAATGGCCGACTATGCGCTCTCCGTTCGTTCCTTCCCGGCGGTCGAATTCTCCGATATCGCGCATTAGCCCGAAGCGGACTACGGGGTCGATTTCGAACCGGTCGGGCCGGCCGCCATCGGCAATATTGCGGCTGGGGCGCATACGGGTAACGGCGATATCGCCATTATGCCGCCGCCGGCCGGCGAACAGGCCGCAGCATTCTACGGGGTAGGCGGCCTCGGCGGCGGCCCTTACCCGGCGCAGGAAATCTTCGGGAATGGAAATCACCGGGCGATCCGGATGACGCCGACCCGCGCCCCGGTGGCGGCATCAAGGACGACCACCCGGCTGCATTCCGGCGTATCCGGCCCGATGCGCAGGTAAATACGGTTGCCGTCACCGCCGACCCCGGCGATGGCGCAACCCTTTGGCAGATCGACCGTGACTTCACCGAATGTCGCCGGCGGGGTGACCCTTGCGGCGGTGGTGGCGGTGGCGGTCCGGGCCGGGGCGGCGGGCGTTTCTTCAGACGAGAAGAACTTGAAGCCCGGATCGATTGATTTACGGTATAATCCGTATCCTATCATCGACATGGCGACGACGATCAGAACGCCTAACCCGCCCACTAATCCCTTGAGTGCCTGCATGATCCCGAACAACCAGAAATGAACTCACCGAACGACCCCACCACTTACACCGTTCCGACGCCTGCAGGCAAGGCCGGGACGCGGCTTGACCGATTGCTGGCCGAAACCCTGCCCGATTTGTCGCGGACCCGCCTGCAGACGCTGATCGGCGGCGGCCTGGTCTTCCTTGACGGCGGTGCAGTCGTTACCGACCCGTCGCGCAAGGTGCGCGAAGGCGAGGCGTTCAAGGTCACGGTGCCGCCGGCCCAACCGGCGCGACCGGTCGCCCAGGATATTCCGCTGGATATTGTTTTCGAAGACCAAGACGTGATTGTTATCGACAAGTCACCGGGAATGGTGGTCCACCCGGCGCCGGGCAACCCCGATCGCACGTTGGTCAACGCCCTGCTTGGCCACGCCGCCAGATCGCAAGAACATAAAGGCGGGCTGTCGGGCATTGGCGGGGTCGAACGCCCCGGCATCGTGCATCGTCTGGACAAGGGCACCAGCGGCCTGATGCTGGTGGCCAAGAACGATCGCTCGCACCAAAACCTGTCGCGGCAGTTTTTCGACCACAGTATCGAGCGCGCCTACATGGCCCTGGTTTGGGGCGTGCCGAACCCTTCGCAAGGAGAACTTGCCGGCAATATCGGCCGCAATCCCCGCAATCGCAAGAAAATGGCGGTGCTTGGGCGGGGCGGCAAAACGGCGCTGACCCGCTATCGGGTCCTGGAAAACTTCGCGGGCAAGGCCAGCCTGGTCGAATGCCGGTTGGCTACCGGGCGAACGCACCAGATCCGTGTCCACATGGCCGAAATCGGGCATCCGGTGATCGGCGATCCGCTGTATGGCCGTGCCGGGGCGACCCGAATAAACGTCTTTGGAGAAGATGTGCAAGAAATGATTCGGACCCTTAACCATCAGGCATTACATGCTTATTTAGTGGGATATAGGCCGTTGGACGGCGGAAATATTAAACAGTTTAAATCAAAAATCCCGAATGAAATCAATAATATAATAAAAAAAATGCGAAATATAAAATAAAACTATATACTGCACGAAAATACTAGGTTATTCTTTTTTTATAGAAGTTCAAGAAAATGTGATTGGAATTATCTATAGGCGAGTATATTGTGAAGATGACGACTAGAGGAGGTAAATAAAATGGCTTCGCATATACCTGGCATTGGCACTACACCGGAAGAAAACCTGACCAGATATCTTCAGGAGATCAGAAAATTCCCGATGTTGGAGGCAGATCTGGAGCGGTCGCTGGCGGAACGCTGGCGCGATCACCATGACGAGGCGGCGGCGGCCCTGTTGGTCAACAGCCATTTACGCCTGGCCGCCAAAATCGCCATGGGCTACCGCGGTTATGGTTTACCGTTGCCGGATCTTATCTCGGAAGGGAATGTCGGCATGATGCAAGCCATCAACCGGTTCGAGCCGGAGCGGGGCTATCGCCTGTCAACATACGCCATGTGGTGGATACGGGCGGCGATCCAGGAATACATCCTGCATTCGTGGTCAATGGTCAAGATGGGCACGACGGCGGCCCAGAAAAAATTATTCTTCAACCTGCGCAAATTGAAGGCCCGTCTACAGGCTTTTGAAGAAGGCGATCTGTATCCTGTGAACGTATCGGAAATCGCCCGCCAACTGAATGTTCGCGAGAACGAGGTGATTTCCATGAACCGGCGGATGTCCGGCCTGGATCAATCCCTTAACGCCCCGCTCAACCAGGACGGCGAAGGCGAATGGCAGGACTGGCTGGAAGACGAACGCAGCAGCCAGGAAGAGCTTCTGGGGCAGACCCAGGAACTGGACCGGCGGCGGGATTTGCTGAACGACGCCCTGAAAGGATTGTCGGGGCGGGAATCCCATATTCTCAAGGAACGCCGATTGAAGGATGCGCCGGCGACTCTTGAAGACCTGAGCCGGCACTATGGCGTTTCGCGTGAGAGAATCCGCCAGATCGAGGTCCGGGCATTCAAGAAAATTCAGAAAACAATGCGCAATGCCGCCATGAATCAGCGGATAGCTGTTTAATCCCGGCATTTGATGGATCGATTTCAGGTCCCGCCCACGGCGGCCTGTGCCGGTTGTTCCTCGGTTTCGGCCTGTTCGGCGGAGCCGGATTCCAGCATGCTGTCGATTCCCTGGAGGAAATCATCGACATCCAGTTGCTCGGGCAGTTCATCCGGGTCCGCTTCGCCGTTTGCCGCTATCTCTTCGCGTAAATCCAGGACATCCTGGGTGGTCGATACATCCTCGCCCCATTCCTCCATCAACTGGCGCTGGATTGCCCGCAGCGAAGACAGTTTGTGTTGCGCCATTACCGAAAGAAAAGCGGCGATGACCGGCGGCAGGGTAACATAGATCATCCAGCCGAAGCCGGCGGCGCCGTACATGACAGCCAGCGAAAATACATCGGTCAGAATCCTGATCGACATATCCATGCTGTTATCACCGCCCCACAGATCCATCAGATACGGGAATACACCGCAAAAATTGATGCCCGCGACACAAAACGATGCGTTTCGCCGCTTCGAACGATCAATAATGAAAGCCACGGTCGTCGGCAACATGCCGAAGAAAATTATCATTACCGAAGGCAATGACAGAATAATCAGGACAACCAGTCCAATAGACAGCCACAGGGTCAACTGGCCGGTATTGAATGTGCCTTTTCTAGCGGCTGGTGGTCTTGCGGTTTTTGCCATGGTTGCCATCGCCACCCGTTACAGAACGTCAACTATGTACAGGATGCTGACGAATACCATGGCCAGGATTATCGATGTCATGGCGGCGTAACGCTGCCCGATTTCCAGCGTTTTTTCCTTTGACGAAAGCTCGTTTTCCTGAATTTCCGCAATACTTTCCGCGGCCATGGCGAATTCGCTTCTGGCCTGGGCGTAGCCATTGGCATCGTTGCCGCGTTTTTCGGCATTATCGATCAGATTGAACAATTCCGGCATACTCCCCTTGCGGACGATCTGGGACATGTCACGTTCGATATCGCTGCGTGTGGTCCGGCTGTAATAGGTTTTAACGGTCGGTCCAAGAAGACCCCCGATCCAGCTGGACAGGGCGAACAGGGCCTCGGTCTTCAGTTTCCACTGCATGAACGCCATCAGGCTAAGCATGCCGATCAACTGCGACGCCCTTTTTTGTTCGCTCAGGGCCTGCAGGTGGGGTTCTATATGTTCCTTGAAGTGGGCCGCTATAAAGGCCACCACATGGGTGTCGAAAGGGTCCTGCTTATTGTCGACGCTGTCGGCGATATCGTCCAAGGCAGGCAACAGATCGGCTATTTCCGTTACGTACTGATTCTTGATAAGGGGGCTTAGGCACGGCAGACTGGGGTTCAGTTCGTACAGGCAGCGCTCGACGCCGTATCCCCTGGTGTTGTTTTGCAGGTAGGCCCGAATTGTCCCTAACGTCCTTTCGTAAAGCAAAGACGCCGGATCGCGGGCGGTCTCGGATATCGCCTTGTACCAAATCTCGTGCAGATTATAAATTATCGCCTGCGTGGGGGTGTCCATGTGCCCCTTGCGCAACAGCTCGACGGCCAGTATGGGGCCGATGGATTCCGGAACGAAAGCGATATCCTTGTATCTGATCGGGGCCGATGGATCGAGCGTGATACACACCCTGGCGACCAGATAGGGGTCGCTGCCGCGGAAGTTGCCGCCATGGGCTTTCGCCAGGTCAGCCGACGCCCTTATGTCATCGGCGATATATCCATCGTCGATGCTCCGGCGCAGCCACAGTTCCAGTTCCTCGCCTTTGACGGCTTTCGCCGCTTCCGGAATATTTTGCGAAAAAGCATGGGCCAGGCTGCGTGAATTGCGAAATTCCTGTTTCATGAAGGTGAATGGATTATCGACCTTTTTGGAGAACTTCCGCTGCATCGGCGTTTGTCTTTTGCCGTCCATCCACAAATCGATTTCCGGAAAATCCCAGCGCCCCCCCGGATCATCCGTTAACAGGCCGCGCAGGAATTCCACCATGCCGATGGTAAGTCGTTCCTTGCCGACGAGGGCGGTGTAGCTGCCTTTTTCTATCTTCGCGTAGATTAGGTCATCGGGTTTGATTTTCTCAATTTTCTTGCGCCCCAAAAGCAGCCCGACCACGGTTACCGCAAGTGCGTACAGATCATCACCCGAACTGCCGGTGCCGCGACCGGCCTGGCTGGCCAGGTTGCGCTCAATAGACTCGTACACTCCGGGTTGATCGAACCCCGGCGGACAGGTAACGCAGTCGCCAAGCACGACCTCATCACGATCTTCGTCCATGAAATACAGGTTATCGATCCGGATTTCCCGATGCAGGATATCCATGTTGTAAAAAGACCTCAGGGTCCGGTAAATGGGTTCGATAAACACCGCCTTGATTTCGTATTCGTTGACCCGGTAATCACCGGCTTCAACAACATTGGCGACGCATCCACCAAGCGGGCGTCGATAAACGACGACCATGGTTTCCTGGTCGATGGGCGGCCAGAAAACCGTATCCCACTCGACAAGGTGCAGGATGTTAAGCGTGTCATCGCCGCGAAGCTGGCGCATCAGCGAAATACGTGTAGGCAGCCCCGGCGTACAGACCAGGGCGAACAAACAGGCTTCCTGATCGTTCCTGTCGCGCACGGCAAAAGCCTTCGCAGACGGGGTGTCCAGATCATGCAGGGGGTCATCGGCATCTATCAGATACTGGTCCTTCATCAGAACCGGCGAAGATGCCACGGGCGCCCCGACCCCATTTTCTTGGGGTGACAAAGCCATAATTCAATACCCACAACAGGGCAGGGCCATACCTTCTGGTTGGCTGTCCACCCTTGAACCCTGAAAATATAGTCGTTACCGGCTTGATTCACAAGGTAGAAATTTTACTTCAACATACCATTGTATTTAATCGGCGAAGGGATCGTGGACCAGAATAGTGTCTTCCCGTTCCGGGCTGGTCGATAAAAGCGCCACCGGGGCTTCGATCAGTTCCTCGATACGCTTGACGTATTTGATGGCGCGGGCCGGCAGTTCGGCCCACGAACGGGCGCCTTCGGTGCTGTCGGACCAACCTTCCATGACCTCGTAAACCGGTTCAATATTCCGTTGCAGTACGGAACTGGCGGGCAGGTAGTCGTATTGCCGACCGTCGATACGGTATCCAACGCATACCTTCAATTCGTCCATGCCGTCCAGGACATCCAGTTTGGTCAGGGCTATACCGTTTATACCATTTACTTTCTGAGCCTGCCTGACAAGCACGGCATCGAACCAGCCGCAGCGCCTGGGGCGTCCGGTGACGGTGCCGAATTCATGACCGCGTTCGCCCAGTCCCTGACCGACACTGTCAATAAGTTCCGTCGGAAACGGCCCGCTGCCGACCCTGGTGGTGTAGGCCTTGGTAATACCCAACACATAGTCAATGGCGCCCGGGCCTTGCCCGGACCCGGTGGCGGCCTGGCCGGCGACGACGTTGGATGAGGTCACGAATGGATAGGTGCCGTGGTCGATATCGAGCATGGTCCCCTGCGCGCCTTCATAAAGAATTCGTTTGCCGGACCGCCTGGCTTCATCCAGTTGTTTCCATACCGGGCCGGAATAGGGCAGCAACTTCGGCGCCAGATCGGTCAATTTTTCCAGCAAGTCGGTGCGGTCGACTTCGGCCATGCCAAGGCCGCGCAGCAGTGCGTTATGATGAAACAGCAGCTTGTCTATTTTATCGCCCAGCACCTCCCGGTCGGCCAGATCGCCGACCCGGATGGCGCGGCGGGCGGCCTTGTCTTCATAGGCCGGGCCGATGCCGCGTCCGGTGGTGCCGATCTTGTCTTTGCCCAGGGCTTCTTCCCGGGCGTTGTCCAGATTGCTGTGCAAAGGCAGGATCAGCGGCGCATTGTCGGCGATCTTCAGGTTGTCGGGAGAGACCTCGATGCCCTGGCCGCGAATTTTGTCAATTTCCGCCAGCAGCGCCCACGGATCGAGCACCACGCCGTTGCCGATATAGGAAATCTTGCCGCCGCGAACGACCCCGGACGGCAACATGCTCAATTTGTAGACGACGCCGTCGATTACCAGTGTGTGCCCGGCGTTATGGCCGCCCTGAAAGCGGACCACCACATCGGCCCGTTGGGACAGCCAGTCGACTATCTTTCCCTTACCCTCATCGCCCCATTGGGAGCCGACGACAACCACATTGGCCATGCTTCGAATATCCTCTTTAAAAAATTAAGTAGCGGTCAGCTATCGATAACCTTACCACCACAGAAAACAAGGGCGCAGCCCAGGCGCCGGGCTTCGGCTACGGTATCGTCTGCCCGGTCGAATCCGGCGACCGTCAAATATCCCTCATCGCGCAGTCTGTTGCCATCCGCCAGGGTCGTTCCGGGCGGTAGATACAGGCGTGGTTTCGGTTCCACCCTGGGCATGGCGCGCAGGACCGTGTCCATAAACAGAGTCATGCCGGTCGCCGGTTCGCCCGCGTCAGCCGGGCTTTTTCCGGCCAGATAGCGCCCGCCCGAGCCGAGTTCACCGCGCACGCCACCGGCAAAAAAGCTGAAGGTAACGCCGCTGTGATATTCGAACCCGCGGCACTCGACAGGGTCTATGGTTAAAGTCAGCCCGGGGTTGCCGGCATGGACTGCCGCCAGCACGGCGGCCATGTTGGCCCGTTCGGCGGCGGCCGGGACCGGCAGGTCCAGCGCCATTAATGCCGTCATGGCCTGTTCCGCCGGCCCGGCGGTTTCGAGCAGGGTCGTGAAAAGGGCCGTGCCGGTTTTACCAAGATCATCCGAAAGGGCGGAAACGGCGGCAATATCCTTGCGGTCCAGGGCCTGGCGGAGCTTCATTCCGGCGGCTTCGGAAAGCGCCAGGGGCGCCGCCGCGGCGGGCGCCAGAGTAGGTATCGCCAGATCCACCGACAGCGCCGGAATATCAAGGCTCGACAAGGCATCGACGGCGGTCAGGATAACCTCGGCGTCGCTCGCCGGATCGTCGGCGCCGATCAATTCCATGCCGACCTGACCGAACTGCCGTTCCGGTCGCAACTGGGAGCCGCGAACCCGGACAATCTGGTCGCCGTAGCACAGGCGAAGGGGCCGGGGCGCATTCTTCAGGCGGGTCGTGGCGATGCGGGCGACTTGCAAGGTCATGTCGGCGCGCAGGCCCATCATCCTTTGCGAGACCGGATCCATCAATCGGAACGTCTGACCGGCCATGGCGCTGCCGCTGTCGGAAAGCAGGCTTTCCTCAAATTCTATCAAAGGCGGCTTGACGCGCCGATAGCCGCGTCCGGAAATCCGCGCGATAAGGTCTTCCATCGTGTTTGATTCGATCTCGGCGTCGGGTGGAAGGACGTCGCACATACCGGCCGGCAGCAGGGCTTTATCGGAAAAATCAGTCATAATCGCCGTGTCTCTGGGATCATCATCGGGGGGTAGTACCCGGATTTAAGCAATGCGGCAATACTATTGTAACGGGAAAGTCTGTCTTTTGACGGTCGATCCGACGCTATTGACTAACGCCGGCACCATTGATTTGGTCAGCGTTCGACCATCCGATTGACCCAGGTTGGCGACGGTCCAGGCATGCCACAGGCGCTTGCCGTTGCTATTGTCGTCGATGGTTACGTCCATGCGGTATTGGCTTTGCGTGATAATCGATGTTTCGCCCTTGCCCTTGTTGAACATGCCGCCGGTATCGCTGTCGTACAGATTGAAAAGCATTTTCGCGTCTTCGCCGCCTTCCCGCCCGCCGCGCGCGTGCAGTTCGACAAAGGCCCTGCGCTGGCGGGTCTTGTAGGCGCCGATTTCATCACGGGTCTCGAATGTCAGGACCAGTATGGCATCTTCGCTGATGGTGTATCCCCGGGCCGTCAACTGGCGCTCGAATTCCCGCTTCAGGGCCATGTTATGATCCGAATTGTCTATCGGAAGGACCCGCAGCGCCTGACCGCCGGGCAGTGGCCGGTAGGCGACGGCGTTAAGTACGCCCTGGCCATATTCCTGGGCCCGGGACCGGTCGGTGTAAATGGTAGTCAATATCAATAGAACAAATGGAACAAGTATGAAAACAGCAAGTCGGTCGCGTCTCATGATCGGGTCCCATACGGTAATTACGTTCGCCGGGATTATCCTGGCGTGGGGGTATATCTGTCAACCGCGCCCCGGATTATAATTTACCTGAACCGCACCGTAAGCGATCCGTGTCCCGCCGGTTGTGCGCCTTTGGCGATGGCCTTGCCGCCATCGAATACGATATAACCCTGGCGGCGATAATGGGGCAGCGGGCGGCTCAGGGCGGCCAGCGCCGCCGGGCTATCGACCGCGATTATCATGATCGGCAGGGGATTGCCATTGCGTCCATCCCGCCGGCTCGCCCAGACTCGTGCCGTGCCCTTGCCGGCGATGTTGCCGGGTACCGGCGGCAGGCCATGCCGGATCAGGAATGCCGCCATATCGGCGTCCTCGCCGATTAACAGCAGGGGTGCTTCCGGCAGCGGTCCGCCGGATCCGACAATTACCGGCCTGCTTCCGGTATCGAGCAGCCGTCCGGCAAGATTGCTGGCCAGGTCCGCCATGTCGCCGTTTTCGCCCAGGACTACCACGCGGGTTTCCTGGCTGAGCGTCACGTCACGCAGGATAGGCGGCGCTTCGGCGGGGCCGAGATGCCGAAAAATGTCAAAATCCGGATCGATCGTCAGCCCCAGCACCGGTGATCCGGCGACAAGTTCAAGATCGTTGGCGCCGTCCTCTATGTCGATGTTGAAGCGTTGGCGTCCCTCGCCGGTCAGCACCTCGACGGGAACTGTCAGGCGGTATCCGCCGCTATCCTGGCGCAGGGTAAAGGATACCTTGTAACCATCAGTCTTGGCGTTTTCCAGGACAAGCTTCGGCGCTCCCGATTGTTGCAGCCATTGCCGGAAAAAATATCCCAGGTCCTGCCCGGATGTTTCCTCGAATACCTTTCGCAGGTCACTCCAGGCGGCGGTGGCGAATGCGTGGCGTTGCCAGAACAACCTGATTCCGGAATCGAAAGCGGCCCGACCGATTTTTCGCCGCAGCATATGGAAGATGAAGGCGACCTTGTTGTAGCCGATAATCTGTTCTGCATCGTGACGTCGGCTGACGAACGAAACCACCGGGTGATCGCGGGCCGGCGGCAAGGCGGCATAATCGCGCAGCCAGCCTATCCGCATCGCCCTCGCGTCGTTTTCCGAACGCCGCCGGGCAAATTCATAATCGGCCATGAAGGTGGTAAGGCCTTCCGACCAGTTTCCGGTCGGATAATCGACGGCGACGCCGTTGCCCCACCAGTTGTGCAGGACCTCGTGGCCAAGCGAACTGGAACGGATAAACGGCAGCGCCAGGACCCGCTTACCCATGAAGGTCAGTCCCGGATAGCCGAGCCCAACCGGCAATAACCCGGAAACGATATCGAAGGCGGAATAGGGATAATCGCCGATCCAGTTACTGTATAGATCAATATAACCGGCGGTGGCTTTCAGATAGCCGTCCGAAAGGGCGGAAATATCCGGGTGGAAGTAGGTTCGCAGCGTGATTCCGCGATGCCGGCGTTCCCCGATCCGGAAGGGACCGGCGATCAGGACGATGCCGCCCGAGGGTTGTTCGGATGTAAATACGGCGCGGTAAACGCCGCCCGACGATTGTTCGGCGACCAGGCGGCCGGGGGCCACGGCGCGTTGCGGTTCGGGAACGGTGATATCCAGGCGGTAGGAAAAATCGCGGCCTTCGAAGGTCGGGTGCCAATTCGATCCGGCGGCCAGAAAACTGCCCTCGGGCGAACTCATACCAAGGA
>CAZZKE010000078.1:0-12012 GCA_964655005.1 uncultured Thalassospiraceae bacterium | reverse complement strand
TGTAACATTTTCTCAGAACCTTTCCGGTTGAAGTTTCCTTCCGGTGTTTTCGTCCGGGGCCGATTCTTACCGCTGTAGCCGAAACGGATTAAAATCTGCCGTCTGTCGATTGTTATATTTTCTAACCTTAAAACTAGTTTATTAACAAACCCTTTTTCTTTGTCAAGCCAAGTAAATTTGGGTTTAACACCCTTGCCGATAAAGTAATTTCGATACGAAACTTTCGAAAAAACGGTACCGAACGGCTTGCCAATGACAGTCATCATAGAGCAACAACCTTTCAACAGACTTACAGGAATACTTTATTTTTGCAGCGCTGGAAGTGCCGCCGATTTCGGAAAACCGGTAGGGTAGGGGAAACGCTATTCTTGTTCTGCTTCGATTTCCGTATAGTGATCCACGATGAAGCCCCGTCTCGTCGGATAGAGCCTGTCGATCGTCGCGCGGGCCATGCCCAACACCGAACCGACGGCTTCGATGTAATGCAAATCGGCCCAGGAATCTTCATATCCCGGACAGGATTCTCCCTGCTTGACAGCCTCACGAACTTTCTCGTTATAAATGGCGAATTCATATTTTGGCATATTATCGGTCCCGAAACAGTCCGGCGTCGGCGAGCTGTCGCAGATTCTTTTTCATGCGCAATTCCATGCAGTTGACCTTGCGCCGCTTGAGTACGCGACAGGCCCGATACGCCTGTTTCTTGCTAAGCCCCAGAATCCGCGCCCTGTAAACCGGTGTCCGTACGCCTTTGGTCAGGGGTACTATCTTAATATATCCGTCCATTAACAGTTCGGGTGCGTTTGCCACGGCCTTCCGGGCGATGGAATAGGCGGGTTTAGTCGTCTTATAGGCGCCGACCTGAATCCCCCAGTCGGTCTTTCGTGACGCCAGCCTTTTCGATGAGGGCTTTTTTGCAGATTTTTGCGGCGCGGTGTATCTCTTTCCGGTCAGGCCGACATTTATTTTTGCGAAGCCCTTGTCGAGAAGTTTAGTCATCAATGAATTGCGTGAACGCGAAGAACGACCGCCGAAGACGACGCCGATAATACGCCTGCCGTCGCGTTCAACCGAGGCGACCAGATTAAACCCGGAAGCCCGGATATATCCCGTCTTGATGCCGTCGGTACCCTGATATGATTTAAGGAGCTTGTTGTGGTTGGAGAATTTCTGGCCCTGGAAGGAAAATTGCGTGGTGGAAAAATAATGGTAATACTGCGGGAAATCTTCGATAAGGCTTTGCGCCAGCTTCGACATATCCCTGGCCGTCGACATCTGCCCCCGGTGCGGCAGGCCCGAGGCGTTTCTGAAAGTCGTTCTGGACATCCCCAGTTTTCGGGCGCGCGCAGTCATCTTAAGGGCGAAATTACGTTCGCTGCCGGCCATTTTCTCGGCCAGTGCGGAAGCCACGTCGTTGGCCGATTTGGTAACGATGGCGAGAATGGCCTGTTCGACGGTGATGCTCTGGCCGCGCCGCAGTCCCAGTTTGGCCGCCGGCTGGCGGGCCGCACGGGCGGAAAATTTTACCGGTTCCCGGAGCGATAACCGGCCCTTTTCAAGGGCGTCGAAGACCATGTAAAGGGTCATCATCTTGGTCAGTGACGCCGGGTAGTTCCGGGTGTCGGCGTTGACTTCGTAAAGGACGCGCCCGTTGTCCGCATCGATGACGAACGAGGCGTATTTCGCCGCCGCCGGAAAACCGGTCAGCAGCAACAGCAATATGCCGGCCAGCAACCCCCGGGCGATACGCCCGGCACCCGGCCTTAAATCGAAAAAATTAAAGCCCAGCCACGATACCCGCACACGATTTCCCCACTGTCTGGTCGCCCGATAAGCTTGTTATTAAACGGACATCAAGCATAATACCTACCCTTAACACTAATAACAAACCGTTACCGGCATCTTGTTTTGTAACATTTTTTGGCCGCCGCCGGGCCTGCGGAAAAAATATTCGTCCCGGGGATGGTTTTTAAAATTACAAACAGGCCTATATAATAGGGCCAGACGCGGAACGATTGAGCAAATACAGATGAGTGGACCATTGATTGAGATATTAGCCGCAGGACCGGGAAAAACCGATATTCCGGACGGCCCGGATACCGGGCTGGCGCTCAGGACGCGAGTGAAGACCAAGAAGCCGGCGATGTACAAGGTGTTGATGCTGAACGACGATTACACCCCCATGGAATTTGTCGTACATGTGCTGGAACGGTTTTTTTCGAAAGGCCAGGAAGAAGCGATGAGCATTATGCTGCACGTTCATCAGCGTGGCGTCGGTGTTTGCGGCGTGTTTACCTACGAAGTCGCCGAAACCAAGGCGGGTCAGGTCATGGATCTGGCTCGCCGGAATGATCATCCGTTGCAATGCACCATCGAAAAGGACGGAGACGAGTAAATGTTATCGCGCAATCTTGAACAGACCCTGCACCGCGCCCTGGCCGCGGCCACGGAACGGCGGCATGAATACGCCACGCTGGAACATCTTCTGATGGCGCTGACCGAGGATCGGGACGCAATTTCCGTGCTGCGCGCCTGCGGTGTCGATCTGGACAAATTGCGGCGCGAGCTAAACACCTTCATCGAAGACAATCTGGCCGATATCAGCGCGCCACCGGCAGCCGATACACCGCCGACCGACCCCAAGCCGACATCCGGTTTCCAGCGCGTGGTGCAGCGCGCCATAATCCATGTGCAGTCTTCCGGACGGGAGGAAGTAACCGGCGCCAATGTTCTGGTCGCCTTGTTTTCAGAGCGCGAATCCCACGCCGTTTATTTTCTTCAGGTTCACGACATGTCGCGCCTGGACGCCGTCAATTATATTTCCCACGGCATCGCCAAGGTGCCCGGCGAGGGCCGCCCGAAAACGGTCAGCGGCGCCGACGAAGATATGGATGGCGAGGAGGTCGCGAAAAAGGGCGGCGAGGCGCTCGACGCATATTGCGTCAACCTGAACGAGAAAGCCGCCGAAAACCGGATAGATCCGCTGATCGGTCGTAACGCCGAGGTCGATAGAACCATTCAGATTTTGTGCCGGCGCAGCAAGAACAATCCGCTATACGTCGGCGATCCGGGGGTCGGCAAGACCGCCATCGCCGAAGGCCTGGCCAGACGCATCGTAAAAGGAGAAGTCCCCGACGTTCTGCTGGAAGCGACGATTTACGCCCTGGATATGGGGGCGTTGCTGGCCGGAACGCGTTATCGGGGCGATTTCGAGGAACGCCTGAAGGCGGTTATCACGGAACTGGAAAACATGCCCCATTCGATCATGTTCATCGATGAAATTCATACCGTGATCGGCGCCGGGGCAACCAGCGGCGGGTCGATGGATGCCTCGAACATTCTCAAACCTTCGCTGGCCAACGGCCAGTTACGCTGCATGGGATCCACTACCTACAAGGAATACCGGGCGCATTTCGAAAAAGACCGGGCGCTGGTCAGGCGGTTCCAGAAAATCGACATCTATGAACCGTCCATCGAGGACACCGTGAAAATATTGAAGGGGCTGAAATCCTATTTCGAGGATCACCACAAGGTTAAATATTCCAACGAAGCCTTGCGCACGGCGGTCGAATTATCGGACCGCTATATCGGTGACCGCAAACTGCCCGACAAGGCGATCGATGTAATCGACGAGGTCGGGGCGGCCCGGATGCTGCTGCCCGAAAGCAAACGCCGCAAGACGGTGACGGTCAAGGATGTCGAAAACACGGTCGCCACCATTGCCCGGATACCGCCGAAAAGCGTGTCATCGGATGACCGTGAAGCATTGAAAACCCTGGAACGCGATCTAAAGACCATGGTGTTCGGTCAGGACAAGGCCATCGACGCCCTCGCCGGGGCCATAAAAATGGCCCGCGCCGGACTGCGGGAACCGGAAAAACCAGTCGGTTCCTACCTGTTTTCCGGCCCGACCGGGGTTGGCAAGACAGAAGTCGCCCGCCAGTTGGCCCACACCCTGGGGATCGAACTGGTGCGCTTTGATATGTCGGAATACATGGAACGTCACAGCATTTCCCGCCTGATTGGCGCCCCGCCGGGCTACGTCGGGTTCGATCAGGGCGGGCTTTTGACCGACGCAGTCGATCAGCAGCCGCATACCGTGCTGTTGCTCGATGAAATAGAAAAGGCCCATCCCGACCTGTTCAACATTCTGTTGCAGGTAATGGATCACGGCAAACTGACCGATCACAACGGCAAAAGCGTCGATTTTCGAAATGTTATCCTGATTATGACAACCAATGCCGGCGCCTCGGAACTGGCCAAGCCGGCAATCGGCTTCGAGCGTTCGGAACGGACAGGTGACGATACCGAAGCCATAGAACGGATGTTCACCCCCGAATTCCGCAATCGGCTGGACAGCATTATCACCTTTTCCAGCCTGTCGCCCGATGTGGTTTCCCGGGTGGTCGATAAATTTGTCATCGAACTTGAAACATTGCTTGGCGACCGTCAGGTAATCATCGAATTGACCGATGGCGCCCGGCAATGGCTGGCTAAAAAGGGCTATCACAAGCTTTTCGGGGCCAGGCCGCTGGCCCGGGTCATTCAGGAACATATCAAGAAGCCGCTGGCCGAAGAGCTGTTGTTCGGTAAGCTTGCCGATGGTGGCGTCGTTCGAGTTTCGATCAAGGACAACAAACCGTTTTTCGATTACCCGGATAGCGAAATTCCGAAACCTCCGAAGAAGAAACGCAAGGGCGGCGGCAAGGTTCCGGCGCTGGTCGGTTGACGGCGCCTGAAGGCTTCCTTGCGGGCGTCCGCGTCCTGGATTTAAGCCAGTATCTGCCGGGGCCGATGGCGACGCGGATACTGGCCGACCTGGGCGCCGAAGTGGTCAAGGTAGAGCCTCCGGAAGGCGACCCGTTACGCGATATGAATCCGTTATCCGGTGTCCATGGTTCGGGGGCCGGGGATGCCTATTATCGATCCGTCAACGCCGGAAAATCGGTGATCCGGCTGGATTTGAAGTCATCGGACGGAAAATCGTCGTTCGGGGACCTGGTCAAGCGGGCCGATGTATTGCTGGAATCCTACCGGCCGGGCGTGCTTGAGCGTCTGGGCTTCGGCCGGGATCGCTTGCGCGGCCTCAACCACGACCTGATCCATTGCGCCCTGACCGGATACGGGCAATCCGGCCCACGGGCGCTGGATGCCGGCCATGACATTGCGTACGCGGCGTTAAGCGGGGCGTTGGCGGCTTCCGGGCCAATCGACGCGCCGTCATTCAACTGGCCGCCGGTAGTCGATCACGCCGGCGCCCAGCAGGCCGCCATTGCCATGCTTGGGGCGCTGGCGGCGAAAGATCGCCGGGGCTGCTTTATCGACGTGGCATTGACCGACAGCTATATCGCCTGGCAGGACTGGGGGTTGACCGGCGCCACGGTCGGCAGCGCCGCCGAACACCCCGACAGGGGCGCAAATTTACTGAACGGCGGTTCTGCCTGTTATCGTTTGTATGAAACATCGGACGGACGGTTCATCGCACTCGGCGCGCTGGAGAGTAAATTCTGGGATAATTTCTGCAAGGCGGTGGGTAAACCGGAATGGTTCGAACGCCGCCGCGAACCGTTGCCGCAAGGGGCGCTGATCGGCGATGTCTCGAACCTGATTGCGGGCGAAACGCTGGTTTACTGGAAAGATATTCTGTCCGGCGTCGATTGTTGTTTCCAGCCGGTGCTGGAATACCGTGAAACCATGGAAGACGACTACGTCAGGGACCGGCAACTGCTGCAATCCGACGATGGGATCATACAGGTGTTATCGCCGGCCCATGTCAATGGAAATCCCCCCATGGATCGCCCCCCCGTACAGGATATTGACTTAAATTATATTATTAAAAAATGGCGATAACTTATTGTTAACAAGTTATTTGCAATTTTTTTCCATCAAAATACGTGCGTAGGCGGCGCCTTTTGATGGTAACGCCACGGCCCTGCCGGCGGCAATGACCACGCTTTGCATTTTCTTGCCGCCTCTGCCGTCCAGGCGTTCGATGATCGCCGTGCGGCAGCGATTGCAGGAGTTGGCCAATGCCAGTCCGTTGTTGCCGGTGCGCCGTAACCCAATACATTGCTTGCCGTCGCCCTGGGGGCCGCCGGGCCGGGCGGATTGTCCGCCGGAAGCCTGTTTGCAGGGAACGTCGGAAGTGATTCTGGAATGTCCCGGCCCCCTGAAAGACAGTGTGACTTTGGATTTTTGCGGGATGGTCACCGTCCTGGATATGGGGGCGTCGGCGCCCGGCCGTTGCCGTTGAATGCTGACAATGCGACAGGCATCACAACTGTTGATCAAAAATTCCCGACCGTTCTGCTTTATTATGCGCGAACATTTCAGGGCGGCGGCTTGCGATGCGCCAGGCAACCCGGAAATCAAGACGCCAAGGGCGATGACCAGAGCGATGAATGACAGGCGACGGAGCATGGCCGAAAATATACTCCGTAATAGGTTAATTACCGGTGAATTTGAACGGTGAATAGCCGTCCAACGCCGTTATTTCGTCGCCGACCGATTCGCGCTCCTGTTCCAGGAACTCGGCCACGGCCCGACGGAATCCGGGGTCGGCGATCCAGTGAGCGCTGTAGGTGGTGTGGGGCAGGTAGCCACGCTGTAGCTTGTGTTGGCCCTGGGCGCCGGCTTCTACCTTGCCCAGGCCGTTTTCGATGGCGAATTCTATGGCCTGATAATAACAGGCCTCGAAATGCAGGAAACGGTAATGATCCAGACACCCCCAGTAGCGCCCGTACAGGGTATCGCCGCCAATCAGGTTGAGCGCTCCGCCAACCGGATTTCCATTGTGTTCGGCCATCACCAGCATAACCCGGTCGGCCAATCGTTGCCCCAGAAGCGTAAAAAACCGGCGGTTCAGGTAGGCCTGTCCCCATTTCCGGTCCGACGTATCGCGATAAAAGCGATAGAAGGCGTCCCAGTGACGCGGTTCGATGGCGGCTCCCGATAATCTGCTCACCTTTACACCGCTCGCCAGCGCCACCTTGCGTTCCTTGCGTATGTTCTTGCGTTTCCTCGATGTCAGCGTGGCCAGAAAATCATCAAAACAATCGTAGTTATGGTTAAGCCAGTGAAATTGCCGGTCGATGCGTTGCAGCAGGCCAAGCTCGCCGCAAATATCCCATTCCGACTTATCGATGAAGGTCATGTGAAACGACGACAGGCCCGAGTTTTCGGTAAGTTGCCGCAGACCGGAAATAAGGGTCCGTTGAATTTCCCGGCGGGTTTCCAAAGGTAGCGCCGGGTCGACCAGCAGGCGGCGCCCGGTTACCGGCGTGAAGGGTACCGCAGACTGCAATTTCGGGTAGTAGTCGCCGCCGGCCCGCTGATAGGCCTCGGCCCAGTTCCAGTCGAAGATATATTCGCCATAGGAATGGCTCTTCAGGTAAAGCGGGACGACGGCGATTGTTTTTCCACCGCCGTCTTCCAGCACCATGTGTTGCGGTCGCCATCCGGTCTCGCCGGCGACCGAACCGCTGTCTTCCAGCGCCGACAGGAAGGCGTGCGACAGGAAGGGATCATCATTGCCGGCGCAACGGTCCCAGGCGGTCGCCGGAATCTCGCCGATGGCGTTTGCAATCCTGATAATTGCAGCGTCCTGGCCATCGGGCATGGTCTATTCTATTTCGAAAACGCCATCGATTTCGACGGCGATACCCAGCGGCAGCGATGGTGCGCCGACGGCGAAGCGGGCGTGTCTGCCGGCCTCGCCAAAGACCTCGCCCATAAGATCCGAGGCCCCGTTAATGACCTTCGGCTGGTCGGTGAAAGCGGGCGTACAGTTAACAAATCCGCCCAGTTTGACAACCCGCTTAAGCCGATCAAGGTCTCCGCCACACGCGGTTTTGACCTGCGCCAGCAGATTGATGGCGCAAATTCTGGCGGCCTGATAACCGTCATCGACGCTCAGATCATCACCGACCTTGCCGATAAACTTCAATTCACCGTCGGCCATGGTGATCTGCCCCGATACAAACACCAGGTTTCCGGTGATGACATAGGGAATATAGTTGGCCGCCGGCGCCGCCGGTTCTGGCAAATCTATCCCAAGTTCGCTTAAACGCTGGTCCACGGTGCCGGTCATGTTTCGGGTTCCTGTATGATTTTATATTTTTATGTGGGTTTTTTCCGTCGGCGCCTCGCAGATAACGTCGGAACCGCGTTCCTGCAAGGATTTTCTGGCAAACGCCAGTTTGGCGTCGATATCGACATCGCCCTGGTCCGGGTCGTGATGGAACAAATACAGCTTCTTGACCTTCGCCCGGTCGGCCAGTTCGACGACTTGCGATACGCTGGAATGGCCCCACCCGACCTTGGTGCTATATTCGTCATCGGTGTAGGTGGTGTCGGTAATCAGCAAATCGGCGCCTTCGATAAACCGGATCAGCCGTTTCACATAAAACGGGTCGTAATGATCTTCGTCGGTTTCAAGGAACAATTCGTTGTCGGTGATATAGCAGACCGACCGTCCCTTGTATTCGACGCGGTATCCAAGACATTGCCCCGGATGGTGCAGCAACATGGTTTTGATGGTGATGCCGTTCAGATCAATGGTTTCTTCGTGCAGGTCCCGAAAGGTGACGCTGGAGGCGAATTCCTGAATGGTGATCGGAAAATAGACGCCGTCCATTTGCGCCGAAATCAGTTCATGAATGGTAATTTCGCCATGCCGCGGGCCGAAAATCTCGAAAATATTCCCCTGAATATAAAGCGGTGTAAAGAAGGGCAGGGCATTGATGTGATCCCAATGCGGATGGGAGAGGAAAATTTTAGCCTCGACCTTCTTCTGGCCCAGCCCCATAAGCCAGTTAGACAGCGGCTTGATGCCTGTGCCGGCATCGAAAATAAACAGCTCTCCACGGGCGAATTCCATGGTCACGCACGATGTATTGCCGCCGTATCGTACGCTGTCCGGCCCCGGCACCGGCAATGTGCCCCGGACACCCCAGAAGGATATGTCAATTTTATCCTTGATGTAGCGTTCGACCTTGTAGGCAAAATTCTTTTGGCTGATCGGCTTGGTGACGAAACCGTCGATACCGTTTTTGAAGGCCCGCTTGCGATCGAAATTATATGATTTCGAAGATACCAGAACGAGCCTGGTGCTATCCAAACTGGCTTCCTTGCGCAATCTGGCGCACAGTTCCATGCCATCCAGCCCCGGCATCATCAGGTCGCAAACGACACAATCCGGTTTCCCGGCGATAATTTCCGCGACGGCCTTGGTGCTGTCGGTACAGGTCAAGACTCGATGGCCCGCCGAAATCAGCAAATCCGCCATGAACTCGATCATATCCTGATCGTCATCGACTATGAATATGTCGTATATCGGTTTGTCAGGCATATTCGGACCACTTGGACCTATGTAAAGTCCTTATGACAAGGACGTTCGTTTCAAACATGTTCTTACCGCCGCAAGGTACATGAAAATCAAGGTGCAGGACAATAATAAGGATAGTCTCGTAGATTGTTGGACAACCTGATATCACCTTTGAAGCAGTTTGCGAAAAAAAAAGGGCGGCCCCGGGGCATTTAACCCCGGAGCGCGCCCAAGTTTCCCAGGGAGGATATCCCCTTAAAAACGCTATCCGTCTATGAACAGCCGCTGGTGCCGCCGCACGTCAGGCACTTGAGGCAGGTGCCGTTGCGGACAAGGGTGAAGTTGCCGCATTCGCCGCAGGGATCGCCTTCGTAGCCCTTCATTTTGGCTTCCCGGACCCGCCCCAGACGGTCGTCGGCGGCGCCGGTCATGCCGGGGTAAACCGCCACGGTTTCCGTCGCTATGGATCCCACAACCTGGGCCGTGCCGCCGCCGACCGCCGCGACCGCCGCCGTCTGGGCGCCGGCGGTCGCGGCGGTTTTGCTGTAGCCCTTGGCGCCCTTGATAACCAGGAACTTGGAGCGGACATAGCCTTTGCTGGCTATCCGCTCGACGGCCTCCATGGCTTCGGCTTCCGGGCTGACCGGGCGGTCGCCCTCTCCCCGGCCAATGCTGTCAGGGGTCAGGTCGTCGGGCACCACATGAGCCAGGTCGTTGCGGTCCAGATAGGACACCGCCAGTTCCCGGAACAGGTAGTCGAGAATTGACGTAGCCATTTTGATGGTGTCGTTGCCTTCGACGATGCCGGATGGATCGAAGCGGGTAAAGGTAAAGGCCTCGACGAATTCTTCCAGTGGCACGCCGTATTGCAGGCCGATCGATATGGCGATTGCAAAATTATTCATCAGGCTGCGGAAGGCGGCGCCTTCCTTGTGCATGTCGATGAAAATTTCACCAAGCCGGCCATCGACATATTCGCCGGTCCGCAAATAAACCTTGTGTCCGCCGACCACGGCTTTCTGGGTATATCCCTTGCGTCGGTGGGGTAGTCGAGCGCGACTGGTGAGGATTCTTTCGACTATCCGCTCGGCGATAATTTCGGTGCGAATGGGGGTGGTCGCCTCGGCGATTACGTCCAGGTCTTCCGGCTCAAGCAATTGCGTCTGCAATGGTTGCGACAGCTTGGAACCATCCCGGTACAGCGCATTGGCCTTCAATCCCAGCCGCCACGACAGCATGTAGGCTTCCATGCAATCTTCGATACCGGCATTATTGGGCATGTTGATGGTCTTCGATATGGCTCCCGAAATGAACGGCTGCGAGGCGGCCATCATGCGAATGTGGCTATCGACGGACAGGAAGCGCTTGCCCGTGCGGCCGCATGGGTTGGCGCAATCGAAAATTGCCAGGTGTTCGTCTTTCAGGTGCGGCGCTCCCTCCAGCGTCATCGAGCCGCAGACATAAATATTGGCCTGTTCGATCTGGTCCCTGGAAAAACCCACTTCGGCAAGAAGATCGAACGAGACATCATCAAGCTGCGCGGGCTTGAATCCCAGGGTTTCGGTGCAGAAGTCCTCGCCCAGGGTCCACTTGTTAAAGGCGAACTTGATATCGAAGGCTTCCGCCAGTTCCTTTTCGACCGCGTCGATGGCTTCATCGCTGAAGCCCTTGTCGCGCAGCGCCTGATGATTGATTGCCGGCGCCCCGTCCAGGGTGCCGTGGCCTTCGGCGTAAAGCTTGATTTCTTCGATCTGGCGGTCGGAATAGCCCAGCCGGTTCAACGCCGCCGGCACCATGCGGTTGATAATCTTGAAATATCCGCCGCCGGCCAGTTTCTTGAACTTGACCAGGGCGAAGTCCGGTTCGATGCCGGTGGTGTCGCAGTCCATAACCAGGCCGATGGTGCCGGTCGGGGCAATGACACTGACCTGGGCATTGCGGAAGCCATGTTCCTGCCCCAGTTCAAGGGCGCGGTCCCAGGCCGCCCGGGCGGCGCTGGAAAGTTCCGGGTCGGGTGAGCCTTCCACCGCCAATGGCACCGGTGAAATATTTAATTCCTCGTATCCGGCGGCCTCGCCATAGGCGGCGCGGCGGTGGTTGCGGATAACCCGCAACATGGCGTTACGATTATCCTGATAGCGCGGGAAAGCGCCCATTTCCGAGGCCATTTCCGCCGAGGTGGTATAGGCGACGCCGGTCATCAGGGCCGAAATAGAGGCGCAAATGGTTCGGCCCCGTTCCGAATCATAGGCGATGCCCGAGGCCATGAGATAGCCGCCGATATTGGCGAAGCCCAGTCCCAGGGTGCGGAATTCATATGACAGCCGGGCGATTCGTTCGGACGGGAACTGGGCCATCAGGACCGATATTTCCAGGGTCATGGTCCACAGTCGGACGGCGTGTTCGAACGCGCCGACGTCGAACGCGGTGTCATCGCCCGTCTTGTCCTGCAAAAAGGCCATCAGGTTGAGAGACGCCAGATTGCACGCCGTATCGTCCAGGAACATGTATTCCGAACACGGGTTCGAGGCGTTGATTCGACCGCTTTCCGGGCAGGTATGCCAGTCGTTGATGGTGGTGTCGAACTGCAACCCCGGGTCGGCGCAGGCCCAGGCGGCGTGGCCGATTTCCTGCCATAATTCACGCGCCTTGATACGTTTTGAAACGGCACCGTCGGTGCGCCGGAT
>CAZZKE010000077.1:0-12417 GCA_964655005.1 uncultured Thalassospiraceae bacterium | reverse complement strand
GAGCACCGCCGCGCCGTCGGCTCCTAGCCAAAAGGCTTGTGAAGCCGTCTCTATGAGTCATTCTTTCTGCAACTTGGTATAAATACGGATTATGCTGGACAAAACCTACAACCCCGCCGGGGTCGAGGAAAAACAATATCAGGCCTGGCAGGAAACGGGCGCCTTCGCCTGTGGCGCCAATGGGCAGGCGGATCCCTATACCATCGTCATCCCGCCGCCCAATGTGACCGGCAATCTGCACATGGGCCATGCGCTCAACAATACCTTGCAGGATATCCTGATCCGTTATCACCGGATGCGTGGATTCGATACGCTGTGGCAACCGGGTACCGATCACGCCGGCATCGCCACCCAGATTCTGGTCGAACGCCAGCTGGAATCTGGAAATATGAGCCGCCACGATCTGGGACGCGACAAGTTCATCGAAAAGGTTTGGCAATGGAAGTCCCAGTCGGGTGGCGCCATTACCGGCCAGTTGCGCCGCCTGGGTGCGTCATGCGACTGGAGCAGGGAACGCTTCACCATGGACGACGGGTTGTCGGCGGCGGTGCGAAAAGTGTTTGTCGAGTTGCACAAGCAGGGCCTTATTTACCGCGATCAACGCCTGGTCAACTGGGACCCCATGATGCACACGGCGATTTCCGACCTGGAAGTCGAGCAGCGCGAGATCAACGGCAAGATGTGGTACTTCAGATACCCCGTAGAGGGCCAGGACGGCAAATATATTACCGTCGGCACGACCAGGCCGGAAACCATGCTGGGGGACACCGGCGTCGCCGTCCATCCCAATGATGAACGCTACACGGACCTGATCGGCAAGTTTTGTATCCTGCCCATCGTCGGGCGCCGCATCCCCATCGTCGCCGACCAGTATGCGGACCCGGAAAAGGGCTCGGGGGCCGTGAAAATTACCCCGGCCCACGATTTCAACGACTTCGAAGTCGGTCGCAGGCAGGATCTGGAAGTCATTAATATTCTCGACCGCGATGCCCGCATCAACGAAAACGCCCCCGATCACCTGACAGGCCTGGACCGGTTCGAGGCCAGGGACGCCGTCGTCAAGGAAATCGAAGGCCTGGGTTTGCTGGAGAAAATAGAAGACAACCTGATGACGGTGCCCTATGGCGACCGTTCCGGCGTGGTGATCGAACCGTGGCTGACCGACCAGTGGTTCGTCGATGCGGCGACCATGGCGAAACCGGCGATAGCGGCGGTCGAGCAGGGCAAGACCAGGTTCGTCCCGGCCCAGTGGGAAAAAACCTATTTCGAATGGATGCGCAATATCCAGCCGTGGTGCGTGTCGCGGCAAATCTGGTGGGGCCATCAAATTCCGGCCTGGTATGGTCCGGATGGCGAGATTTTCGTGGAGATGAGCGAAGACGAAGCACAAGGCGCCGCCGACCGCCATTACGGCGAAACGGTCGAACTGGTCCGCGATGAAGATGTGCTCGATACCTGGTTTTCCTCGGCCTTGTGGCCATTTTCGACCCTCGGCTGGCCCGAGGAGAGGCCGGAAGTGGCCCGCTACTACCCGACCGATGTGCTGGTCACCGGGTTCGATATTATTTTTTTCTGGGTCGCCCGGATGATGATGATGGGCCTGCATTTCATGGGCGAGGCACCGTTCCACACGGTCTACATCCACGCCCTGGTGCGCGATGAAAAAGGCCAGAAGATGTCCAAATCCAAGGGCAACGTCATGGACCCGCTGGAAATGGTCGATAAATTCGGCGCCGACGCGTTGCGATTTACCCTGACGGCGTTTGCCGCCCAGGGCCGCGATGTGAAAATGAGCGAATCCAGGGTCGAAGGCTACCGTAACTTCTGCACCAAGCTGTGGAATGCCGCCCGTTTTTGCGAAATGAATGAATGCCGGTATGACCCGTCGTTCGATCCCACGGCCTGTACGCAAACCCTGAACCGCTGGATTGTCGGCAAAACGGCGGAAGCCGCCCGGGATGCGAAAACCGCGATCGAAGCCTACCGCTTCAACGACATGGCCGGGGCGCTCTACCAGTTTACCTGGGGCACGTTTTGCGATTGGCACCTGGAATTCGCCAAACCGGTATTTCAGGGAAACGACGAAGTCGCCAAGGCGGAAACGCGGGCGGCGACGGCCTGGGTGCTGGATCAATTGCTGCATCTGCTGCACCCGATTATGCCGTTCATTACCGAAGAGCTGTGGCGGCAATTGTTCGAGGCCCGCGGCGGTCAGTTAATCACCTCGCCATGGCCGGACCTGGACGATGCCCTGATCGACGCCGCCGCCGCCGCCGAAATGGATTGGGTGGTCCGGCTTATCAGCCAGATCAGGGCGGTGCGTTCGGAAATGAACGTGTCGCCGGGGGCGAAAGTGCCGATGTTGCTGAAAGACGCCGGTTCGGCGACAACGGAAAGGCTGGAGACCCACAAGGGCCTGATCCTGACCCTGGCCCGCCTGGAAAGCGCCGGGCTTCTGGTCGGCGACGTGCCGAAAGGCTCGGTCCAGGAAATCATCGACGAGGCCGCCATCGTCCTGCCGCTGGCCGGTATCCTTGATATCGATGCCGAACAGGCGCGACTGCAAAAGGAAGCCGCCAGGCTGCAAACCGAAATCGCTAAACACGACAGCAAACTGGCCAATAAGGGCTTTACCGAAAAGGCCCCGGCGGAGGTGGTGGAGATTGAACGCCAACGCCGCACCGAGGAAGCGGCAATGTTAACCAAGGTCAACGAGGCGATGGTGCGGCTGAAAGCGCTGTGAGAGAGAATTAAATGCCAACCCATCTAATTTCCGATAAACCGTGGCTGCCGGAACACTGCCGGGCTGTCATCGCCGGTTTGGAAGAACACCTGACCGAAGGCTCGCTTGATGACATCGAGTCCCGTGTCATGGGGCTGATTGATGACCACGAAACTCACATGGACGTTGAAACCATCGGCCTGAATGCCGGCACCAATGTCATGAACCCACGCGCCGCGGCGTTGATGTCACGCTCGCTCGGCAACCGGCCCAGTCTGGGTTTTCCCGGCGAAAAATACGAAATGGGCATGCAATTCGCCGAGCAACTGGAAGTGACCGCCGAATCGCTGGTCAAAAGGCTGTTCGGCGCGTCCTATGCGGAAATCCGGGTCGGGTCCGGGGCCTTGGCCAACCTGTATGCCTTCATGGCGACCTGCCGGCCCGGCGACGACATCATGACCTTTCCGGCCGAAATGGGCGGCCATGTGACCCATCACCGGGCCGGTTGCGCCGGGTTGTATGGTTTGCGGGTTCACCCCGTGCCCTGTGACGCAAGTGCCATGAGCATCGATCTTGACCGTCTGCGCGAAGAAGCCATGCGCATCCGGCCAAAACTGATCACCGTCGCCGGTTCGTTGTGCCTGTATCCGTTTCCGGTCGCAGAGGTCCGGGCCATTGCCGATGAAGTCGGGGCCTGTGTGTTGTATGACGCCGCCCATATGGGCGGCCTGATCGCCGGCCGGCGGTTCCAGCAGCCGCTGGCCGAAGGCGCGCACCTGATGACCCTGTCCACCTACAAGGCGTTCGGCGGCCCGCCGTCGGGACTGATCCTGACCAACGATAGCGGACTGGCGCGCAAGCTCGACGCCATCGCTTTTCCCGGCATGACCGCCAACTTCGATCTTGGCAAGACGGCGGCGCTGATTATGTCGGTGCTGGACCTGCTGCAATACGGCGAGGCCTATGCCGATGCCTGTATCGAAAATGCCCAGGCCCTGGCGGCGGCGTTGCAGGCAGAGGGCTTCGCGGTCCATTGCGGGGCCGGCAGGGGGCCGACGGAAAGCCATCACCTGGCCCTACCGGCAAAACCGTTCGGCGGCGGCCAGGCGGCATCGAAACTGCTGGCGCGGGCCAATATTCTGCTTTGCGGCATCGGTTTGCCCATAGACCCCGTGGAAGGAGACATGAACGGCATCCGCATCGGCAGCCAGGAAGTTACCCGCCAGGGCATGGACACACCCGCCATGGCCGATATTGCGCGGTTTATGTCCCGTGTCTGGCGGAAGGGAGAAAGCCCGGAAGCCGTCCGCCCCGATGTGGTGGATTTCCGCCGCGCCTATGGCGACCTTAAATTCGTTCGCTAGAGTCTGTCCGGGCGAGTGGAAGCCGGAACCGGAACGCCCTAGTTGGTCAGCCCCGGCGACAGTATATAACGGCCATCGCTGAAGCCTTCGAAAAATTCCTCGGCGTTGGGGTGAGACACCGGTTCGCCGCTTTCGTCGGGCAGCAAATTTTGTTCGGAAACGTAGGCGATGTAGTTTGATTCCTCGTTTTCCGCCATCAGATGGTAAAACGGCTGGTCCTTGTCGGGGCGAATTTCCTCGGGGATTGACAGCCACCATTCTTCGTCATTATCGAATTCCGGATCGACATCGAAGATGACGCCGCGGAACGGATAGACGCGATGGCAGACAACGTCGCCGATGCGATACTTAGCGGTGCGGATATTATATTCATTGTGTTTCATCGTCCTAATCTGGGCCTATATAATCAATTTCGCAAGTCCTGCGGCGAATGATCTTGTATGGTCCATAAAACAGCCCCATTTACAGGCCAGTTTCATCGCTTAGTTAACACCAGAGGAAATTAAAATGAGCTACCATTTCACCAAGGCCGTGCCGCAATCGTTCGATGACGCAATTGAAACCGTTACCGCCCATCTGAAGGAAAAAGGTTTTGGCGTGCTGACTACTATCGATGTGCAAAAGGCCATGAAGGAAAAAATAGACAAGGACATAAATCCATACATTATCCTTGGCTCTTGCAACCCCGGTTTTGCCTACGAAGCCCTGCTACATGAAAATAAAATCGGCACCATGCTGCCGTGCAACGTGATCGTGCAGCAGCTTGATGACGGAACCGTCGAGGTTTCCGCCGTTGACCCGGCGGCCTCTATGCAGGCTATCGACAATCCGGCCCTGGGCAAACTGGCGATGAATGTTCGCGGTATTTTGCAGGAAGTCATCGCCGGTCTTTAGGGCCCGCCCTGCGGAATATGTTATTGTTCCACCGGTGATTCTCAATGGTCGGCGGAAAATATTTGCGGAACGACGATACGCCAAAGGCGGTCGACGCCACGGGCGGTCCGCCGGTGGCGTCGGCGGATTACGAGGACGATAACCCTTCGCCCGAGCAGCGCGCCGATTTTGTGGTCAAGCGGCTGGAGCAGTTTATTCGCGAAGGCCGCACCCTGGCCGAAGGCATGAACCTGAAGCAATGGCAGGACATGGCCCGTTTCGAAATAGCCAACGCCGTCAGGGCGGCGGAAAACGTCCATCGCGACAAGGCCGTGGTAAGCAGGCGGTTGCTGTTTACCGTCGCCGCCTCGCTGGTCACCATCGGTTTCTGGGGCACCCTGTTCGCCTTCGATAAAATACATTATCTGGTCGTCGCGATAATTTTCGGCCTGACCGGTATCGTCCTGCTGGCAGTCGTCGGGGAATGGCGGCTGATGAAATATTTTCGCCGCCACCAGTCCCGCCAGCGCCAACAGGCCATCTACCGGGTTGAAGACCTGACCCGCCGCATCAGGCGCATGGAAAAGGAGCTAAAGGCGGAATCCAGGGCCCTGCAAAGCAAACTGAAACGGCAGTTCGACCGGGCCCGGGAGGAAATTCTGGAAAACATCGAAGAACCGCCCGACTGACGACCGAAAAACCGCTTTCAAGGGGGCCTGTGGAACCTTAAAGTCACGGGGAACAGACGTTACTAATTCCAAGGATAATCGACATGCCGGAATATCGCTCGAAAACTTCCACCGATGGCCGCAACATGGCCGGTGCCCGCGGGCTGTGGCGCGCAACCGGCATGACGGATGACGATTTCGGCAAGCCGATCATCGCGGTGGTCAATTCCTTTACCCAGTTCGTGCCCGGCCATATCCACCTTAAGGACTTAGGCCAGATGGTCGCCCGCGATATCGAGGCCGCCGGCGGCGTAGCCAGGGAATTCAATACCATCGCCGTCGATGACGGCATCGCCATGGGGCACGACGGCATGCTGTATTCGCTGCCGTCGCGGGAATTAATCGCCGATTCGGTGGAATACATGGTCAACGCCCACTGTGCCGACGCCATGATCTGCATCACCAACTGCGACAAGATCACGCCGGGTATGCTGATGGCCGCGATGCGGCTGAATATTCCGACCATCATGATTTCCGGCGGCCCCATGGAAGCCGGCAAAATGCTGGTCGATGGCGAGCAAAAATCGGTTAACCTGGTGGACGCCATGATTCAGGGCGCCAATCCGGATGTCTCGGACGAAATGGCGCTGGCGTACGAACGTTCCAGTTGCCCGACCTGCGGGTCGTGTTCGGGCATGTTTACGGCCAACTCCATGAATTGCCTGGCCGAGGCCATAGGCATGGGGCTGCCCGGCAACGGCTCGCTGGTCGCCACCCACACCGACCGGGAAGAGATGTTCCATCAGGCCGGCAAGCGGATCGTCGAAACCACCAGACGCTATTACGAAAACGATGACGAAAGCGTCTTGCCCCGCGCCATGGGTTCCCTCAAGGGCTTCGAAAACGCCATGACCGTGGATATCGCCATGGGGGGCTCGACCAATACCGTCCTGCACCTGCTGGCCATCGCCCAGGAAGCGGAATGCGACTTCACCATGAAGGATATGGACCGCTTAAGCCGCAAAGTTCCCAATATCTGCAAGGTTGCGCCGTCCCATCCGGATTATCACATGGAAGATGTCCACCGGGCCGGCGGCATTATCGCCATCATGGGCGAACTTGACCGGGCCGGCCTGATTCATCGCGACGTGCCAACCGCCCACGGCGGCATGATTGGCGACGTTATCGACGCCTTCGATATAGGCCGGACAAATTCCGACCGGGTTCGGGCCTTTTATATGGACGCGCCCGGCGGGGTGCGAACCACCGAGGCCTTCAGCCAGAGCAACAAGTACGATGGCCTGGATTTGGATCGCAAAACCGGGTGTATCCGCGATGTCGAACATCCCTATAGTTCAGAAGGCGGCCTGGCGGTGCTGTATGGCAATATCGCGGCGGACGGCTGCGTGGTGAAAACCGCCGGCGTCGATGAAAGCCGCTACATTTTTTCAGGCCCCGCCGTGGTCATGGAAAGCCAGGACGAAGCCATCGCCCGCATCCTCGGCGGCGAGATCAAGGCCGGTGACGTGGTGGTTATCCGCTACGAAGGCCCGAAAGGCGGTCCGGGGATGCAGGAAATGCTGTATCCGACCAGTTATCTCAAGTCCCTGGGCCTTGGCAAGGACTGCGCGCTAATCACCGATGGCCGGTTTTCCGGCGCCACTTCGGGCCTTAGCGTTGGCCATGTATCGCCCGAAGCCGCCGCCGGTGGAGCCATAGGCTTGATCGAAAGTGGCGATATAATCGAGTTTGATATCAAGGGACGTTCAATAAATCTTAAAGTATCAGATGAAGATATGGCGTCCCGTCGGGCGGCCATGGATGCCAGGGGCGGAAAGGCCTGGAAGCCGGGTAAACGCGACCGCAAGGTCAGCCCGGCGCTGCGCGCCTACGCGGCGCTGGCGACTTCCGCCGACAAGGGCGCGGTCAGGGATGTCAGCCAGGTGGAATAGGGTGAAACCGGAGGTTCGGAATGACCATCGAAAGTGAACATGATCTCGATAGCCTGAAATATGTAGGCGCGGTTGTACGTGATGTCCTGGCCCATATGGGCGGCTTGGTCCGTCCGGGTATTAGCACGGCGGAACTTGATGCACATGGCGAACGCCAACTGGCCGAAGCGGGAGTGCGCCCGGCGACCGCGTGCTGCGCGAGGGCGAACTGGTCAATATCGATGTATCGGCGGAAAAGGATGGCTATTGGGCCGATACCGGTGGCAGCTTCGCCGTAGGCAAAGTCAACATCAGGCAGCGCAGGGCTCTGTGCGGCCACCAAGACCGCCCTGCGCAAGGCCGTCCATGTGGCCCGCGCCGGTCGCGCAATACGAACACACCCTGGTCATTACCAACGGCAATCCTATTGTGCTGACCTGAACGCCATCGCTATTCCCCGTCATTCCTCCAGTTCACACCAGATCGGCGTGTGGTCGGAGGCTTTCTCCCAGCCACGCGGGGTGCGGTCGATATCGCAGGCGATCAGCTTGTCCGCCGCCTGCGGGCTAAGTAACAGATGGTCGATCAGCACGCCGTGGTCCTTCGGCCAGCCGCCGGCCCGGTATCCCCACCATGAATAACGGCCGCTTTCGGCGTTAAACGCCCGAAAAGCGTCGGTCAGCCCAAGAAAAATTATTTTTCTGAGCGCCGCCCGGGATTGCGGCTGGAACAGGGCGTCGCCGGCGAAGGCCTTGGGGTCATAAACGTCGCCATGTTGCTGAATAACGTTGAAATCGCCGCCCAGAACAAAAATATCCTCGCCCTTGAGAAGTTCCTTGGTGTGCTCATACAGGCGTTCCAGCCAGGCCAGCTTATAGGCGAATTTTTCGCCGGGCACGGGATTGCCGTTGGGCAGGTAGATCGAGGCGACCCGCACATTACCGGTAAAGGCTTCCAGATAGCGGGCCTGTTCGTCGTTCGGGTCGCCGGGCAGCGCCGTCAGTTCCACATCGATCGGAAATTTCGACAGGATGGCGACGCCGTTGTAGCTTTTCTGGCCGACTGTGACGACATTGTATCCCAGGTCTTCAATTTCCAGGCGCGGGAAGTTGGCATCGATGCACTTGAGTTCCTGCAACAGCACGATGTCGGGCCCGAAGTCAGACAGCCATCGACACAGGTGCCCGAGCCTGGCCTTGACGGAATTAACGTTCCAGCTGGCAATTTTGGTCATGTGTTATTTTATACGGCGAATGAAGACCCACAGCCGCAGGTCGACGAGGCATTGGGATTCTTCATGGCGAAGTAAGAGCCGATCAGGTCCTCGACATAGTCGAGTTCCGAGCCTTTCAGGTATTCCAGCGACATTTCATCGATAATTACCTCGACGCCGTCTTTATTGAACAGCAGGTCGTCGTCGTTTCGATGATCGTCCAGGCTGAAGCCGTACTGAAATCCCGAACAACCGCCGCCCGAGACCGATACCCGCAGACGCATGCCGTCCTTTCCTTCCGCCGCGGCCAGGGCCGAAATTCGCTTCGCCGCGTTGTCCGATATGTTGATCTTGTCGGGGCTGGGGGCAGTGTCGGGCATCGAAATTTTCCATCAATCAGGTTGTATACTGTACTTATTTAGTGCGTGATTGTCGATTGTTAAAGGGCGAAAAGCCGTTGCGGTCGAATTGCTCGAATATTTCTGTCGTTCTCCGTTGCCCAAAAGCCATTCGCCCTTTATCTTCCGGGCCATGAATTCAACCCGTCCACCGGTGCCGCCGCTGGCGCCATATGCCTGTCATCCTGCCGAAAGCCGTGGCCGACTGTATGACGAGCCCGATAGCGCCACGCGCACCTGCTTCCAGCGGGACCGGGATCGCATTATTCATTGCGGCGCTTTCCGGCGGCTGGAATACAAGACCCAGGTATTTGTCAATCACGAAGGCGATTTTTTCCGCACCCGCCTGACCCATAGCCTGGAAGTCTCGCAGATTACCCGTTCGCTGTGTCGGGAACTGCGCCTGAACGAGGATCTGGGGGAAGCCCTGGCGCTGGCCCACGATCTGGGCCATCCGCCGTTTGGACACGCCGGCGAAGATGCCCTGAAAGAGCTGCTGGCGCCATATGGCGGGTTCGATCATAACGCCCAGTCGTTGCGGGTGATTACCCTGCTGGAAGAACGCTACGCGGATTTTCCGGGCCTGAACCTGACCTGGGAAACCCTGGAAGGGGTGGTCAAGCATAACGGGCCGCTATTGCGACCGGGGCAGGGCGGCGAGACCCTGCCGCGCGGCATTTCCGAATATATCGACAAGGATAATCTCGATCTGGACGGCTTCGCCGGGCCGGAGGCGCAAATTGCCGCCGTGTCGGACGATGTCGCCTACAACAATCACGATATCGACGACGGCCTGCGCGGCGGCCTGTTCAGCATCGAGGACCTGGCCGACGTGCCGCTGGCCGGGCCGGTGTTCGCCGAGGTCAGGAAAAACTATCCCGATCTTGATATGTCCCGGACCATCCACGAGGCCGTGCGCCGCATGATCGGCGACATGGTCAACGATATTCTGGTCGAAACCGGCGGGCGGCTGGCCGATCTGGCGGCCAAAACACCGGACGATATCCGTGCCCACAATCGGTCAATCGCCGGATTTTCCGAAAAAATGCGGGCCAATGACGCGGCCTTGAAAAAATTCCTGTTCGAAAACATGTATCGGCATTACAAGCTCAACCGGATGTCGACCAAGGCGAAGCGGGTGGTCCGGGAATTGTTTACGTTACTGGTTCAAGAACCGGAATGTCTGCCGGGGGAATGGCGGGCGAAAACAACCGGCCCTGGCAGCGAGCTGACGGCCCAGGCGGTGGCCGATTACATCGCCGGAATGACCGACCGCTACGCCATGGATGAATACAAGAAACTGTTTGATGTACAGGCTAGAATCTCATGAATTTGTTTGCGCATTTTGCGCTCGCCATCGACGCTGTCGTCCAGTCTCTGGTCGATGACGGCGTACTGCCTGAAGGCATCGACACGTCACGCATCGGCGTCGAACCGCCGCGCGACGCCACGCACGGCGACATCACCACCAATGCCGCCATGCTGCTGGCCAAACCGGCCGGTTGCAGCCCGCGCGATCTGGCGGCCAGGCTGCTCGAACGAATAGTCCGCCTGCCCTCGGTCAGTTCCGCCGAAATCGCCGGGCCGGGATTTATCAATATGCGACTCGACGATGGATTCTGGCATGACCGCCTGGGCGAGGTTTTGCGGGCCGGCGCGGCTTATGGCGATTCATCCATGGGCGGGGCCGAAAAGGTCAACGTGGAATACGTCTCGACCAACCCGACCGGCCCCCTGCATGTGGGCCACGGTCGCGGCGCGGTGGTCGGCGACGCCCTGGCGGCGCTGCTGGCCAAGGCCGGATATGACGTGACGCGGGAATATTATATCAACGACGCCGGGGCGCAGGTGGAAAACCTGGGGCGGTCCCTGCATTTCCGCTACCGGGAGGCCCTTGGCGAAGCGCCGGGCGACATGCCCGAAGGCCTGTATCCCGGCGATTACCTGATTCCGACGGCTGAAAAATTACGCGAGGCCGATGGCGACAAGTGGAAGGACGCGCCGGAAGCCGACTGGCTGGAACCGTTGTCCCGGTTTGCCATCGACGAGATGATGGCGCTGATCCGCGGCGATCTGGCCGCCCTTGGCGTCGAACACGATGTCTTCACTTCCGAACGCGACCTGGTCGCCGGTGGCGGTGTCGAACGGGCCATCGAGATCCTGACCAGCCGGGGCCTGATCTATGAAGGTGTTCTGGAACCGCCGAAGGGGCGCACGCCGGACGACTGGGAGCCGCGCCTGCAAACCCTGTTCAAATCGTCGAAATTCGGTGACGACACCGACCGACCGGTCAAGAAGTCGGACGGCTCGTGGACCTACTTCGCCACCGACATGGCCAACCATCAGGACAAACACCGGCGCGGTTTCAACATCATGATCGATGTTTGGGGCGCCGATCACGGCGGTTATGTCAAACGCATGACGGCGGCGGTCAGGGCGCTCACGGATGGGGCCGGTGAACTGGATGTCAAGTTATGCCAGATGGTCAATTTGCTGGAAGACGGCAAGCCGGTGAAGATGTCCAAGCGGGCGGGCTCCTTCGTGACCATGCGCGACGTCATCGAACAGGTCGGCAAGGATGTCGTGCGGTTTATAATGCTGACCCGCAAGAACGACGCCCAGCTTGAATTCGACATGGCGAAAGTGACCGAACAATCCCGCGACAATCCGGTATTTTACGTGCAATATGCCCATGCCCGGGTGTGTTCGGTGCTGCGTCACGCCGCCGGGATGTTCGAACCGGAACAGTTGCAGCCGGGGAAGCTGGCGGAAGCGCCGCTGGATAAACTGGTGGGGCCGGCGGAACTGGCCCTGATCAAGCTGATGGCCGGCTGGCCCAGGCTGGTCGAAAGCGCCGCCCTGGCCCATGAACCGCACCGTATAGCATATTATCTTGGTGAATTAGCCGCCGAATTGCACGGTTTGTGGAACAAGGGCAATGAAGATGCGGCGCTGCGTTTTATCCTGCCCGATGACCGGCAACTGACTTTGGCCAGATTGGCCCTTGTCAAGGGGGCTGCTTTCGTGATCGCATCGGGGTTGCAGGTTATCGGAGTCGTTCCCGTGCAGGAAATGCGCTGATGAGTCCTTCAGACCAGGATACCGAAATCGTTCCCGACCGTTCGGAGGCGCTTGAATTCGAGCCGGTTGTCAGGAGCCGCCCGAAACGGCGAATCGGGCTGGTGTTGACCCTGCTTGTTCTGGCCGGCGGCAGCGCCGGGGCCGGTTGGTACCTGTACGGCGGTAAT
>CAZZKE010000076.1:0-12575 GCA_964655005.1 uncultured Thalassospiraceae bacterium | reverse complement strand
TGTCACCGAAAATACTCCGAAAATACTCAGGTTCAAGAGGAACGCCGCAACCAGAAATGTTGACCAGTGGGCGATGCCGTATTCGAACAATGGATGAACTCCGGTTTCCGGTCATACGGAGACGCGCCCGCCCCGTCTGCCGGGAAGCCCGGTCCGGCAGACGGTAGCCGCGTCAGGGGCGCGCAGCAATCGATGGGTTTGCCTCCTCCGGGATCAGGTCTTGCGCACCTGCTCCATGAATTTGTCGACCTCGGACTTCAGTAGTTCCGACTGTTCGGACAATTCGTTGGCGGCGCTTAGGACCTGCGCCGAAGTGGATCCCGCTTCGGCGGCGGCCTGGGTGACACCCTGAATATTGGATGATACCTCGCCGGTGCCGGCGGCGGCCTGTTCGACGTTGCGGGCGATCTCCTGCGTCGCCGCGCTTTGTTCCTCTACCGCCGCGGCGATGGCCGAGGAAATCTCGCTGATCTCGCCGATGGTTCTGGTGATATCCTGAATGGCGTTAACCGAATCTTCGGTAGCCCCCTGGATGCCGCCGATCTGGGCGCCGATTTCTTCGGTCGCCTTGGCGGTTTGAGTAGCCAGATTCTTGACTTCGCTGGCGACCACGGCAAAGCCCTTGCCGGCCTCGCCGGCGCGGGCCGCCTCGATCGTCGCGTTCAGGGCCAGCAGGTTGGTCTGTTCGGCGATATCGGTAATCATTTCGACTACCTCGCTGATTTTCTGGGCCGACATCGCCAGCCCCTGGACCATCTCGTTGGCTTTTTCAGCCGCAGTTACGGCATTGCCGGCGATTGTCGTCGACTGGGCGACCTGACGGTTGATTTCGCCGACCGAACTGGATAGTTCCTCGGCCGCCGCCGCCACCGTCTGGACGTTGGTCGAGGCTTCTTCCGACGCCGCCGCCACCGCCGTCGCCTGGGACGAGGTCTCTTCGGAAATCGCCGTCATCGACTGTGCCGAAGACTGCAATTCGGTCGATGCCGCCGATACCGTCTGGACGACGCCGCCGACGCTGGCCTGGAAGTCGTCGGCCATCTGGTTCATCACCCTGGTTTTTTCCTCGGCGGCGCGTTTCTCCTGTTCCCTGGCCTCTTCCTCCATCTGCTTGACACGGATGGCGTTGTCCTTGAAGACCTGCACGGCGGCGGCCATTTCACCGATTTCGTCACCCCGGCCCTGGGCCGGAATTTCGGCCTCAAGATTGCCTTCGGCCAGCACCGACATCGAATCGGTCATCGCCACCACGGGCCGGGAAATGCCATTGCCGATAAACCAGCCGAGGAAGATGCCGATGACGATGCCGATGATGCTGGTAATCAGCATCGTCTGTTCCGCCGATACTATCCCGGCGGCCGTTTCAACGCGTATTTTCTCCTCGGACTGGGCCGCCTGTTGCTGGACCCATTCGGTGTCATCGGTGATTTCCTGCGCCGCTTTCGTCATCTCGCCTTCGACCAGCTCCTGGATTTTCCGCTCGTTTTCCTCTGACTTCTCGAAGGATTGTTCGTAGGCTTGCAGAAGTTTTTTTAGTTCTTCGGCCTGTTTGCGTTCCCCGGTCGTGCGGCTGGCCTTGCCGATTGCGCCGACGGCGGCGGCTAGCTGGCCGAATTCAGTCATTGTCCTGGCGGCAAAGGAGTTGTCGCTTCGTCCCAGGGTGATGTTGGCGTAGAGCCGGGCTTGCAGCGCATTGCGGATGGCCGCCTCGACGTAGTTTCTGGCGTCGCTGTTACCTTCCCGAACGGCCAGCTTGCGCAGGTTGTCCAGGCCGGCCATGAATTTGTCGCCGGTTGGCTCCAGCACTTCCTTAATTTGTTTCTTAAGGCTGCCTTCCAGTTGCTCGGCCTTCTTGAAATTGTCGAGATAGATTTTCGCCGCCTGTTCGATGGCGGCAATTTTTTGCTTCCGGTCCGGTTCCGTGAAGAACTTGTTTGCACGGGCGAGGAGGGCGGTTAATTCTTCGCCTATCCGCTTGACCTCCCTGGCGTCTTTATCCTTGCCGGAAGCGGCGAATTCGCGGGCAAACATTCGAAGCTTCAGGAATGTGGCCTCTATTTCATTTGAAAGCGCCGCATCCTCCACATTGTCGGTGTAGGATGCAATCTCGCTGCCGGTTGAAACGAATCGGAAATAGCCCAGGCCAGAGACAATGGCCAGAACCACCAGGATCAATGCAAATCCCATCATGATCTTGGTCTTGACCTTGATATTGTTCAACAAACCACCACTGGACGAGGCCTTGGCGGCGCTAAATTCTGTTTCTTCGTTCACTGTTCGCTTCCTTATGAAAATGCAATTCGGCCCTGCTTGTTAATCGTTCTTGTTCATGACTTAAGCAGGAATCGCCTGTTAAGATTTTGGATCGGTCGGGCATTGCCGGGGAAAATAGTCGCAAACTTCTGCACCTGGTCGGGCGATGCCTCGATTGGCGTACCATACAGCGACCAGATCACTTTTTCCGAACATGGCGGCGTCGTCAAAGAGCCGTAATAGCGGTAAAAAGACCGGTCGGAAGGCAATAACCGTTCGGGGGAAACAGTCACCGAACTGACTAGTTTTTCGGGGCCGGCGGAAGTCGGCATGTTTCGCCAGATCGGGGCGAGGGCCTGGTTGGTCGCGCCCTTGGCTATAAACACCGCCAGGACGGCCAAGGTGCCATCGTCGGCGGCATGGACGAAATGGGCTTCCATATCATAGGCCTTGCCGCGGAAAGTGTGTTCACTGGGATGGTGGAAATGGAACTGCAGCAGCTTGAAGGACTGACCATCCACCACAATATTACTGCCTGGTTCACAGACGACTTCGATAGTATGGCCATTGTTCAGCACCCGCAACGGGGTGGTGCCGTATGATACCTTGATGCCGTTGATTTCGGCGCGAATCGATTGGTCGATATCGATGGGGGATTGCTGGAAGCCGACGCCGCAAACCTGGTTGGCGGGAGAAATATCGCCCCAGTATTCCGGTCCATTGGTTCCTTCATAACTCCAGGGCTTGGCGGCGCCATGCGCCGCCGCCGGCGCGGCCTTTTCCGCCGCCATGGCGGTCGATGTCAGCGACAAACAAATCGGACAGGTCGCAAACGCGGCGCCGGATATAACTTTCAAGGCGCGTCTTCTGTTCATAAATTATCTCCTTGATCAATTTTTAAACCGGTGGTTATTGCCGCCCGGCGGTCGGCGTATAGCACATTGTACCGCCATAAAAATATTCAAATGGTTTATTAGAGTTTTTGCAGTGAACGGCTCATCCTGGACATCTAATAAGTCATGTAACCAGAGTTCATGTAACCAGTCTGCAAATATTCACGATGCGCGTCCGCGAAATCAGCTTACCTTCCGTCTTCCGGCCACCTTCCCGATTGTATAACATTAATATTGTTCCAGTCTTCCCGCTTTTCCTTACCTTGTAAAGGGTTAATCTATCACTACAAACCGGTAACTACGGGTAAATGTTCCTGTCCAGATAGTAATAAGAAGTCCGGCATCAACGTCTTTCGACCATTTCAATTTCAATGCAGCCTTCGCCGCCATCGAACAAACACCCGACGGCGTCTTGCCGGTGTTCCAGCACTGCGCGTTGATTTATGTATCCCTTGTCGGTGATTTCATTGGCGTCGATAGAGGCCGGTTCGGCGAGCAGCATAGCCGTGGTAATGGCGGTGCTGTTGGCCGGATTTTCGGCGTTGTGGGCGGCCAGTCCTTTTTGCAGCGCCGTGATGACCTGATCACGGGCCAGTAACCCGGCAAGCGCCGCGCCGGGATCGACGTCGGGGCACAACGCCTTGATGCCGGCCAGGTTGGGAAATACCAGAATACCCAGGCGGTCCCGGTCGTGGCCGGCGATCACCGCGTCCTGAATTACTTCCGGGGCGGCGGCGATGACTGCCAGACGCAGGGCGCCGACGGCGACCCAGGTTCCCGAAGTAAGCTTGAAATCTTCCGCCGTGCGACCGTTGAATATCAATCCCTTGCCGGGATCGTCGGGGTCGGCCAGATAGCCGGCGTCGCCGGTCTTGTAGTACCCGTCCTCGTCGAAGGCCTCGCGGGTTTTCTCCGGATCGCCAAAATAGCCGGGCGTGACGCTTGGCCCCTTGACCCGCATTTCCATCTTCGAGCCGTCCGGAGCCAACTTGACCGCCGTTCCCGGCACCGGGTTGCCGATCACCCCGGCGCGGTCGATGATAAAATGAACCGCCGTCGCCAGCGGGCCGGTTTCCGTCGCCCCCCACGACGACGCCATCGGCAGGCACTGGCCGCGCGAGGCCAGGGAAAGCGCCTCGATGCGGCGCCAGATATTCTGCGGTAATGCCGCCGCAGCGTAGAAAACCAGATCCAGATTACCGAAAAACGCATCGCGCAATTCCGTCGATTGCTCCAGATCCGCGAGCATCATTTCGAAGCCGCGGGGCACGTTGAAACTGATCGTCGGCGAGACATCCAGCAGATTTTTCAGGGTGTTGCCGATCAAATGCGGCGCCGGTTTGCCGTCGTCGATGTACAGCGAACCGCCGTTTCTGAGCATCATGTTGAAATTGTGATTGCCGCCGAAGGTATGGTTCCACGGTAGCCAGTCGAGGATGACCGGGGGTTTTTCCTCGATAAAAGGCCACACCTGGGCGACCATTTGCTGGTTGGCGCAGATCATTCGCTGGGTATTCAAAACGCCCTTCGGCAGCCCCGTGGAGCCGGAAGTAAAAAGGATTTTGGCCAGTGTGTCCGGACCGGTCCTGTCGAATTTTGAACTGACATCCGCCGTTACGGCAGTTTCCAGCAAGCTATCAAAGGCTTGCCCCCCTTCGGGAACGGCGGTCGCCGCGATAATACGTTCAGACGGGATTTCCGCAGCCGCCAGGGCCGCCGCAAACTGCTTGCCGTCCTGCACGAAAACCAGCCCCGGTTTGACCAGTTCGATAATGTATTTAAGCTTGGCATGGTCCCTGGAGATCAGGGAATAGGCCGGTGAAACCGGAACCACGGGGATTCCCACATACATGGCGGCCAGGTGAAGCAGGCCGTTTTCCATGCTGTTGTCCGACAGGATAGCCAGCGGCGCCTCGACCGTGGCCCCCATATCAAGCAGCGCCTGGGCCAATATACGGACCCTGGTCAGGGTTTCCGAAAACGTCACCTTGCGCCATGCCCGGTCCGGGCCAAGGCGGTCGGCCAGGAACACCCGGTCCGGCGCTTCCCCGGCCCATCGCAGCAGATGCCGGCAAATATTGTCCGGGTAATCGCCAAGCTTGTCGGTCGATTGCAGGACGTACGAGCCATCGGCCAAATCGGTTCTGGTAATCGATGGTTCGGCGAAATGGATCGGGGTGCGGGACTGGGGCATTTGTTTATCCTCCGTTTAACAGTTTATTATAGGCGCTGACGGCGCGTTCCGCATAGTTATCCCAGGAATATCCGGAAACCACGCCGGCCCGGGCGGCTTCACCCATGGCCCGGCGCCGGTCGGGATTTTCAATCAGATGGACAAGGGCCTGGCGCAGGGATTCCGGATCGCCCGAATTTACCAGCAGGCCTTCCCGGCCATCGTCGATCAGATCGCCGGCGCCGGTTTCCGGGGTGGCGACGACGGCCAGCCCCGAAGCCATGGCTTGCAGCAGCGCCAGCGGAAATCCTTCTTCCAGCGAAGGCAGGCAAAAGATGTCGGATCGCCCGAGTTCCGCGGCTACGGCATGGCCGGGCAGGGCGCCGCGAAGGTGGACATTTTCGGGCAGGTCGGCGCCGAGTATTCGTTCGAAGCCCTTTTCCACCGGCCCGATCAGGTGTAATTCGGCAGTTCCGCCAAGCCCCCTGAAGGCGCGCAGCAACCAGGGAATTCCTTTGCGAACACCGACCGAGCCCAGGAAAACCAGGCGCGGAACTTTTCCTTGCGACCGGCCCGGCGAGAACCTTGAAAGGTCTACCCCATAAGGATTGACAATCAGTTTGTCCGCATCGATCCCCCTGGCGATAAAGGTATCGGCGGCGAACCGGCTGGGTACGGCGATCATATCGGCGGTCCGGTATTCCATAAGTTCCCGTTCGATCAGGTCAGGACTAGCAGCCGTGCAGGGGATGCCGAATTCGGCATAGGCCTTTCGCAATACCTCGGTCTGATGATGAATATGGCTCGATCCCCGCTCGATAACCACCTTCATGCCGGCCGCCCTGGCCGGGGCCATGGCCTCCAGGGTGGCCGAACTCCAGCCGACCAGAATATCGGCGCCGCCGATGGCGTTGCCGGCGGCGAATTTGGCAAACGACCGGGCGATGGCGGTGTCCGGTTTGCCGCCCACGGAAAACCTGTCGTACAGGCGGCGGCGGGCCTCCAGCCACGGCGCGGTCCGCAGGTCAATGCCCGGTTCCAGCAGGCGGCGGGCGGCGAACGCCGGGTAGGTCGTCAACAGGCGGTTCAGCAAACCCCTTTTGTGCAGGCCGTTGGCCAGTTCGAAGGCGTGCCACCGGCCATGTACGGAAATTGTTACCTTCAACGCCATGGCCTTTCTTCGATTTGACGACACTGTTTATTAATAGTCGGATTGAGCGCCTGAAATCTATACAATTGGCCGGGAATCACTCTGTCGGGGCGGGGCGGACATATGAATAACGAAAATGAGGCCGGGGCATGGCCCGTCGATGATCTGTATCGCTTTCTCAAGGGTTCCTGGCGATTATACCGGACAGTCAACGACCTGCGGCTGAACATGCCGGGCGTGATGCGGGGGGAAGCCCATATTCAACGGGGCGAAGGTGGCGATGACGATCTGCTCTACCGGGAAAGCGGCGAGCTTAGCCTGGGCGACCATCGTGAAGTCATTGACCGCCGCTACCTGTTCAAATTTCCCGATCGTCCGGGCGCCGGTCATTTGGGCGAAGTCCATTTCGAACAGGGCGGCCTGTTTTACCGGCTCGATTTATCGGCCGGGTTCCATGAAGTGGTTTACCATGGCGATGACGCCACCTATCGGGGCAGGTTCGCCGTCGAAAGCGGCGATGTCTGGACCGCCAACTGGTTTGTCACCGGGCCGTCCATGGAAATTATCATCGACAGCCGGTACCAGCGAACTACATGAGCCATTCGAAATCCCTTTCGGCCAAACTGTCGCTGGTTTTTTCCGGTATCGGGCATACCGGCTCGCATCTGTTCGCGCCTATTTTTTACGTCGTTGCGCTAGGTCTTGAGAAGGACCTGTCGCTCAGTCATGGCCGGGTCATCGCCCTTATCGTCGTCGGCAACATGCTTTATGGCGTTGCCGCCCCGCTGGCCGGATGGATCGGCGACAAGTGGAGCACGACCGGCATGATGAGCCTGTTTTTCCTGGGTACGGGGGGCGGGATGATGTTGACCGGGCTGGCATCGAGCCCGCTGACGATCGCCGCCGCCCTGGCCCTGACCGGCCTGTTTTCTTCCATTTACCACCCGGTCGGCATCGCCTGGCTGGTCCGCCACGCGGTCAACCGGGGCGCGGCGCTTGGCGTCAACGGGGTGTTTGGCAGTCTGGGGCCGGCAATCGCGGTGATGAGCGCCGGTGCGCTGATCCAGTGGCAGGGATGGCAGGCGGCGTTCATGGTTCCCGGCGCGGTGATGATGGCTGCCGGCGGGCTGTTTGTTTATCTGGTTTGGCGCGGAACGATTATCGAAACCAAGGAAGACCGGATACCGGTCGAGCCGGCCCCGCGCAAGGACGTGATCCGCGCTTTTCTGGTGCTGATGGTGACCCTGCTGTGTACCGGCCTGATCTATCAGGCGACGCAACCGGCGCTGCCGAAGGTAATCAGTGAACGGGTATCCGGCCTGATCGGCGACGGGGTGTTCGGCATTTCCATGCTGGTCGCGGTGATTTACCTAATTTCCGGGTCCATGCAGATCATCGCCGGCCGCCTGGCCGACAAATATCCCCTGAAAGTGGTTTACGTTCTTTCCTTCGCCCTGCAAGCGCCGTTTCTGATCCTGGCCGGCAGCCTCAGCGGCGGTTCCCTGATGTTTGTCGCGGTGATAATGGTGACGCTGAATATCGGCTCTTTACCGGCTGAAAACAGCCTGATCGCCCGCTACGCGCCGTCCCAGTGGCGCGGTTTGGTGTTCGGATTGAAATTTATTTTATCATTTGGTGTCAGTGGGTTGGGCGTTCTTATGGAAGGAATGCTTTATGATTATACGGGGGGATTTTTCTGGTTGTTTATTGTTCTTGGGTCTATAGCCGCCGTCGCCGCCGCAGTGGCGCTGTTGCTTCCCGGCGAGCGCCGTCCCGGCGATCTTTCAGGATAAATATTTTTAACCCAGCCCCTGGTCCAGGTCTTCGATGATGTCTTCGACGGTTTCGATACCGATGGACAGGCGGATTACTTCCGGCCCGGCGCCGGCCTGTACCCGTTGCTCATCGTTTAGTTGCCGGTGGGTCGTCGAGGCCGGATGCAGGATTAGCGAGCGGGTGTCGCCGATGTTGGCCAGATGGGATATCAGATTGACTCCCTCGACCAAGCGGACCCCGGCGTCGTAACCACCCTTGAGGCCGATGGTGAAGACCGATCCCGGACCCTTCGGCAGGTATTTCCTGGCCAGATTGTATGATGGGCTTGATTTCAGTCCGGCGTAGGAAACCCAATCCACAGCCGGGTGGCCTTGCAGAAATTCGGCGACGGTTTGCGCGTTGGCGACATGGCGGTCCATGCGCAGGGGCAGGGTTTCGATGCCGGTCAGGGTATAGAAGGCGTTGGCCGGTGACATCGCCGGGCCAAAATCGCGCAGGGCCACGGCACGGGCCTTCATGGTGAAGCCGAAGTCGCCGAAGGTTTCGTAGAATATCAGGTCGTGATAGGCCGGCTCCGGCCTGGTCATGGACGGAAATTTGTCGTTCTGGTTCCAGTCGAAAGTGCCTTTTTCGATGATCGCGCCGCCCATGGAATTACCATGGCCGCCAAGAAACTTGGTGGTCGAATGGACAATCAGATCGGCCCCCCAGTCAAATGGCCGGCACAGATAAGGGCTGGCCATGGTGTTATCGACGATCAGCGGAATGCCGGCTTCCTTGGCGATTGCCGCGACGGCTTCAATATCGACGACGATGCCGCCCGGGTTGGCCAGTACCTCCAGGAATATCGCCTTGCATTTGGCGGTTAACGCCCGGCGGAAGTTTTCCGGATCCGTCGGATCGACAAAATGGCATTTCCAGCCCAGTTTATCGAAGCTCAGGCCGAACTGGGTGATCGAACCGCCGTACAGATTGCGCGAGGCGACGAATTCGTCGCCGGGTTCAAGCAGCGTGAAGAAGGTCAGGAACTGGGCGGCATGGCCGCTGGCGGCGCAAACGGCGGCGCGACCGCCTTCCAGGCTGGCCAGGCGTTCTTCGAGCACCGAAACGGTAGGATTGGTCAGGCGTGAATAAATGAAACCGAAGGTCTGTAAATTGAACAGGTCGGCGGCGTGTTCGGCGTCTTCGAAAACGTAGGATGTGGTCTGGTAGATAGGCGTGTTCCGCGCCCCGGTGACCGGGTCGGGGGTCGCGCCGGCATGTACGGCAAGGGTTTCGAAGCCGGGTCCGGTCGGTTTATTCATCCTCTTGTACTTTCCGGACCAGTTTCGGGCGTTTCGACGAAATGATCCCGGAATTAATGCCGCCCCAGCCAAGTTCACCATAGAGGCGGGCGTATTCGATTTTCGGGCAACGGTCCATGACGACCCTTAGGCCGGCCCGTTCGCCCTTCGCCGCGGCTTCGTCATTGCGGATGCCGAGCTGCATCCAGATCACCGAAATGCCTTTTTCCGGGGCCAGCTCGATGGCCTCGTCCATGATCGGCGGGACCGCATCCGAACCCCTGAAAATATCGACCATGTCGAATTTACCCGGGATATCACGCAGGGAGGCGTAGGCCGTTTCGCCGTGAATTTCCTTGCCCGCCTGTCCCGGATTAACCGGGATAACCCGGTAGCCCTTGCCTTGCAGATACTTCATGGCGAAGTTGGATGGCCGCACCGGGTTGGCGCTGGCCCCGACCATGGCGATGGTGCGGACGGTACGCAAAATGCCCTTCAGCATGGCGTCTGAATAACTTAGCGGTTCGTTGCCGGTGGTCATCTCAGTCGTTTTGCCAGACCGGCTTGCGCTTGGCGAAAAAGGCGTCCATTCCTTCGCCGACATCGGGAAACATCATGTTACAGGCCATTTCCTCGGCGGCGTAGCTGTAGGCGTCCTCGATGCCTGTTTCCAGCTGGCGGTAGAACATCTTTTTACCGGCGGCGACGGCGGCCCGGGATTTACCGGTGATCGAGCGGGCCAACCCATCGACCGCCGCATCCAGTTCTTCGGGCGGCACGACCCGGTTGACCAGGCCTATTTCAAGGGCCCGTTCCGCCGGGATGATGTCGCCGGTAAACAGCATTTCAAAGGCGTCCTTGCGGTTGACGTTGCGCGACAGCGCGACGCTGGGGGTCATGCAGAACAGGCCGACATTGATGCCCGAGGTACCGAACGAGCTTTCAGACGACGCCACCGCCATGTCGGCGTTGGCGACAAGCTGGCAGCCGGCGGCGGCGGCGACGCCGTGAACCCGCGCGATCACCGGTTGCGGCAGCCCGATCATCGCCAACATCACGGCGCTGCATTTTTTAAACAGTTTTTGATAGTACATACGGTCCGGATTGGCCCGCATTTCCTTGAGATCATGGCCGGCGCAGAAAGCCCGGCCATTGCCGGCCAGAATGATTACCCGGACCGTCTTGTCCCCGGCTAAATCCGCGAAGGCGGCCTGCAGGGCGTCGAGCAGTTCATCGGACAGGGAATTGAAGTTGCCCGGACGGTTAAGGGTCAGCGTACAGATATGGTCTTTATCCTGCCGCAGCAGCACGGGTTGCTCCCGCAAGGCTTGCTCCGGCGTGTTCTCGGGGGTACTCATGGGCGGCGCGTCCGGTCCTGATGTTACAACGGCGGCGCTATTGTCACTCTTTGTTTCGGGGAAATTCAAGGGAGAATGTGGCCCCATGGCGAAAATTACCATCGCGGAATTCCAGAAACTGATGACCGAGGAACTGCCGTGGGCGGCGGAAGCGGGGATGCGCTTGCAGGCCATAGAATACGGCAAGGCGACCATGGTGCTGCCGTTTGCGGGCAACATGCTGCGTCCCGGCGGCACCGTTTCCGGGCCGTCGATGATGGCCCTGGCCGACGGCACAATGTACGCCGTGGTGCTTAGCATGATCGGTCATGTCAAGTTGGCGGTGACGACCAATTTCAACATCAATTTCCTGCGCAAGCCCCTGCCGGGTGATTTGATCGCCGAGGGCGGCATTATCAAACTGGGCAAACGCCTGGGGGTTATCGAAGTGACCCTGTTTTCCGAACACGGCGTATCGCGTGAACCGGTCGCCCACGCCACCGGCACTTATTCCATTCCACCGGCGTCAAACGGCGCAAATAACGGTGCGGTAAAATAATACCGCATATATAAACCCACTGTAATTATTGAAAAATTCGTCCAGATGACGCTTGACAGTGCCGGGTTGTTGACCTAGAAAGCACGCCTCGTGCGGTCAGGCTTAGCCGGTCGCGCGGTGTCGATGTTGAACTCGTTGAATGTGACGGACAAAATTATGAAAACCTATTCCGCCAAGCCCTCGGAAATCGAACGGAAATGGTGCCTGATCGACGCCGAAGGCGTCGTCCTGGGACGGCTGGCCAGCATTATTTCCATGCGGTTGCGCGGCAAGCACAAACCGACCTTCACGCCGCATATGGATTGCGGCGATAATATCGTGGTGATTAATGCCGACAAGGTGCAGATGACCGGGCGCAAGCGCTCCGACAAGCTCTATTACTGGCACACCGGCTATCCGGGCGGTATCAAGAGCCGCACCGCCGGCCAGATTTTGGAAGGCGACCATCCGGAACGGGTCCTGATCAAGGCCGTCGAACGGATGATTTCCCGCAACCCGCTGGGCCGCCAACAAATGCGTAAACTGCACGTTTATGCCGGTTCCGAGCACCCCCATGATGCGCAACGGCCGGAAGTTCTCGATGTTGGCGCCATGAACCCGAAGAACAAGAGGAGCGCCAGAACCCATGTCTGAAGAAGTCAAAACTCTCGAAGACTTGAAAGAAGTGATGGAAGGGACTGCCGAGGCTCCGTCGGTCGAAACCGATGATGCCGAAGTGGCCGCGCCGGTCGAGCCGAAAATTGACGATTTGGGCCGCGCTTACGCTACCGGCCGCCGCAAGAACGCCGTCGCCCGGGTGTGGATTAAGCCCGGCAACGGCAAGATCACCGTCAATGGCCGCGATGTTGAAACCTATTTCGCCCGCCCGGTTCTGCGGATGGTTATCAACCAGCCGTTTGTCGCCACCAACCGCGAAGGCTCATACGATATTGTCTGCACCGTCAGCGGCGGTGGATTATCGGGCCAGGCCGGCGCCGTCCGGCACGGCCTGAGCCGGGCGCTGACCTATTACGAGCCGCCGCTGCGACCGGTGCTCAAGAAAGGCGGCTTCATGACCCGCGATTCCCGCGTCGTCGAACGCAAGAAATACGGTCGCGCCAAGGCCCGCCGCAGCTTCCAGTTCTCGAAACGATAAGTTTCGGTACTATCGG
>CAZZKE010000075.1:0-13431 GCA_964655005.1 uncultured Thalassospiraceae bacterium | reverse complement strand
TTGATGTGATTCTTCTTGTCTGCAAAGAGTTTGGAATTACGGCGACAGTATACTAAATTATAAATTGTTAATTAGTAAACTGTCCCCGTAATCCCCGTAATCGAGCGGAACATATCGTGCTGGCCGCTCTCCCTGGGTTCGCGTGGCTTCATGGTGATCTCTCCGTCCGTATCCAGACAGTGAATCACGCCTAAAAACCAAATGCAAATTGCACGGTTATCGGGCCAAAGAAGCTGTTTCCTTGCAAATAAAACGATGCATCAGAGGGAAAAACCATAATTTAATCAATGGAATGGGAATTCTTCACGACCGACTACATAGCGTAATTCTCCCTACCCGCCGTCCCGCGTGATCCAGCCGCCGCCCAGCATCCGGTCCCCATCATAAAATACGCAGGCCTGACCCGGCGCGATGGCCCGTTGGGGTTCGTCCAGTTCGACCCTGGCGCGGTTTTCCGGCAACCGATAAACTCTCGCCGGGGCCGGGGTCTGGGTCGAACGCAGCTTGACCGAAACCGGGGTGCCCGCTTTTGCTATCGCCCCCTCGCCAAGCCAGTTAATACGCTCGATCGTCAGGGTCGGGCATTTCAGGGTCGGTTCCGGGCCGACCACGACCAGGTCCTGTTCGGGGTCCAGCCGCACCACGTAAAGCGGCTTGGGCGCGGCAATACCCAATCCCCGCCGCTGGCCGACGGTGTAGCCGATAATTCCCATATGCCGGCCCAGCACCTTGCCGTCCATATCGACGATGTCGCCGGGCCGGGCGGCGCCGGGGCGCAGTTTTTCGACGACATCGCGGTATCGGCCATCGGGCACGAAACAGATATCCTGGCTGTCGGCCTTGGCGGCGACCGGCAGGCCGAAGCCCTGCGCCAGCCGCCGGGTTTCGTTTTTACTGACGGCGCCCAGCGGGAAGTACAGGAAATCCAGCTGTTGGCGGGTGACGGAAAACAGGAAATAGCTCTGGTCGCGGCCATGGTCCCGTCCCCGGTGCAACTCGACGCCATGATCGCCGGTGCGGCGCTGCACGTAATGGCCGGTGACAAGGGCGCTGGCGCCCAGGTCGCGGGCCTTTTGCAGCAAATCGGTAAACTTGACCGTCTCGTTACAGCGCACGCAGGGCACCGGGGTTTCGCCACGCAAATAGCTATCGGCGAAATTTTCGATCACCGATTCCCTGAACCGGTTTTCGTAGTCGAGTACATAATGGGGGATGCCGATAATATCGGCGACATCGCGGGCGTCGGCGATGTCCCGCCCGGCGCAACAGGCCCCGGGGCGCGAGACCGCGGCGCCGTGGTCGTATAGTTGCATGGTGACCCCGATCACCTGATAGCCTTCGGCCTGGAGCAGCGCCGCCGTTACCGAGCTGTCGACGCCGCCCGACATGGCGACGACAACGCGCGAACCGGGCGGCGGCCGGTCGAAGTCAGGCAGGTTGTTTTCATTGCCACCGGAAAAGTCCATGGAGGGAAATATAGGACCTCAGCCCTTCCGTGCAATAGCCGTCATGCCGGAAGGTCGGCGACGTAGGGATTTGTCCGGCGCTCGTGACCGAAGGTCGATGCCGGCCCGTGGCCGGGTATAAAGGTGACGTCATCGCCCAGCGGCCACAACCGGTCCTTTATGGAATTGAGCAGGATCTGATGGTCGCCCCTGGGGAAATCCGTGCGCCCGATCGAGCCCTTGAACAGGACATCGCCGACTATCGCCAGGCGCTCGCCCGAATGAAAGAAGATCACATGCCCCGGCGTATGACCCGGACAATGGACGACATCAAGGCTGACATTGCCGACGGCCACCCGGTCACCATGTTCGAGCCAACGGTCCGGGACAAATGACTCGCCATCGGGCAATCCGAACTGGCGGGCCTGCGCGGCCAGGTCCCGAAGCAGGAAGTCGTCATCCCGGTGCGGCCCTTCGATAGGGCAGGCAAGCTTTTCGGCCAGCGCCGCGGCGCCGCCCGCGTGATCGATATGGCCATGGGTTATGAGTATTTTTTCGATGTCGAGGCCGTGTTGGCTGACGGCATCCAGAATGCGGTCCAGGTCTCCACCGGGATCGACCACCGCGCCGCGCATGGTTTCCGTGCACCATAGCACGGTGCAGTTTTGTTCGAAGGCGGTGACCGGAACAATGACGGTCTGCAAGGTGCTCATAATCTACTCCCGTTCATCGAGCCAGGCCATCTGGATCGCTTCCAGGATTTTCTCGCTGGATTTATCGGCATCGTCATCGAAACCGGGCAGTTCCCGGACCCATTTCCAAAGATCGGTAAAACGCAAATTGACGATATCCGCATCGGGATGGGCATCTTCCAGTTCGATGGCCAAATCGTGGATGTCGGTCCAGCGGAGTCCCATTAAAGCGCCCTAATCGACCAGCATGTTGCGGGTCGCGCCCGGCAGGGTAACGGTCAGGCCATCCAGTTCCGGGGTAATCCTGATCTGGCAGCCCAGGCGCGAGGTATGGGTCAGGGCGAAGGCCAGGTCGAGCATGTCTTCTTCCTCCTCGGTCGCCTCATCAAGCTTATCGAACCAGGATTCATCGACAATGACATGGCAGGTGGAACAGGCCAGCGAACCTTCGCATGCGCCCTCCAGATCGATATCGTTCTTATGGGCGATTTCCAGCACCGAGAGACCTTCCGGGGCATCGACCTCCCGGCGAGCGCCATCGGCGGAAACGAACGTCATCTTGGGCATGTATATCTACTCCGGAAACAAATGGAATCAATCGGTATGCTTTAACCGTTGGGAACGCTCTCTTCAAGGGTATCGAGTTCGACGCCACGCAGGGCGCTGCGGATTCCCCGGTCCATGCGTTTTTCGGCGAACGGTTTGGTGGCCTGTTCCAGGGCTTCGGCGGACACATTGATGGCTTCGCGATCATTGCCGGCCATGGCGGTTTCCAGGTTAGCCAGCGCGGCGTCGATTTGCCGGCGCTGTTCGCCGTCCAGCAGTTCGCCATCGGCCTGCAACGCCGCCCTGACCGCCAGAACATTGCGTCCGGCCTCGACCCGCGCCTCGGCGAGCAGGCGCACGGCCATGTCATCCTTGGCGTGCTTCATGCTGTCATAAAGCATTTCGGCCATTTCTTCCTCGCTCAGGCCATAGGATGGCTTGACCGCGACTTCGGCCTCGATGCCGGAAGTTTCCTCGGTTGCCGTCACCGTCAGCAGGCCATCGGCATCGACCGTGTAGGTGACCCGTATTCGCGCCGCGCCCGCCGTCATCGGCGGGATGCCGCTCAGGGTAAAGCGGGCCAGCGAGCGATTTTGTTCGACCATTTCCCTTTCGCCCTGCACGGCGTGGATCATCATCGCCGTCTGGCCATCCTGATAGGTGGTAAATTCCTGGGCCTTGGCGACCGGGATCGGGGTGTTGCGGGGGATAATTTTTTCGATCAGTCCGCCCATGGTTTCGATGCCAAGGCTTAACGGCGTGACATCCAGCAACAGGGTATCCGAACCGACCGTCAGGGCTTCGGCCTGCAAGGCGGCGCCAACGGCGACGACCTCGTCGGGGTCGATGTCGGCCAGCGGCGGCTGTTCGAACGCCTCCTCGACCTTGCCGCGAACCAGGGGCACCCTGGTCGATCCGCCGACCAGCACCACCCCCTTGATATCGGCCGCCGCAACGCCGGCATCGGCCATTACGGCGCGGCATATATCCTGGGTCCGTTCGACCAGATCGCCGATCAATCCTTCGAAGGTCCGGCGGTCCAGCTTGTGAGCAGATTGCCGGCCATCGACATCAAGCATCCATTCGCCATCGCTGGCGCTGCTCAGGCATTCCTTGGCCAGGCTGGCCGTCATCAGGGCGACCTTGACCTCGCCGCTGGTTAAATCCTTCCGGCCCAGACGTTCGGCCCGTTCCGCAAGAAAGTATTCGGCGATGGCGTGGTCGAAATCGTCACCGCCCAGGGCCGCGTCGCCGCCGGTCGCCAGGACCTGAAAAACACCTTTTTCCATGCGCAGAATGGATACATCGAAGGTCCCGCCGCCCAGATCATAGACCGCGTAAATACCTTCCACCGCCTTGTCCAGGCCGTAGGCCAGCGCCGCCGCAGTCGGTTCGTTAACCAGCCGCAGGACATCCAGTCCGGCCAGCCGGGCGGCGTCCTTGGTGGCCAGGCGCGCGGCATCGTCGAAATAGGCGGGCACCGTGATCACCGCCTTGTCGACGGCCTGGTCCAGATGTTGCTCGGCACGGTCTTTCAGGGCCCGCAAGATATCGGCCGATATCTCGACCGGGCTCAATTTGTGACCGGCGACATTCAGCCGGACCATGCCCGATTGCCCCGGGGCGGTCGGTTCGATATCGAACGGCAAGGTTCCGGCCAGCCCCTTCACGTCTTCGATGCCCCGGCCCATCAGCCGCTTGATCGATCCGACCACGGTTTCGGGACGGTCGAGCAGCAGGGTCCGCGCCAGGCCGCCGACAATGGCCGAGCCGTCGGGGGCGTAGGCGACTATTGACGGCACCAGCGCCTTGCCGTCATCGTCGCGCAGGACTTCGGGGTTGCCGCCGGTGCTGACGGCGACGACGGAATTGGTGGTGCCAAGATCTATGCCTACGGCAATGTTCCGGTCGCCATCATGGGGAGTCGGGGTCGCGCCCGGTTCGTGAATTTGCAGCAGAGCCATCGATCAATTTCTTCCCATTAATTTTTGTTTGCGGGCGCGGCATTCCTCGGCCAGTTTTTTCAGGTATTTCAGCCGCGTCGTCAGGCGGCAGGCGCCTTCGATGTCGTCTGCGTCGAACAACACCGCCAACTGTTCGATGCAGGCCTTGATATCCTCGTCGGCCCGCGCCGTGATGGCGTCCACATGATTTGGCGTTTCGGCCGCAGCCAGGGCCTCGCGCAGTTCCATGGATTCCATCAGCAAGGCCTGATCGTTGATAAGATTGCAGCCTTCCGGAAGCACCCCCATGCCTTTCAGGTGGACCAGATAATCGGCCCGGGCGAGCGGTTCTTTTAGGGTCTCGTAGGCATCGTTGATGGCCGTCGCCTGCTGCTGGCTCAAAGATTTCTCCCGGCCGCTTTTGCCGGTAAAACGGTCCGGGTGCAACCGCCGTTGCAGGGCGAAATAGGCCTGATCCAGATCCCGCCCGGCCAGTTCAAAGGTGACGTCAAGGCCCAGTCTGGAAAAATGATCGGCCTGGCCCGGCGGCTGCACCGCCAGGCAAGTATCGCAAAAGGTTGAATTTCGCGCTACCGGCCCCTTGCAGGACCAGCACGCGAATGGCCTCTCGGCGGTCATGGTGTCGGCGACTAGCTGTTCCACTGTTCAAAACGGCTTAAACGTGAAAGGACTCGCCGCACCCGCAACGGCCTTTTTCATTGGGGTTGACGAAGACAAAACCGCTTTCAAGCTTGTCTTCGACATAATCCATTTCGGTGCCGATGATGAACATGGTCGCCTTGGGATCAATCAGGATAGTCACGCCCTTGTCGTGCAGTTCTTCATCGAAGGGGGCTTTTTCGTCGGCGAATTCCAACGTGTAGGACATCCCGGAACAGCCCTTGGTGCGGACCCCGATCCTAATTCCCAAAGACGGTTTGCCCCGTCCGTCCAGCAACGCCTGGACCTGCCGGGCGGCGGCGTCGGTAACCTGCATCATGGGTGGGCGTTCGGTCATCGTTCTTTCCCTATTCGGCGGCTTTGCTGGTAGTGGACTGTTTCGATTTGTAATCGCTGACGGCTGCCTTGATAGCATCTTCGGCCAGCACCGAGCAATGAATCTTGACCGGCGGCAGGGCCAGTTCGGCGGCGATATCGGTATTTTTTATCTCCGCCGCCTGATCGATGGATTTGCCTTTAACCCATTCGGTCACCAGCGAGCTTGAGGCGATCGCCGAGCCGCAGCCGAAGGTCTTGAACTTGGCGTCTTCGATGATGCCGTCGGCATCTACCTTGATTTGCAATTTCATGACATCGCCACACGCCGGGGCGCCGACCAGGCCGGTGCCGACGCCGGCGTCCTCTTTGTCGAAGGCGCCGACATTGCGCGGGTTTTCGTAATGATCGAGGAGTTTATCGCTGTAAGCCATTTTCTTTGATCCTTTTCTTAATGTTCGGCCCATTCGATGGACTTGATATCTATGCCTTCCTGGGCCATTTCCCAAAGCGGGCTCATCTGGCGCAGGCGTTCGACTTCGAAGCTGATTTTTTCGACGGCGTAATCGATTTCTTCTTCCGTGGTGAAGCGGCCCATGCCGATACGCAGCGAGGTGTGGGCCAGTTCCTCTTCGACGCCCAGGGCGCGCAGCACATAGGAGGGCTCCAGCGACGCCGAGGTGCAGGCCGAACCCGACGATACGGCGAGGTCATTGACCCCCATCATCAACCCCTCGCCTTCAACATAGGCGAAGCTCAGATTAAGATTTCCGGGAATGCGGCTTTCCAGATCACCGTTCAGATAGACCTCCGACAGGCGAGAATTGATACCTTCGTAGAAGCGGTCCCTAAGCATTTTCAGGCGTTCCGTTTCGGCCGCCATTTCCCGCTCGGCGATGGCGCAGGCCTCGCCCAGACCGACACACAGCGGCGTCGGCAGGGTGCCCGACCGCATTCCCCGTTCCTGGCCGCCGCCGTTAATCATGGCGACCAGCCGGACCCTGGGGCGGCGGCGGACATAAAGAACGCCGATGCCCATGGGGGCATACAGCTTGTGACCCGATATGCTCATCAGGTCGATGTTCATTTCGTTCACATCCAGGGGAATCTTGCCGACCGCCTGGGCGGCGTCGGTATGGAAGAAAATTTTCCGCTCCCGGCACAGCTTGCCGATTTCAGCGATTGGCTGGATTACGCCGATTTCGTTGTTGACGGCCATGATCGACACCATCGCCGTCTGTTCGGTCATCGCCGCTTCCAGCACGACCGGATCAATCAGGCCGTTTTGCCGCACCGGCAGGTAGGTTATATCGAACCCTTCCATTTCCAGATGACGGCAAGAATCGAGCACGCATTTGTGTTCGGTGACACAGGTTATAATGTGGTTCTTCTTGTCCTTATAGAATCGCCCGACCCCCTTCAGGGCCAGATTGTTGGATTCCGTCGCGCCCGAGGTGAAAATAATTTCCTTGGGCGTGGCCCCTATCAGGCTGGCAATTTGCGCCCGCGCGATTTCGACCGCTTCTTCGGCTTCCCAACCGAAATGATGCGTGCGCGAATGCGGGTTGCCGAATTTTTCGGTGAAATAGGGCAGCATTTTCTCGACGACACGGGGATCGGTCGGCGTCGTCGCCTGATAATCCAGATACAGCGGCGCGTCCTTGCTCCAGCGGGGTTGTTTGGTGTTCATGTGATACTCTTCTTTACCTTACATCTGTTCTTATGTGCGTTTGTGAAAGTGGTTATTCAAGCCGCCGGTTTATCCATATTCCGGTAATTTCGGGTTTTGTTCCGTCGGTTGCGCAATTCCGCCCAGGCCCCAAGGAAGGCATCCACATCCGCTTCGTCGCTTGGCCATCCCAGACTGACCCGAACCGCCGTGGCGGCCAAGCCGGCATCGACGCCCATGGCCGCCAGGACCCCCGATGACTTGACTTTGCCCGAGGAACAGGCGGACCCGGCGCTAATCCCGACCCCGGCCAGATCGAAGGCCATTACCTGGGTCGAACTATCGGTTCCGGGCATGGTCAGGCAACTGGTGTTGCCGATCCTTGCAACGCTTTCACCGAAGATCACGGCATCGGGCTCGATGGCCCGGATGGCGGCTTCCAGCCGGTCTCGCAAACGGCGAGTTTTGGCCATGCCGTCGATCATTGCCCGAACCAGACCGGCGGCGGCGGCGAATCCGGCGATCCCGGCCAGGTTTTCCGTTCCGGGCCGAAAACCGTGTTCCTGGCCGCCACCGAAACCGCTGGCTCGCAGGTTTAAATCACGGCGATTTTCCAGGTCACGGACGATCAGGGCGCCGACCCCGGACGGGCCGCCGATCTTGTGGCCCGACAGGCTCAGCATATCGACGCCCAGATCACCGATATCGATGGCGATCTTGCCGGCCGCCTGGACCGCATCGCAGTGGACCAGGGCGCCATGACGGCGGCTTATTTCGGCGACCCGGGCGACCGGTTCAATCACGCCCGTTTCGTTATTGGCCAGCATTACCGAAACCACGGCGGGGGTGGCATCGGAACCCAGCATCATGTCCAGGCTTTCAAGATCGATGACCCCGTCGCTATCGACGGGCACCGTCTCGCCACCGCATTCGAGCACCGAGGGATGCTCGATCGCGGATACCAGCAACCGTCGCCGTCCGCATCCCCGCAAGGCCAGATTGTTGGCCTCGGTGCCGCCACTGGTAAAAATCACCTCCGACGGGGCGGCGTTGGTCAACGCCGCCACCCGCCCCCTGGCCGCTTCCAGAATCTTTCGCGCCGCCCGGCCCGGCCCATGCACCGAAGATGGATTGGCGCCCGGCGCCAGGGCCGCAATCATCGCCGCAAGCGCTTCCGGTCGAAGCGTTGTCGTCGCGTTGTGATCCAGATAGGCGTAACTGTTCATCGCAATAAACCTGTCTATCGGCTATTCGGCGGCGCTTGATTCGCCGGCCCGGTCATCGACCCGCATTCCGCTGGTTCCCAGGACCCGGCGTTCGCAAACATCGGCCAGGGTGACCGAGCTTAGATACAGATAGATCTGATTGGTCAGTTCCTGCCACAAATCGTGGGTCAGGCAGCGGCTTTTATTATCGTGACATCCTTCCGGCGAGCCCGGTTTGCAGCGCGTTGCGGTTAATGGCTCATCGACGGCCATGATGATATCGGAAATTCTCATATCCACCGGGCCATGGGCCAGCAGGTAGCCGCCACCGGGACCGCGAACGCTTTTGACCAGCCCGTTACGACGCAGTTTTCCGAACAATTGTTCCAGATAGGACAGGGAAATTTCCTGGCGTTCGGCGACATCGGCGAGAGACACCGGTTTGCCCCGTTTTTTACCCTGTTCGGCAAGATCGGCCATCGCCATAACTGCGTAGCGGCCTTTGGTGCTTAACCTCATGAAACTTTCTCCTCAAAATTTTTCTGAACGGTTGCGGCCTCGGAATCGACGGCGTCATCGCCATCCCGCCGTCGCCCGTTTTGCAGGTCTTCAATCTGGTTCATCAGCGCCCCCACCTGCTGGCGCAGGTCCTCGATGGTGCGCAGTACCGGATCGGGGCTGCCTTCGACCGGCTCGCCATAGGCGACGAATTCCCTGGCCTTCGCCTTGTCCCGGGGCATGACGACACGGGCCGGGATGCCGACGGCGGTGACGCCGGCCGGGATATCCTTGTGGACCACCGCATTGGCCCCGACCCGGGCACAATCGCCGATGACTATGGGGCCTAAAATCTGGGCTCCGGAGCCGATTATCACATCATTGCCAAGGGTGGGATGGCGTTTCTGGTCGACCTGGGCGTGGGAGTCAATCGACGGCGCCACGCCGCCTAGCGTAACGCCCTGATAAATCGTGACATCGTCGCCAATTATCGATGTTTCGCCAATCACGACGCCGGCCCCGTGGTCGATCACGAAGCGATTGCCGATCCGGGCGCCGGGATGAATTTCGATCAGCGTCAGCCAGCGGGCAATACTGGAAATAAAGCGCGCCAATATGCGCCAACCGGCCTTCCACACGGCGTGAGACAGCCGGTACATCAGCACCGCGTGGAAACCCTGATAGCACAGCACCACCTCGAATCGGGATCGGGCCGCCGGATCACGGGTCATAAAAGCATCAATATCTTCTCGAATCCTCTTGAACATCGGCATTTTTTCTTTATATCTGAGGCGGATTCTTCGCCAGCGGGACGACTTGATATGGACCCGCGCATCGGAGCCACTTAACCCTTGGCTGTTGTCAGGAATATATTAATTCCGACTACTTAAGTCAAGTATTAAAATGAAATTCCGTCATTTGTACGATCTTTATAACCACTCTAAATCGTTGGATATAAATGTCCCGACCCCTGCGCTCCCCGCAATAACAAGACTAAAAAAGCAGACCTGAACCATGCCCGAAGTCATCTTCAACGGCCCGGAAGGGCGTCTCGAAGGCCGCTACCATCATTCCAAACGGCCCAGTGCGCCGGTCGCCCTGGTGCTCCACCCACACCCGCTGCACGGCGGCACCATGAACAACAAGGTGACCTATGCGCTGTATCAAACCTTCGTCAAGCGCGGGTTCTCGGTGCTGCGGTTCAATTTTCGCGGCGTCGGCCGGTCCCAGGGCCGCTTCGACAACGGCCTGGGCGAATTGAGCGACGCCGCTTCGGCGCTGGACTGGATGCAGACCCATAATCCCAACGCCACCACCTGCTGGATCGGCGGTTTTTCGTTCGGCGCCTGGATCGCCATGCAGTTGATGATGCGGCGGCCGGAAATCGGCGGTTTTATTTCCATCTCGCCGCCGGCCGAAGACAGCGATTTTTCGTTCCTAGCCCCCTGCCCGGCCTCGGGCCTGATAGTTCACGGCGAAAAGGACGAAATCGTCCCCAAGGAAGCCGTCGACAAGCTGGCCGCGAAATTGTCAAGCCAGAAAAACATCACCATCACCTATCAGGTAGTTCCCGGTACCGATCATTTTTTCTCCGACGCCATGGACACGCTCAACGGCCATGTCGGTGATTATCTGGAAAAGGCGTTTGCCGACAAGGCGGCCTGAACGAGATCCCGCCGGTCAATGGTTCGGGAACGCCGGTAGTGCCCGGCAGGCTAAGCGGCAGTCCGGCCAGCGACCTGACGGCCAGATAGCCGAAGGCCTGGGCTTCCAGCAGGTCGCCGCACCAGCCAACCGCCTCAACCGGATCGACCGGCGCGGCCAGCGCCTTGGCTAGTTCCCGCATCAGGAAGTCATTTTTGCGACCACCACCGCAGATCAGCCAGCGCCCCGCCGGGGCCGGGAAATGCCTTTGCGCCCGGTCAATCGCGGCAATGCTTAGCGCGACCAGCGTCGCCGCCCCGTCGGCGGCGGCCAGCCCCTTCAGAGAGGCCGCCGAAAAATCATCCCGGTCGAGGGATTTAGGCGGCGGCTGACTGAAGTAGTCATTATCCAGCAGCGCCGTCAGGCGCCGCCGGTCGATACTTCCGCCCTGCGCCAGGCGTCCGCCCTTATCCATCGGCCGGTCGATGGCGGCGGTACACCAGTCATCCAGAAGCGCGTTTCCGGGGCCGGTGTCGAAAGCCAGAAGCCCGGCATCGGGGCCAATCCAGGTGACGTTGGCGACGCCGCCGATATTCAGCACCGCCAGGGGCTTTTCCAAATTCGCCGCAAGGGCGCCATGATAAAGCGAGGCGAACGGTGCGCCCTGGCCGCCGGCGGCGACATCGGCGCTGCGAAAATCGCCAACCACCGGACACCCGGTTTGCCGCGCCAGCAGGTCGCCATCGCCGATCTGTACCGTCAACAGCCGATCCGGACGGTGCAGGATCGTCTGCCCATGAAAACCGATGACATCGATATCCGAAGAATCGAGCCCGTTTTCCGCCAGCAGGCGACCGACGGCGGCGGCATTGCGGCGAGTCAGTTCCCGGCCTGTTTCGGCAACGCCGGGCTGGTCGGCGGTCTTGCCGAGGCAGCCGCGCAATCGCTCGCGAAATTGACGATCATAGGCGACGCCGAGCCCCGGCCCCGGTCGCACGATAGCGGCGCCATCGGTTTCGATAAGCGCGGCATCGACGCCATCCAGAGAGGTGCCGCTCATCAGGCCGATGGCGGTCATGATTTTTCCGGTCGTCATGGCGACCCCGATTGTTGTTTCCCAAATCTTCTGTATGTTATACCAAATCGCAGAATAGATATGAACAGCCGATGACCAGCCACCGCTCTGATTTTATCCGTCAAGTCGTTGAACGCGGCTACCTGCACCAGTGTACCGACCTGAACGCGCTGGACACGCTGGCCGCCGAAAAAACCGTCACCGCCTATATCGGTTTCGACTGCACGGCCCCCAGTCTGCACGCCGGCAGCCTGGTTTCGATCATGCTGTTGCGGCTGATGCAGAAATCCGGCCACAAGCCGATCGTGCTGATGGGCGGCGGCACCACCAAGGTCGGCGATCCTTCGGGTAAGGACGAAAGCCGAAAACTGCTCGACGACGACGCCATAGCCGCCAACATGGCCGGCATCAAGGACATATTCGCCAGGTTTCTGACCTTCGGCGACGACCCGACCGACGCCATCATGGTCAATAACAACGATTGGCTGCAAGGGCTGGGCTACATTTCGTTCCTGCGCGACTTCGGGCGATATTTTTCGGTCAACCGCATGCTTGGTTTCGATTCCGTGAAGCTGCGCCTGGAACGCGAACAGAATCTGAGTTTCCTTGAATTCAACTACATGATTTTGCAGGCCTACGATTTTCTGGAACTTGGCCGTCGCAACGGTTGCGACCTGCAAATGGGCGGTTCCGATCAGTGGGGCAATATCGTCAATGGCGTCGACCTGGGCCGCCGCGTCGACCAACGCGACCTGTTCGGCCTGACCACGCCGCTGCTGACCACCTCGTCCGGGGCCAAGATGGGCAAGACCGCCTCGGGTGCGGTATGGCTCAACGCCGATATGCTCAAGCCCTATGACTACTGGCAATATTGGCGCAATACCGAAGATGCCGATGTCGGCAGGTTCCTGCGCCTGTTCACCGACCTGCCGCTGGGCGAAATTGCCCGCCTGGAAAAACTCGAAGGCGCCGAATTGAACGAAGCCAAGAAGATCCTGGCCTTCGAGGTCACCCGATTATGCCACGGCGAAGAGATGGCCAAGGAAGCCGCCGAGACCGCCCGGCAGACCTTCGAGGAAGGCGGCCTGGGCCGGGCCCTGCCGCGCATCGAAATCCCGAAAAGCGATCTGGAAGGCGGAATTCCCGCTTACGATCTGTTCCGGCGGGCCGGACTGGCGACCTCGAACGGCGAGGCGCGGCGGCTGATCAAGGGTGGCGGAGGCCGCCTGAACGACGGCGTTATTACCGATGAAACCCGGGCTATCTCCACTGCCGACCTGAACGGCGACGGCGTGCTTAAGCTGTCGGCGGGCAAGAAACGCCATACGCTGATAACGCCCCGGTAGCGGTTCGATAATATCGCCTTTTCCGGACTAAACCGGGCGCTTGTTTATTGCCGACGCCTAATCTGGGCTGTAGAATTATTCTAAATAAATAGACTTTTTTGAAATTTTCACCGCGTCGAACGCGGACGACTGGCGAGTATCGTCGGAAGGCGTCACCGCCGCCAAATCAGATGCCGCCCAGGGGGGAAATCCGGATACGATTTCGGACCGGTCGCCACCATCGACAGCGCGGCTGACTGGAACGCCGGGTTGCGTTCCGAACTGCGGGTGAAATTCTGACGCCGCCGTTATTATACCAAGTTGCAGAAAGAATGACCCATAGAGACGGCCTCACAAGCCTTTTGGCTAGGAGCCGACGGCGCGGCGGTGCTT
>CAZZKE010000074.1:0-13507 GCA_964655005.1 uncultured Thalassospiraceae bacterium | reverse complement strand
GTCATTCTTTCTGCAATTTGGTATAACAAGGAGACCCGACAATGATCGCAGAAGCCGGCCATTTCGCCCTAATCATGGCCCTGTTCGTGGCGTTCTTACAGGCCGTTATCCCGATGATTGGCGCCAATCGCGGCAATGAAACGTGGATGGCCATGGACCGGCCGGCGGCCTATGCGCAGTTATTGCTGATCGCCTTCGCCTTCGGCGCCCTGACCTATTCCCATGTGGTGTCGGATTTTTCGGTGCTTAACGTCTACGAGAATTCGCACTCCACCAAGCCGATGATGTACAAGGTGGCCGGGGTCTGGGGCAGTCACGAAGGCTCGCTGCTGCTGTGGGTGTTTATTCTGTCGATATTTGGCTCGGCGGTGGCGTTGTTTGGCGGCAATCTGCCGCCCAGTCTGCGGGCTCGTGTGCTTGGCGTACAGGCGATGATATCGATCGGCTTCTATCTGTTTTTGCTGCTGACTTCGAACCCGTTCGAACGTCTGCTGCCGGCCGCCGCCGAGGGCCGTGACCTGAATCCGCTGCTTCAGGACCCGGGCCTGGCCTTCCATCCGCCGTTTTTGTATCTCGGTTATGTCGGCTTTTCGATGGCCTTTTCGTTCGCCATCGCCGCCCTGATCGAAGGCCGGGTCGATGCCACCTGGGCGCGCTGGGTGCGGCCCTGGACGCTGGCCGCCTGGTCTTTCCTGACGTTCGGCATCGCGCTCGGTTCATGGTGGGCCTATTACGAACTGGGTTGGGGCGGCTGGTGGTTCTGGGACCCGGTCGAAAACTCCTCGTTCATGCCGTGGCTGGCGGGCACCGCCCTGCTGCATTCGGCCATCGTCGTCGAAAAGCGCGACACCATGAAGGCCTGGACCATCTTCCTGGCGATCTTGACGTTCTCGCTAAGCCTGCTCGGCACCTTCCTGGTCCGTTCCGGGGTGCTGACTTCGGTCCATGCTTTCGCCACCGATCCGGAACGCGGTTTTTTCATTTTACTGTTGCTGCTGATCGTTACCGGCGGCTCGCTGGCGCTGTTTGCCATCCGCGCCCCGGCCTTGAGAAGCACCGGCGTGTTCAAGCCGATTTCCCGCGAAGGCGGCCTGCTGCTGAATAATCTGCTGATGTCGACCGGCGCCGCGGTGGTCCTGCTCGGGACCCTTTATCCGCTGTTTCTGGATGCCATCGGCGGCGGCAAGGTTTCCGTCGGGCCACCGTTTTTCAATGCCGTCTTTATCCCGCTGATGATGCCGATGCTGGTGGCCATGGCGGTCGGGCCGATGCTGTCGTGGAAACGGTCCGATCTGGGCCAAATCGCCAAACGGATGCGGCTGGCGTTCATATTTTCCGTTGCCGCCGCCGCCGTCGCCTGGTCATACGATACCGGTGGATCGTTCATGGCCATCATCGGCATCGGCCTTGCGCTGTGGCTGTTTATGGGCACATTTATCGAACTGGCCGAAAGGGTCCGCCTGTTCAGGGCGCCGCCGGCCGAAACCTTCCGGCGCCTGATGCGCCAGCCGCGCTCGTCATGGGGCATGATTTTGGCCCACGCCGGACTGGCCATCGCCATCGCCGGCATGTCCGGGGCCGGCGGCTGGAAGGTCGAAAGCATTCAGGTAATGAAGCCCGGCGAAACGGTCCGGGTCGCCGGATACGATTTTACCTTCAACGGCGCGGTTCGTGACCGGGGGCCGAATTATACCATTGTCCGGGGCAATTTCCGGGTCAGCAAGGACGGCCGGACGGTGGTCGACCTGAAGCCTGAAAAACGCGATTACACGGTGCGCCAGACACCGACCACCGAGGCGGCGATCCATACCATGATAAGCGGTGATCTGTATGCGGTGATCGGCGACGAGCAAGGCGACGATGGCGGCTTCGTAACCAGAATCTATTTCAACCCGCTGGTCGCCTGGATGTGGGCGGGGTCGATAATCATGGTCTTCGGCGGCTTTGTTTCCGTATCGGACCGGCGCTACCGCATCGGCGCTCCGGCCCGGCACGCCGTCAAAACAGCAACGGTGAAAGCTTAGGGGTTCGGTAAAATGAAACGTGCTATGTACTTGCTGCCGCTGGCCGGTTTTCTTGTTATCGCGGGCTATTTCGCCATCGGCCTGACCCTGGATCCCAAGACCTTGCCATCGGTACTGATTAATCAGGAAGTGCCGGCGTTTTCGCTGCCGCCGATCAAGGGTTCGGACCGGGGGCTTTCCAGCGACGATCTCAAGGGTCAGGTCAGTATCGTCAATGTATTCGGTTCGTGGTGCTATGCCTGCCTGGCCGAACATCCCGTGCTGATGCGAATCAAGGAGCAGGACCTGGTTCCGATATACGGCATCGACTGGAACGAAAAGAACCGCGACGACGGTCCGAAGTGGCTGAAAAGGCTTGGCAATCCCTACACCCTTGTCGGCGATGATCCGGCCAGCAAGGCGGCGATCGCATTCGGCGTTACCGGTGCGCCCGAAACCTTCTTCATCGATAAGCGCGGCTTTATCCGCTACAAGCAGATCGGGCCGATCACCATAACACGGTGGAAACAGACCCTTTATCCGCTTATCCAGGAGCTGCGCAAAGAATGAAAAAGCTTGTTATTGTACTGGTGTTGGGGCTGGTGGCGGCCCGGGCCTTCGCCGTCGAACCCGGTGAAATGCTGGATGATCCGGTGCTCGAAGCCCGCGCCCGCGAGATCAGCCAGGGGCTGCGCTGCGTGGTATGTCAAAACCAGTCGATCGATGAATCCAATGCCGACCTGGCGCGTGATATGCGGATTTTGGTGCGGGAACGCCTGACCGGCGGCGACAGTAACCAGCAGGTCATAGACTATATGGTCTCGCGCTACGGCGATTTTGTCTTGCTCGACCCGCCGTTCAAGGCCAGCACCTACGTCCTGTGGTTCGGTCCGGGGTTGATTGTCGCACTGGGTATTTTTGGCGTCGTGATGTTCTACCGGCGGCGTTCGCCGGGCGGCGACGCGTCTTCCGAGGCGATTGCCGTGGCCCTGAGCGAGGACGAGGGCAAACGATTCAATAAATTATTCGAGAATGATTCAGTATGAGCGCGCAAACCATGCAGTTTTGGGGGCTGGTCGCCGCCCTTATTATTATCACCCTGGCTATTTTGGTGATCCCCCTGATGCGCCGCCGGACTGCGGCGGCGGCGGCTCGCGAGATGTACGATATCAACATCTACAAGGATCAACTGGCCGAAATCGAGCGTGATCTGGAACGCCGGTTACTGGATCAGACCCAGGCCGAAGCCGCCAGGTCGGAAATCAAACGCCGCATGTTGGCCGCCGCCGACCATCTTGGTGATTCACAAGAGGCGCCGCCGCAGGACAAGCCGCCGTCCAATCTGGGATTGATCGCCGTCATCATGCTGGCGCTGCCGGCGGCGGCGTTGGCGATGTACCTGAACCTGGGTCGGCTGGGAGAGGCCGACCAGCCCTTCGCGGAACGCCCCAGCCGGAACCTGATCGCCGGAAATTCGGATTTGGTTTCGGTTACCAAGAAACTTGAAGCGCGGCTGCAAAATGCCCCCGATGACTTGCGTGGCTGGATGCTGTTGGGCCGCAGTTACATGTCGCTGGGCCAGTATTCCGACGCCGCCGCAGCTTATGGCCGGGCCTACGGCCTAAGTAAGGAAGATGGCGAGGTCGGCGCCGAATATGCCGAATCCCTGTCGCTTTCCGCGGGCTCGGTAATCACCCCGACGGCCAAGGATATTTTCACCGATTCCCTCGCCGCCGACCCGCTCAACCCCAAGGCCCGGTTCTATCTGGCCATGTACAAGGCGCAGGAAGGCGATGTCCGGGGCGCCTTGCAGGGATGGGTCGATCTGGCCGCCATTTCGCCGGACAACGCCCCCTGGCTGGGCGTCCTGTCACAGCACATGGACCGCGCCGGACAGGAAATCGGCGTTGATCCGCAATCGATCAAGCCGTCGCCGGAAATACCGGCCCTGGCCAAGCAAGCGGCGCGGCGGTGGTCGCAAACCAATGCGGTCCCCGACGCCGCAACGCCGGGTCCAAGCCGGGCCGATGTCGAAGCCGCCAGGGATATGTCCGACCAGGAACGCACCGCGTTGATCCGTTCCATGGTCGAGCGACTGGCCGACCGGCTCAAGGAAAATCCCGATGACAAGGTCGGCTGGCAACGCCTGGAACGGGCATACCGGGTGCTCGGCGATACGGAGAAGGCCGATCAGGCCGCCGCCGCCGCCGCCAAGCTGCCCTGAACCCCACACTAAGGGGTGTTGCAAACTTTCGCGGTACCTAGGATAAAGCGAAAAATAACGCAGATAGGTTGCTCTAGCGAGGGGTTCCCCATGTCACAGTTCAAGACCATCGATGATCTGGATCTAGCCGGCAAAAGGGTGCTGGTGCGGGCCGATCTGAACGTCCCCATGAGCGACGGTCGGGTAACCGACACCACCCGTATCGACCGCACGGTTCCGACCCTGACCGAACTGTCCAACAAGGGCGCGAAAGTCATCGTGATTTCTCATTTCGGCCGCCCCAAGGGGCGTCCGGTTCCGGAACTGTCGTTGGCCCCGGTGGCGAAAAAACTGTCGGAAGCCTGCGGCTTGCCGGTCGGCTTCGCCACTGACACGGTGGGCGAAAGCGCCCGGATGCACATACGCGAGATGGACGACGGCGATATCGTGATGCTGGAAAACCTGCGTTTCAACCGTGGCGAGGAAGAAAACGACAGGGCCTTCACCGTCGAGCTGTCAAAGCTCGGCGATGTATACGTCAGCGATGCTTTTTCATGTTCGCACCGGGCTCATGCCTCGACCGAGGGGCTGGCCCATCTGCTGCCCGCCGCCGCCGGTCGGTTGATGCAGGTCGAGGTCGAATCCCTGGCCAGGGCGCTGGAAAATCCCGAAAAGCCGGTGGCCGCCGTGGTCGGCGGGGCCAAGGTATCGACCAAGATGGAAGTACTGGGCAACCTGGCGGCGCAGGTCGAGGTGTTGATTATAGGCGGCGGCATGGCCAACACGTTCCTGTTCGCCCAGGGCTACGATGTCGGCAATTCGCTGTGCGAAAAAGACATGGCCGACGAGGCCCGGGGCATCCTTGAACGGGCGGAAAAATCCGGCTGTCAGGTGGTCTTGCCCATAGACGGCGTTGTGGCGCGTGAATTCAAGGCCGGTGCGGCCAGCGAGGTGGTCGCCCTGGACGCCATCCCGGCGGACGCCATGATGCTGGATATCGGGCCCGAATCCATCGCCGATGTTTCGCTTCGGCTGGAACGATGCAGGACTCTGGTCTGGAACGGACCCTTCGGGGCCTTCGAAATTCCACCCTTCGATAAGGGCACCAATTCGGTCGCCCGGGCCGCCGCGCGGTTGACCCGCGAGGGCAAGCTGCTAAGCGTCGCCGGTGGCGGCGATACGGTGGCGGCGCTGGCCCATGCCGGGGTCGGCGACGACTTTTCCTACGTATCGACAGCCGGCGGCGCCTTCCTGGAATGGATGGAAGGCAAAAAACTGCCCGGCGTGGAAGTGCTTAGAAAATAACAATCAGTGATCCTTGGTATGATTGTCGCGGTCGACGGGCACCGGTTTTTCAATTTCTTCGGTGTCGCCGCCGAACAACTGGTCGCGCATTTTCTGAACCAGGGAATCGAGCATGTAGCGCAGGTTTTCCGACTGTTCCAGCAGGTCGGTGGTTACATGCAGGGCCTCGGCCGATGTCGTCTGGGCAATGGTCAGCGCCAGATCCCGGGCCGCCAGGATAACGTCGTTGATGTCGCGCAAGGCCCATGTCGTTTGAGAAGCCGTGGCGCGGATAACATCAAACCGCCGCCCGATCGAACTTTCCATTTCCGATCGTTCCAGACGCGGCCCGGAAGCCGGCTCGTTATTGTCACGCTGGTCGGCGTTCAGCATTACCAGATTACCGCCCGGCGAGATTTCCTCGGGGTCGCCATCCGTCGCGCCGACCCATAGCAGGTCGGCCTGGTCGCCGATTGTCTTGACCAGGGCCTCGATGCCGCCAATGCGTTTGGATGCCTCGTTAAGATTGCGGATTAAGGTGCCCGTCCGTTCCGCATCTTCGGCCGCCGCGGTAACGCTCAGCGAGGATTTGGCGACCCGCTGGGAAATCTCGGAAATGGTGTCCATACTTGCGGTTTCCGTCTGCGGGTCGAGCGGCAGGGTTTCGGTCTGTCGTTCCAGTTCTTCCCTTGCCCGTTCCGCGCTTTGCGTTTTCATCGCCTCGATGACCTTGTGCAGCAGTTCAACTTCGTCAATCGCCGCCTGGCCCTTACCCACTTCGGTCTTCATGGTCTCAAGGTCGTGGCGCAACCATTCGGCCTGTTCCGTCGCGGCGCGACCGCGTTCGGCTTCCGACCTGGCCTTTTCCAGGCTTTTCCTGATGCTGGCGATTTCACCCAGACGCTGCTTCAGGACCGACAGCGCCCTGGCCAGGTCGCCGGTTTCGTCTTCGTTGCCAAGGCCCCAGACGACAACGTCATCTTCGCCACCGGCTATTCGGCGACCGGCCAGGGCGGTGGCGGCAACCGGGGCGGTGACGGATCTTAGAATCAGCGCCCCGGCAAGCAGGACAACCAGCATCAACCCGGCCCCGACCGCGGCGATCAGCGGCAGGTAGACGTCGCGCATTTTGGTTTCTTTCAGAACGCCGGCGCGCTGCCGCTGTTCGGCATAGGCCTTTAAGGATTCGATGCTGGGGATCATGTAGGAAAATATTTCGTCCAGGCGCCCGGCTACATTGGGGGTGGCAATCCTGCCCTTGGCGTATTCGGTAAACCGTTGCTGGTAGATCGCCATCGATTTGCGAATATCGGCGATGTCCGGTTTGCCTAGCGGAACCATCTCCAGCAGGCGGCGGAAGGCGTTCCGGTTGTTGGTCATGGCAATCAGGTTTTCGGTCCGGCCATTTTTCATGAAAGCGGCTTCGGACTCGCGCATATCGGCGAAGGTTTTACTAAGGCTAAGGATATTTACGCGGGTCAGGCGTTCTTGCAGGCCGCGCGCGGCGTTCCGTACGGCCTTGGCCAGGTCGGCGCTGCCGGTCGGTTTTTTCCGTTCGCCGCCGCTGGCGGCGGCGCCATAGGCTTCGGCATACTGGGCCAGCGCCTCGCGAATGGTGGTTATATGTTCGCCCAGGGTGGCGGTGTTGAAACGGCTGTATATATCGTCCAGCAGGCGTCCCAGCTCCATGGCCTTGGCAATGTGGGCCTTGGCGGCGGTCGCGGATTGCTTTTGTTTCGCCAGCAGTCCTTCGGCGCGGAGCCGCCAGACCGCCGCTTCGACCGTATCGACCAGACCCGCCAGTTCAACCGCCGAAGCAACCTGTTTGCGGGCGGCGCCCAGGTCCTGCCCGGCCCGGAACAGGCCGAAGCCGCCGATCGCCAGGCAGCCCAGGCCGATCAGCACGAACAGGCTGATCCGGGCGGAAAGGCTCATACCGCCCAGAAATGTGCGGTTCATAAAATCGCCCGGCGCCAGGGCGGGCCCGGCGCCCGAGCCTGAAACCGCCATGGTTTCACCCTCCGGTAAGGACCTGTCGGTTTCCGTATGTGTGGTCATGCGGCCCCCTCTATCAGCTTATACCAAGGATCATTGATAAAGACCCATTGAGATTCTCTCAGCGCCCCGTCGGGTAGGAGCAAAGTCGCAGTCGATGCGGTGCATCGTCAAGGCTTTTCGACGCCCTCCGACGGGGCGCTGAGAGAACCGCGACGGCGGCTTTCCAGGGCTCTCGGTCGGCGTCATGCCCGCCTGGCGATGCCCGGCATCGCGGCGGCGGGCATTCCTTGCCGAAAACCATGGAAAGCCGTCTCAATGGGTCTTTATCAGTGATCCTTGGTATTATCTGGCTGTTTAGAATTTGCTATTATATAACAGAATCAATGCCTTTTCGTCAAAATCTATGGTCACGCACGGTGGTGTTTTCTTTTTTATGAAAAATATGGCATAATCCCCGGTGCGGCAGAACGTCGCAGGCCCGATCAGAAGATTGGGTGAGTAGCACAGAAAGGAGAACAGAATGTCAGTGAACCCGGCTACTGCGCCGGCCCACTTCAATCTGGCGGTGGAGTCCTTAAAGCAGACTCTGAAGCAGGAGAAACGGGCGGCGGTAGCCATATCCCAGGCGCAAAAGCCTCCGGAATCGACCGGGGCCAAGGTTGGCGTGATCGACGAGGTGGCCCAGGGCTACCGCGGTGGCCACGTCAATACCAGCGCCTGACATAACACCCTGCATCGTTTGGTCGAAACCGGCGGCGTTTCCGGATTAGGCCGCCCTCGAATTAAGTCATTCAGGGGCGGGAATTTTAATCGGTTTTTTTGTAAGCCGGAGCAACTTGTCCGTCCTGGTCCCGGGATGGACGGCTCCGGTATCCGCGCCGCCGGTTCGTCCGAACTATTTCGATACAGATTCCGTTAACTTTTTTCGGGCATGTTGGCCGTATGAGCACGATCAACACCATCTCGCCCCGGACAATCTCGCTTAATTCGGAACGTCCGCGCGGCTATTCCGGCGTCGAGGATGTCCGCAACCGGGCCGCCGTTACCAAATCCTCCGAGACGGCGCTGCAACGCAGGGCCCTGAGCCGGCTGGAACGGGTGCTGGGTCCGGGCCAGCCGCCGAATACCGATGTGCCGCGCGGTTTTTACCTTGATATCACGGTCTGATATCTTTTCATGAAATGTGCCGGCAATGGTTCAATTTGCACGGCGAATGCTTTATACCAAGGAGCGTCGGCCAAAGACCCGTTGGGTCCTTATAGGTGCTCTTTGGTAATGGGCTGCTTGCAACGACGCTCGGGATTGTCGGGATACGGTCGCATGTTTTCGAAAATATTTTTATTGTTGTTTGTTACCGCGCTGTTCGTCGTCGGGTCCGGGGGCGTTCAGGCGTGGGCGGCGGAATCGAGCACGCGAATTCTCAAATACGACAAGAGCGGCAGGGTCATAGGGGTCATTAAATCGGATGTCGGCGGCTCGGGAAAGAAAGCTTCCGAAAAGAAAAAATCGGCCAAGAAGGCCAGAAAATCGAAAGGATTCGATCCCGACAACAGTTACGAACCGGGCGAAGTCATCGTCATCAACCCGCCGAAACGGTTTACCTCGGGCATTCGTTCTCTCGGCTACAGGGTCATCGAAACGGTACGCATGAACAGCCTGAACCTGCTGGTGCAGCGCATCCGCATTCCGTCGAAGCTTTCGGTTCCGCAAGCCGTCCGGCAATTGCGATCCCGCTTTCCCGGTGTCGAGGTTGATGCCAATCACCAGTTCGATGCTTCCGCCGCCGCCGCTCCCGGCGTCGAATTTCCGGGCAAAGTGGCGCGCTCGCTGATTCGCTGGGACAATGTGCCGGTCGATTGCGGCAGGGGGGTGCGCATCGGCATGATTGACGCCGGCGTCGATGTCACCCATCCGGCGCTGCGCGGGCAAAAGGTAACCTACCGTTCGTTTCACCGGAAGGGCCGCAAGCCGGGGCCGAAGGATCACGGCACCGCGGTCGCCGCCATCATGGTCGGCCGGGCGGAATGGGGTGGTTTGCTGCCCGGCGCCGAATTATTCGCCGCCAATATGTTTGAATATAACGAAAAAGGCCGCAAGGTCGGCAGCGCCATCGGCCTGATTAAGGCGGCCAACTGGCTGTTGGAAAAGAATGTCCATGTTATCAACCTTAGCGTCGCCGGGGCCGACAACAAGATTCTGCGCAGGGTTTTCAGGAAAGCGGTCGGCAGGAAGCAGAAAATGATCGCCGCCGGCGGCAACTGGGGCCGGTCCGACAAACCGGCCTATCCGGCGGCCTACAAGGGGGTCGTCGCGGTGACCGCGATCAATTCCAGGGGGCTGATTTATTCCAGGGCCAATACCGGGGCTTATATCGACTTCGCCGCGCCGGGTGTACGGGTCTATACCGCCGCGCCGGGCGGCGGCGGGCGGCTGCAAAGCGGCACGTCATTCGCCTCGCCCTTTATCGCGGCGATGATGGCGCTGGATATCAAGAACGGCAAGGGCAAGTCCCTGCCGGCCCTTGAAAAATTGCTGAAAAAGAACATCAAGGATTTAGGCATGCCGGGCCGCGACAATATCTTCGGCTGGGGTTTCGTCAGGCGCAAGCCGCAATGTTAAAAAAAAGCCGGACCTTTAAGGTCCGGCGAGTTTTTAAAGAGGAGGGTTCAACTGAGTCGGGGGTTGGGAAGGGAGAATTTTCCGCAAGTCCGGTAAATCAGTATGTTCATTATTACCGGCAAACCACCGTGGCGCTGTGACCGGCGTCACATAGGCGCACTTTTTTATTTGCCGGTTCAGGTCAACCCGACCAGATTGCGGGCGAAGGCCCTGGCATCGAACGGGCGCATGTCGTCTATGCCCTCGCCGACGCCGACGGCGTGGACCGGCAGTCCGAACCGTTCGGCCAGCGAAACCACCACGCCGCCGCGCGCCGAGCCATCCAGTTTGGTCAGCAGCAATCCCGAAACATCGACGGCCTGCTTGAATGTCTCGACCTGGGAATGGGCGTTTTGGCCGACCGTGGCGTCCAGCACCAACAGGCAGTCATGCGGCGCGGTCGGTTCGATCTTGCGGATTACCCGGATAATTTTTTCCAGTTCGGCCATCAGGTCCGATTTATTTTGCAGGCGGCCGGCGGTGTCGATCAGCAAAACGTCGATATTTTCGGCCCGCGCCCGGCCCATGGCGTCGAACGCCAGGCCGGCGGCGTCGGCGCCCGTTTCGGTGGCCACGACCGGAGTCCCGGTGCGTTCGCCCCAGACTTTCAGCTGCTCGACGGCGGCGGCCCGGAAAGTGTCGGCGGCCGCCATCATCACCGATTTGCCCTGCGATTTAAGCTGTTTCGCCAATTTACCGATGGATGTGGTCTTGCCGCTGCCATTGACGCCGCAGACCAGCACCACATGCGGCCGGTTGGCGGGGTCGATCGCGAAAGGCCTGGCCACGGGGGCGATAATCTGTTCCACCTCGGCGGCCAGTGCGGCCAGTACCTCTTCCGGGTCGCGGCTTTTTTTGAAGCGTGCCCTGGCCAGCACCGATACCAGCCTGGCCGAGCATTTGACCCCCAGGTCGGCGGCGATCAGCAGTTCTTCCAGATCGTCCAGGGCGGTGGCGTCCAGTTCGCTCTTGGTCAACAGTTCGGCGATGCCGCCGCCCAGTTTCGAAGAAGTCCTGGCCAGCCCCCGTTTCAGGCGGGCCGCCCAGCCGCTCTTGACCTCGGGGTTTTTATCCGGCTCGTCGTCCTGGTTTTTATCGATCACGTAGGTCATGCGGCGAGCCTGGCGAGCAGCCGTCCATTACCCGTATCGACGGCTTCGGCGCGGGCCTCGACGATGCCGCCGACGGGGCATTCGGCCCCCGGTTCGCAGGTCAGTTCGACCGGAATGAAATGGCGGCTGTGACCGCTCATGCCCTTTTCGACCAGCACCTCTACCGATGTGCCAAGGCAGGTTTTCAGCAATTGGTTAAGCGCCCTGTCGCCCGCCTCGCGCAACCGCCTGGCCCGATCCTTGACCAGATCGCCCGGTACCGCCGGCATCCTGGCCGCCGGGACGCCGGGGCGGGCGGAATAGGGGAACACATGCAGGAACGTCAGGCCCATATCGCTGACGGCTTGCAGGGTGCCTTCGAACATCCGGTCGGTTTCGGTCGGGAAGCCGGCGATCAGGTCGGCGCCGAAAACCGTATCCGGCCGGGCCTCGCGGGCGCGCCTTACGACATCGAAGGCCAGGGCCCTGGAATGACGCCGTTTCATACGTTTCAGGATGGTATCGTCGGCGGCTTGCAGGCTTAAATGAAGGTGCGGCATGAAGCGCGGTTGATCGGCCAGCAGGCGATAGATATCGTCATCGATGGCGGCGGGGTCGAGGGAGCTCAGCCGCAGCCGCTTCAAGTCGGGTACGGCCTCCAGAATATTCCGGCTCAACCTACCCAGGCCCGGCAGTTCGTCATCGTCGAAGCCATACGACGAGATATCGACGCCGGTCAGGACCACCTCGCCGTGGCCGTTTTCGACCAGCAGCCGGACCTGATCGATAATTGCCCGGACCGGGGCGCTGCGGTTCGGGCCGCGACCGAACGGGATAATGCAAAAGGTGCAGCGATGATCGCAGCCCTGCTGGATTTGTACGAAGGCGCGGGTGCGTTTCTCGAACCCGGATATCACCGGTATCCGGAACTGCCGATCCGCTGTCCGCCGTATTTCCATGATATCGGAAACGACCGTGTCCGGGCCGGTGGTCGCGCCCAGCACCCCGGCGTCCAGCTTTTCCAGGTTGCCGACTACCCGGTCGACCTCGGCCATGGCGGCGAAGGCGTCGGGGCGCAGTTGCGCCGCGCAGCCGGTGACGATGATCCTGGACGACGGATTTTCGCGGCGTAGTTTGCGGATGGTCTGGCGGGCCTGGCGTTCGGCCTCGGCGGTAACCGCGCAGGTATTTACTATAATGGCGTCGTCCATACCCGCGTCACGGGCGGCGGTGGCCATGATTTCCGATTCCAGGGTATTCAGGCGGCAGCCCATGGTGACTACGCGGGGCCCGGTCATGACAGCAGCGACCGGTCAATAACGCCGGTAAAGCCGGTCGCCACCGGGCCGGTCATAAGCACATGGTCGTCGGCCAGCCATTGCAGGGACAAGGTCCCGCCGTTGACTACGATCTCGGCTTTGCGGGCGGTCAGCTTGCGGCGGTGGGCGGCGACGATGGCGGCGCAGGCGGCCGAACCGCAGGCCGGGGTCTCGCCGACTCCGCGCTCCCACACCCGCAGCCGGATGCGGTCTTCGGCGATCACCTGGGCAACGCCAATATTGGCCCGCTGCGGAAACAGTTCATGCTGTTCCAGCAGCGGCCCGTGGGTTTGCAGGTCTATGGCCTCGGCGTCGTCGACGAAAAATACCGCGTGGGGATTGCCCATGTTGACCCCGGCAGGATCGCTTAGCGGTCCCGACTGAATGCCCAGATGCAGGGTATCGATGGCCCGAGCCAGCGGCAGGTCCCGCCAGTCGAGGCGGGGCTGCCCCATATCCACGGAATATAGCCTGCCGTCGGCGGTTTCGGCATCGAGCAAACCGGCGACGGTTTCGATGATTGCCCGGCGGGCTCCGGTTTCGCCCATGATCATCGAGGCTACGCAGCGGGTCGCATTGCCGCAGGCCTCGGCCTCGCCGCCGTCGGTGTTGCGGATGGCCATGAATACATCGGCATGTTCGTCGCGCGGCGGTTCGATTACAATCAACTGGTCGCAGCCGACGCCGGTGCGCCGGTCGGCGATGGCGCGGACCTGTGCGGCGCTCAGCGCAAGCGGTTGCCGCCTGGCGTCGATAACCACGAAATCGTTGCCAAGGCCGTGCATCTTGGTGAACGGGATGTTACTTGCAATCGCCATAGTGCGCTTATACCAAGTTGCAGAAAGAATGACCCATAGAGATCGTCACAGCAGGCCTTCGGGTAGGAGAGAAGCGGTCGGCGATGCCATCGCATCGTCAAGGCTTTTCGACGCCCTCCGAAGGTCTGCTGTG
>CAZZKE010000073.1:11444-13557 GCA_964655005.1 uncultured Thalassospiraceae bacterium | reverse complement strand
TGCTCCCAAAGCAGATGCGCTACCAGGCTGCGCCACTCCCCGGGCGTTGGTTATATTGAGGTTTTGCCTTATTTCGACAGCCCCGTCAACAAGCCTGCAACGGGGTCAGGCGGGACGCTCGGGGCCAGAGCCCCGAACTATTCCAGAACCGTCGATCAACCGGCGGAATGACCGAGCGATTTGACCAGTTCGTATATGCGCTTGCGGACTTTCGGATCGCCTATCTTGTAATAAGCGCGGACCAGTTCCAGGGTTTCCCGTCTGACCATCGGGTCGCCTTCGATTTTCTGCTGAATTTTGTCGGACAGCCCATCGACCTCGGTCTTGTAGGAATCGGCCACCTCTTTAGGCATGTCATCGAAAAAATAAGATACGGGAACGCCCAAAATTCGGCTGAATTCAAACAGTCGGGAAGCACCGACCCGATTGGCGCCGCGTTCGTATTTCTGGATTTGCTGAAATGTCAGACTGACTGCTTCGCCGAGTTTTTCCTGACTGATACCCAGCAGTGTGCGCCTGAGCCTGAGCCGCGCCCCGACATGGACATCGACCGGTCGCGGACCATCAATGGCTACCCGGCGACGCTGCCGACGCGGCTTCGCCGTTTTGTGTAATACTACGTTCATTCCGTCCCCCGACGTTTTTCCCTATAAAGCGAATCACCGGCATTATTGCTGGAATTTATTCGTGCACAAGTAAATTCTTGCGGCCAGGCCGGTCAGCCCCCGGCGCCTGGAAAAATTTCATGTTCGACCCGATCCCCGGATTTAAGGCCAAGCCGGGCGGCGGTCCCGGCGTTGACCTCCAGCACGGCCCGAACCGGGCCGCCGGAGCCGATCGCAGTCAGTGAAAAGGGCGTGGTGTTCTCGGCGATTGAAACAATACGGCCATCGGCGGCGATGAAGATCATGTCGAGCGATATTACCGTGTTTTTCATCCACATGGCGATCCGGCGCGGCGTTCCGTAATCGAACAACATGCCGGCATCGACAGCCATGCGGGGGCGGTACATCAGCCCCAGGCGGCGCTGGGCGGGGGTGGTCGCCATTTCCACCTGAAATTCGTATCGACCGGATGCGCCGGCCAAAACCAGCCGTGAATGGTCAAACGCGCCATTATCCGCCGCCCTTGCGGTTGTCACGCCGGTGACCAGAAGAATCATATACGCCAGGCCCGTAAGACCCGGCCTGAATTTTCGAAACATTTGCCTTTACCCGTGTATTTGACGATGATCCAGCATAGGGAAAATAATCGGGGTATTCTCTTTTTTTTGCGGCCCCGCTATAACGGCGAAACTATTTTTGTGCATAAAACAAAACAGGGGTACCGGTGTTACGCGCTTTAAGCCTTAGCGGCATCCTGTATGCCTTGTGGTTGTTGCTGTCGGGGTATTTTGAACCGCTGCTGCTGGCGCTTGGCCTGGGCTCGGTTTTCGTCGTGGTATTCACCGCCCTGCGCATGGATGTCGTCGATCACGAAGGGCATCCCATCCACTTGAGCTGGCGGGCACTGTTATACTGGCCATGGCTGGCCATGGAAATTGTCAAATCGAGCATTCAGGTGGCGCGAACCGTTCTGAAGCGCGAGATGGCCATCAAGCCGACGGTTTTCCGGATCAGGGCATCGCAGGTGACGGAGCTTGGCCATGTCCTGTACGCTAATTCAATAACCCTGACCCCCGGCACCGTCACGCTGGCCCTGCACGATGGCTATATGGACATTCACGCACTGACGGAGGAAGCCAGGCAGGGGTTAGAGGACGGCGAAATGGATCGCCGCGTCCACAGTGTCGAAGGCCTGGCCGACGGCACCCTGACGGAACGCGGTCAATAATGTTCGCCGTCGCCACCGCCGCCGTTCTGGTGACCATGTTTCTGGTACTGATACGGGCCATCAAGGGGCCGACCGTCTACGACCGGATTCTTGCCGCCAATAACTTCGGCACCCTGACCGTGATTCTGATTGCGCTGTATGGATTCCTGACCGGTCGACCGGATTTTCTGGACCTGGCCCTGGTCTATGCCCTGATCAGCTTTATCGGCGCCATCGCGGTCAGCAAGTTCGTCCAGTTCGGCGGCGTCCGGCGTCCGCTCGGCAAAGACGACCCGGGGGA
>CAZZKE010000073.1:0-11344 GCA_964655005.1 uncultured Thalassospiraceae bacterium | reverse complement strand
AGTTCGTCCAGTTCGGCGGCGTCCGGCGTCCGCTCGGCAAAGACGACCCGGGGGACATCTGATATGGCCCTGGCACTGGATATTCTGAGCTGGACCTTGCTGGTCTGCGGCGGCATCTTCACGATTATCGGCGGTATCGGCATGATTCGCCTTCCCGATGTGTTCAGCCGCATGCATTCGGCCGGAATTACCGAAACGGTCGGCGCCGGGGCTATTTTTGTCGGCCTGATGGTGCAGGCGGGCTGGTCGCTGATTACCGTAAAACTGGCTTTGATAATTGTTTTCATGCTGCTCACCAACCCGACGGCGACCCACGCCATCGCCAGGGCGGCCCTGGGCGAGGGCCTGATCCCGCTGACCGATGACGAAGACGAGACAGACCCGAACGACTATATTCTGGCCGATAGCGCCATACAGGACGCACCTGTGGATGACGGGGAGGATGAATCATCGAAGACCTGATCGTTATCACCCTGCTGACCTTCATGGTGATCATCGCGTATACCCTGGTCCGCATCAGGAGCCTGTTCGCCGTCGCCATGCTGTCCGGCATCTACAGCCTGGTCGGGGCGTCGCTGTATCTGGTTATGGATGCGGTCGATGTCGCCTTTACCGAGGCCGCCGTCGGCGCCGGCATTTCGACGGTTTTGATGCTGGGCACCCTGTCGCTGACCACCCGCATGGAAAAAGTGCCGAAAAAATCTTCACCGCTGCCCCTGGCGGTGGTCGTGGCGACTGGGGCCTTGCTGATTTATGCGACGCTGGACATGCCGCCCTATGGCGACCCGTCATCGCCCATTCACCATAACGTATCGATCCGTTACATCGAAAGATCAGAGGCCGAAGTAGGCCCGCCCAATATCGTCACCTCCATTCTGGCCAGCTACCGGGGCTATGACACGCTTGGCGAAACCAGCGTTATTTTCACCGCCGCTATCGGCGTCATGGCGCTGATCGGGCGCTCGCGGCGGCGGCGCAAGTCTTCCGGCAAGGACGGGAAAGATAGCTGATGCTAAGCCCCCGTTCAATTTTGCGCGTGGTCTCGAAACTGCTGATCCCACCGATCATGCTGTTCGCGCTGTATGTCCAGTTTCATGGTGATTTCGGGCCGGGCGGTGGCTTCCAGGCCGGGGTTATTTTCGCCTCCGCCTTTATTCTGTACGCCCTGGTTTTCGGCATCGAGAACGCCCGCAAGGTCGCGCCGGCATGGCTGACCCGGATGATGCTGGCCGGGGGCGTGCTGTTGTACGCCGGCGTCGGCGTCGCCTCGATGATCATGGGCGGTGATTTTCTCGATTATTCGGTGCTGGAGAAGGATCCGGTAGCCGGACAACTGCTTGGAATCCTGCTGATCGAATTCGGCGTTGGCGCTACCGTCGCCGGGGCGATGATTTCTATTTTTCTGATTTTTGACGGCCGCGACCGCGAGAAAGAAACCTGAATCATGGAATTTTTCAGCGGTCTGTTTAATTACTGGGTGGTCATCGTATTGATGATGATGGGTTTCTATGTCGTCATCGCCCAGCACAACCTGGTCAAGAAGATCATCGGCCTGAATATCTTCCAGGTGTCGGTATTCCTGTTTTACATATCCATGGGCAAGATCAAGGGCGGCACGGCGCCGATTCTGAGCGACGGCATCGAGGTCTATTCCAACCCCCTGCCGCACGTCCTGATCCTGACCGCCATCGTCGTCGGCATCGCCACCACGGCGCTTGGCCTGGCGCTGACCGTACGCATCCACGACGCCTTCGGCACCATCGAGGAAGACGAGATCGAAACCATGGAGGCGGAAGATGATGCAGGCAATTAGCCATCTTCCCATTCTACAGGTCATCACCCCGCTGATTGCGGCGCCGGTAGTCATCATCATCCGCCGGGCCGGGGCCGCCTGGCTGCTGGCGACGGTGATAACCTGGATCACCTTCGCCATCGCCCTGGCCCTGATGGCGCAGGTCCTGGGCGATGGCCCAATCACTTACCGGATTGGCGGCTGGGCGGCGCCGTGGGGCATCGAATACCGTATCGACCGGGTCGGCGCCCTGGTGCTGGTAATCGTATCGGCGATCGGGTCGGTGGTCATGCCGTATGCCCGCCTTAGCGTCAAGAAGGAAATTCCCGCTGACCGCATCTATCTGTTCTACGCCTTGTACCTGCTGTGTCTGACCGGGCTGCTTGGTATTGCGATCACCGGCGATGTCTTCAACCTGTTTGTTTTTCTTGAGATATCCTCGCTGTCTTCATATGTCCTGATTGCCCTTGGCCGCGACCGCCGGGCGTTGACGGCGGCCTATCGCTATCTGATTATGGGCACTATCGGGGCGACCTTTTACATTATCGGCGTCGGCCTGGTGTATATGTCGACCGGCACCCTGAATATGATCGATCTGGCGTCGTTGATGCCCAGCGTCATCGAATCCCGTACGGTGCTGGCCGGACTGGCTTTCCTGACCGTCGGCATCAGCCTGAAACTGGCCCTGTTCCCGCTGCACCTGTGGTTACCCAATGCCTATGCCTATGCCCCCTCGGCGGTTACCGCGTTTCTGGCCGCGACGGCGACCAAGGTCGCCGTTTATATTCTGATTCGCATAATTTTTACGGTTTTCGGGGTTACCCAAATCCTGTTTATCCTGCCATCCGTGCACGAGGTGCTGATGGCCCTGGCGCTGATCGGTATTTTTGCGGCCTCCGCCGTGGCCATTTACCAGAACAACATCAAACGTATGCTGGCCTATTCCTCGGTGGCCCAGATCGGCTATATGATTTTGGGTATTTCCATGCTGAACACCCTGGGGCTGGCCGGCGGCATCATTCATTTGTTCAACCACGCCCTGACCAAAAGCGCCCTGTTTATGGCCCTGGGCTGCGTCGCCTACCGCACCGGCGGGGCCGGAATCAAGGACATGCAGGGATTGGGACGGCGGATGCCATGGACCATGGCGGCGTTCGTCGTCGGCGGCCTGAGCCTGATCGGGGTGCCGCTGACGGTCGGCTTCGTGTCCAAGTGGTACTTGGTGCAGGCGGCGCTGGAAAAGGGCCTGTGGCCGATCGCCGGGCTGATCGTCATCGGCTCGCTGCTGGCGGTCGTTTATATCTGGCGGGTTATCGAGGCGGCCTATTTCATGCCGGCGGCGGCGGACGCACCGGCGATTTCCGAGGCCCCGCTGTCCATGCTGATTCCGTTGTGGGTGGTCACCGGAGCCACTATCTATTTCGGAATAGACGCCTCGCGGACCATGGATATCGCCCTTAACGCGGCCGAATTCCTGCTCAATGGGGTGCTGCAATGAGCCCGGAAACCACCCTTCTCGCGGTGCCGGCGGTACCGCTTATCGGCGCCCTGCTAATCGTACTGGCCCGGAAAAACCCGAACCTGCGCGAAACCGTGACCCTGGTCACCGCGGCCGTCACCTTCGCCCTGGTCGCCAGTCTATATCCGCTGGTGATGGCCGGCGGAATGCCGAAGGTCGTGCTTGGCGAGATGCTGCCGGGGCTGCAACTGACTCTGGTCCTGGAACCGCTTGGCATGTTGTTCGCGCTGGTCGCCAGTTTCCTGTGGATTGTCACTTCCGTATACTCAATCGGTTATATGCGCGGCCATCACGAGCAAAACCAGACCCGTTATTACATATTCTTCGCCATCGCCATCGCCGCCACCCTGGGCGTCGCCCTGGCCGGCAACATGCTGACCCTGTTCATTTTTTACGAAGCACTGACGCTTTCGACATTTCCGCTGGTGACCCATGCCGGAACGCCCGAAGCCAAACGGGCGGGCCGGGTCTATATGGGCATCTTGATCGGCACCTCCATCGGGTTGCAACTGATCGCCGTGATCTGGACCTGGAATCTGACCGGAACCCTGGACTTTCAGGCCGGGGGTATTCTGGAGGGCAAGGTGTCCAGCGCCGTCGCGGCGACCCTGCTGGTACTGTATGTCTACGGCATCGGCAAGGCCGCCCTGATGCCGTTGCACCGCTGGCTGCCTGCCGCCATGGTCGCGCCGACCCCGGTCAGCGCCCTGCTGCACGCCGTCGCCGTGGTCAAGGCCGGGGTGTTCACCGTGCTGAAGGTTTCCTATTACATCTTCGGGCTGGATTTTCTGGCCACCCTGCCGACCACCGAAGTCCTGCAATACATCGCGGCGGCGACTATCCTGATCGCCTCTGTGGTGGCGATGACCCGGGACAACCTGAAGGCCCGCCTGGCCTATTCAACAATCAGCCAGCTGTCCTATATCGTGCTTGGCGCGATGTTGGCCGGGTCGCTTGGATTCATCGGCGGCGGCATGCATATCGCGATGCACGCGTTCGGCAAAATTACCCTGTTTTTTTGCGCCGGGGCCATATTGGTGGCCAATAACAAAACCAAAGTAAGCCAGATGGGCGGGATTGGCCGGGCCATGCCCCTGACCATGTTCGCCTTCATGGTCGGCGCCATGAGCATCATCGGCCTGCCGCCGATGGGCGGTATGTGGAGCAAATGGTATCTGGCGCTGGGTGCGCTTGAGGCCGACAAGCTGTTTCTGGTCGGCGTACTGATGCTCTCTTCGCTGCTGAACGTCGCCTATCTTCTGCCGATTCCGCTGCGGGCCTTTTTTGGCAAGACGCCGGACGGCGTGACTTATGCCGGGATCAAGGAAGCCCCGGCGCCGATGCTGATCGCCATAACCATAACCATGGTCGGCAGCATCGCATTGTTCTTCTTTCCCGACCCGGTCTTTAACCTGATCAAACAGTTGGTGATGTGATGAGTGAAAAGAAACACATATTCGATAATCCGAAAAACGTCAGGCGGGTGATCTGGTTTCTGTTCATCGCCTGCGCCGGGCTTTTCGCCGCCGATTTCTTCGTTTATCGCAAAGTCGAACATCCCTGGGAATCATTGTTCGGGTTCTACGGCATATACGGCTTTATCACCTTCAGCCTTCTGGTCCTGGTAGCCAAGGAACTGCGCAAGATACTGATGCGCGGGGAAGACTATTATGATCGCTAGTTTTACCCCGATGGCGCCATTCGCCGTGTTCTATCTGGGCGCCATACTGGTGGCCCTGACGAAAGGCCGGATGCGCCAGATGGTGATGCTGGCGGTGCCGCTGGTCGGGGCGTGGAATCTGTACGCCATGCCCGACGGCACGGTGATGACCTGGAACGTTCTGGATTACACCCTGACCGTGTTCCAGGCCGACCGGCTAAGTATTTTGTTCGGCTACCTGTTCAATCTGGCAGCATTTCTGGCAGCCATTTATTCCATTCATGTCAAGGATTTAACCGAAAACACCTCGGGTATGATGTACGCCGGCAGCGCCCTTGGGGCGGTATTCGCCGGCGATTTGATAATGCTGTTCCTGTTCTGGGAAATGCTGGCGATGACCTCGGTTTTTCTGGTCGTAACGCGACGCACGGAACGCGCCAACAAGGCGGCGATGCGCTACATCATCATCCAGGTGCTGTCCGGCGTGATCCTGCTGGCCGGGGTGCTGCTGCGATTGTCCGACACCGGTTCCATCGCCTTCACCTATATCGGCCTGGACAGTTCCCTGTCCTCGCAACTGATTTTCCTGGCCTTCGGCATAAAATGCGCCTTTCCGCTGCTGCACAACTGGCTGACCGACGCCTACCCGGAAGCGACACCGACCGGCACCGTGTATCTGAGCGCCTTTACCACCAAGGTCGCGATTTATGCCCTGGCGCGGGGATACGCCGGCACCGAAATCTTGATTTATATCGGCGCCGCCATGACCATGTTCCCGATATTTTACGCGACCATCGAAAACGACCTGCGCCGGGTCCTGAGCTACAGCATGATTAATCAGCTGGGCTTCATGGTCGTCGGCATCGGACTGGGCACCGAACTGGCCATCAACGGGGCCATCAGCCACGCCTTCAACGATGTTATTTTCAAGGCCCTGCTGCTGATGACCATGGGCGCTGTACTGCATCGCACCGGCAAGATCAATGGATCGGAACTGGGCGGGCTGTATAAATCGATGCCCCTGACGACGCTGTTCTGTATCGTTGGCGCCGCCTCTATTTCCGCCGTGCCGCTGTTTTCCGGTTTCGTCTCGAAATCCATGGTCATGGCGGCGGCGCTGGAAGAAGGCCACGGCGTGGTCTGGCTGCTGCTGCTGTTCGCCTCGGCCGGGGTGATGGAACACGCCGGGATAAAAATCCCGTTCTTCGCCTTTTTCTCTCATGATTCCGGCATTCGCTGCAAGGAAGCGCCGCGAAACATGCTGATTGCCATGGCGCTGGCGGCGGCGATCAGCATCTTTAACGGGGCCTACCCCTGGGTCCTGTATTCGATGCTGCCGTTCCCGGTCGATTACGCGCCCTATACGGCCGCCCACGTGCTGACCCAGACCCAGCTTCTGTTCTTCTCGGCGTTGGCCTTTACGGTATTGAAACTGACCCGCGTCTACCCGCCGGAACTTCCGGGCATCAATATCGACGCCGAATGGTCTTATCGGATGGGTCTGCCACGCCTTCTGAATGGACTGAAAGCGACCTTCGGGCCTGTCGACCGGGCGGTTCGTCTGATGGTTCTTGGCCTGGTCAACTCGCTCATCGGCGCGGTCTTCCGCCATCACGGGCCGACCGGCGCCATGGCTCGCACCGCCCTGGTCGGATCCATGGTCCAGTGGGTGGTTATTTTACTTGGCGTCTATCTGGTGCTGTTTTTGATTGGCCCAAGCTAGCCGGTAATCAGGTCAAGATCTTCGAGCGACGGCGCGAACCAGTAGGACCCGCTTATCACCTTCGAAAAATCGATCAGGCGGTCACGCACGCCGTCACCGGAAACCCCGAACATACGGCGGAGCTGGATATCGAATCGCGCCGGATCGCAGGCGAATGACAGAAAATACAACCCGTGTTCGGATACCGTGCCGTATGGGAAGCTGCGCCGGTAAAGCCGTTGCGGATCGCCGTCTACCTTGACGTCGGTGCGGCTGACGTGGGAATCGGCCGGCATGGCGTCGCCTTCCAGTTCGATGCTGTCTTTCTTGGTGCGACCGATTACCCGTTCCTGGTCGGCGACCGGCAGGGCGTTGAATGAATCCAGATCGTGGACCCATTTCTGGGTCAGCATGTGGCCGCCGCCGGCGCCTGGCTGGCCCTCTGGAACCAGGGCGGTTTCGGCGATCAGATCGCCGGTCGGGTTGGCCGTGCCATCGATAAAGCCGATCAGGTCACGGCTGTCATGATAGATAAACCCCGGTACTTCCAAGACGCATGAGGCGACCGGCGCAAGGGCGTCGGTCACCGCCTTGGCCTGATCAAACACCACGTCCGGCGCCGGTCCCTGAATCCACAGCAATAGGTCACGCTGGGTGGACGGGGCCGAATTTCCGCCATCGCCGATCGTCGCCAGAGATTCAAGGTTATCCGGAGCCCGGTTCCCGGCCAGGCGCCGGTACAGGGACGGTCCAAAAGCGATGACGCTTGAAGTTTCATCGGCGAATTCGGCAAGCGCCGAGCGGGCGGCGGTCAACGCCGCGACCACGGCATCGGTATCGGCGGCGCCGTTGACGTTATATTCAATGGCGTATTGCCGGGGCTGGCTTGCCGCGAAAATGCCGGGTTGTGGTTTTGCCATGGTTCGCCTTGCTCCTTAAACGTTAGCCACCCAGAAACAGCCGCCCGACTTCGGGGTCGTCCAGTAAATCATCACCCGAACCGGCCATGGCCAATTCCCCGGATACCAGCACATAGCCTATATCGGCGAATTCAAGGCCCTTCTTGGCGTTCTGTTCGACCATAATAATGGTCTTGCCTTCGGCATTTTGCAAATCATCGAGAATTTCAAACACCATGTCGATAAAACGAGGTTCGAGCCCGATTGAGGGTTCGTCAACCAGCAGGATATCCGGGTTCATAATCAAGGCGCGGGAAATTTCCAGTAACCGCCGTTCACCGCCGGAAAGAACGCCGGCCCGTTCCCTGGCCCGTTCCTTAAGCCGGGAATACTTGGCGAAGACCCGTTCGGTGGCGACGAAGGCGTCGGCACGGTTATCCATCAGAAAACCGCCCATAAGCAGATTTTCCTCGACCGTCATATCCGGGAATACGGAATTATCCTGCAAGATATATGCGATGCCGCCATTTTTCAGTTTCTGGTTCGGGCTTAGTCGCGTCACATCCACGTCGCGCACCTTGATCGAACCGGCATATATTTCGGTGAAGCCGAATATGGAATGCAGGATTGTCGATTTTCCAGCGCCATTGGGGCCAATCAGGCACAGTGATTGCCCCGAACCGACGGCCATGTCCAGGCCATGCAAAATCTGCATCTTGCCATAACCGGCGTTCAGTCCATCGATGGCAAGCAGGGTTTCGCCCTTGACCAGGGAGCGAAGTTTCGCCATGGCCGGTTTACCGGCGGCCAGTTTTTTCGCATCCTCGGCGACCTGATCCACGGACAGCACCGTATCGACCGATCCAAGACCATAACCGCGGATGCGTCCGCTTCCTTCCCCGGCGTTGTCCCGTTCGGCCATCAGTGCGCTCCCAGGTAGGCGTCAATAACCCGCTGGTCGTTCTGAATCTGGCTCGGCGGACCGTCCGCCAATAGTTCACCGTGCGCCAGACAATAGATATGTTCGGCCAAATTCATGATTACCCGCATGTTGTGTTCGATAACCAGCAGGGTCACGCCGAGCCGTTCATTGGCCGTTTTTAAACGGTCGATAAGACCATTAATCAGCGTCGGATTGATGCCCGCCGTAGGTTCGTCAAGCAGCAAAAGTTTTGGTTCATTCATCAGCGCCATGGCGAATTCCAGCAGTTTTTGCTGGCCGAACGACAAGTCCCCGGCCAGCAAATTACGTTTGGAATACAGCCCGACGAATTCCAGCAAATCTTCCGCCCGGTCAAGCTCCTGGGGATTGTGATTACGGAACATGCCGGCCAGCCCCTCGTCTATGTCGGGTACGCTTATCAGCATGTTCTTGACACAGTTCATCTTGCCATAGATGCGGGTTTGCTGGAATGTCCGCAGCAGCCCCAGGCGGGCGATCTGCGGCACCATCAATGCGGATATCTCCCGGCCCTGAAATTTGATCGATCCGCTGTCCAGCGGGTGGAAACCGACAATCGAATTGAACAGTGTCGTCTTGCCCGAGCCGTTCGGTCCGATCAGCCCGATAATCTTGTTTTTCGGAACCTCGATGGAAATATTGCTGTTGGCGACAACCCCGCCGAACGACTTCGATGCCTGCTCGACCGTCAACATGGCGTCGCTCATGCCGTACCCTCCCCGCCCTTGTCGGCGACCGGGCCGTCATCTACCGTCTGGCCCATCAGGTGCGGCCAGCGTTCGCGAATAAAGCCCATGATACCCTGCGGGAAAAACACCACAATAACGACTATCAACGCCCCCAGCGCGACCCGCTGCCAACCGAACAGATAGGTCCAGAACAGTTCCTGCGTAACATGAAAGACGATGGCGCCGATGATTGGCCCCCAAAGCGTGCCCTTGCCACCCAAAATAGCCATCAGCACCATCCATACCCCGAATGTCGGCCCGGCGAATGCCGTGTCGACGGGGTCAATGTAGCCAATCAGGTTGCCCATGGCGCCGCCGGCGATGCCCAGGAAAAAAGCCGATACCGCCCAGGCCACCGATTTATAGCGGGTGGTCCGCAGGCCCATCGCCTCGGCCTTGTCTTCGTCATCGCGAATGGCGTTCAGGGCCAGTCCGAAACGGCCCGCGTACAGTTTTTTCAGGGTAAAATGACAGGCCACCGACAGGACGAAGAAAATGATATAAAAAAACATCCCCTTGTCGCCCAGACCATCCGGAAAAACCGGTGTAACCATGCCCGAACCGGCCCCCAGGAAATCGATGCCGCCGGCAATTTCACCCGCCGCGATGCCCAGGCCCAGGGTGCAAATGGCGAAGTATTGCCCACGCAGTCCCAGCACGACGGAACCCAGCGCGACCGCAACAATGACGCTCAGGACCGCCGATCCGGCCCCCCCGACGATAAGACTGAGGACGTAATCCGAGGCGGTAATGCTGTCGAGAGTACCCGCAGCCTGTTCGTATTCATCGAAATTGAAGAACATGAAGCGCTGGACCACGGCGGTGGTGTACATGCCGATACCGAAGAAAATAATATTGCCGAACGAATTGTAGCCGGTTTGCCCACCCTGGACGTCCCAGGTCATGGCCAACAGCACCATCAGCCACAGATAGGCCCCCTGTGTCTGGTAATTCGGCAGCAACACAGGCGCCAGCACCGCCACCGCCAGGATAGATATGTAAATGGTCTTGTTACCCGGAGGCCAACTCATCGCAGCACCTGCCGATGTTTCCTGAGACGAAAATTACGCCACACCAGAATGACCACCAGTAACGAAAAAATGAAGGCCATCTGGAACTCGGCGCCCAGGATAAAGCCGGCAAAATTTTCCAGCACGCCAAGACCCAGGGCCGATACCACCACGGCGGGAAGATTCCCGAGGCCGGCGACGACGACGATCATGAAGGACCGCACGGTATAGGCCAGTCCCTGGAAGGCCTGGATGCTCCAGGTCATCACCACCAGGGCGCCGGCGGCGCCGCAGATAGCGGCGTTCAGCGAATAGGTCACGGCGTAGACCCGGTCCGTATCGATGCCGAGAATACGCGCCGCGCGGGCATTTTGCGACGTCGCGCGAATCGCCTGGCCTAATTTCGACCTGGTCATAAAGACGACGATGGTTACCCCTAAAACAAGCGCCAATATAAAACCGACAACCTTGATTTCCGCCACGGTAACGGTGTTATCGAACATGAAATAGGTGCCAAGCCCAGATTCGACCGTCTGAACATCGGATTCAAAAATCAGGTTCATTAACTGCTGTAGCAGGATCGAAATACCGAAAGTGGCGAGAATGGAAATAAACAGGTCCTGATTAACCACCCGGCGGATGACAACCTGGTAGACGACCCAGCCGACGGCAAACAACACTGCGAACGATACCGGAATTCCAAGAAACGGGTTCATGCCCCTGTCGGCAAACCACCATGTCACGAACCCGCCCAGGATGACGAATTCGCCCTGGGCGATGTTGATGATATTCATCACCCCCCAGACCAGCGCCATGCCATAAGCCGCCAGCGCGAAAACAGCCCCGATCAGAACGCCGTCAACAAGCAACTGCACGTTAAAGATAGGCGCCTGAATAAGGATTTGCAGGTTGTCCCACATAACCGATTACCCGACCTTATACCAAATTGCAGAAAGAATGACTCATAGAGACGGCCTCACAAGCCTTTTGGCTAGGAGCCGACGGCGCGGCGGTGCTCGGGTACCGCAAGGCCGTGGGCGACAACGTCCAAAAGGCTTGTGAGGCCGCCGTTC
>CAZZKE010000072.1:0-14011 GCA_964655005.1 uncultured Thalassospiraceae bacterium | reverse complement strand
GGTGCCGATGTATCAGGATTCCGTGGCCGAGGAGATGCTGTATATTCTGGAGCATGCCGACGCCCGGTTCGCCCTGGTCGAAGATCAGGAGCAGGTCGACAAGCTGCTGGAGATAAAGGACCGCTGCCCGAAGCTGCAACACATTATCTACAAGGACCGGCGCGGCCTGATCGATTACGATCTGCCGTTCCTGCATTCGCTGGACGACGTTATGGAAAAGGGCCGCCGGTACGACGCCGACCATCCCGGCTTCGCCGGGGAACGGGTCGCCGAAGGCAAGGGTTCGGATCTGGCGATCATGCTTTATACCTCCGGCACCACGGGCAAGCCCAAGGGCGTCATGCTGTCCCACGACAACCTGATTATTTCGGCCCGCAACGGCGTTAAGGACGACCGCCTGCGGGAAGACGAAAATGTTTTGGCTTACCTGCCCATGGCCTGGGTCGGCGACAACCTGTTTTCCCTGTGCCAGTCCTACGTCACCGGGTTCTGCGTCAACTGCCCGGAATCCAGCGAGACGGTGCTGACCGACCTGCGCGAAATCGGCCCCACCTATTTCTTCGCGCCGCCCCGGATTTTCGAAAACATCCTGACCACCGTGATGATCCGGATGGAAGACGCGGCCCCCTTCAAGCGCAGGATGTTTCATTATTTCATGGCCCTGGCGAAGCGGGTCGGCACCCGCATCCTGGATAAGCGGCCGGTTTCCCTGCAAGACCGGCTGCTGTACTGGCTTGGCGATATCCTGATCTATGGCCCGCTAAAGAATGTGCTGGGCTTTTCCCGGGTGCGCCTGGCCTATACCGCCGGCGAAGCCATCGGCCCCGATATATTCGATTTCTACCGGGCGCTGGGAATGAATATCAAACAGCTGTACGGCTCGACCGAGGCATCGGTGCTGATAACTTCCCAGCCCGACGGCGAGGTCAAGGCCGATACCGTAGGCAAGCCCTACACCGGGGTCGAAATCAGGATCGAGAGCTCGGGCGAGGTGATGTTCAAGAGCCCCGGCGTTTTTATCGGCTACTACAAAAGCGACGAGGCGACGGCGGAAACCAAAACCGCCGACGGCTGGGTTCATACCGGCGACGCCGGTTTCTTCGATGCGGACGGGCATTTGAAAATAATCGACCGCGCCAAGGACGTGGGCAAGCTTAACGACGGTTCGATGTTTGCCCCCAAGTATCTTGAAAACAAGCTCAAGTTTTTCCCGTTCATCAAGGAAGCGGTAGCCTTCGGTAACGGCCGGGATCACGTCGCGACGTTCATCAACATTGATCTGGAAGCCGTCGGCAACTGGGCTGAACGGCGCAATATCGCCTATTCCGGTTATACCGATCTGGCCGGCCAGGACGTGGTTTACGACCTGATCCAGGATTGCGTCGAAAAGGTCAACGCCGACCTGGCCGCCGACGATCAGTTGTCGGGATCGCAAATCAGGCGTTACCTGATACTGCACAAGGAACTCGATGCGGACGATGGCGAACTGACCCGCACCCGCAAGGTTCGCCGGGGCTTTATCGCCGAAAAATACGGCGAGTTGATCGAGGCGCTGTATTCCGGCAAGGATTACATCAGCGTCGAGGCCGACGTCACTTTCGAAGACGGCCGCAGCGGCACCATCAAGGCCGACGTGGCGATCCGCGATGCCCGGACGGCGGCGCCGCTAAAACAGAAAGGGGCCGCCTGATGACCCCAGCCACAACGCCGGCCGCAGAACGGACATTCGGCCAGGAACTGCTGAGTGTCGATAACATCAGCCTGTCGTTCGGCGGCGTTCAGGCCCTGAAAAACATCAGCTTTTCCGTGCTGGAAGGGCAGATTCTGGCGATCATCGGACCCAACGGCGCCGGCAAAAGCTCTATGCTCAACGTCATCAACGGGTTTTATCACCCGCAGCAGGGCGCGATCACCTACCAGGGCCGGACGCGGGCGCAGATGAAGCCGCACCATGCGGCGCGTCAGGGCATCGCCCGGACCTTCCAGAACATCGCCTTGTTCCGGGGCATGAGCACGCTCGACAATATCATGACCGGGCGCAACACCAAGATGTGCAAGAACCTGTTTTGGCAGGCCCTGCATGTGGGTCCCGCCCGCAACGAGGAACTGGCGCACCGGAAAGTGGTCGAAAACATCATCGATTTCCTGGAAATAGAGCACATCCGCAAGACCCCGGTCGGGCGCCTGCCTTACGGCCTGCAAAAACGGGTCGAACTGGGCCGGGCGCTGGCCGCCGAGCCGACCCTGCTGCTGCTCGATGAACCGATGGCCGGCATGAACGTCGAGGAAAAAGAGGACATGAGCCGCTTTATCCTGGACGTCAATGACCAGTTCGGCACCACCATCGTGCTGATCGAACACGACATGGGGGTGGTCATGGATATATCCGATCATGTGGTGGTGCTGGATTACGGTCGCAAGCTGGCCGACGGCAGCCCCGATCAGGTGCGCGCCGACCAGCAGGTTATCGACGCTTATCTTGGGGTGGCCCATGGCTGAAAAATCTAAATATTATTCGCAACGGGAAGGGCGCCGGGCATGGAATTTCTGAACGCCGTTTTTGTCGCGCCGTTTGTCGAAATCTGGAATTATCCCGAATTTTTCCTGGAGGTGCTGATCGGCGGCCTGATGGCCGGCGTCATGTATTCGCTGGTGGCGCTTGGTTTCGTGCTGATATTCAAGGCTTCCGGCGTCTTTAACTTTGCCCAGGGGGCGATGGTGCTGTTCGCGGCGCTGACCCTGGTCGGCCTGATCGAACATGGCGTACCGCCGTGGGCGGCTATTATCGGGACAATTATTGTGATGATCGTTCTGGCCCTGGTCATCGAACGGGCCGTGCTCCGGCCGCTGGTTAACCAGGAAGCCATCATCCTGTTCATGGCGACCATCGGCCTGAGTTATTTTCTCGACGGCTTCGGGCAGATAATCTGGGGCAGCGATGTCAAGGTGCTGGATCTGGGCATTCCCAGCGCCCCCATGGAATTCAGCGGCGTACTGGTCAATCAGTTCGATCTGGTGGCCGCCCTGACATCCGCCGTATTGGTCGGCGTGCTGGCGGTATTTTTTCAGAAAACCCGGATTGGCCGGGCCTTGCGCGCCGTCGCCGACGATCATCAGGCGGCCCTGAGCGTCGGCATTCCCCTGAAAACCATCTGGGTCATCGTGTGGTCCGTGGCCGGCCTGGTCGGCCTGGTCGCCGGCATCATGTGGGGCAGCAAGCTGGGCGTCCAGTTCACCCTGACGCTGGTCGCGCTCAAGGCGCTGCCGGTGCTTATTCTGGGCGGCTTCACCTCGATCCCCGGCGCCATTGTCGGCGGCCTGATTATCGGCATGGGCGAAAAAGTGGCAGAAGTGTTCTGGGGGCCGGCCTTTGGCGGGGCCATCGAAGACTGGTTCGCCTACATGCTGGCGCTGGCCTTCCTGCTGTTCCGTCCGCAGGGCCTGTTCGGCGACAAAATAATCGAGAGAGTGTAAAGCAATGTTTTACCGTGAAGCCGGGCAATTCAAGACCAGTTACACCGCCGATCAGGCGATCTTCACGATTCGCCAGGACCGCTATTTCATGGCCGCCCTGCTGGCCGTCGCGTATATCGCGGTGCCGTTGCTGGCCAGCGATTACTGGCTGTCGACCATTATGATACCGTTTCTGGTATTCAGCCTGGCGGCGCTGGGCCTGAACCTGCTGACCGGCTACGCCGGACAGTTGAGCCTGGGCACCGGCGGTTTTATGGCCACCGGCGCGTTTTCCGCCTACAAGCTGGCGACCGCCTTTCCCGACCTGAATATAGTTTTCGTGTTTATCCTGTCCGGACTGATCACCGCCGCGGTCGGGATACTGTTCGGCATTCCGTCGCTGCGCATCAAGGGCTTTTATCTGGCGGTGGCGACATTGGCCTCGCAGTTTTTCCTGATCTGGATGTTCAACAAATTCGGCTGGTTCACCAATTACAGCTCTTCCGGTGTAATCAGCGCCCCGCCCCGGGCGGTATTCGGTAATTTCTTCGTTACCGGTTTTTCGGCCAGCGGCGAGGTCAAATACCTGTTCACCCTGACCTTCGTGGCAATCATGGCGCTGGCCGCCAAGAACATCGTCCGTTCGCATATCGGGCGGTCGTGGATGGCCATCCGGGATATGGATATCGCCGCCGAAATCATCGGCATCAGGCCACTGCGCGCCAAACTCAGCGCCTTCGCGGTAAGCTCTTTCTATTGCGGCATATCGGGGGCGCTGTGGGCTTTTATCTATACCTCCAGCGTCGAGGCCCTGGCCTTCGATATCGCCCGGTCATTCCAGATTTTGTTTATGGTCATCATCGGCGGAATGGGCTCGGTCATGGGATCGTTTCTGGGCGCGGCGTTTATCGTGCTGCTGCCGATTTTCCTTAGTAACGCGCCGACGCTTGTCGGTTTGTCCATACCGGTCGATATTGTCAGCCACGTCGAATTCATGATTTTCGGCGCCCTGATTATCTTTTTTCTGATCGTCGAACCGCATGGCCTGGCACGGTTGTGGCAGGTGGCGAAAGAAAAACTGCGGTTGTGGCCGTTCCCGTATTAGGGTGTAATGGCCCGGTAGGGTTTTTGCGTAATTACCAAGCTGTCCAACAGGGAGATAGAACATGAAATTCAGAAAACTTATACTCGCCGCCGCCGGTATCGCCGCCGGCGTTACCGGCCTGGCGACCGGCCAGGCGACCGCCGCCGAGCAGTTCATTCCGTCGTTGGTTTACCGGACCGGCCCCTTTGCGCCGGGCGGCATTCCCTTCGCCAATGGCGCCATGGACTACTACAAGCTTCTTAACGAACGCGACGGCGGCATCAATGGCGTCAAGCTGCTGATCGAGGAATGCGACACCGCTTACAACACCGACCGCGGCGTCGAATGCTATGAACGCCTGAAAAACAAGGGCCCGACCGGCGCCGCCGTGTTCAGCCCGCTTTCGACCGGCATCACCTATGCCATCATCGATCGCGCCACCAAGGATAAAATCCCGGTGTTCTCGATGGGTTACGGTCGCACCGACGCCTCTGACGGCCGGGTCTTCCCGTATGTCTTCACGATGCCGGCGACGTACTGGAGCCAGGCTTCCGCCCTGGTCCGCTATATCGGCTCACAGGAAGGCGGCATGGACAAGTTGAAGGGCAAGAAGGTCGCCCTTGTCTACCTTGACGGGGCATACGGCAAGGAACCAATTCCGACCCTCGAAAAACTGGCCGGCAAGTATGGCTTTACGTTACATAAGTTTCCGGTCACCTATCCGGGCCTGGAACAGAAGGCTACCTGGCTGACCATCGGCCGCAAGCTTCGCCCCGACTGGATATTCATGTGGGGCTGGGGCGTCATGAATTCGACGGCGATCAAGGAAGCGGCCAACGTCGGCTTCCCGATGGACCGGTTTATCGGCAACTGGTGGTCGGGCGCCGAGCCTGATACCCGTCCCGCCGGCAAGGCCGCCATCGGCTACAAGTCGGCCGCCTTCCACGCCCCCGGCACCAACTTCCTGGTTCATCAGGACATTTTCAAATACGTCTATGGCCGGGACAAGGGAACGACCACCGAAGACAAGGTTGGCGAAGTTCTCTATAACCGCGGCCTGGTTAACTCGGTAATCGTCACCGAGGCGATTCGCACCGCCATGGGTAAATACGGCAACAAGCCGATGACCGGCGAACAGGTCCGCTGGGGGTTTGAAAACCTTAACCTGACCGATACGAAACTGGCCAAGCTGGGCCTGTCGCGCTTCATGCTGCCGATCAAGGCGTCGTGCGCCGACCACGAAGGCGGCGGCTCGGTGCGTATCCAGAAATGGACCGGCCAGCAGTGGGAATTCGTGTCTGACTGGATCAAGCCCATGACCGACGTGGTCCGCCCGATGATCGAAGCCTCGGCGGCCAAGTACGCCAAGGAAAAGGGCATCACGCCGCGCAAGTGCGACGGCACTGATTGATCCAACCAAGATGAGCGATAACGGAACCCCGCTGCTTGCCATAAACAACATCGAGGTCATCTACGACCATGTGATACTGGTGTTGAAGGGGGTTTCCCTGGAGGTATCCGAGGGGGGCATAGTCGCCCTCCTCGGCGCCAACGGGGCCGGCAAGTCGACGACGCTGAAGGCGATTTCGAACCTGCTGCGGGCCGAACGCGGCGACGTCACCAAGGGCAGCATAGAATACCGCGGCGAACGCATCGAAAGGCAAACGCCTTCCGACCTGGTCAAGAAAGGCGTTATCCAGGTGATGGAGGGACGCCACTGTTTCGAACACCTGACGGTCGAGGAAAACCTGCTGACCGGCGCCTATACCCGCACCGACGGGTCCGCCGCCGTCAACCAATCCCTGGACAAGGTTTATCATTACTTCCCGCGCCTGAAAGAGCGCCGCAGCAGCCAGGCCGGATACACATCCGGCGGCGAACAGCAGATGACCGCATTGGGCCGGGCCTTGATGGCCAGCCCGAAACTGATCCTGCTCGACGAGCCGTCCATGGGTCTGGCGCCGCAACTGGTCGAAGATATTTTCCAGATCGTCACCCAACTGAACAAACAGGAAGGCGTCAGCTTCCTGCTTGCCGAACAGAACACCACGGTCGCCCTGAAGCACGCCGATTACGGATATATTCTGGAAAACGGCCGGGTCGTCATGGAAGGCGAGGCCCGGTCGCTGGCCGAAAACGAAGACGTCAAGGAATTCTATCTGGGGTTAAGCACCGGTGGCCGCAAAAGCTTCCGCGACGTCAAACATTACCGCCGCCGCAAACGCTGGCTGGCCTAGACGGCAAAATAACATGAGCGATTTTTACGACGATCTGGAAACCCGCTCGGAAGACGCCAGGGAAGCGGCCCTGATGGCGGCCCTGGCCGAACAGGTCGGCCACGCCAGGGCCAACGCGCCCTACTTCACCGATTTGCTGGCCCAGGTGGACGCCGCCGCCATCGATTCGCGCCAGGCGCTGGCGGAACTGCCGGTAACCCGCAAGTCGGCGCTGATCGAACGCCAGAAGGCCGACTATCCGTTCGGCGGGCTGGCCGCCATGCCCGCCGGGAATCAGGCGGCGGGTGGTGGTCTGGCCCGGATTTTCCAGTCGCCGGGGCCGATTTACGAACCCGAAGCCATGGCCGGGGATTTCTTCCGCATGGCGCGCGGCCTTCATGCCGCCGGCTTCCGGTCCGGCGATCTGGTCCATAACACCTTTTCCTATCACCTGACGCCGGGCGGCTTCATCATGGATTCGGGCGCCCGGGCGCTCGGCTGCGCGGTCATTCCAGCCGGTGTCGGCAACACCGAACAACAACTAGGCGTGATCGCCGACCTGCGACCGGCAGCCTACGCCGGGACGCCGTCGTTCCTGAAAATTCTGCTGGAAAAAGCCGAAGCCGCCGGCATCGACGCCGGGTGCTTCAGGAAAGCCTCGGTCGGCGGCGAATATTTTCCGCCGGCGTTATGCGCCGAATGGGCGGACCGGGGGCTTGTTGCCTACCAGACATACGCCACCGCCGATCTTGGCCTGATCGCCTATGAAACCCCGGCGCGGCAGGGCATGACCGTCGATGAAGGGGTAATCGTCGAGATTGTCCGCCCCGGCACCGGCGACCCGGTCGCCGAGGGCGATGTGGGCGAGGTCATCGTTACGCTGTTATCGCGGCAATACCCGCTGATCCGTTTCGCCACCGGCGACCTGTCCGCCGTGCTGCCCGGTCCCAGCCCGTGCGGGCGAACCAACATGCGCCTGCAGGGATGGATGGGCCGGGCCGACCAGTCGACCAAGATCAAGGGCATGTTCGTGCGCCCGGAACAGATCGCCGAAATAGTCCGGCGGCGCCCGGAAATCATCCGCGCCCGGCTGGTCGTCGATACCATGGACGGGCGGGACGCCATGACCCTGTATTGCGAAACCGCCACAAGCGGCGGCGGCCTGATCGATGCCATTCGCGAAGTGTTGCAGGCCGTCTGCAAAATGAAGGGCGAGGTCGAACTGGTGCCGCCCGGCGGCCTGGCCAACGACGGCGTGGTCATCGAAGACAAGCGCTCCTACGACTAATACCAAGGAGCATTGATAAGGCGGGATCGGGCCGCTTCGCGGCGATGGCCGGTTATCGTAAAATATCATGAATTTGCCGCAATTGGCGCATTAGGCGTCATAAAGTCGCCACAGTCCCGGCGCTAATATAATTTCAGCGGATACCCCCTTATCCGCCCACTCCGGAGACCCCCCTCTCTGGTCCCCCACCGGGGCAATTAGTTGCCTCGATTCTTCGGCCGGACCCCACTCCCTGCGGTCCGGCCGATTTTTCATCCCGCACAGTCCGCCTTCATTCAGGATGAGTCCTCTTCGACAATTTCGACCAGGTCGAGGCCGACCCCCGCCTCGCCGAGCATTTCGCGGGTCACCTGGGCGGCTTCGGACCAGCGTTCGGCGAAGCCGCCGGACATGCAGTTGGCATCGGCGACGACCCGCACGATACCGACCTGAATGATTGCCCGGGCGCAGTCGGCGCACGGCACATGGGTGACATAGATGGCGCCGCCCTTGAGCGCCACGCCCATGCGGGCGGCGTTGTAAATGGCGTTACGTTCGGCGTGTTCGGTCCAGTCGTATTTCGAGGGCCGGGCGTGGCGGTCTTCCCGTTCGTCGTCGATATAGCGGGGGAAACCGTTATAGCCGTATGGCCCGGGGGTGCGATCCTCGCCGACAATGACGGCGCCGACCCTGGTCGAGCGGTCCTTGGACCAGGTCGCGACTTCCCGCGCCAGGCGCAAAAAGCGGCTATCCCATTTCGACATCGCAAGCCCCCCGGAAACAATGGTGCCGCCTGGGTGACTTGAACACCCGACCCCCGCATTACGAATTTTATTTCAGCGCTTTATTCTGGAACAGCCCTGATTAATACCAGCGGACACCTAGCAGTGTAATTCGTTGGAGCTAAGCAATAAAGTGCTAAATGCATATTGGCTCAGCTAATAACGTCTAATACGAAACATGCCACACCAACCTTATTATAGCCTTATTTTGAGCAATGAACGGCAGCAGTGGTAGCTTGGAGCGGGTACTGTCTTGGAACAGGCCTCCGCCAGCCCACTCAAACCGGACATTTCTGAATATTGAGTCCGCTTTCAGTAGAAAAACAGTCATAATCTGGTGGTGGCTGGGACTTCGCTTATTAGCCAACAGCGGTCATTTCCCTGATTTTGCTGAGCCCCTGATAGGTTCACCCCTGACACCGCACTCCAATGAATCAGTTGTCCACATTTCTGTGGAAAACTCGTTGTAATTACTCCGAGAGTCACTTCACCTTACGCCAGTCCGACTTCCCCTTGCACTTCGGGCAAATACGCTCGCCGGTGTGTTCCGACATAAACTTCTTTCCGCATCTGAGACATTTGCGGAGTTTCGGGACCATAGGGCGATCCGGTTCAGGTTTGAGTTTTGATTTAAGTGTCATGTCTTTGCCTGGGGGGCATTTTCTTCCCGTCTGCCTCCGAAAAGGAGGTCATCAATCGAAGCATTCAATGGGATCGTGTTACAACCCGACTACAACGCTGACATTGGACGGTTTCAGTGCCGCCGGCACTTCCGAATCCAAGGGTCGAGTCGATGATTTTGAAATCGTGTATTCCCAGAAAGCAAAGTATACGGTCGATTACTCCGCCCAGGCCATCGGCGGGTTCCATCACCGGACTCCCCGCGATTTACAGGACGATTGTTTCTTCATTTTCTTAAAGTCCTCACGATGTTGGTCCTTTACGTTCTAAATCCGTTGCCAATTTTGTATCGAGCTGGATGTGCCTATGAAACCGAGTCGGCAGGGCGCCTGGTTTCCGCCGCCGCCGAATTGACATAGGTTAACTCAATCTTTTGATAATCCTCATAAAGAGTGTGCAAATATGACTGGGGTTGATTTGGACAGGGGATATCATCGCCGAGAAAGCGGATTGTCGAGGTCGGGAGTACTGTCTCTTCGGGCATGCCATACCACCCACTCTCGGTCATTGGTAGAGACCCCTTGTGGGTGCGTCTTTCAAGCACGGACTGACCATGGCTCACGGCGCGCCGGTAGGCGACGAGATCAAGCCGGATTTCGCCTCGCATTCGGTTTCGTTCCCATCGGAAAGGCCAGGGCAAAGGTCTGTCATATGAGACACCTAAGAACCCTTTACCCTCGAATATATCGACGTAATAGCCATGGCGCTTGCCGCGCTCAGAAATTCCCTTGGCTACCGAAGAACAGGTGGACTTGTCGTCAAGCAAGAATGAGATATCGACATCATCTTCCCAAGCCAACAGGTTTCCATTTTCCCGCACAGCACCCAGAAGGCTCCCTCCTTCCAACCAGTGGGTGACCTCCATCTCTTTGAGACAGGAGGAGACGAAGTAGGCGAGGTCTTTCATGTGCACCCGGCAACACGGTGCCGTATTGAGGCCGAGCCGGTTGGTGTAGAGGTTGAAGGCGCAGGGAAGCGTCGATTTGCTGCATCCAGACCATTGAGCGCCCTCAGCCGATAATTTCAGTTCCCGGATACCATGGCGTTTGGCATAACCCTTGATGTCTCCGTTCGCCTGTGTGTTCAGGACCAAAAGGTCATGGTCACTAAGGGAATACAACTGTCGATTACTATTCCACCTGTGCCGCACATACCACGCCAACTCAATAATAATAGCAGCAGCCAGGACTCCATGAAGTTTGGCGTCTGGTAAGGCGTAACCGGTCACGAGGGCGGGCAGAACCATCCATAGTCCGATGTAGTCTCCGTGGTTTGCCAGGAATTCAACAATGGGACGGGACCCAGGTTGGAAATCGATAGCAGGAGAGGCGATAATGCCAAACAGCAGGAGAATGAACCCAGTCAAAAAGAACAGCAAACCAAAGTCCAGGCCGTCCGGCGATGCCGATACGAAAACCACCATGATGACAGCTAGGGCTCCGGTTACGACCGTCGATGAGACACTCGGAGGTCGCCAGTTTCGTGGGTATCTCAAGAGATTAAGGAGCGACAGATAGGTCGATATATATAGCAGGGCGGCAATTAGTGCGCTGATTGGCTGGCTGGACAGTAATGCCTCGATGCCGGTCATAACACTTGTGTCTCACCTCGGTCCATATCCCGTTTGATCTTCATAGGTCTGTGGCGTTCGCCCTCCGCCGTCAGAATACGCGGCAGGATATCGGCATTGGCGCGTTCGATGTCGGCGGCAAAATCAATCTCGATCCAAGGCACGCCGGTGATATCCTCGAATGCGAAGGTGCCGCGTGGCGAGGTCAGCAGAACATCGCGGATCGTTTCCTCGTAAGGCTCGTGACGACGTCCCTGGCGTAAATAGAGCTCGGTCTGAATGATGATCTTCTTGGCCACCTCGGCGGACAATTTGAAAAAGCCCACCGATTCACCGCAGAAATCGAACTCGGCGCTCAGCCATTTGCGAAACTCGATGATCTTGCCATCCCGAACACATACTTTGACAGGCTCATCGCCCGGATCAAAGGAACGATCGAGGAGCAGACAGTTCTGGTGTCGAGAATTGAAGAGACGCTCGACCAGTTTTTCGTCGTAGAGGACGTCGGCGTCCATGAGGAGGACCGGCTTCCCGCAACACAATTCGTCGCGCAAGGTCCACAAGGTGACGATGTTACCTTCGTCATAATCTTCATTGAACACGGTTCGCACAAATTCCTGTGCCCCGAGGGCAGCGATCTCCCGTTCGATGTCCTGGTGGTGATGACCAACGCCGAGTACCAACTCTTCAATGCCGTATCGCTTGAGGATTTCGATATGGAATTGCAGCAAAGATTTGCCGCCGAAGCGCAGCAAAACCTTCGCTGGAGGTTCCGTAGCCGTAAATCCGAGCCGGGCACCGATCCCGGCCGCCAACATAACTACCTTCATTCGTGATGCTCCACAGCAGAGGCAACTCACGGCGAAGACAATCAACGCCAGCACTGCCAAGCAGCCTAGCGCGTCAACCTCCCTCGACGAGTTGGAACGCATTGGTACGGAAATACCGGGTCAATCTAACTGATCGCGCCCCATATGGCTAGTGGTGGGCAGTGGGGTGAGGCAAGGCGGTTCACCAACCCAAAAGGTGACGCCGGTTCCAGCGCGGCTTCTGAAACTGGTCGAGTGACGGTATTCCTGGCAATACCCTTCCAAGCCAAGGTGTTGCTCCCGGACCACCCGGATGTCGGCTGGGATATCCGCTTCGGGTCAAAAGCGGACATTAGACATGCCTCAGCAACCTGCGGCTGTATTTAACAAAAGGGTTATGGCGTTTTCGGTTTGATGCCGTAGACGTCGTAATATAACGCTGAAATCTGTTCGTAATTTATTGCTGAATAGATATACGAGAAGTCGCCCCCATCATCGCTTTGCGGCTGCGCGGAGGTCACGGCCAAAAGTGGCTTTGGTTCGGTCACGCCACCAGTAAATTTTAAATATTGGGACTCTCACCCATAGCTGCGCTTATAATGATTATACAGTACAAAAAATCGTTAGAAGTTTTCTTCTGAATTATTAATTTTAGCGGGAAACTTAATAATAATACGATCTATTTGCCGACCATTTCTATTTCTTCCCGCTGTTTTGTTCTTGTTTAATGTCCGCATAGGGCTCACACGGGGATTGCACAAGGTATCTTGAATTCCGTTACCGATCATGGCAGCCCGATCCAGGCAAAACGCTGCCGGGTATGGAAAATATCGCGATAAACAACTCGCATTCGCCGCGATTTTGAACCGATCAAATAATTAACCTTCGAGGAAGTGTTGAATATGGACTCTCGTACTGACTATCGCCATGCGGCCGACGATGAACCGGCGTCTTAGCGATCTTGATGAATCCCGTGCTTTCGGAGAGCATTGGACGTGTAGCCGGGCCTTGAACGCCAGCCTGACGCTTAGCCATGATGACGGAACAACTGAAGACTTCACCGACTTGTGCAGTTCTTACGGGGCCGTGAACTTCGGCCATTGCAACGAGGACATACGTCTTCCCGCGCATCCGAAAGCCGATCTGGTCGCCGGAATTTATCCGCCCGAAGCCGAGAAATTTGCGCGCTGGCTGACCAATGCTCTTGATGTGGTCGACTTCAAGGTCCTGTTCCAAGTGGGAGGCAGTTTCGCAGTAAGCACGGCGCTGTCGCTTGCGCTGCGCAACCGTCCGGGGAAAATTCTCGCCATCGAGGGCGGATTTCATGGTCTTGGCCTTGATGCACTTAGCGCCACCACGGCACAGCGCTCCATGGCCCTGCATGAAACGCCGGTCCGGCAATCTCTGGCGTCTTTCGTCGAGGTGCTGACGCCCGGCGCGACGGACATTGATTGGTCCGCTATCTCCTGCCTGATTTTCGAACCCATCCAAGGGGCCCGAGGTTATGTGCCGCTCGACGGCGATTGGTTGCACGGGCTATGTGCGCAAGCCAAAGCCGCCGGGGTCACTGTCATCGCCGATGAGATTCAGTGTGGGTTTTACCGTTTTGGCGATTTCAGCGTCGCGCGAAACATGGGCTTGAATCCTGATGTCCTGTTGTTCTCCAAGTCGATGACCAACGGGCTTTTTCCGTTTTCCGTCGTCGTCTATCGTCAAACGCTCGAAACGGCCATCGGCGATGGCGTCGTTCTCGCCCATACCTTTCAGACTTCGGCCATTGGTTGTTACGCCGCTTGTGCGGTCGCCGATTACATTGACACCCACGACGTGGAAGCCGATTGCCGCCGCGTCGCCAAACCTTTGGCGGACGCCGCCGCCCGTATAGCGAAAAATAATTGGGCAAGGGGTATTTACCAGATAGGCCCCTCTCTATCATTCCGCCCCATGATGAATGCCGGTGATCTGGTCAAGGAATGTTTCTCTGACCGGGTCTTGATCCTCGGCGGCGGTATGGAGGGCGAACGCATCCGGATTGCGCCGCCCCTGACCATTGCGAGCGAGGATTTGCGGGACGCACTGGAGATTATGTTATCGAGGCTAAGCATCGCGTCCAGACAACCCCGTCATGGCCACGGTGGCACACTGGAGA
>CAZZKE010000071.1:0-14246 GCA_964655005.1 uncultured Thalassospiraceae bacterium | reverse complement strand
GTTCAGCAGCCACCCGCCAAACTGGTCGAGCCGGCGGTCGATTTTACCCGGCCCGCGCCCGAGCCGAAGCCCGTCGCCGCGCCCGAAGCGGTGCCCGACCCGGTCGCCGCGGTAACGGAAACCGCCACGGCTACGGCGGTGAAAAAACCGGAACCGGAACCCGTCCAGGTTGCGGCGGTGACGGCGACTCCATCGCCGCAGCCGGTCGCCGCCGAACCGCAGGGGCGGGTCTACGGCGTCGATGACGATCAATTCCGGATCGAGGTCAAGGCCTTGAAAAATAGCTGGATTCAAGTCCGCGACGATACCGCCAACAAGCTGATCCTGACCCGCTTGCTGCGGGTCGGCGACAGCTACCGGGTCCCCGACCGCAAGGGACTTAAGTTGCTGACCGGCAATGCCGGCGCCCTGAAAATTATTGTCGATGGCGATCCCGTGCCGCCGATCGGCGGCTCCGGCGCGGTGCGGCGCAGCGTCGCGCTGGATCCGGACCGGCTGAAACAGGGCCAAGCGGTCGAATAGCGTGTCAAATCGAATAGCCCGACGGCGCAGCGTTCCTGTCGTCATCGCCGGTTTGGTCGTCGGTGGCGATAGCCCCGTGGTCGTGCAGTCCATGACCAATACCGATACCGCCGACGTGGCCGCCAGCATCGATCAGGTGGCGGCGTTGGCTGCCGCCGGGTCCGAACTGGTGCGGCTGACCGTCGATCGCCATGAAGCCGCCGCCGCCGTGCCCCATATCCGCGATGGCCTGGCCAAACGGGGGATCGACGTGCCGCTGGTCGGCGATTTTCATTATATTGGCGACAGGCTGCTGGCCGACCATCCGGCGTGCGCCGAGGCGCTGGCCAAATACCGCATCAATCCCGGCAACGTCGGTTTCGGATCGAAAAAAGACAGCCGCTTTTCGGCGATGATCGAGACCGCGCTGGAACATGGCAAACCGGTCCGCATCGGCGTCAACTGGGGCAGCCTGGATCAGGATCTGATGATCGGCCTGATGGATGAAAACGGCAAGCGGACCGCTCCCCTTGAAGCCGCCGCCGTGACCCGCGAAGCGCTGGTTCGTTCGGCCCTGGACAGCGCCGGTCGGGCGCTGGAACTGGGCCTGACCGCCGGGCAGATTATCCTGTCGTGTAAAGTCAGTGACGTTCAGGACCTGATCGCCGTATATCGGGAACTGGCCCGGCGCTGCGACTACGCCCTGCATCTGGGCCTGACCGAAGCCGGTATGGGCTCGAAAGGCATCGTCGCCTCAAGCGCGGCAATGGCGGTGCTGTTGCAGGAAGGAATCGGCGATACCATCCGGATTTCACTAACCCCGGAACCCGGCGGCGACCGGACCCGGGAAGTTGTCGTCGCCCAGGAATTGCTGCAATCCATGGGGCTGCGGTCCTTCTTGCCGCTGGTTACCGCGTGTCCGGGGTGCGGCCGTACGACCGGCACGGTATTCCAGGACCTGGCCGAAAAAATTCAGGCCCACGTGCGCGGACGCATGCCGGTCTGGCGCGAACGCAATCCGGGCGCGGAAAACCTGAGCCTCGCCGTGATGGGCTGCATAGTCAACGGCCCCGGCGAAAGCAAACATGCCGATTTGGGTATCAGCCTGCCCGGCACAGGCGAAGAACCGGCGGCCCCGGTGTTTATCGACGGCAGGAAGGAAATGACCCTGCGCGGCCCCGCCATTGTCGATGATTTCAAAAAAATTATCGACGATTACGTGGCCAGCCGTTACAAGCCTCGTAGCAATTAGGAACGCGCCATGTCGATGTTACAGCCGGTTCGCGGCGCCCATGATCTGTTGCCGGAAGAAAACCTGCGTCATCGCAAGGTGATCGATACCATGCGCACGGTTTCCGGGTTGTACGGATTTTCCGAAATCGCCACGCCCATATTCGAAAAGACCGAAGTGTTCGCGCGAACGCTGGGCGATACATCCGACATCGTGACCAAGGAAATGTACACCTTTACCGACAAGGGGGGCGACAGCCTGACCCTGCGCCCGGAAAATACCGCCGGGGTGGCGCGGGCCTTTATTTCCGGCGGCCTGACTCGATCATTGCCGCTGAAATTTACCTATCAGGGGCCGATGTTCCGTTACGAACGCCCGCAGAAGGGACGGCTTCGCCAGTTTCATCAGGTCGGTGCGGAAATCCTCGGCGTCGAAGGACCGCTGGCCGATGTCGAAATTATTGCCCTTGGATCGCATTTTCTCGAAGCCCTGGGCGTGCGCGAATCGACGACGCTGGAACTCAACAGCCTGGGCGACAGCGACAGCCGCGCCGCCTATCGTGAACTGTTGGTCGATTATTTTACGGCCCATATGGATAAATTGTCTGAAGACAGCCGCGACCGGCTGGGCCGCAATCCGCTTCGAATTCTCGATTCCAAGGACGAAGGCGACCGCCGGGTCATCGAAAACGCGCCGGAAATCGCGGCCAGCTTCAATGCCGTCTCGAAAGACCACTTTGCCGCCGTCAAGGCCGGACTCGACGGCCTGGGTATAGCCTATGCCCTGAATCCCCGCCTGGTCCGGGGGCTGGATTATTACTGCCACACGGCGTTCGAATTCACCACCACCGAACTTGGCGCCCAGGGTGCGGTGGTCGCCGGCGGTCGTTACGATGGCCTGATCGGGCAAATGGGCGGCCCGCAAACGCCGGGTACCGGCTGGGCCGCCGGGATAGAACGCCTGGCGATGATGATCGCCGAACCCGAAAGCCATGAATCACCCATCGCCATGGTGCCGGCGGGGGCCGCCGCCGCCGCCGCCGTGCTGGTTCTGACCCAGCGGTTGCGTCACGACGGTTTTACTGTCGATCTGGGATACGGCGGCAACATGAAGAAACGCATGAAGCGGGCCAACGCAGTGGGTGCCGTCGCCGCCGTTATTGTCGGCGAGGACGAAATGGCGGAAGGCGCGGCCACCGTGCGCGATATGGAAACCGGCGATCAGGTGCGAGTCCCGCTTGCGGATTTGGGGGACCACCTGGCCCGTTATCGTTAGCCACAGCATGGCCGAAAGCCCCACACCCGGCGAAATGGATAATGGCAATGGCGGTCGGCCTTTCGTGCTTGGCGCCAACCATCGTTCCAGTTCAATGTTGCTGCGCGACCGGCTGTTCGTCGAAGAAGACGCCATGCCGGATTTTCTGGCGAAGCTGGCGCATGCCGGAATCGGTCAGGCGCTGGTCATGTCGACCTGCGACCGGGTCGAGGTCCAGGCCTATGTGGATTCCGAAACGAACAAGGGAGAAATCGAACGCCGGGTGCTGGCGGCCTTGTCGGCGCATGGCGAAATCGAACTCGCCGAGATGGCGGGCCAGACCTACGCCCTGTGGGATGAAGCGGCGGTGCGGCAGATTTTCGCCGTATCCAGCTCGCTTGACAGCCTTATCATCGGGGAACCGCAGGTCCTGGGTCAGGCCAAGACCGCCCACCGCATCGCCCACCGGTGCGGCATGATCGGCGGCGGCCTGGAGACCATACTGCAAGCCTCCTACGCGACGGCGAAACGGGTCCGTAACGAGACCGCCATCGGTCAGCGCCCGGTTTCCATCGCCGCCGCCGCGACCCAGATCGCCGGCGACCTGCATGGCGATCTGGCCAACTGTTCGGCCTTGCTGATCGGCAACGGCGAAATGGGCGAATTGATCGCCGCCGACATGCTGGCGTCCAGCCTGGGCCGGTTGACGATCACCCACCCGACCGAACGCCGGGCCCTGGAAACGGCCAACCGGTTGAATTGCAATATCGCCCCGTACGAAGATCTGGCGGAACACCTGAGCCAGGCCGATATCGTGCTGTCGTCTTTGGGCCGGCGCAAGCGGGCGGTCGAGGCGCAAATGGTCGGCGCCGCGGTCCTGGCGCGGCGCCACAAGCCGATCTTCCTGATTGATACCGCCATTCCCGGCGATATCGATCCCGGCGTCGAAAAAATCAGCGACGCCTTCCTGTACGATACGGACGACCTTGAACGGGTCGCCATGGAAGGCCGGGCCGGACGTGAAAGCGAGGCCGGCGCGGCCTGGGCCATTGTCGATCAGGACGTCGCGACATTCCGGCGCGGCCAAACGGAAAGAACCGCCGTTCCGGCCGTCAACCGATTGCGCAATCATGTCGAGACAATCCGCGAACAGGCCTTGCTTGACGCCGGTGGCGACGCCGAAAAGGCGACCAGATTACTGGTCAGAAGGCTGTTGCACGCGCCGTCCGGGGCACTGCGGGAAACCGCCCATTCCGGCGATGACCAGGTGATGGAACGGGCCATTGAACGGTTGTTTGGCCTGGATGATACGGAAGGTGGCGAATCGTGAGCCTGACTGAAAACCTGGAAAAGGTGCTGGCCCGTTTCGACGAGCTTGGCGCTTTGATGGCCGATCCGAAGGCCGGCGCGTCCGGTGAATTCGCCAGCATGTCGAAAGAATATTCGGACCTGACACCGGTCGTTGAAAGCGTGCGGGAACTGAAAACGGCGCAATCGGAAGCCGCCGATCTGGCGGTCATGATCGCCGATCCGGAAACCGACCCGGAAATGCGTGAATTGGCGGAAGCCGAATTTCGGGATTTGAAGGACCGGATTCCGAAGCTGGAAAAAAATATTCAGGTGCTGTTATTACCGAAGGACGCGGCGGATGAAAAAAATGCCATCCTGGAAGTCCGGGCCGGTACCGGCGGCGAGGAAGCCGCCCTGTTCGCCGCCGATCTGTTCCGCATGTATCAGCGATATGCCGAGGCCCGGGGCTGGAAATTTGAAATAATGTCGTTAAGCGAAACCGGCATCGGCGGTTGCAAGGAAGCGGTGGCATCCGTATCCGGTCGCGGTGTTTTCGCCCGGTTGAAATATGAATCCGGCGTTCACCGGGTGCAGCGGGTGCCGGCGACGGAATCGGGTGGGCGCATACACACCTCGGCGGCGACCGTCGCGGTCATGCCGGAAGCCGAGGATGTCGATATCCAGATTGATGAGAAAGACCTGCGGATCGATGTTTTCCGGGCCAGCGGCCCCGGCGGCCAGTCGGTCAACACCACCGACAGCGCCGTCCGGATCACTCATTTGCCATCCGGCGTAGTCGTTTCCCAGCAGGATGAAAAATCGCAGCACAAGAACAAGGCCAAGGCAATGCGGGTGCTGCGCGCCAGACTCTATGAACACGAACGCCGCAAACTGGCCGACGAGCGCGCCGCCAACCGTAAAAATCAGGTCGGTTCCGGCGACCGCTCGGAACGTATTCGGACCTATAATTTTCCACAGGGCCGGATCACCGATCATCGCATTAACCTGACCCTGCACAAGCTTGACCGGGTCATGGATGGCGACCTTGATGAAATCATCGACGCCCTGACCGGGGAAGATCAGGCGGCGCGACTGGCCGAGATCACCTGACGGTGGATACTATCGCCGAAGCCCTGACCTGGACGGCCCGGAAGATGGAACAGTCGGGAATTTCCGAACCCAGGCTGGAATCCAGGCTGCTGGTCGCCCACGCCACGGGGATGACCCCGGAATATGTCTTCAGCCATCCGGAATGGAAGCTGGATAGCGCGGCGCGGGATAATCTGGGCCGGGTGGTCGAACGCCGGGCCAGGCGGGAGCCGATGGCCCATATCACCGGTCGGCGAGAGTTCTGGAGCCTGCCTTTCGCCGTCAACCGCCACACGTTGATCCCCAGGCCCGATTCCGAAACCCTGGTCGAGGCCGTCCTCGACGCCTTTCCCGATACGGCGGAGCACCGGCGGTTGCTTGATCTCGGAACCGGTTCCGGCTGCCTGATGCTGGCGTTGCTGCATGAAAAGGCGGATTGGACCGGGGTCGGCCTGGACCGCAGCGGGCCGTCGCTTGCGATGGCGGTCGCCAACGCCGGGGCGCTTGCTCTCGCCGACAGATGTGAATTTGTCCGGCACGATTGGGAACAGGCGCCGGTTGCCGATTTGGGCCTCGGGCGTTTTGATCTGATTATCGCCAATCCGCCCTATATCCCGGAAGGCGACCGGCAAGGCCTGGCCTCCGATGTCGTCGATTATGAACCGCCCGGCGCCCTGTTTGCGGGCAAGGAGGGGCTTGACGCCTATCCGGCCATCGCGGCGTTGGCGGCGGCGGCGCTGAAGCCGGGTGGTCGAATATTTCTGGAAGTCGGAATCAATCAGTCGGACCGGGTCGCCGCGATATTGGCGGAGCACGGTTATACCGGGCTGGGACGCCGGGCCGATATTTCAGGAATTCCCCGATGTGTCTTCGCGGCTATTGAAAAACCGTAATTTTTTGAAAATAAGTGTTGGAAAACGCGGTCATCCCGACTAGTTTTACCGATGAGAGTGATCGGTGTAATGATCGCAAGGTTGAAGCCAGAGAGGGCGAACCTTATTCCCCCATCGATGCAGCCAAGCCGTTAATGGAAAATTGGCCGGGCAGACCGCAAAGGCGGAAAGCGCGAATCGCAGGCGGAATTGTCATCGGAATAAATTACTGAAAACGTGGTCGGAAGCGCTTATCCGTATCACAACCAGAATTTACAGGTGCTATGAAACACGTTCAGAATCCAAGGCGCGGCCGTGGCCGTGGCGGCCCAGGCAAACGCCATCAGCCGTCGAGGAACAGAAACTTCGAAAGTAGTGGTGGTGAAGCCAAGATTCGCGGCAACGCCCAGCAGGTGCTGGATAAATACCAGGCCATGGCCCGTGACGCCGCCGCCGCCGGCGAACATATCCAGGCCGAAGGCTACTGGCAGCACGCCGAACACTATTACCGGATATTAAACGCCGACAAGGACAACCGTCCGGTAAACCGTGGAAACAACGCCGGCCAGGGCAACAATGGCGACGGGTTGGATTCCACCGAAACTAAAAATACGCCGCGACCGGACCAGCCCGATACCCGGCAAATTCCCATCGAGACCCCTGTCGAGATTCCAGCCGAAGCGACCGAACCGCGGCCCGCCCAACCGGTTCGCCTTACCGAACAGGCGGCGGCGGTGGAACAGCCTCCGGTCGAACCCGAACAGCCTAAAGCCGAAAAGCCGAAGCGCCGGGGACGTCCTCGCAAGGTCGCGGTCGATAGCGGCGACAAGCCGGAAACGCCTGATACCGGTGAGGTCGCCTCGCCGGAAAGCGTTTCGGCCTAGCCGACGGCGGCGCCGACCGCTATTTCGCCGCCTTGGGTAACGGTGGCGAAGATGCCCATGTCGGTGTGCCCGAATCCACGTCGCAGGGCCTTCACTAAATTCTGATCGCGGGTGCCGTTTTCCGGGTTGACGTTTATGGCGACGCAACGCCCGATTTTTTCGCGGACCGAAAGAATTGCCCCGCCGACCGCGACATCGCCGCCGATCCACTGGAATTCACGCCAGGGCTCGATGCCGTCAATGTAAATGTTGGCGCGAAAGCGCACCGGGTCCAACTCGGCCCCGGTAATTCGCTCAAGATCGCGTATCGACGCCAGATTGATAATCGATACCAGTTTATCTTTCTGGTCGGTAAAGGTTACGTCTGCTCCGGCGTCAACCAGGCGCGGCTTGCCGTGGGTGTTGCCGCCCAGGTAGGCCGTAAAAAAATCTTCGATCATCGCCCTTCCAAGCGGTTCCGCCAGATTGCCGCGCGCCACCTGTTTGCCATTCCGCCGTATTGTCAACTCGGTGCCGGCGTCATTGAAAACCGTCTCCAGCGCCGCCAGCTTGTCGTGTTTCAGCAACGTCAGGAAGGCACTTTTGGCCTGCCATTCCGGGGCCTGACCGTCGAAGCGGGTCGATGCCAGGGCCAGGGCGAAGCGCCGGTCGCCGGCAAGTATCCGGCCCGGCGCCAGGTCGGCCCGTTCCAGCGATTGCGGGCTCAGGCCCTTGACCGGATAGCGGTAGATGCTGCTGATTGTCGCGCTCATGGTCCTTACAATCTTCGCAAGGACCTCGGGTGTCAAGGGCGCTTGCGGCGACGAATTTTCGCGCCATATTAATATTAAACAGACATCAATCGAGGAAGTTTAATGGATTTCGAAAAATACACCGAACGCTCACGCGGATTTATTCAGGCGGCGCAAACGCTGGCTTCGCGTTCCAGTCATCAACAGTTGGCGCCACTGCATATACTGAAGTGTCTGCTTGATGATAAAGAGGGACTGGCCGCCAATCTGATCACCGCCGCCGGTGGTGACGCGAAGGGGGCGCTGGCCGCGACGGCGGCCGAATTGATGAAATTGCCCAAGGTCGATGGCGCCGGCGCCGGGCAGGTTTTCCTGTCTTCGGAAACCGGCAAGCTGCTTGAGCAGGCCGAGGAAATAGCCGACAAGGCGGGCGACAGCTTCGTCACCGCCGAGCGCCTGCTGATGGCCATGGCCCTGACCAGCGGCACCCCCGCCGCCAGGGTGCTGGCCGACAGCGGCGTCACCGCGCAAAATTTGAATGCCGCCATCGAGCATGTGCGCAAGGGCCGCACCGCCGACAGCGCGACCGCCGAAGATAGTTATGACGCGCTCAAGAAATATGCCCGCGACCTGACGGCGGCGGCGGCCGAAGGCAAGATCGATCCGGTTATTGGCCGCGACGAGGAAATCCGCCGCACCATCCAGGTGCTGTCCAGGCGAACCAAGAACAACCCGGTGCTGATCGGTGAACCGGGCGTCGGCAAGACCGCCATCATCGAAGGCCTGGCTAACCGTATTGTCCATGGCGACGTGCCGGAAAATCTGAAAAACAAGAAACTGATGGTGCTGGATCTCGGCGCCCTGGTCGCCGGGGCCAAGTTCAGGGGTGAATTTGAGGAACGCCTGAAAGCGGTCCTGAACGAGGTTACGGCGGCGGCCGGCGAGGTCGTGCTGTTTATTGACGAAATGCATACCCTGGTCGGGGCCGGCGCCGCCGAAGGTTCGATGGATGCCTCGAACCTGATTAAGCCGGCATTGGCGCGGGGGGAGCTGCACTGTGTCGGGGCGACCACATTGAATGAATATCGCAAGTATGTGGAAAAGGACGCCGCCCTGGCCCGCCGTTTCCAGCCGGTATTCGTGGCCGAACCGACCGTCGAGGACACCATTTCGATTTTACGCGGCATCAAGGAAAAGTATGAACTGCATCATGGGGTGCGGATATCCGATTCCGCCCTGGTCTCGGCGGCGACGCTTTCCAGCCGCTATATTTCCGACCGCTTCCTGCCCGACAAGGCGATAGACCTGATCGACGAGGCGGCCTCGCGGTTGCGTATGGAAGTTGATTCCAAACCCGAGGAAATAGACGAGTTGGACCGCCGCATAGTGCAGTTGAAGATCGAGCGCGAGGCCCTGAAAAAGGAAGATGACGAGGCCTCGAAGGACCGCCTGGTCAAACTGGAAAGCGAACTGGCCGACCTGGAGGAACGTTCGAACGTGCTGACCGTGGAATGGACTTCGGAAAAGGACGCCATGGCCGGGGCGACCAAGCTCAAGGAACAGCTTGAACAGGCGCGCCTGGCCTATGACAAGGCCTTGCGCGAAGGTGAACACACCAGGGCCGGCGAGTTGCAGTATGACGTTATTCCGCGTCTGGAACAGCAGATTGCCGAGGCCGAGGCGGGCGAAAGCCATCGCATGCTGGAAGAAGCCGTCAGCAGTGAACATGTCGCCGGTATCGTCTCGCGGTGGACAGGCATCCCGGTTGACAAGATGATGCAGGGCGAACGTGAAAAGCTGCTGGATATGGAACAAAGCCTGCGCCGGCGGGTTATCGGCCAGGAAGAGGCGCTGGCCGCCGTGGCCAACGCCGTGCGGCGGTCCCGGGCCGGATTGCAGGACGCCGACCGGCCCATGGGCTCGTTCCTGTTCCTGGGCCCGACCGGCGTCGGCAAGACCGAACTGACCAAGGCGCTGGCCGACTTCCTGTTCGATGACGAGGCCGCGTTGCTGCGTATCGATATGTCGGAATACATGGAAAAACACGCCGTTTCCCGGCTGATCGGCGCCCCGCCGGGGTATGTCGGTTACGACGAAGGCGGCGCTTTGACCGAAGCGGTCCGCCGCCGGCCTTATCAGGTGATCCTGTTCGACGAAATCGAAAAGGCTCATCCCGATGTCTTCAATGTCTTGCTGCAAGTGCTCGACGACGGCCGCCTGACCGATGGCCAGGGCCGCACCGTTAATTTCACCAATACCTTGATCGTGTTGACATCCAATCTGGGCGGCGACGTGCTGGCCAGTCAGGAGGAAGGCCACGATTCCGCCGAGGTCCGGGGGCAGGTCATGGAAATCGTGCGGACCGCCTTCCGCCCGGAATTCCTGAACCGGCTGGACGAGATAATCCTTTTCCACAGGTTGTTCCGCAGCCATATGGACGGCATCGTCGATATCCAGTTAAAGCGCCTGCACAAATTGTTGGATGATCGCGGTATTACTCTCGAACTGGACCGCGCCGCCCACGACTGGCTGGCCGAGGCCGGCTACGATCCGGTCTATGGGGCCAGGCCGCTGAAGCGGGTGATCCAGCGGTCCTTGCAGGATAATATGGCCTCGCTGATTCTGGAAGGCCGCATCAAGGACGGCGAGACGGTCAGTGTTTCCGTCGATGGTGATAGTCTGGTAATCAACGGCGTCAAGACGGAAGCGGCCTAATCTCCGGCGGCCACTTCCAGGGTAGATGTCGACTCGGCGTATTGGGTATCTATTTTTGCGCGGGCCGCCTGAAACAGGGCTAATTCGGCGCCCTTCAGCTTGCGGCCCGAAGGCATTTTAACCCTGAACGGGTTGACCTGTTTTTTGCCGCGCAGGATTTCGTAATGCAGGTGCGGGCCGGTCGAGCGTCCGGTAGAACCGACGTAACCGATCACCTGTCCCTGCTTCACCCGCCGGCCTTTTCTTGTATTGACCGCCTTCATATGCGCATAGGCGGTCGAATATTCGGAATTGTGGCGGATGCGGACGTAATTGCCGAAGGCTCCATTGCGCCCGGCGTATTCGACCGTGCCGTTGCCGGCGGCGTATATCGGGGTGCCACGGGGGGCGGCAAAATCCAGGCCCTTGTGCATTTTCGTATAACCGAGCACCGGGTGTTTGCGTCTGCCGAAGCCGGACGACAGGCGGGCACCGTCTATCGGAGTGCGCATCAGCGCCTTGCGGGCGCTCTGGCCCTCGTCGTCAAAGTAATCGGTCTCGCGGTTTTTCGCAGTATAGCGATAAACCGCGTGGCGCTTGCCGCTAAGCGTTAACGCGGCGAACAGAATATTGCCGTTGCGGGCCGGTTTGCCCCGGCTATCGAAAAAGCGTTCGTACATGACCTCGAAGGCATCGCCCTTGCGAATGTCGCGCTGGAAATCCACATCCCACGAATACAAGCGGATGATTTCGGCCAGCACGGCATTAGGCACGCCCGCGTTGGCGCCGGCCCGCGACAGACTATAGGTGATGGTGCCGGCGGCGGGCAGCAGTTTGCGGGTCAGGTCGCGTTTTTCCTTCACCGCATCGAACCCGCCGCTTTCACTGCGGGCGACGACAATCCTGTTTTCCGGGTCGGGCAACAGCGACAAGCCGATAAACCGTCCCGACAGGCCGGCGCCGGGATCGACCAGTGACCGACCGTCGGCCTGAAAGTTAACGGTGATCGTCTGGCCCTGGCGCAGGCGGCCCGGGTTGAAATGGCGGCGCAGCGCGGTGATTGCGGCATCGGCGTCGGGGCGGGGAATACCGGCCCCGGTCAACATGCCGCTTATGGTGTCGCCGCGACCCGCCGTCAGGGTTTGCGTAAACCGGGGGGCGTTGGCGGCAATTTCGGCGCTGCCCGCCAGCAAATCCGGCAGGCGAATCTGCAAAGCCGCGGCGGCGGCCGGATTGCCGAGCGAAATGGGGGCGATAGCCAGGGTCGCGTCATCGCCGGCTTCAATGCCGGGCGCGTCGTCGTCCGCCGTTTCCAGGACGAATCGGGCGGACAGTAATATCCCGGCGCTCAGGATAGTGGCGGCGAGTATTGCTCTGAGTAACATTTACGTCGGGTTCCGATGCCTGATTGTTTTGTCCTCAAAATGAAGTCGGCGAACCCGTATGTCAAGTCATTACACGCCGATTTTACCAATAGAATCAACACTATCAGTAGATTTATTAATAAATTATTGCGGCCCTGCCGATAATCCGGCGCTATTGCTTGCGGATCAACGCCCGGGCCGCCGTCCAGATAAACATGACGCCGCCGGCAACGGCGATCAGGGCGCCGATGCCATTTAAATACATGCCGACGATAGCGCCCAGGTCGCTAAGATTCTGTGCCGACCCGGCGGTTTTGCGCGGGGTTCCGTAACCGCCGGCCAGGAACAGGCCGATACTGGCCAGTAACTGGCCGCCGCCGAACATCCATATCTGGGCGGTCAATGCTTTCGAGCGCTTCGGGCGGCGCCCCAGCAGCGGCAGGAACAGCCCGTAGAACAGGCCCATGAAGCTTAAATTGATGCCGTCGATAACGCCGTGATAATGGGCCGGGGTGCGGGTGTCGGCGCCGTCTACGAACAGGCCAAGGAAGCCGCCGACCGCAAAAACCAGTGGTGAAAGCGCCAGGCACAGAAATACCGGATCGGCCCATGGCAGGGCACCGCCGCTGTGGCGATATTTCCTGATCGCCAGCAGCAAGGCCAGGCCGAACAGCAGACTCGGCAGCGCCATGCCGTATTGCAGGTCGGTGAACATGGTCCAATAGCCATCGCCCGCCGGGGCTTCCTTCAGGGTAATGAACAGGCCCACGGATGCGCTTGCGGCGAGCACCAGATAGGCCGCCACAGGCAGTTTTTCAGGGATCGCAAGGCGACTGCCGAATGACAGCGCCATCAACACCCCCAGGGCCATGAACAGCAGGGCCAGGTTGACGAATTGCAAGGTATGGCCGCCGCCCCAGAACAGGGCTTCGTTGTATTGGTAGGAAAAATCTTCTCCGGCCAGGCGCGTTGCGGCAATGGCGAACTCTATCAGCGCCAGTATATACAGCGAAGATGCAACCAGGGCGCCGAAACACAAGGGCTCACGCCAGCGCCCGCCGCTGCCCGGCGCGGCGGCGATCACCCGCAGCGCCATCACGCCGATTGCCCCGCCCAGCACTGCCAGCCCCGTGTAATACAGCGGGTCGGTAAGGGCCGGAATATAATTGTTCAGGGTCGCCTCGCCGTTATTCGTAAATGACGGCGCGAACAGCATCACGGTACTTGCGTAGCCCGCTATCAGCAGCAGTTTTTCATACCAGGCGGTGGATCCCAGACGCCCGGCGACGATGCTCAAAATAGCGCCGAAGACGGCCATGAACCAGACAATGAAAGAAAACACGACATGGATGACCAGCCCCTTGTTGAAGAAATCAAGCGGCCAGGGCAGGACGTTTTCGACGCCGGGTATGCGGGAAATCGCCAACAGCAGGGCGAACACCCCGGCAATGGCCAGCGCCAGCACCGCCAGTCCGGCCCAGCCGCGAAGCCCCGGTGTGGTATCTAATTGCAACGCAGGATATTCCATTTCAACCTTCATAGGGATACAGGCGAACAGCCATGACATAAACGACGACACCCGATACCGAAACATAAAGCCACAGCGGCCAGGCCCATCGGGCCAGGCGCCGATGGGCCTCGAAGCGTTCCCGCAGGGCGCGTAACAACACGACCGGGACCATCAGCGCCAGCACTGCCGCGCCGATAACATGCAGGGCCAGGATGGTGAAATAAATCGACCGGATCACGCCCCTGCCGCCGAATTTCGCCAGCCCGGAATTCAGGTGGTAGTAGATGTATACGATCAGGAACAGCACCGCCAAACCGACCGCCGTTTTCATGCAGGCCCGGTGGCGCATAATGTCACCGCCGCGAATATATGCGAAACCGGCCAGCAGCGTGACTACGGTCAGGCTGTTGATGATGGCCAGAACGTGGGGCAGAGTTGATATATCGATCATCATGAGTACTTTTTTTTACCGGTATCCAGATACATGAACACCGGGATCAAGGCCAGAACTATCATTAGCCGTTTTCCCGAATTGCGCCGGGCGGTATTGGATCGGACGATTCGGGTGGGCAATTTCATAATCTTTGTGGTTTGCGCTATAATACCAAGGAGTACTGATAAAGACCCATTGAGACGGCTTTCCAGGGCTCTCGGTCGGCGTCATGCCCGCCTGGCGATGCCCGGCATCGCGGCGGCGGGCATTCCTTGCCGAAAACCATGGAAAGCCGTCTCAATGGGTCTTTATCAGTACTCCTTGGTATAAGTCCTCGCATACCGGTCCAGTATGGTATGAAGTATTTAACAGGCAAATGAACTACCAGAATTG
>CAZZKE010000070.1:0-14607 GCA_964655005.1 uncultured Thalassospiraceae bacterium | reverse complement strand
TGACCGCCAGGTCAAATACCCAAAATCGTCGGTCGTAACTTCGCAGCCATAGGCGCCAAGCCATGATTTACGGTCTTCCCGATGTTTTCGTCATCACCCTGTTTCTTGGACTGCTTGCCCTGGCGGCGCTCAACGATTTAACCGAATTCAAAATTCCCAACCGTATCTGTGTCGCCATCGTGGCGCTTTATCCCGTTCACGTTCTGGCCTCGCCGCAGTCGATCGACTGGCTGGGCGGTCTCGTCGTCGGTGGCCTGGCGCTGGTCTTCGGGATTGTCCTGTTCGTCATGCGGGCGATGGGTGGCGGCGATATCAAGCTTATCGCGGCGACCGCCTTGTGGGCCGGGCCGGGCGGTATAGTTGATTTTATCGGAATCAGCGCCCTGGCCGGCGGGGTTATGGCTTTGATTATGCTGTCGCCCATGCGGTACAGCCTGGCCATGGCGTTTGACAGGTCGGGTAACAGGGATGCCTGCGAGGCTCTGCTTGGATGCGTGTTGCCCTATGGCGTCGCCATCGCGATCGGCGGATTCGTCGTCGCCGCGCATCTGCTGGGCGGCGGCGGCATAGTATAGGAGGAAATAATGTCGCTTAGAAATATCCTGATCCTTTTCGTCGCCATTGCCGCCGCCGGCCTGACGGCGTATTACGCCAATACCTGGCTTAGCGCCGAACGCGCCGCCATGCAGGCGAACGCCCCGGTCGAGCAGGAAGTCACTCCGACCAGCAAGATTCTGGTCGCCGACAAGGAGCTGACGGCGGGTCAGTTCCTGCGCGCCGATAACCTGAAGTGGCAGCCCTGGCCCGATAGCGCCATGAACGACGGCTATGTGCTTGAATCCGAACGCAAGCTGGAAGATTACGTCGGCGCCGTCGTCCGCAACCTGATTACGCCGGGGCAACCGATCACCGACGGCCTGGTCGTGCATCCCGGCGACCGCGGCTTCCTGGCCGCCGTCCTTGGGCCGGGAGCCCGCGCCGTGTCCGTTGCGGTCAACGCTACATCTGGTATTTCGGGATTTATTTTCCCGGGTGACAGGGTCGATCTTCTGCTAACATCCAGATTCAGTTCTCGTGACGGCGAGGATGAGGCGCAGTCCCGTTACGTGACCCGGACCCTGCTTACCGCGCTCAAGGTGCTGGCCATCGATCAGAAAACCGAGAGCAAGAACGGCGAAGTGAGTCCGGCCAAGACCGTTACCCTGGAGGTAACGCCGAAACAGGCGGAGAAAGTCGCCATCGGCATGGCCATGGGGACCTTGTCGCTAAGTCTGCAAAGTCTGGCCAGGGAAGAAGACAGCATTGCGCGGAAGACAACAGAGGGTCCAGGCTATACACTCGATACCGAAATCAATTCGTTGATAGCCGGCGGCTCTTCGATAAAGAAGCCGGCGGGCATTAAGGTAACGGTGCTGCGAGGGGACAAGATTAATTGATCTATTTGCTGAAGCGACACAAAGCCGCCGCCCCGGACGGGAAGGGGCCGTTTGCCCGCCACCGAATCCTGTTCGCCGGCCTGATCGCGGCGTTGACGGTTCTTTTACTGCCCATCGCCAATGGCAATGCCGGGGAACCGTTTGTCCTGGATACGGCGTCGGGCGGTAACGTCACCTACACCAGACTGGACAGCAACATCGAAGTGGTTTCCGGTTCCAGCGGCGTGCTGAGGCTGGAGGCCAGCAAGGGCCGGCTGATACGATTGGAACGCCCGGCGGCGACGGTGTTCGTGGCCGATCCTGAAATCGCCAATATTCAGGTTAAATCGCCGAGCCTGATCTACCTGCTTGGCAAGAAGCCCGGCGAGACGACGTTGTATGCGGTCGATAGCAATGAACGTGTACTGGCCAATGTCGATATCCAGGTCGTTCACAATTTAAGCCGCATGCAGGGCATTCTGGATAATCTGTACCCTAATTCCGGGATCAGGATTTCCTCTATCAACGGATCGCTGGTGCTTGACGGTGAAGTTTCTTCGGCATTGGAAGCCGAGGATATCCGCAGACTGGCGGTCGGTTTTACCGGCGATGACAAGGCCGTTATCAATCGCCTTAGCGTCACCGGCCCGAATCAGATCAACCTGCGGGTGCGGGTCGCCGAGGTTACCCGCGGTATCGACAAGCAACTTGGATTCAACTGGAGCATCATCGGCGCCATCGGCGGCGTCTCGTTGGGCGTCGCCACCACCAACGCCCTGGCGGCGACGATTACCCAGGATACGGTAACGACCGCCAGTAAAGTCGGTGGCTGGGATTTCAACGCAGTGATCGACGCCCTGGAACAGGAAGGCCTGGTTACCGTTCTGGCCGAACCGAACCTGACGGCGCTTTCCGGCGAAACGGCCAGTTTCCTGGCCGGTGGCGAGTTTCCGATTCTGGTTCCCGACGGCAGCGGCAACGTGACCATAGAGTTCAAGAAATTTGGCGTCTCGCTGGCCTTTACCCCGACCTTGCTGGGCAATAACCGGATCAATATGCATGTGCGGCCCGAAGTAAGCGCCATATCATCGACCAACGCCATCACCCTGAACACATTTACGGTGCCGTCGCTGACTACCCGCCGGGCCGAAACGACGGTCGAACTCGGTAGCGGGCAAAGTTTTGCCATCGCCGGCCTGCTGCAAAACAACGTCACCCACGATATTTCAAAATTCCCCGGACTCGGCGATATCCCGGTGCTTGGAACGCTGTTCAAGTCGGACCGTTTTCAACGCGATGAAAGCGAACTTGTGATTATTATCACGCCTTACATCGTCGCCCCCGTTTCCAACAACAAACTGGCCTCGCCGACGGACGGATACGTCCCGCCGAGCGATCTGGAACGGTTGTATATCAGCAGTGTAAACCGCCGCAACCCGAAGGCCGGCGAACCCGAAACAATAGACGGCGGTGGCGGAAAACTGGTCGGACCGGCCGGCTTCCTGTTGGATTGAGCACCGACCCGTTGTGGAGATCAAGGATATGCTTATCGGACCCCAATCGATCAGGAAGCTGCTGCTGGCGGGGCTGGTGCTGCTGGCCGGATGCGAGACTGGAAAAAATAATATCGAAGACTGGTCCAATGTGCCCGAGCGCCGAGAAGCGGTCGCGAACCGGGTCTTCTATACCCATGATGTGTTGTTTTCCGGGACGCAAACGACGCTGAACGAAAGCCAGGGCAGACGCCTGCAATTGTTCATCGACAACACCCGGATCGGCGCCACCGACAAGGTTTTTCTGGTCCCGCAAGACAGTGCCCAAAGTGGGCTTCGGGTGCAGGCCGTAGCCGAATTCCTGGCCGCCGGCAAGATCAGGATAAATGCCTCGCCGGGCCGCCAGGTCGGGCCGCCGGGACCGGCGGTCAGCGTCATCGTCAGCCGCTATGTGGTGTCATTGCCCGGATGCCCCGACTGGTCCGGTGAACGTTTCACCTACAACAATGTTCCGACCAGTAACTGGGGTTGCGCCAATGCGACCAATCTGGGCCGCATGGTGGCCAGGCCGGAAGACCTGGCCAATGGCCGCGATCCGGGGCCGTCCGATGGTCAATATGGCGCCCGGTCCATCGATTTATACCGCAAGGGTGAAACCAAGCCGCTGACCACGGAAAGTATCGGGCCGATTGAAAACCAGCAAAATACATCGAGCCAGCCATCGACCGGGAGTGGCGGGTGATCATGGTTGAACCGGCAATTCGCCATTCTTCGGAGCGGGACCCTTTTCTGGCCGTCGTCGATGACGACGTCACCCACGCGGCGCTGCTTGGCGTCGCCGCCGATAACGACTGGCCGGCGGCGCAAGTCCTGAAAGGCGGGCTGAACGATGCCATCGAAGCCCTGGGCGATGTCGTCACGCCGCGAATTCTGATTGTCGATCTGTCCGGCAGCACCGACCCCATGGCCGGCATTGTCGCCCTGGCCGGGGTGTGCGAGCCCGATACCCGGGTCATCGCGCTGGGGCAAATAAACGATGTTGGCCTGTACCGGGAACTGATCGATATCGGTGTCGATGAATATCTGGTCAAGCCGTTGTCGGCGGAAAACCTGAACGCGGCCATTCGCCGCATCATCGAAGAGGAAATCACCGAATCCGGCGGGGAAGGGGGCGATGAACCCGGCCGATTGATCGCCTTCGTCGGCGCCCGTGGCGGTGTCGGGGCGACCACGCTCGCCGCCAATTGCGCCTGGATGATGGCCCACGAACAAGGGCTCAGGGTGGCCCTGGTCGATCTCGATCTTTACTTCGGGACCCTGGCCCTGGCGCTTGATCTTGAACCCGGCCGCGGCTTTCGCGAGGCCCTGGAAAACCCCAGCCGCATCGACGGCCTGTTTATCGAACGCGCGATGTCGCGTGAAAGCGACAACCTGTTTGTGCTGGCGGCGGAAGAGGGACTGGAAAATTCTTTTTCCTTCGATCCGGCGGCGCTGGATACACTGCTGGCTACCTTGCGCCAGGATTTCGATTGCGTGGTTTTCGATATTCCCCGGTTCGCGGCCCGGACGCAGATCAAGACAATCACCGCCCCGGCCAGCATCGTCGTCGTCTCCGACGCCACCTTGTCGGGTATGCGCGATACCATGCGGCTGCGTAAATTTGCCATTGAATCATCGCCGCAAGCCGACGTGATGGTCGCCATCAATGGCCTGGGCAGTGAAAAATCCATCGATTTGCCGATCTCCGATTTCGAAAGCGGCGCCGGCCTGCGTGTCGATCACCGCATTCCACGAGATCGCAAGGCGGCCATGAAGGCCGAAGGCGCCGGTAAGACGATCGCCGAAATCGCCGGCAAATCAAAGGCCGCGAACGCCATGCGCGAATTAAGCCGCCACGCTTCCGGAACATCGGAAGTGGCCGTCAGGGGGTCTTTCCTGTCCCGTTTGTTCAGGGGGAAAGCCTAGATGTTTGGCCGCCGGCAAAAGGGCAAGGGCGGTTTCGCCAGGCCCGCTTCACCGGCCCCGGCGGCGGCTTTGCCGGAATCCGCCGAAGTCGTCAAAATGCCGGTGACGGTTAATTCGGAACCGGATGTTTCCGGTCGCCAGGACGCCATCGCGAATATTGTCAGGGTCTGCCTCGACGAACTTCATCGGGCCGCCGAATTTGGCGATTGTCTGAAATTGTCGCGGGCCGAATTGGCCGAATTTATCGGTGACATGGCGCAGCGGATGGCGGTCGATGCCGGCCTGCAACTGCGGTCCGATGAACATCGCGACGTGATTACCGGATTGCTCAACCAGATCCTGTTTTTCGCCCGGGAAAACGACCTGGAAACGGAAATCAAGACCGATCATGTCTCGCCGCACCGGCACGGAGCGCCCGGTTCTTCGACCAGTAAAAGCAGTATCGAGAACGCCAAGAAACGGGTTCAGCCGATCCTTATGGAACGCATGGACGTGACCCGGGCCGTACAGTTGCCGCGCACCGAACTGGCCGAGCAGATTGGCGATCTGGTCGGCGAAATCATGGCCGATGAGAAAATGCAGTTGAACTTGCTCGAACAGCGCGATCTGGTGACCGCCCTGATTAACGACATGATGGGGCTGGGGCCGCTGGAATCCCTGCTTGCCGATGACGCGGTGACCGACATCATGGTCAACGGGCCGAAGCAGGTCTATGTCGAGCGTGGCGGCAAGCTGGAGCTTTCCGATGTGGTGTTCCGCGACAACGAGCACGTTATGAACATCGCGACCCGGATCGTTACCCGGATCGGGCGGCGGGTCGATGAAACTTCGCCGCTCTGCGATGCCCGCCTGGAAGACGGTTCGCGGGTCAATATCATCATCCCGCCGCTGGCCATCGACGGGCCTTCCATTTCCATCCGTAAATTCGCCAAGCAAAGCATCACCCTGGATATTATGGAGCGCCAGGGAAACCTGTCGCCGGAAATGGCCAAGGTGCTGAAAATCGCGGCGCGTTCGCAATTGAATATTCTTATTTCCGGCGGCACCGGGTCGGGCAAGACGACGCTGCTGAACGCCCTGTCGCGGCTGATCGATAACGGCGAACGCATCGTTACTATCGAAGACGCCGCCGAACTGCAATTGCAGCAACCCCATGTGGTGCGCCTGGAAACCAGGCCCGCGAACCTGGAAGGGGATGGCGAAATTTCCCAGCGCGATCTGGTCAAGAACGCGCTCAGGATGCGCCCGGACCGGGTGATTCTGGGCGAAATTCGGGCCGGCGAGGCGCTTGATATGCTGCAAGCCATGAACACCGGTCACGACGGTTCGCTGGGGACCCTGCACGCCAACCGCCCACGCGAAGCCCTGACCAGGCTGGAAAACATGGTCGCCATGTCGGGTGTCAGGTTGCCGGCCGAGGCGGTGCGTTCGCAAATTGCCGGGGCGGTCAACATGATCGTCCAGATTTCGCGAATGCGCGACGGCATGCGCCGCATAACCCACATTACCGAAGTCGTCGGCATGGAGGGTGATGTCATCATCACCCAGGATCTTTTCAACTATGAATTCGGCGGGGAAACGGCGGACGGAAAGATTTATGGCACGTTTCTTTCAAGCGGCCTGAAACCGAATTTCACCGAACGGGCGCAATATTTTGGCCTTGACCGGGCCTTGATCGAGGCGATGTCTGGCGCATCCCAGGCGAACCAGCCCGGCGGCGGTGCGGCATGAGCGTCCAGATCCTGATTCTGTTTATCGGAGTGCTTGTCGCCCTGGCCGGAACCGGGATCGCGCTGGGCAACATGCTTTCCCGTTCCGACAAGCAGATGAAGCGGCGTATCGCCGGCGTCAGGAAACGGTTTGCCATGGCTAAATCGGGCTCCGGTGACGGGGCCGGGCGGACGCTGAAAAAGCAGGACAAGCAAACCTTTAAAGTCCTTGACGTACTGGTCCGGAAAATATTGCCGCGGCGTGAAATGTTGTCCGACCGCCTGGCCAGGACCGGGCGCGAAATCGCGCTCGGCAGTTATGTGTTTGTCAATCTGGCAATCGCCGCCGTGGTCATTGCGCTGGCCAAATTGCTGCTGGGCCAAACCATCGTGGCCGCCATTCTGCTGGGCGTTATAGTCGGCGCCGGCCTGCCTTACATGGTTATCGGAAAGATGGCGGAACGACGGATCAAGAATTTCACGGGGCAGTTTCCGGATGCCATTGACCTGATCGTGCGGGGGCTCAAGTCCGGCCTTCCGGTAACCGAATCCATCGCCGGCGTCGGCCGCGAGATGCCCGACCCGGTAGGAGCCGAATTTCGGCTGATTTCAGACGGCATCAAGTTCGGTAAATCAATGGAAGATGCATTGTGGGAAACCGCCCGGCGGCTGGATACCCCGGAATTCAAGTTTTTCGTTATCAGCCTGTCGGTGCAGCGTGAAACCGGCGGCAATTTATCCGAGGCGCTGGGCAACCTGTCCGATATTCTGCGCCGCCGTCGCCAGATGAAATTGAAAATCAAGGCGATGTCGTCGGAAGCCAAGGCCAGCGCGATAATTCTGGGATCGCTGCCGTTCCTCATGTTCGGAATCATTTTCGCGCTTAATCCGGAGTATGAAATGGAATTGTTCACCGACCCGCGCGGCCAGCTTATGCTCGGCTTCGGGGTCGGCATCATGGCCGTCGGCATCGCTATCATGAGCAAGATGGTGAAGTTCGAAATATGAACATTATCCTCGACTTTGTGGGGCTCGGCCCGGAAGCCCTGATCACGCTGGCCGCCGGCGTTATCGCCTTTATCACGGTCTATGTGATCTGGCAGGGTTTGCTGGAGCGCGATCCGCTGTCGGCCAGGGCCAGGTCTCTGAGTAAACACCGCGACAATCTCAAGGCCGATTTGATGGCCGGCAAGGGCAATCGTTTTCAACGCCCCGAAACGGTCACGTTGATGCGTTCGGTGATTACCCGCCTGAACCTGCTGAAGGGCGCACATGTCGCGAAAATCGCCGACCGCCTGATGCAGGTAGGCTGGCGTGGCAAGGATGCCATCGTCATTTTCATGTTCTTCAAACTGTGTCTTCCGTTTGTCATGGGCGGCATGGGGCTGGTCGGTGTCTACGCCCTGGCCGAAGTCGATTTGCCGCCCATAACAAAGGTCCTGGCGGCGATGGTCGGCGTCGTTATAGGCGCATATTTACCGGAATTATATGTCAAGAACATGGCCCAGAAGCGCCGGGCGGCCATGCAGAAAGGCCTGCCCGATGCTCTCGACCTGATGGTCATCTGCACCGAGGCCGGGCTGGCGCTGGATGCCGCGCTGACCAGGGTTTCCCGGGAACTGTCCAGGTCGTCACCGGAACTGGCCGATGAATTCGGCCTGACGGCGGTCGAACTTGGTTTCCAGCCGGAGCGCCGCATCGCCCTGCAAAATCTGATTAAGCGGACCGATATGCCGACCATTCGCGGAGTCGTAAATACGCTTATTCAGACCGAAAAATACGGTACCCCGCTGGCCCAGTCCCTGCGCGTTCTGGCGGCGGAATATCGTGACGAAAGGATGCTCAAGGCCGAGGAAAAGGCCGCCAAGCTGCCGGCCACCCTGACCGTGCCGCTAATTGTCTTCATCATGCCGTCGCTGTTCGTGGTGTTGCTGGGGCCGGCTATCCTGCGCGCCATCGATGGCCTTAGCGGGTTATAGGTATTACCTTTTGACGGCGCCAAGCAGGGCTTTTGCCCGCTCATTCCCGGTCATGGCCCGCAGGCGTTTATAGAACTTGAGGTTGTTGACCACATCGCCTTCGGCCAGGTCGCGCGAGGCTATCGCCGCGGCCTTTTTTTCCTGACCGGCCAGGCCGTATATCAGGGCCATATTCTGGCGTAGCGGCGCACCGGCCCGGGGGTCGTCCTGGAACGGACTCAGCAACGCCGTTGCCTCGTCGAATTTCCCGTCAATGGCCAGCGACAGCGCCAGATTGTTCAGCACACTCAGGGTTCGTGGCGCCACCGCCAGCCCCTTGCGGTACTGCCCTTGCGCCAATCCGTGTCGCCCCAGCATATCCAGGGCTACCCCCAGCCCGTTATAGCCGCCATAGCGGTCGGCTGCCAGCCCTATCACGGTCTCGAAATGCGGCACGGCCTGCTGTGGCCGGTCAAGCGCAATCAGGGTCTTGCCTAATCCAGAGTGCGAAGTTAGGTCGTCGGGGGCGATGGCTATCGCCCTTTCGTAGGCCCTGGCGGCCTGATCGTACAGGCCAAGGCGGTAGGAAACTTCGCCGATGGCAATCAGCGGCGGCAGTTCCTGCGGCGCCAGACCGCTGGCCCGCCGAAAAAGCGCCAGGGCCGATTGAAAATCGCCGCCTTGACGGGTGCTGGTGGCGATACGCATAAGCTGCGCCGCCCGGCTTTGGGTGCTGTCGGCCTGCATTTCCTTAAAGTCTTTGACCAGTCCCGAACAGGAGGAAAGCAGCAGCGACGCCGCGAGGGTCGCGACGATGGTAAGTGTGCGCTGGGGTTTGTGCGGTTTCATCGGGCCATTGTGTTCCAGCTTCGGAATTTTATCGAGAAAAAACGAAACTGGTTGCAGTCATTCTTTCTGCAATTTGGTATAATATCAATGATCCTTGGTATAATGAATATTTGGAATGATCGCGTGAAAAAAAACTATCTGGAACTTACCCATTTGATAGAACGCCTGCATCGGCGTTATCTCGACGTGCTTAGAACCGAGTTGAACCGCCTGGGCGTCAGGGACATCAACGGCGTTCAGGTGATGCTTCTGGCCAATGTCGGCACGGAGGAAATCGTTATCCGTGATTTAATCGAGCGAGGCTACTACCAAGGGTCGAACGTATCATATAACATCAAGAAATTGGTCGAACTGGGCTATCTCGATCAGGAACGCTCCAGCCACGACAAGCGTTCGGTCAGTATCAAGCTGACCGAAAAAGCCATCGAAATTGTTAAAAAAATACGTGAACTTGAAGACAACAATGCCAATATCTTCAACGGGCAGCAAAAAAGTCCCGAAGAATCTGAAATATTGCTGGATTCGCTCAGGCGATTGGAACGCATGTGGTCAGATTATATTCATTACGGCGGGCAGTAAATCGGGCCCGTTGATCCTTTAACGGGAAATTTGCGGACCATGGTGGAAAATGCCGATATTCAGGATAAACTGGCGCTTCTAAAGCGATCCTATCTTGGTCAATTGCCGGAAAAACTGGCGGAAATAGAACGAGCCGCCGTCGTCGCCGACGAGATTTCCGTAGAAACCATGAAGGCGCTGGCCCATAAGCTTGTCGGGTCCGGCGCCACGTTCGGGTTTCCGGATATCAGCGTGGCGGCACGGGCGATCGAAAATAGATGCTCTGCGGTGCTGGAACTGTCCGGCGAACCGGATGTTGATTTTGCCGGGCCGCTAATAGAAGACCTGAGGGAAGCAGTCGAAACGTCGTTGTCCGGTGGCGCCACCCCGCAGCGGCAAGAATCCGACACGTTTCCGGAAAAATCGCCCGATATTGACGCCGTAACCACCCGCACCGTCATCGTGGTCGGCTGCAACGATGAATGGGTTACAAGATTGCAAACGGAACTAAGCAGTTTCGGTTTTGTCGTGGTGACGGTCGCCGGCGATGCTGAATTTACCGGTGTCGATCTTTCTTCGCCGCCGGCCGGTGTTGTCTTCGACCTTGATTTTCTTGGCGGCGCCACGGGGCACGGACCGTCGCCCCTGACCACCATACGGGCCGTTCTCGACAATAAAAAAATTTCCTGTCCGCTGGTCGTTATTTCGCAAAACGGCGATGTTTCCAGCCGCTTGCTGGCGTTGCGGGTGAAGGCCACTTCGTTTCTGACCAAACCGTTGCTGACCACGGATTTGGTCGATTCTCTGGATGTCGAATCGCTGGACGGCGGCGGTGAAGATTACCGGATACTGGTTGTCGATGACGATGAAAGCACGGCGTTATATACGAAGATAATCCTCAATGCCGCCGGGATGATTGTCGAAACCGAAAACGACCCCATGAATATTCTGTACCGGCTGGACGATTTCTTGCCGGAACTGGTCCTGATGGACCTGTACATGCCTGGTTGCAACGGCCATGAACTGGCCTCGGTCATTCGCCAGCAGGAAGTTTATTCCGGCATTCCCATCGTGTTCCTGTCCGGCGAGGAAGATGTCGACAAGCAACTGGGCGCCATGGCGTATGGCGGCGATGATTTCCTGACCAAACCTATCCGCCCGTCGCACCTGATATCGTCGATCAGGATGCGCAGCCGGCGGTTCCGCAACCTTCGTTCACGGATGATTCGTGACAGCATGACCGGGTTGCTCAACCACACCACGACACAGGAATTTCTGGAAAAGGAAATCAACCGCGCCGAACGTGACAGGACAACGGTGGTGGCGGCCTCGATCGACATCGATCATTTCAAGTCGGTCAACGATACCTATGGCCATGCGGTCGGCGACATGGTCATTAAAAGCCTGTCCCGGTTGTTGAAGCAGCGACTGCGCAGCGCCGATATAATCGGGCGCATGGGGGGCGAGGAATTCGCCGCCGTGCTGGTCGGGGCCTCCATCGAAAAAGCACAGGATATAATGGATGAAATCCGGCGCTCCTTCGCCGCAATCGTGCAAATCGGCGACGGTCAGCAATTCACCGTGACCATAAGTTGCGGCATCGCCGATTTTCCGACTTTCGCGACCCAGGCGGAACTCCTCGAAGCGTCCGACAAGGCGCTCTACGAAGCCAAACACGGCGGCCGCAACAAGGTAGTCGTCGCTAGACCAAAGTAGTCAAACCGGGAACCTCGGCAATTGACGGGGCCGCCAGGGTGCGATAGGCCGCGTCGGCCAGCGCTAACGCTTCGCTGTGTTCACCGTCGCGCCGACCGTGACCGGTCAGGACGTGGATGCCGCCGGCTATACCGGCGTTTTTCCCCGCCGCCAGGTCGCCGGCCCGGTCACCGACAATCCACGACCGGCTCAAATCAATATTCATGCGACGGGCCGCCGCCAGCAACATTCCCGGATTGGGTTTGCGCGCCGGATGGTCGGCGCGGTCGTAGGGCGGCCTGCCCTTTTCGTGAAAAGGGCAGGCAAAAACACCATCGACATAGGCCCCTTCGGCTGCAAGATCGGCAAAAATTCGATCCTGCACGGCAAAAAAGTCCGGCCATCCGAAATAGCCATATCCTATTCCGGCCTGGTTGGTGACAAAAATAACCGGGATGGACATTGCGTTGGCCGCCGCGATGGTTGCCGCAGCACCGGGTATCAGTTCGACATCTTCGACCTTATGCAGGTAATGGGCTTCGACCACGACGGCGCCGTCGCGGTCCAGAAACAATGCCGGGCGCCGTTCCGAACGGCCACCGGGCCTGAGCACCTGGGTGAACAGGCCGTCTTCAAAAGCGGCGCCTCGGGGCAGGTTGGAGGGCAGGGCGTGATTGCCGGCTTCGGTCATGAAGCCTGATGCCCGAGAATTTGCTTAACCACGTCATCGGCCAGGGCCGCCGGGTCCTGTTTCGGGGACGGCAGTTGAAAAAACACCCGTACGCCGTGCCGGGCGGCTTCCCGGTCCAGGTTTTCCGAAAATGTCCGCAGGGCGGCATTGACGGTATCCTGGCAAATGCTTGCCGGGTGACCCACGGGCTGGCCGGAACAGCCGATGTTGAAAATTATTCCGGCGCCCGTATCCTGCATGGATTCATAGACTTCCCGGGCCATGTTGATGACGCCGAGGATGGATTCTTCGAATGTCTGCCGCCAGTCGTCGTCGTCCAGGTCCCCGATGCCGCCGGTCGGTGGCGAAGGCATGGTGTTGATCAGAATATTGGCCTCTTCGCATTCCAGGGCCAGGGCGGCGGCGTTGATGGCGTCGCTGATATCCGTGGGATGGGTTTCCGGTTCGTTGTCGTCGTCAAGGCCGATTGCTTCTATCGCCTCTTCCAGATCGGTTTCGTTGCCATCGGCCAGGTGAAGGCCACAGCCTTCCGCCGCCAGCCGTTTGGCGATGGCCAGCCCGATGCCGTGTGCGGCGCCGATGACAAGGGCGACATTGGCCGATAATTTATTCGGTTCATTCATGTTCCGGGCTCAAGACGGTCGGGTGCCTGGCGTCGTCATCGAGATTCGGGTAATCGAGCGTGAAATGCAACCCCCTGCTTTCCTTGCGGGCCATCGCCGAATGGATAATCAGTTCCGCTACCTGAGCCAGATTGCGCAGTTCCAGCAGGTCGCTGCTGATTCTGTAATTGCCGTAATAATCGGCAATTTCGCGCCGCAGCAGGTCGATCCGGTGGCCGGCCCGTTGCAGCCGCTTGTCGGTCCGCACGATGCCCACGTAATCCCACATGAAGCGTCGAATTTCATCCCAATTGTGGGCGATCACCACGTCTTCATCGGAATCCCGGACCCAGCTTTCATCCCATGCGGCGAGCGGCGGCGGCGGCGGGGTCTGGTCCATCTGGGCGATGATATGGCGGCCCGCCGATTCCGACAACACCAGGCATTCCAGCAATGAATTGCTGGCTATGCGGTTGGCCCCGTGCAAGCCGGTGTAGGCGACTTCGCCGATGGCGTACAGGTTCTCGATATTGGTTCTTCCCTCAAGGTCGGTGATTACTCCGCCACAGGTATAGTGGGCCGCCGGGACCACCGGGATCGGTTGTTTGGTCATGTCGAAGCCGAATTCCAGACAGCGCCCGTAGACCGTCGGAAAATGTTCGGTGATGAACTCGCGGGGCTTGTGGCTGATGTCCAGGTACACGCATTCGTCGCCGGTGCGCTTCATCTCGTGATCGATGGCGTGGGCGACGATATCGCGGGGCGCCAGTTCACCCCGTTCATCGAATTTCTTCATGAATCGATCGCCGCCCGCCAGCAACAGGTGGCCGCCCTCGCCACGCACGGCTTCGGTTATAAGGAAAGACTTGGCATCGGGATGATACAGGCAGGTCGGATGGAACTGGGTGAATTCCATGTTGGCCACCCTGGCCCCGGCCCGCCAGGCCATGGCCATGCCGTCGCCGGTCGAACCATCCGGGTTGGAGGTATAAAGATATACTTTCGACGCCCCGCCGGTGGCCAGCACCACGGCGCGGGCGCCGCAGGCGATGACCCGCCCGTTTTCGATGTCCAGCACATAGGCGCCGACGCAGCGGCCTTTCACGGTAATAAGATCGACCGCGATATGGTGGTCGAGCAGGGCAATTTTGTGGTTGTTCCGGACCTGATCGATCAGGGCCGTTTCGACGGCCTGACCGGTGGCGTCGGCGGCGTGAATAACCCGGCGGTGGCTGTGGCCGCCCTCCCGCGTCAGGTGGTATTCCGAAGCGCCGGTTTCGGGGTTGGCTGCAGTCGTGAAATCGACGCCGTAGCCGATCAGTTTCTCGACGGCCCGACGTCCGTTTTCGACGATAAACCGCACCGCCTGCGGGTCGCACAGGCCGGCCCCGGCATCCAGTGTGTCGTCGATATGAGAATCTATGCTGTCGGTTTCATCCAACACGGCGGCGATGCCGCCCTGGGCGTAATAGGTGCTGCTTTCCTGCAACTGGCCCTTCGATATGACGCCGACCCGGAGCCGCGGGGTGACGGCCAGGGCCAGGCTGAGCCCGGCGGCGCCGCTGCCGATGACCAAAACATCGAATGTGCTATCGTCATTCATGGGCCACAACATAATCATATGTGCGCCCCGCCGCCAGTATCTAGTTGGAAGATGAAGGCCTGTGGTCCT
>CAZZKE010000069.1:0-14864 GCA_964655005.1 uncultured Thalassospiraceae bacterium | reverse complement strand
TCTTCAAAATAAGTCATAGGCATATGCTCAAGGATATCCTTAAGCCTCCGGACTAGGTCAGCGTGTCCGGTTCAATTGGGGGCCAGTCCAAGGTGGTGGATAAATGGCTGATTTCTACGGGTTCTGTTATTGGCAATATTGGCGGATTGATGCTCACGGAATCCCTCTCCCTCCGCCAATTCACCGAAGGGAACCGGGATCCAACATTCTCCAACGGTGCGGACATCCAAACGTGGCCGAGGGCCTTGCGGAGATTCCTTAACCCTGATAGGTTACATGTAACCCTCATGGGAGATAGGCTATGGCTACAACTGCGAACAGGAAGCAGAGTTCGCGCGAAAAAGTGCAGAGCTATCGCCATCGCATGCGTGCGCGCGGCATGAGGCCGATCCAGATATGGGTTCCTGACACCCGCACGGCGAGTTTCGTCAAGGAGGCCCACCGCCAGTCCCTCACGGTGGCGAGAAGTGCGCATGAACGCGAAGACCAGGCCTTTATCGACGCTATCACGGACCTGGACGAGGCATGAAGCGCGGCGATGTGTGGACGATCTCGGGCTCCGGTTACACCGGCAAGCCGCGTCCCGCCGTCATCGTCCAGGACGACCGCTTCGACGCCACCGCGTCGATAACGGTCTGCGTGTTCACTACGGACGAGACGGAGGCGCCATTGTTCCGGATTCCGGTCGACCCGAGCGAAGGCAACGGTTTGCGTGCCGAGTCTCGGATGATGGTCGACAAGATCACTACGGTGCCCAAAGAGCGCCTCGGCGAGCGGATTGGCCGCCTCGACGACGAAGACGTGGTGCGGTTGAACCGGGCGGTTATGGTGTTTCTCGGTTTGGCGTAGAAGGAGGCGATCAGCCATGGCCCCAGCCAAGGACGATTTCAAAGATAACTTCGAGGCTTATTGGGAGACCCTCAGGAACGGAACCACGGTCGGCGACTTCCTGGAAGGTTTCAAATGCATCATCCCGCACATGCAAACAGCAGGACTGGTAGGCCAGTATAGGCGTGGAAGGAAGGAAAGCGGGATCGACTTGAAGAAACTGCGCGACGAGGTCTCCCCCGTCGCCCGCTTCATCAAAGTGTATGCCCGGCCCGAGGACAAGATTTCGTTTCTCTTGGATAACGGCTTCCCGGACTGCACCGTATGCCACCAGGATGGCCTAAAGCGCGGAATCGAAGTCACGCTTGCCCGAGGCAAAGCAAGATTTCTCGGGATGACGGAGTTGAACCAATATGGAGAGACGGGAGGCCTCATCGAACTTCAAGACGATGCGTTGAAAGAGGACATCAAGGCGGCGAAGGAGCAACGAAAAGAGAAGGAGCAACGAAGAGAAATGTATTCGACCGATGACGCCATCAACAACGTGGTCAGTGCCGTCGAGATAAGCGCGGAGAGAAAGGAACGGCACGAAGGCCACACGTTGCTTATTGAGGTCGTCCCCGACATGCATGCGCTCCCCAAGGTTCGGTGGCTTTGCCTACCGAAGCGGTTGGCCGACAACGCAACCGTAAAGGCGCTGAAATTTTCAGAAGTGTACGTTACGGGTATATGTGGAGAGAGCGATCTTATTCTTAAGATAAAATGAAGTAGTTTCGGCCCAAGCCTCGCCGGTTCCGTAGGCGCAGTTTTTGGGCGGAGATGGTTGAATCCCAGTCCCCTTCCCTCCGCCATTTTTACTTTTCCTTACTCTATTGTGCCGCTTTTCGCTCCTGCCCGCCAGAGTGAATTCAAGCTTCCCCCCAAGAACGAGAATGGGTCTTTCTACAACTTGGTATAAGGGGTGAGCGGAAATAACCGGTGACGATTCCGGGTCGCCAATCAGCAAATCCTTACTGCGAATATCCCAGCCATCCGTTCTCATGCCGCATCGATTTTTTCGGACAGCCAGACCTTGATAAGTGACTGGTAGGGAACGTCCCGCTTGTTGGCCGCAGTCTTGATCCGGTCCAGGAAATAGACGGGTAGTCTCAGGGAAATCGCCTTGGTCGATGGCTTGAGATTGGCGAAACGGGTGCGTTCTGCCATACTCCAATCGACATAGTCGCTGGAATCGTGGGTCTCCCAAAAGGCCCGTTACTTTGCTTCGTTTTTGAAAACATAGAGGAAGTCCAGCGTTTTATGGAGCTTGTCAATCGGCACTGGAACCATGTGAATGCTCAATTGAATGAGGGCGAGGTTTACCTTCCGCTGGTTCAGGAAAATGAGAAGGGTGAGTATCGGGGCAACGATTGGGTCAATGGCTTCATAAGCGGAACACATGTGCGTTTCGATATCTGGTTCGACCTGATTCATGACGATGAACATGGCGGTCCCATGGTCGCAATCATGGCTTTAGCCTATGAAAACCACCCAGATTTTGAGATGCGCCCCCATCACGCCGCACTCGACAACGGTTTCGCGCGCTCAATCCACGCCAGTTCATGGGGATAGTGGATTGCTTCCCGTATATCGGTCAGCCGCTGTATATTCAGCCAGAATTTCACTGACTGAAGACGGCTTGCGTTTGGTTTCCGGCATGGTTCATCTCATTTATATGTTTCATCAACAGCGACGGAGAATCTTGACGGGTTCCCTGAACTTGTGAAGTTTTGCGAAGGCCCTAATTTTCTGGACATGGGCCGTCGACAGGCAAATTCCGGCGCCGAGAATAAGGCGATCATTTTCCAGTTTGAGATCGCTCTGAAGAGTATAGCCGGAAATCAACATACTGACGGGGAGTTCGATTTCCTCGATTTCCTGATCTTCATTGTCGGATTTTCCGGCTTCCAAACACCGGCGGATATCGCCCAGAAGCTTGGTGTCGTATTCGGCTTCATGCCCGAAAAGATACTCGAACGCTTTCCGGGTGGGGCGAAGGCCGTGCGTCCGGGATTCCAGATCCACCAGAATCTTGAGGATTCTGGCTTCCAGCGGGATATCCGTTCCGCTGGGGCCGTCTTTCGGCGAACCCGACCCGTCGAACCCCTTGTTCTGTAGATAGACGATCTCTGCAACCGGCTTGAGCCGGGGGATGTTAGCGATCAGGTCGCGGGCGGATTGCGGAATTCCATCGACGATTTCCCGTTCCGCTCCGGTCAGGTCGGCTCCTTCCGACATCTTGACCAGGATCTCCGGTGGAATCGTGATATTTCCCAACTGAGACAACATGGCCGCCATGCTCAATCGCCAGGACTGTTTCAGTTCCAGGCGTTGCGCCACAATTTGCGCCCATTCGCGGATTTTATCGGACCGCCCGAAACCCATGGGATCGATCATCGACAGCACATCGACCAGCACCTTGACGCTTCCGGCGAGGGTGTGTTCCAGGAGTTCCTGTTCCGCCGTGATCAGTTTGTATTGGGCGATGCCGGCATCGATCCCCTCGGCGAGAATTTCCGGAGGGCAGGGCTTGCTGAAGAAACGAAAAATGTTACCTTGGTTAATGGCGTCAATGGCGGTTTGCTGATCGGCGTTTCCGGTAAGCATGATTCGCACCGTATCCGGGGACACAACCCTGATTTTCCGAAGCAATTCAAGCCCATCCATTCCCGGCATGCGCATGTCCACGACCGCAACTGCCACCGCATTATTGCCGTTGACGCAATCCAGGGCGGCGTCGCCCCCAATAGCGGTCAGCAGGTCGAATCGTTTGCGGTAGTGCCGCCCCAGGGCGTCAAGAAGGTTGGGGTCGTCGTCCACCAGCAAGACTTTTTCCGTCATTTCCCTGTTCCTTCTTCCGCTTTTACTTTCAATTCCCGAACCAGTTCGATCCAGCGGGACACCCTGTCGCCCAGGCCGAGTTCGTGCAGATAATCCATATCCAGATCGGTCCCCGCCAACGCGTCGGCGGCGTTATCCTCGCAAGCCTCGACCACCTTAAGAAGGTGCTGCGCGGCGTAGATGCAAACCAGAACCGATGGTTCCTCCGTGGCCGGGAACCGCCGGGGAGAGTGATGATAGGCGACGGCTTCGGTGATCTGGTCGGAAAATCCCCAGAGCCCGAGCATGTAAGCGCCGATTTCCGGGTGCGTGGCGCCGAAAATCCGGCGTTCCGCCTCGATGATGTCCAGGGAATTTTCTTCGACAAGGCGAATGGCCTGACCGAACCGTTCCGGCCAGTTGGCCAATAACGCCAGGGTGCCGATGTGCGTAAGGACACCGGCCGAGGTCGCCTGATCTATCTGATTGGCCGGATACCCCTCTTCCTCGGCAATGGCGTGGGCCACCGTCCCGATGCTTAAACAGCGTTCACTTAGTGTCTCGATTTGGGCGGCGATCCCGGCATCGCCCGAAAACTGTTTGTAAAAGCCCGCGATGAGAACAAGGCTTTTCAGCGTATCGACCCCCAGCAGCCTGACCGCGTGGTGCAGGTTATCGACCTTTTGCGGAAGCGCGAAATAGGCGGAATTTGTCAGCTTCAGGGTCTGCGCGGTCATCGCCAGGTCCTCGGCGATGGTGTCCGCGATATCGGACACGGCGGATTGGGGCGAATCCATTTGATGAAGGAGCCGCGAAAAGGCCTCGGGCGGCGACGGAAGGCGCTCCAGCCCCGATACCAGTTTGACAAGGTCGTCGTTATCCAGAAATCTGCGCAGTGCCAGGGTTCGATTGATCGTATCGATGACCATGGCGGGGTCGCATGGTTTGGCCAGGTACTGGTGAGCCGGGCCCACGGTCTTCAGCACGGTTTCATTCTCGGAATATCCCGACAGGATAATACGCGCCGTTCGAGGGTGGCGTCTGCGGACTTCCCTGAGAAGGGCCGCGCCGTCCATTCCCGGCATCCTCATATCCGAGACGATCACATCGAATTTCCGCCCCCGCATTGCTTCAAGCGCTTTTTCGCCACTATCTACAAAGGCCATTTCCCAGTCCCCCCTCATATTTCTCAACATCCGGCGGAGACCGTTTAAGACGTTACTTTCATCGTCCACGAACAGAATACGGTTTTTCATGTGTCGGCGCCTTCGGGGCGTTTTGTCTCTTGGATCGGAAGCCTTACGGTGAACGTGGTTCCTTTTCCGGTTTCGGTGTCGAAGGTAATCGTGCCGCCGTGCTTCTTGACCACGATATCACGAGAGATCGCCAGGCCCTGGCCAGTCCCTTTCCCCACCTCCTTGGTTGTGAAGAAAGGATTGAATATCTGGTCGCGGATTTCTTCCGGAATTCCCGATCCATCGTCCTCGATGCGGATAATCACGTGATCGCCGTCGGCCTTGGTGGAGACCTTGATCCGGCCCAGGCCGGAGCGCCCCGGCTTGTCGGCCATGGCATGGGCGGCATTGACAATCAGGTTGAGAAACACCTGATTCAATTCACCCGCCACGCACGGTACCGCCGGCAGGGTTTCGTCGAAAGCCGTCGTCACCTCTGCCGTATACTTCCATTCATTGCGCGAAATGGTGATGGTGTTTTCCAGGGCCCGGTTGATGTCGGCCGGGGACATCTCCCTGGCTCCCGGGTGAGAGAATTCCTTCATGGCCATGACGATTCCGGAAACCTGCCCAATGCCGGACAAAGCCTGTTCGGTGGCCGAGGGTATTTCCTCCAGCAGGTAATCAAGGTCGATGTCGTCACGAATCGCTTCGACCTCCTCGGCCAGGGCCGACAACCCATCATGCCCGCGCGCCGCCTTCGTCAGAGTCAGGCTTTTATCCACCAGGGAGAACAGGTCCTTGTGGGCATCGGCCAGGAACTTCAGATTGTCGCCAATATACTGGGACGGGGTGTTGATCTCGTGTGCTATTCCACCCGCCAGTTGCCCCACCGCTTCCAGTTTCTGGGCCTCGTCCCGTTCCTTGCGTAATCGTTCGATGCGAAACACGTTGTCTTTGAAGACCTGAACGGCACGGGCCATATCGCCAATTTCGTCGGAATCTTCGACATAATTGATTTTGCTGGTTCCATCGCCATCGGCGAGCGTTTCCATGACGCCTGACAACACGCCGATTCTGCCGATAACCGCGCGTGACATAAAAACATAAACCACCGCAATGGCCACCAGGATAGCGATGATTGAAAAGGCGATGGCCCAGCGAATATGAGCCTGATTGTCATCTGCGATTTCTCCGTAGCGTGCGACAAGAGCATGGCTGGCGGTACGCAGTTCGTTGGCCTGTATGCCCAGATTTAGAACCTGATCTTTCGGCGCCGTTCCGGAAATTATTTTGCCGACGGTTTCTTCTACGGTCGCCAGAATGGCGGCCACATCGTTCATCCGGTCTTGCGCTTTCCGGTCGTCAATCGCGGCGACGGTCCTGAAATTCTTGCGCCGAAGATCGGTCGGATAGCTGCCGCCCGATCTCATGGACGACAACGTTTCGGTAAAAATGGTTTTGGCCGTCTCGTATTCCACGAGACTCGGGTTGATGAGCCGTTGCCCCGAGGCCATGGTCGGCGCAAAAGGAATCCTGTAGCGGCGAATGCCAAGGATATCGCCAATTTTGTACGGACGGTTTTCCAAACTAATGTGGCAATCGGCACATTCCTGCTCCACCGCGATATCGGTCGTATAGAAAGTCAGCGTCATGGCGTTATTGATTTCTTCCGGTTTGAAGAAAACCGCCATCTTGTCTTTTTTCAGGAACTCATTGGCCTGGCGATCCAGCGGCGTTTGCATCGCGCTTTCAGGATTAACCGGAAATTCCGAGAGGATCACCGCCGAAATATCCCCTTTGACGTTCGCCCTGGCGTTAACCAGCCTGGCAAATGTCGCCGGGAACGGTATCGAAGGATGCTGTTCGGCTTCTGGCGTCATGGAAATGGTCATGCCGGTTTTTCTGGCGGCGGAAACGACCGAGGTCGTGTATTGCCCGCGCATACTGGTTATGTAGCGGTTCAGGGAAGCGACATGGGTTTCCACCTCCCTGTAATATTGCTTGGCCGACGCATAATTCAGCACCGATTTCGCCATCGCCTGGCTTAACATCCGCTGGCGACCAAGGGCCTCGATGATCGTCGCGTCATCTTTTGCGGCAGACAAGGCGCTAAAAAGATAAATGCCGGTTGCCACGGAAACGGTCGCGACAAGAGTTAGCAAAATAGATACACGAGACCTGATTGTCATTTTCGCCGTAAAACTCCCGGTTCGGGGTGCTATTGCCGATCATTGCTCCCATGCCAACAATTGAATGTTTATATATTGGGACAACTCTTGGTGACTTAAAGGAAACATTGCCCGCCCGCCCTTTTTCGATGCGGGGCGCGAGACCGTCAAGATTTGCAATATCCGGGGTGGCCGGGTGGCGCGGGCTTGTCAATTCCACGCCCTTGTGCCAGCTTTACTTTATGAAAATACATGCCAAGGTGGTCGGTCCGGAAACCTATTCGATTTCATTCGGCGAGACCGAAATCATTTTGCAGGGCGGCGAGATCAAGACCCTGTTGATGCAACTGATGCAGGTCATGGCGCCGGGCGGCGACGCGGTCGGCAAACAGGACGGCAGGCGGCTGGAATTTCTGAACCATATCAAAACCGCCAACGACGTCGGTATCCAGAAATTATTGCTGGTCGCGGACCATCACGACCTGCTGGCCCTGCTGAAAAGCACCGAGGGCGAGACGGCGATTCACGACAAGTTCTTCGACAACATGAGCGCCAACAACGCCAAGATGTTCAACGAGGATCTGAGCTATGAATTTCGCGACGGCCTGCCCGATAAAGATCGCCGCGAGGCCCTGGACCGGCTGATAAAATTGACCCGCAAACTGGAACTGGATGGCGATCTGGTGTTCGAAAAACCGGGCCGGTCCGAATAGGAAAAAAGGCAGGGCCGCCCCCGCCCTGGTTCACATAACCGAACCGGCGATTGCCGATCAGGCGGCGACGATCCTGGCCGGCTTGAAGGTGGACTGGCCGGACCGCTGGCGGTCGCGATCACGGGTCGGGCGCACATAGGCGCGGGCACAATGGCTAAGGCAATAAGGCTTGCCTTCCAGCACCGGGGCGCCGCAAAAATGAAAGCTTTCCTGGCCGGGCTCGCCTTCCGGCCAACTGCACATGCCGCCGGCCAAATGTTCCATGCTGACCGGATTGGCTTTCGGGACTGGTTCCGAAGCCTGTGCCGGGCGGGCCTGCCGGGACAGCTCCACGGCCTGCTTGACGGCGCTTTCCTTGCGATCAGCCGGGCTTTGCCTGGCCGAGGCGGGCTTGCGTTCACGAGACTTGGAGCCGATCGGCGAGACCCGTTTCGGCAGGCCCAGGCGATGCACCTTGCCAACCACGGAATTTTTAGTAACGTCCAGGCGGCGACCAATTTCGATGGTCGATACGCCTTCGTCCCAAAGGGCGATCAGGGTGCTGACGCGGGCCGGTGTCCAATCGATTGCCATGTTTATCGTTCCATTCGTTGATGGGCGTTCAGGTGAGCTTGTATCCCGTTTTTACAGTATTTTCCTGACCATGACCAGCCCTATACCATATGTAGTTGAAACGACTATATATTGTGGATTTTATCCACATGTAGCACTCGATTCGGCGGTTTTATCCACCGTTTCGCGGACTTGCGTCTCGCGGTCGTAATATTTCGCACCTGCACAAAAAAGCGGTTTCACCCCCGCGCCGGGCGCGTCTATACTTGTTCACCAGACACAGGGAGGCCGTCCGCATGACCGGTTCAGAGGAAAAAAACACAGAATGGGCCGCCGCGGCGGCCCGCGAACTGAAGGGCCGGACGGTCGATGACCTGGTATGGCAAACCCCCGAAGGCATCGCCGTCAAGCCGCTGTATACGGCGGCCGACCTGGAAGGCCTGGAGGCGATCGATACCCGGCCCGGTTTCGCCCCCTATTTACGCGGCCCCCGCGCCACCATGTACGCCGGCCGGTCGTGGACGGTCCGCCAGTACGCCGGCTTTTCGACCGCCGAGGAATCCAACGCGTTTTACCGCGACAACCTGAAGGCCGGGCAAAAGGGCCTGTCCATCGCCTTCGATCTGGCCACCCACCGGGGCTATGATTCCGACCACCCGCGCGTCGTCGGCGATGTCGGCAAGGCCGGGGTGGCGATTGATTCCGTCGAAGACATGAAAATCCTGTTCGACGGCATTCCGCTGGATCAAATGACCGTGTCGATGACCATGAACGGCGCCGTACTGCCGGTGCTGGCGGGGTACATCGTCGCCGCCGAGGAACAGGGCGTGCCGCTTGCGAAGCTGGCCGGAACCATCCAGAACGATATCCTCAAGGAATTCATGGTTCGCAATACCTATATTTATCCGCCGCAACCCAGCATGCGCATCGTTTCCGACATCATCGCCTACACCGCCCGGCACATGCCGAAGTTCAATTCCATATCCATATCCGGCTACCACATGCAGGAAGCCGGGGCGACGGCGGTGCAGGAACTGGCCTATACCCTGGCCGATGGTGTCGAATACGTCCGCACGGCAATCAACAGCGGTTTGCAAGTGGATACATTCGCGCCCCGGCTCAGCTTCTTTTTCGCCATCGGCATGAATTTTTTCATGGAAATCGCCAAGCTGCGCGCCGCCCGGCTGCTGTGGTCGGAATTGATGGGGCAGTTCGGTCCCAGCGACCCCAAATCGTCCATGCTGCGCACCCATTGCCAGACTTCGGGCGTGTCGTTGACCGAAAAAGATCCATACAACAATGTGGTGCGCACGACCATCGAGGCCATGGCCGCCGTGCTTGGCGGCACCCAGAGCCTGCACACCAACTCGCTGGACGAGGCGATCGCCCTGCCGAGCCCGTTTTCGGCCCGAATCGCCCGCAACACACAATTGGTGCTGGCCGAGGAAACCGGCATTACCAACGTTATAGATCCGCTTGGCGGCAGCTATTACGTGGAAAGCCTGACCGCCTCGCTGGCCGCCGAAGCCCGCAAGTTGATCGCCGAGGTAGAGGACCTGGGCGGCATGACCCGCGCCGTCGAGACCGGCCTGCCGAAATTGCGGATCGAGGAATCCGCCGCCCGCAAGCAGGCCCGTATCGACAAGGGCGAGGAAGCGGTGGTCGGGGTTAACAAATACATGCGCGACGACGAGGACGAAATCGATACGCTTGAAATTGACAACGACGCGGTGCGGCGGATGCAGATCGCGCGCCTGAAACAAATCCGCGAAACCCGGGACACCCAGGCCTGCCAGGCGGCGCTGGACGGTTTGAGCGAGGCCGCCCGTTCGGGCCGGGGCAACCTGCTTGACCTGGCCATCATCGCGACCCGGGCCCGCGCCACGGTCGGTGAAATTTCCGATGCGCTGGAAACCGTGTACACCCGCCACCGGGCCACCGCCCAATCCATTTCCGGCGTCTATGGCGCGGCCTTCGATGGCGACCGGGATTTCGCCCGGATCCAGGGCAAGGTCGAATCATTTATCGAACGCCGTGGCCGCCGCCCGCGCATGCTGGTGACAAAAATGGGCCAGGACGGCCACGACCGGGGGGCCAAGGTAATCGCCACGGCATTCGCCGACCTGGGCTTCGACGTGGATATCGGGGCGATGTTCCAGACTCCGGCGGAAGTGGCCCGCGAGGCGATTGAAAACGATGTCCACCTGATCGGCGTATCGACCCAGGCCGGCGGCCACAAGACCCTGGTTCCGGCCCTGATCGATGAACTGAACGCCCAGGGCGCGGACGATATCGTTATCGTTTGCGGCGGCGTCATCCCGGCCCGGGATTATGATTTCCTGAAAGACGCGGGGGTATCGGGAATCTATGGTCCGGGCACCCACATCCCGAGCGCGGTGGAGGAAATTCTGGCGATTATCGAAGCGCGGCGCGAGGCTGCCTGAAGAAATTTTCTATTTCGCCAGCGCCGGAATCAGGCGTTCCAGATAGGGAAACATGTTCAGGCAGACCACATGCAGGTTCGAGCTGTAGTCGTCCGACGCATTGTGATCGGCGGTATCGGAAAGCCCCCTGATGACGACAAACGGCACCTCGTTAAGATGGCAGGTGTAGCCGAATGCGGCGCCTTCCATTTCGGTGGCCAGCGCCGCGAATTCCCGTTGCAGCCAGCGCAGGGTTTTCTGGTCCTGAATGAAGCGGTCGCCAGACGCGATAGTGCCAAGCATCAGGTTGGGGCCGACGCCGGGGTCGGGGAACATGGCGTCATAGGCGGCGGCCGATTCCTGCACCATATCGGGATCGCATTCGATCATCCGGTCCCGTCCCGGCTGTTCGCCATGACGGCGGCCAAACGCCGTAAGGTCCATGTCGTATTGTATAAGGTGACTGGCGATGATGATGTCACCGACGGTCATGTTCGGCAGCAACCCCCCGGCGACGCCGCTGAACAGCATGGCGTCGGGCTTGTACAGGTCAATCAGCATTTGTGTGCAAATGGTCGCGTTAACCTTGCCGATGCCGCATTTTGCCAGCGCGATATCGGCGCCCTTGAACGAACCATGGGTAACCTGAATCCCGGCATGGATGGTTTCGTCGGAAATCACCATGCCGTCCCGAAGGTGCTCGACCTCTTCGTCCAAGGCTCCCATTACCGCCAACATGGCATATTCCTCCGGCTGATCTTATACCAATCCACCCTAACAATGACCGCTCGCCATGACAAACGATATGGCCGATACCGGGGAAGAACTAACCAAGCAGGGCGTTCAGGAATATCCGGGGAATCTTGGACAGCCCCGGTTTGTGTTCGAATTTCGTCAGCAATTCAGCAATTTTGGCGGCCCTGCGATTGGTCACGAACCACGGCGGACGCGGCAGCAGGCTGATCCCGCCGCTTAACAGGTTACGGGGGAACGGGCGGAACGGCGCCCTTAATACGGTGCGCTCCGGCCTGTCGAACATAAACGAATTGTGGACGAAGCCGATACCGCTTTGAACGTCATCCAGCGAGTGTCCGGGGAAAGCCCCCCAAGGGGTTTGAACAAGCAGGAACCCCAAACCGGTCCAGGCGTTGATGGCGATGCAGCCATAATGAAGGCCGTCGATAATTTCCTCGAAGCGCCGCTTGCCGATCCGGCGCATGGTTTTCGGGTGAATCAGGATATTGGCGCCCAGGGTCCCGTGCAGTTTGTCGTTGGCGTAGTCGATGGCGGCGCACAGATAACCTTCGGCGTCATCGCCGGCGAGACGCATCGTACTTAGCGCCGGGGCGAAAACCTCGTTGCTTTCGAACCACCCGTCAGCATCCCGTTCGACAGATGCGACAAGGCAATTTATTCCTTCATCCACTTCTCCCCGAACGCCATGCCCGGCGAAATCCCGCATTCGATCCTTCGCGCCCGGGTAATAGGGCGGACGGTGAGTCGCGGCGGCCATCACCGCCTTGACCCTGGCCAGCAGGGTATCGGCCCTGTCCCAGCCATCGGGCAGGATCAGCATTTGACAGGCGATGCAGTTAAAGCCCGAATTATGCAGTTTCTGGGTCGCGATGTGTTCGGCCTGAAACGACAAATCGGCATCCGACCATGGCCCCGGCACGACGATGGTCGGACACACCGCACCCAGTTCCGAAGTCACCCGGCGGGTATTTTTCGGCGTTCCGGCGGCCTTGTTTTTCTCGCCTTCCGCGCCCTTCCCCCAAACGATCGAGTCGTGCGTGGCCTGGGCGCCGGTAATGTGGATATCATCGACGCCCGGATGGCTGCACAGATAATCACCTTCCTCGGCGCCGCCCCTGACGATCCGAAGCGCCCCGAAATCGATCAGCGGGCGCAGCGCCGGGCGCAGGAATTCGATCAGATAGTCGTTAATCGGATTCATCTTCAGGATTACCACCCGATGTTCCACAAAAAGCTTGTGGAAACAGTCCAACGGCGCGATGGCGGCGATATTTCCGGCGCCGAGAACGAGCGACACCCCGCCGTCGCGCCGGTTTGCCGGAATGTCATAACTTGCCGCCGTATTATCGGCGAGGTTTTCCCTGGTCACCCCGGATTGCATCCACACTTCCGCCGTGACCCCGGAAAAAAGCAGCCTGTCCCATATGGAATATGGAAGGACGGTAACGGCGATTCGCCCGGTGGCCAGTTCGCGGACCGGCAGGGCGGCCAGATGGCGTTTGCCTTCGATCCTCGACAGGGTCCGCATAAACAGGTTGCAGGCCGACATCAGGGCGTAGGGGCCGGATGTCCATTCCTCGCCGATCAGGGGCGAACCGGCGGGTATCAATTTGCGGGCCGCCGCCGTTTCGGCCCAGATTTCGCCGACCTGCAACACCCTGTCCTTGATTTCCGCCAGCATGGCTATGCGTTCGGCATTGCCGGTTCGCGCCCATCTGGTTTGGTTGTCGCGCAGGTCCCGCACCGCCTGTTCCAGCGCCGGGCTTACGACTGCCATTTCAACCGGCCGCCAATATAAGATCGGCCGCTTTCTCGGCGATCATGATGACCGGCGCATTCAGGTTGCCGCCAATCAAAGTCGGCATGATCGACGCATCGACCACCCGCAGGCCTTCCAGCCCCCGCACCTTGAGCATCGGATCGACCACCGCCATGTCGTCGGTTCCCATCTTGCAGGTGCCGGCGGGATGATAGATGGTGTCGGCGCGGGCCCGGATGTGGTCCATAAGTTCGGCGTCGGTGCGGGCGTCGGCGGTATGATTTTCCTTGTGGCGATACTTCGCAAGGGCCGGCGCTTCGAGAATTTCACGCATCTTGCGGACCCCCCTGAGCATTACTTTCCCGTCTTCCTCGTCCGACAGATAGCGGGGGTTGATGCGTGGCGGCGATAGCGGGTCGGCGTCGTTCAGGCCGACCTCGCCGCGCGACTTCGGGCGCAACACACAAACATGGCAGGAAAACCCGTAGCCCATGCGAAGTTTGCGGGCGTGGTCTTCGACCATGGCGATGACAAAATGCAACTGGATATCGGGGCGGTCCAGTTCAGGCACGGTCCTGATAAAGGCGGCGCCTTCGGCGTATGGCGTCGCAATCATGCCGGCGCCGTCCTTACGCCACTGTAATGTGGCCCTGGCTATGTTCACCGCCCCGGCAAGGCCGATTCCGATCAGGTCGGTTTCCTTCGACCGGTAGGACAGGATAAAATCCAGATGGTCCTGCAAATTCCGGCCGACCCCTGGCAGGTCGTGGATTACCTCGATGCCGTGCCGCCTTAGCTCATCGCCGGGGCCAACGCCGGAAAGCTGCAATATCTGCGGCGAGTTGAAGGCGCCGCCACAGACAATCACCTCGCGGTCGGCGGTCACCGTCCGGTCGACATTGCCACGGCGATAGACAACCCCCGTCGCCCGCTTGTTATCGATGACGATTTTCAAGGTGCGGGCGCCGGTCAGCACGGTCAGATTGGGCCGTCCCAGATGGGGGAAAAGATACCCGGCGGCGGCGGAACAGCGTTCGCCGTTTTTATCGCCGCCCCAAAACTGGGTAACCTGATAAAGCCCGGCGCCTTCCTGTTCCTGGCCGTTGAAATCCCGGTTGCGGCGCACCTGGCACTGGCCGGCGGCTTCGACGAAAGCCCTGGAAATGGCCCTTGGGCTTTGCTGATCGGACACCCGCAACGGCCCGTCGCCGCCATGAAAATCATCGCCGCCGCGGCTGTTGCCTTCTGATTTCCTGAAATACGGCAGGACTTCGTCGAACGACCAGCCGTTGCAGCCAAGCTTCGCCCAGTCATCGTAATCGCCGCGATTACCGCGAATATACAGCATGGCGTTGATGGCGCTTGATCCACCCAGCGCCCGGCCGCGCGGCTGATAGCCCCGGCGGCCATTCAGCCCGGCTTGCGGCGTCGTCTCGAAGGCCCAGTTGTTGATCTTCGGGCGACCCGGCAGCATCGCCACCGCCGCCGCCGGGGCGCGAACCACAATGCCGTCGCCGCCGCCACCGGCTTCCAGCAGGCAGACCGACAGCGCCGGGTTTTCGCTTAGCCGGGCGGCCAGCGTCGAACCGGCCGAGCCGCCGCCGACGATGACGTAATCATAGGACATT
>CAZZKE010000068.1:0-15399 GCA_964655005.1 uncultured Thalassospiraceae bacterium | reverse complement strand
GTCGGTGGTCGCCGGACCTTCGCCCTGTCCCTTGATGCGGCTGATCTTGACCAGCGCCTTAAGGCGGTTAAGGGTCTGTTCGAAAAATCCTCCGGCGGTGTCCGGGGCGGTAATTTCGGCGGCCAGCGCGTTGTATTCCCGGGTCAGGGTTTTCAGGGACGGCACACCCGTCGCGGCATGGGTCTGCAGCCCGCCGGCGGCCTCGCTTAAACGGCTGTCATTGCCGCCGATGCGCAGCAATGCCTGCAACGCCAGTGTGTAGGGCGCGCCGGAGGCAATGGCCTGGCGCAACTGGCCGACCGCCAGCAGTACCGCCTGGGCATTCGTTTGTGCGGCGCCCCGGCGCCGGCCTTCGTCGTTTACGGTCTCAAGATTTTTCAGCCTTTTGGTGATCCCCCCGATCGCCGCCGTCACTTTCGCCGGCGGCGCGGCGGCGACATCCCGTTCCAGCCGGTTCAGGCGATCCAGCACCGTCGCCGAAACTTCACTGTTCTGCTCGATTTTCGTCAACCGTCCGGATAACCGCCGCAGCGACTTGCTGGCGTCGGCGACCTCGTTGGGCAACGTGGTCGCCTCAACCATCTTGCGAACATCGTCAAGCCGCCGTTCCAGGGCGTCCAGCCGGCCGATCAGGACTCCCAGCCTGGCGTTAATCGCATCGCGTTCCGGTTCAACGGCGCCGACCGCCTTTTCGCCCGCAGCGGGGCCACTTTGCGGCGGCCCGGCGAGCCCCGTAACATAGCCTTCCCACAGGGGCAGCGTCGCATAACCGCCGCCGATAACAATGGCCAGTAACGCCAACACCCACAGCATACCGGCAGCGCCGTTTTGTTTTGCAGGACCGGAATCGTTCGAATCGGAAGAAGGCGGATGCCGGGGCGGCGGCGGGGTGGTCTTCGCCGCCGGTTGGTCCGGTTTGGCCGCAACGTCCGCTGCCGCCTTCTTTTTAGCGGATCGTTTCGCCGATGCTTTCGCCGGAGACTTGCCTTCGGGCGTCTTTTCCTGGGGCTTTATAACCACGCTTCCTGACCTTTCCATGGACCCGTCGGTCCGGAACTCCGGGTATAACAGGGTTCGCCCCCCGAAGGGGACAACAAATTGCCCGATCGCCGACTCTTTTTCATGGCCCCACTGTCTCGATCAGCGATGGCTGATCGGGGCGGGCGGCGACGGCGACGGCCGCCCATTCCAGCCCCCGCAGCTTTTCCGCCACCGCCTCGCTCAGGCAATAGGCGGTAATTTTCCGGCACCGCCCGGTCAGGCCGGCGGCGGCGATCAGCGACACGAAACTTTCCGCCGTGCGCGGCGAGAACAGCAGCACCCCGTGGAATTTTCCGGCGGCGATTCCGGCGCTTGCCGCCGCCGACAGATGGCCGGCCTTATGCGCCTCGTAAAGAACCGCGCGGCGGACTTCGAAACCGGCCTTTTGCAGCATCCCCGACAAGTCGCCTGCCACCTTGCCGGCCGCCGCGTGCAGCAGCGCGCCATCTTCCGGGCGCCGCGTTTCAATGACCATCCGGGCCAGCGCCACGACATCGCCGCCGGCGCTTTCGACCCCGGCGAAGCCGGCCTTAACCGCCGCCCGGGCCGACGCATCGCCGACCGCCAGAACCGCCACGTCGCGCCGGTCCGACACCAGGGCGAAGGCCCGCAGGCCGTTGGCGCTGGTCACCAGAACCGCCTGGACGCCATCCAGCAACCGCGCCCTGTCGGCTTCCGCCATCGCCAGGTAACGGATTTCCAGCAACGGTTCGATGACCGTCTCGTGGCCCCGCGCGGCCAGCGCTTCGGCCAGATTTTCGGCGTCTTCCCGTGGCCGGGTAATCAGCAACCGCATGGCCGCTAATCCAGAAAGCCGGGACCGGCCCGGCGCTTCAGTTCTTCGCCGAGCTCGCGGCCCATGGCCGCCGCCGCGTCGGCCCCGGCGACCGCGCCCCGGCGACTGGCTTCGATTAATTCCGAGCCGTCTGGTTTGACCATCAGCCCGCGCAGAAAAAATCCGTCGGTAGTAAATTCCGCCAGCCCGCCGATGGGGGTCCGGCACGAACCATCGAGCACCGCCAGCAAGGCCCGTTCGGCGCCGACCCGCAGCACCGTTTCGCGGTGATTGATGGCCTGTAACAGGTCCAGCGCCCGCTGGTCGTCTTCCCGGCAGGTGACGCCGACCGCGCCCTGGCCGACGGCCGGCAGCATCTCGGTCGTTTCGATAACCGAGGCGGCGATATCGGCCCGGCCCAGCCGGTTCAGCCCGGCCAGCGCCAGCAGGGTGGCGTCGACTTCGCCCGCCGCCAGCTTCCGCAGGCGCGTTTGCACATTGCCGCGAAAGGTTTCGACCCGAAGATCCGGTCGCATGTGCAGAATCTGGGCCTGCCGCCGCAACGAGGCGGTGCCGACCACGCCACCGGCCGGTAATTCGGCAATACAGGCGGCCTTGTTCGATATGAAGGCGTCGCGGGGGTCTTCCCGTTCCAGCATGCACGGCAGGACGATGCCGCCGGGCAGCCAGGTCGGCACGTCCTTCATGGAATGCACCGCCAGGTCGATGCGATGATCCAGCATGGCGTCATCGATTTCCTTGGTGAAAAGTCCCTTGCCGCCGACTTCGGCCAGCGCCCGGTCCTGAATTTTATCGCCGGTAGTCTTGATGACGACGATGTCCACGGTCGCCAGTTCAGAGTGCGCGGCGGCCAGCCGGGTCTTTACTTCCTCGGCCTGGGCCAACGCCAGCGGACTGCCGCGGGTGCCGATGCGAAGCGGAGAGGAAGTTGCCATTGATATATCCCAGTATCTAAAGTGTTGGTCCGAAAGCCGGGCGGAGAGTAAAGTCCGCATCCATAACAGGTAAAGAGTTTATAGATGATCGTTCTCGGGATCGAAACAAGTTGTGACGAAACGGCGGCGGCAATAGTCGGCGATGATGGCGAAATTCTTGCCGACGTGGTGCTGTCGCAGCTTGACCAGCACCGCCCGTTTGGCGGCGTCGTGCCGGAACTGGCGGCGCGGGCCCATCTGGAAAACATCGACGCCCTGATTTCCCGGGCCCTTGATGAAGCCCGGGTCGGCTTCGAAGACCTGACCGCCGTCGCCGCCACCGGCGGGCCGGGCCTGATCGGCGGCGTCATCGTCGGGGTAATGACCGGCAAGGCCATCGCCGCCGTGCGCGGCCTGCCGTTCATCGCCGTCAATCATCTGGAAGGCCACGCGCTGAGCGCCCGGCTGTCGCAACGATCATTGGCCTTTCCCTATCTGCTGCTGCTGGTTTCGGGTGGCCACTGCCAGTTGCTGATCGTCGAGGGGGCGGGCCGATACCAACGCCTGGGCACGACTATCGACGACGCCCTGGGCGAAGCCTTCGACAAGGTCGCGAAAATGCTCGGCCTGGGTTACCCCGGCGGGCCGGCGGTGGAACGGCAGGCCCTGGGCGGCGACGCCGGCCGGTTCGACCTGCCGCGCCCCATGAAGGGCCGGGCGGGTTGTGATTTTTCCTTTTCGGGGCTCAAAACCGCCGTCCGCCACGCCGCCCTGGCGCTGCCGGAAGGCCCCTTGCAGGAACAGGACGTCGCCGACCTTTGCGCCTCTTTCCAGGCCGCCGCCGCCGACGCCCTGGCCGACCGCACGGCCAACGCCCTGGCCGAATTCAAGGCCCGCCATCCCCTGGGCGAGACCCTGGTAGTGGCCGGCGGGGTCGCCGCCAATTCGGCCCTGCGACACCGCCTGGGCGCCCTGGCGGCGGATCACGGCGTCCGCCTGGTCGCCCCGCCCGTCGAATTGTGCACCGACAACGGCGCCATGATCGCCTGGGCCGGCATCGAACGGATACGGGCCATGGGGATCGGGGCCGCCGCCGACGGGCTCGATTTCGCACCCCGCCCGCGCTGGCCGCTGGACCCCGACGCCAGCGCCGCCGCCTTCGCCGGAGCCAAGGCGTGAGTGCCGGAATCGACACCATCGGCATCGTCGGGGCCGGGGCCTGGGGCACGGCGCTGGCCTGCACCGCAGTACGGGCCGGTCGCGCCGTGGTGTTGCAGGCCCACGAAGCCAGAGTCGCCGAGATTATCAACGAAAGCCATGAAAACACGCCGTTCCTGCCGGGTGTCCGGCTTGATCGCGGCATCCGGGCAACTGCCGATTTGGCGGACATCGCCGCCTGTGACGCCGTGCTGCTGGTCGCCCCGGCACAATTCCTGCGCGCCGTCACCGCCACCATGGCCCCGTCCTGGCGGCCCGGTGTCGCGGCGATTATTTGCGCCAAGGGCATCGAGCAGGATACCGGCGCCCTGCTTAGCGAGGTTTGCGCCGAGACCATACCGCAAGCGCCGCTGGCGGTGCTGTCGGGGCCGACGTTTGCCCGCGAGGTCGCCCTGGGGCTGCCGAGCGCCGTTACCCTGGCCTGTCCCGACGGCGCCCTGGGCAAGGTTCTGGCCGAGGCGCTGGCGACGCCCCGCTTCCGCATCTATCGTTCCACCGACAGAATCGGCGCCGAAATCGGCGGCGCGATGAAAAATGTGCTGGCCATCGCCTGCGGCATAGTCGCCGGCCGGCAACTGGGCGATAATGCGCGCGCCGCCCTGATAACCCGGGGCCTGTCGGAAATCGCCCGGCTGGCCCTGGCCAAGGGCGGCCAGTGGAAAACCGTAAGCGGGCTGGCCGGGCTGGGCGACCTGACCCTGACCTGCAACGCCATCCAGTCGCGCAATTTTTCATTGGGCGTGGCGCTTGGCGAAGGCCGTTCGCTGCAAGATGTGGTGGGCGAGCGCAATTCGGTCGCCGAAGGCGTGCACAGCGCCGCCGCCGTATCGACGCTGGCCGGATCGCTGGGGGTCGAAACGCCGATTTGCGCCGCCGTCCACGGTATCCTTAACGAAGGCGCCGATATCGACGCCACCATCGCCGGCCTGCTGGCGCGGCCAATGAGAGACGAATAGTGCCGCAATTTACCGTTTGCCGCTGCGCCGGGGCCAATAATTTTACAGGAGAGTCCGCCCATGCATTTTATCGTTCACTGCACCGACAAACCCGGCCACGGTCAGGTTCGCGCCGACAACCGCCCCGACCATGTGGAATTTCTAAAACGCCACCGCGACCACATCGTTATCGCCGGACCGACCCTGGATGACGATTTTGACGCTATGAACGGCAGCCTGCTGATCGTCGATTTCGCCGACCGCGCGGCGGTCGATGCCTTCGCCGCCGCCGACCCCTACGCCAGGGCCGGGCTGTTTGAAAGCGTCATCATTAAACCCTGGAAGATGGTTTTCGCGCCGCAATGAGTAATATCGACGACAAGATTATCCAGTTCGGCGAAAAGGAAGCGGGGCTCGTTTATCACGAGCGGCCCAGCGTTTACGGCATCGCCTATAACAAAAAGGGCGAAATTCTGGTTGCCATGGCGCGGCAAAGCCTGGTCTTGCCGGGCGGCGGCATCGACGACGGCGAAACCGCCGAACAGGCCCTGCATCGCGAAGTGCTGGAAGAAACCGGGTGGGCCATTAAAATTATCGGCGAGACCTGTCGGGCCAATGAATATTCGATTTCCATACGCAAGGCGCGGGCCACCAACAAACTGGCCCGGTTTTTCCGGATCAAAGCCGTCAAGCGGCTCCATGATCCCGTCGAAGACGATCATTCACCGCTGTGGATTTCCAGAAAATCGGCCATCGAAGAATTGCGCCGCGAATTCTTTCGCTGGGCGGTCGGGCGCACCAAACCGACATGACGAATAATCGATTATGTTCCATTGACGATATAGCAGATGGCGACAGCGCCGTCGTTGTCGCCGAACTGGATGGCCGGAAACAGAGCTTCATAGTCATCCGGCGGGGCGACAGGGTGCATGTTTACCTGAACAGTTGTCCGCACGTCGGTGCGCCGCTGGATTTCACCCCCGGCAAGTTCCTGAGCCCGGAAAAAAATCTTATTCTGTGTTCGTCCCACGGCGCCCTGTTTCGCATCGAAGACGGCCAGTGCATATCCGGCCCGTGCGGCGACCAGAAGTTGACCGCCGTATCCACCGAAATTCGGGATGGTGAAATTTTTCTGAGCGGACGCACCTTGTGCTGACCGTGAATTTTTTCGATAATCGTCTGCAATAAAATTGCATCTTTACAGGGAGGCTGACGACAATGACCGAAGACGAAATATTTCCGGTTCCCGAAGCGCTTGCCAGGACGGCGTGGGCCGATAACGACAAATACCTCGAGCTCTATAAACAATCGGTCGAGGATAACGAGAAATTCTGGGGCGAACAGGGCCGGCGCATCGACTGGATCAAGCCCTACAGCCAGGTCAAGGACGTTAATTTCAACGCCCCCGACGTCACCATCAAGTGGTTCTATGACGGTTCCCTGAATGCCTCCGCCAACTGCCTGGACCGGCACCTTGCGGAACGCGGCGAACAGACGGCGATAATCTGGGAAGGCGACGACCCGGAGGTCTCGCGAACCATTACCTACAGGGAACTGCACGCCGAGGTTTGTAAATTCGCCAACGCCATGAAGGCGGAAGGGGTCCGGAAGGGCAGTGTCGTCACCATCTACATGCCGATGGTGCCGGAAGCCGCCGTCGCCATGCTGGCCTGCACCCGGATCGGCGCCATCCATTCCGTGGTGTTCGGCGGATTTTCGCCGGACGCGCTGGCCGGGCGCATCCAGGATTGCGATTCCCATTGCGTCATTACCGCCGACGAAGGGGTGCGCGGCGGCAAGCCGATACCCCTGAAAGCCAATACGGACGAGGCGATCAAGAAATGCACGACCGTCGACAAGGTGTTTGTGATCCGGCGTACCGGCGGCGATATCGACTGGGTCGAGGGCCGCGACATCTGGTACCATGACGCCATCGAAGGCGCCCCGGAAGACTGCGAACCGGAAGAAATGAACGCCGAAGACCCCATGTTCATCCTTTATACTTCGGGTTCCACCGGCAAGCCCAAGGGGGTGCTGCACAGCACCGGCGGCTACATGGTATACGCCGCGATGACCCACCAGTATGTGTTCGATTATCACGACGGTGACGTCTACTGGTGCACCGCCGATGTCGGCTGGGTCACCGGCCACAGTTATATTGTTTACGGGCCGCTGGCCAACGGCGCCATCACCGTGATGTTCGAAGGCGTCCCCAACTATCCCGACAGTTCGCGCTTCTGGCAGGTTTGCGACAAGCACGGTGTCAACATTTTCTACACCGCGCCGACCGCGATCCGGGCGCTTATGCGCGACGGCGACGGTCCGGTAAAAAAGACCTCGCGCAAATCGCTGCGGCTGCTTGGAACCGTCGGCGAGCCGATAAATCCGGAAGCCTGGATGTGGTACAACAATGTCGTCGGCGAAGGCCGCTGTCCGATTGTCGATACCTGGTGGCAGACCGAAACCGGCGGCATCATGATTACCCCGCTGCCCGGCGCCACCGCCCTGAAGCCCGGCTCGGCGACCCTCCCGTTCTTCGGCATCCGGCCGCAACTGGTCGATGCCGATGGCCGGGTCCTGGAAGGCGCGACATCGGGTAACCTGTGTATCGCCGATTCCTGGCCCGGTCAGATGCGTTCGGTTTATGGCGATCACGACCGTTTCGTGCAGGCCTATTTTGCCGCCTACCCCGGCAAATATTTCACCGGCGACGGCTGCCGCCGCGACGAAGACGGCTATTACTGGATAACCGGACGGGTCGACGACGTAATCAACGTGTCGGGCCATCGCATGGGCACGGCAGAAGTCGAAAGCGCGCTGGTCGCCCACCACGATGTCGCCGAGGCCGCCGTCGTCGGCGCCCCGCACGAGATCAAGGGGCAGGGCATCTACGCCTACGTCACCCTGAACGCCGGCGTCGAACCGTCCGATGCGCTCAAGAAGGAACTGGTGCAGTGGGTGCGCAAGGAAATCGGCCCGATCGCCTCGCCCGACTGGCTGCAATGGGCGCCCGGCCTGCCGAAGACCCGTTCGGGCAAGATCATGCGGCGAATCTTGCGCAAGATCGGTGAAAACGATTACGCCACCCTGGGCGACATTTCGACCCTGGCCGACCCCGGCGTGGTCGATGACCTGATCGAAAACCGCCAGAACAGGTAATACCGGAAAGCCCGGATTTATTCCGCCTGCATCTGGCGGATACGTTGCAGGTTGTTGTTGGCGATGCGGGCGGTATTGGCGCGCCCGTGTTCCGAATAAACCTCGGCGGCGCCCTCGAAGCACGAGGCGGCTTCGTTCAGCAGGACGCTGTTCTTGCTGTATCTGTAAATCGAAAACGTAACCGCGCCCAGATTGTTGGCGGTCTGCGCCCACAGCAGGGGGGCCACGTCCCGCCGCCGCACTTCCAGGGCCTGCCGGAAGCACGACGCCGCCTGTTCGAGCGGGCGGTTGCCCTCGGCGGTTTCGCTCAGGGTCATCAGCGTCATCCCAAGCTGATTCATCAACTGGGCCCACGGTCCGGGGTTGGACTGACGGGTAAAAACCTTGAGCGCGCCCTGATAGGCGCCGCTGGCGCCTTTCAGGTATTTTTCCTGATCGCCGAAAGCGGATAAACTGACCAGCACGTCGCCAAGATGAATATTGGCCAGCGCCCAGTCGTTGGCATGGGTATGGGGACCAAGCGCCGTGGCGATGCTGCGGTAACACTCGGCGGCGTATTTCAGCGGCTCGGGCTTGTTATCCCGTTGCGAAAGCGCCTGCAAGGCGGACGCCATATGATTCTGGGTCAGGACATAACCCAGGGGATCGTCCGGATCGTATTGCCGGGACAGGACGGCCCGGTAGGCCTTGATCGCCCGGTCCAGGCGGGTGCCGTCACCGCCGACCCGCCACAGCGCCGCGAAAACCGTGCCAAGGCAGGTCATGAACGAAGTGAAGCGCCTATTTTCCAGTTCATTTGGCGGCGCGTCGATGTATGGCGACAGCGATTCGGCGGCGGCGTCGAGAATTTTTGCCAGTTCCCGGCGAACCGGCTCCGGTTTACGGGGGGCGACGGCGGCGACGGCGGCGGCGTAAACGAGTTTTTCCGAATCGGCGTCATAGTTGGTCGCCAGCTCAAGGGTGTCGCCCAGGCCAAAACTGCCGGCCTGCTTGTCGGCGTCGGCGGTCGCACACAGGAAGCGGATCGTCATATTTTCTTCCGGTCCCGCCGTTTCGCCCCACAACAGCACGTCGCAGGAAGATCCGGCCAGCCATTTGCGGCCGGTTGCCGCCGCCGCCAGCAATTGCTTGACCAATCCGCCCTTGCCCGACAGTTTCAGTTTCCGGGCCATGTGCTGAACATGGACCCGTGGCCCGCCTTTCAGAAAAACAAGCATCCGCTGCGCCGCCTGGCGGCCTTCGGGGCCGTCAAAATCACAGACCAGGATATTGATCGCCCCGCGACCGGCCTGCGCCGAGCCCGAAATACCGCCAGCCGTCGGGGCGGGCGGCCTGACCAGCCAGTCGATTACCGATTTCAATGCCATCTATGTTCCCAGTGCCGGATTTCCGGTTCAGAAGTCTATGCAGCGGCCCTTTTTTTCCCAGTCGCCATAGCGGGTCGGCTCCGGCCCCTTCGGTCCGCCGCGTTCCGTTGTCGCCGTTTGCTCCGCTATTTCGACGGTCCCGTCCGCCGAATCGACCGGGTCCGGATTTTGCTCTTCGTCGGCCATCTTGCCTCCCGTTTGTCACAAGCGATAGAATGGCACGGCCAATGCCAAGTTGCACTAACAATGACCCACGGAAATGACTGAAAATATTCTTATCCCGCGCCAGGCGGCGCTCGACCTGCTTATCGCCGTACTGCATCGCCACACCCCCCTTGATGACGCCCTCGACAAATCGTCATTGTTCAAAGGCCTGGACCGGCGCGACCGGGCCTTCGCCCGCAATTTGCTGTCAACGGCATTGCGGCGGCTGGGTCAGATAGATGAATTGATCGACCGCTGCCTGGAACGTCCCCTGCCACGTAAGGCCGGCCCGGTAACCGACATTCTGCGCCTGGGCGCGGCCCAGCTGCTGTTCACTCGCACCGCCCCCCACGCCGCCGTCGATTCGGCCGTCCGGATATGCAAGGAGCGGGGCTTCGAAAAATACGGCAATCTGGTCAATGCCGTCCTTAGAAGGCTGGTCCGGGAAGGCCCGGAGATGCAACGCGGACAGGATGCCGCCCGCCGCAACACGCCGGACTGGTTGTGGCGGTCATGGACCGACGCCTATGGCCGGGAAACCTGCCGCGCCATTGCCGAGGCCCACCTGCTGGAACCGGCCCTGGACCTGACCGTCGCCGCCAACCCGGAACACTGGGCCGAACGCCTGGACGCCAGGCTGTTGCCGACCGGATCGCTGCGGCTGGGCCGCGAAGCCGTATCGAAACAGGGCGGAGTGCCGGCGCTGCCCGGTTTCGACGCCGGGGCCTGGTGGGTGCAGGACGCGGCGGCGGCTATTCCGGCCCGGCTGCTGGGCGATATCGCCGGAAAATCGGTGATCGACCTGGGCGCCGCGCCCGGCGGCAAGACCGCCCAACTGGCCGCCGCCGGGGCCATCGTCACCGCCGTCGACCGATCATCCCGGCGGCTTGAAAGATTGCGGCAAAACATGCAGCGGCTGAACCTGCCGGCGCTGACGGTCGCCGCCGACGCCACGCAATGGCGGCCTTCGGAACCGGCCGACGCCGTCCTGCTGGACGCCCCCTGCACGGCGACCGGCACCATGCGCCGGCACCCCGATGTCGCCCACCTGAAAACCCCGGCGGACATGATCAATCTGGGCCGCCCCCAGGCGGCCTTGCTCGCCAGCGCCGGGGCCATGGTCAGGCCCGGCGGGGTGGTCATATTCTGCACCTGTTCGCTGCAACCGGAAGAAGGCCCGGATCGCGTCGCGGCGTTCCTGAACGACAACCCGGATTTCCGCAGACAACCCGTTGACGCTGCGGAAATTTGCGGCTGCACGGAACTGCTAAGCCCCGATGGCGACCTTCGCACCCTGCCGTGCCATCTGCCGGATAGCGGCGGAATGGATGGCTTTTACGCCGCCCGGCTGGTTCGGTTATAAGTCCTTAGCTTGCCCCGGTTTGGCGAACCTGCTACCACGTTTATAATCTCCGAATCCGTTATTTGTGTAGTTTGGTATTACCGACACCATGATTAGGGCGAGATCCAGCACGGGTGGTTCAGGGCACATCCCGGCACGAACCGTCAGGGCGCTGAAACAACTGCTGTACGCCAGCCCGCTTTACGCCATGACGCTGCGCGGTGATATCCCCGCCGGCCTGCGCCTGGCGCCGCCCCGTATCCGCCCGGGCGACGCCACCGGCGGCAAGGCCGTCCTGAAGGGCGAAATCATGCTGCTGTCCCACCCCTGCCAGCTTGGTGACGAGCCGTGGCGCAACGTACCCGCGAATCCGGCCCAGGCGGCGGCGCTGCACGGGTTTTCCTGGCTTGGCGACCTGCTGGCGGTGGGCTCGGACGAAGCCTTCAGGCTGGCCCGCCACCTGGTCAAGGGATGGACCGAGAACTTCGGGCGCTGGGACCCGCTGGCATGGCGGCCCGATGTGCTGGGGGCCCGTCTGTCGGCCTGGTTTACGGCATTCCCGGTTTTGAGCCGGGGCGACGACAAGACCCGGCGGGTGATGCTCGGCTCGATGATCGCCCAGGCCCGTCACCAGGGCCGCTGCATCGATTCCATGCCCCCGGACGGGCGAGCCTTCGACGCCCTGAAAGGGCTGATCGAAGCCGCCGTTTGCCTGCCCGGCGCCGAATCCATGCTCGACACCGGCCTTAAATCCCTGTGCCGGGAACTGCTAAACCAGATCAGACCCGACGGCGGCCAGATCGAACGCAACCCGTCGCTGCACCTGTCGGTACTGGAAACCTGCCTGGAAATCCGGGCCCTGCTGGCCGAGGCCCATCTGGAAACGCCGCACGAATTGCAGGGGGCCATCGACCGTATGGCGCCGATGCTGCGCGCCTTCCGTCATGGCGATGGCCGTCTGGCCCTGTTCAACGGATCGTGCGAGGATGACCGTTCCCATATCGATATCGTCCTGAGCCACACGGAAGTCCGGAGCAAGGCTTTGACCAGCGCCCCGCACAGCGGTTTTCAGCGACTGGGGGCCGGCCGGACGGTGATAATTGTCGATACCGGCAAACCCGAACCGGGCCGGAATACCCACGCCGGCACGCTGAGCTTCGAAATGAGTCACGGCAAGGACCGGATGATTGTCAACTGTGGCGCAAAACCGGGTGAAGACCGGGACTGGCGTGACGCCATGCGCGCCACCGCCGCCCATTCGACCCTGATCGTCGACGAGACCAATTCCCTGGAATTTCTGGACGACGGCCGCATCGGCGCCGGCCCGACCGATGTGACCTGCCGGCGCAAGGAAGCGGATGGCGACCTGTGGCTGGAAACCGGCCATAACGGATATTACGGCACCCTTGGCGTCCGCCATCTGCGAAACCTGTTTGTCGACGCCGCCGGCGAAGATATCCGGGGCGAAGATATCCTGGAAGGCGACGGCGGCCGGGAATATGCGGTGCGCTTTCATCTGCACCCCGATGTCGATGCCTCCCGGGCCGAAGGCGGCGCCGTGCTGCTGCGGCTGGCGGGCGGTACGGGGTGGCATTTTCAAAGCTCCGGCGGCGCCGTGTCGCTTGATGAAAGCATTTATCTCGGCCGGCCGGACAGTCCCCGGCGGGCCGAACAGATCGTCGTCTCGGGCCGCCTCGATGGCGGCGGCGTCCGCATCAAGTGGCGATTGCACCGGATCAAAAGTTAAGACTTTCTGTGAACCGGTGAATTGGCTATACCGGGGCGTTTATCAAAGGATATGACGATGTCAATTCTGGTTACCGGCAGCGCCGGATTTATCGGCAACGCCCTGGCCCGGCGGCTGTTGGCGCAAGGTGAACGGGTTATCGGCCTGGATAACCTGAATGATTATTACGATGTCGACCTGAAAATTGCCCGCCTGGCCCTGATCGGCGATCATCCCGGCTATACCGAAGCCCGCATCGACCTGGCCGACCGGGCCGCCATGGAACGGCTGTTCGCCCATGAAAAGCCGACCAGGGTGGTCAATCTGGCGGCCCAGGCCGGGGTCCGTTACAGCCTGAAAAACCCCCATGCTTACGCCGAAAGCAACCTGCTGGGGTTTCTCAACCTGCTCGAAGGGTGCCGCGCCGCCGGCGTCGGGCATCTGGTTTTCGCATCGTCCAGTTCGGTCTACGGCACCAATACCAAGCTGCCGTATGCCGTAAACGACCCGACCGATCATCCGGTCAGCCTGTACGCCGCGACCAAGAAAGCGGGCGAAATGATGGCCCATTCCTACAGCCATCTGTACGGTATTCCAACCACCGGGCTAAGGTTCTTTACCGTCTACGGCCCCTGGGGCCGGCCCGACATGGCGCCCATTAAATTCGCCCGGGCGATTATCGCGGGGCGGCCCATCGATATTTATAACGATGGCAAAATGAGCCGCGATTTCACCTACATCGACGATATCGTCGATGGCGTGATCCGGGTGCTTGACCACCGCCCAGAACCGGTAGGCCATACCCCCGGCGACCCGCCCGACCCGTCGACCAGCACGACCGCACCATACCGGCTTTACAATATCGGCAACAGCGAGCCGGTCGACCTGATGGAATTCATCGCCGCGCTGGAAAGCAGCCTTGGCCTGAAAGCCATCCGCAACTATATGCCCATGCAGCCCGGCGATGTCCGGGATACCTGGGCCGATGTGGAAACGCTGCGCCGTGATGTCGGCTATCGGCCCGGCACGTCGATCGGGGAAGGCGTCGCCCGGTTTGCCGAATGGTACAGGGATTTTTATGGCTAGATGTGACGTCCCAACAGGTTGTTCATAATAACTCGGAAATGTAGAGCATGTGTGGATTAGCCGGTATCCTGTCATTCGATGCGGCGACCTGGCCGGTCGACAAGGCGATGCTGTCGGCCATGGGCAAAACCATGGCGCACCGGGGACCGGACGGCAGCGGCGAATGGGCCGACGCGGGCCGGACCATCGGGCTGGCCCACCGCCGGCTGGCCATCATCGACCTGTCGGCGGCGGCCTTGCAGCCGATGTTCACCGCCGACCGTAGCCTGGGCATAGCCTTCAACGGCGAAATCTACAACCACCGGGAATTGCGCGAAGAGCTTACGGCCCTGGGCCACGACCAATGGCAAACCGACCATTCCGATACCGAAGTCGTGCTTTATGCCTTCCGGCAGTGGGGTATCGACTGCCTGAAACGGTTTCGCGGCATGTTCGCCTTCGCGCTGTGGGACGGCGCCGACCGCAGCCTGTGGCTGGTCCGCGACCGTATCGGAATCAAGCCGTTATATTACGCCATCGATAATCGCGGCATTGTTTTCGGCTCGGAAATCAAGGCCATTCTGGCCGGGCCGGAACGTCCGCGGGCGGTCAACGAAGAGGCATTTTTTCATTATATGTCGTTCCTGACCGCGCCGGCGCCGATGACCCTGTTCGAGGGCATCGAAAAACTGGCGGCCGGGACCTGGATGCGGATCGGCGCCGACGGCGCCCGCAAGACCGCGCGATGGTGGGATGTCTTCGACCAGGTCTCGCCGATGCTTGCCGAATCGGACGCCGAGATCGCCGCCGCCGTCCTGGACGAACTGCAAACGGCGGTCGACTACCGCAAGGCCGGTGACGTGCCGATTGGCGTGTTCCTGTCCGGCGGCATCGATTCCAGTTCCAATCTGGCGCTGTTTTCCAGAGACGAAGAACGACCGGTCAAGACTTTTTCGATCGGCTACGAGGGCGATCAGGGCAGTGTCGCCGATGAACTTCCCTACGCCCGGATGATCGCCGAAAAAGTCGGCGCCGACTACCATGAATATTTAATCAGCCAGGACGACTTGCTGGATTTCCTGCCCAAGATGATCGCCCATCAGGACGAGCCGATCGCCGATCCGGTATGCGTGCCGGTATATTTTGTCTCGAAACTGGCCCGCGACAACGGCGTTACCGTGTGTCAGGTCGGCGAGGGCGCCGACGAGCTGTTCTGGGGGTATCGCAGTTGGAAAATTTTTCTGGCGCTGGAACGGGCCAATGCCCTGCCGCTGCCCGGATTCCTGAAAAAAACACTGCTGGCGGCGCTTCGCGGCATGGGCCTGGGCGACCGCCTGTATACGGAATTCTTGCGCCGGGCGGCCCACGGTCAGCCGATTTTCTGGGGTGGCGCGGAAGCCTTCACCGATGCCGAGAAAAAGCGCTATCTGTCGCCCCGCCTGAGGAAACAATTTGCCGGCAAGACATCGTGGGATGTACTGGAGCCGATTCGAAAACGCTTCGAGGAAAACGCCTGGGACACTTCGCCGCTGAACTGGATGACCTATCTTGATATCAACCTGCGGCTGCCGGAATTATTGCTGATGCGGGTCGATAAAATGAGCATGGCCGCCAGCATCGAAGCCCGGGTGC
>CAZZKE010000067.1:0-16038 GCA_964655005.1 uncultured Thalassospiraceae bacterium | reverse complement strand
GTCCTGACCCTAGACTACCGGAGCATGCAGAGCCTTTTCGTTGAAGGGGCTGTAAAACTTACTTTCGGGTTTTTTCTTGCCATAACCATCGAACCGTCGGAATATTTCTCAATAAATTGCATTTTACGTTTTTATGGAGCAATTTGATTTGAAGAAACTTAAGAGCAATAAGCGGGCCTCAAGGGCCAGTGTTGGCGGTATTGGCATTCCTCGGCTTGTTGATGTTCATGTCGGCTCCCGATTGAGACTCCGCCGCACACTACTTGGCATCAGTCAAGAAAAGTTGGGCGATGCCGTAGGGCTGACCTTTCAGCAAATCCAAAAGTATGAGCGCGGCGCCAATCGTATCAGTGCATCTAGACTCTATGAATTTTCCCGAATACTCAACGTGACACCAACATATTTTTTTGACGAAATGGGGCAATCGACGAAAGCTACAGGAGGTCGTCATCTCACCAACAAGAAATTCACAGAATACAGTGCAGGACAGAAATCTGATCCACTATTGCGCAGTGAAACGACTCAGTTGGTCAGAAATTACTACAAAATAACTAATCGAAAAATTCGTAAAAGCCTGTATGGGCTCGTAAAGAATATTGCAGTGAGCGATGATTCCTAACTACACCCTGCTAAGTGGTTTGAAATTCACGTATTGCCGCACAAAATAGTGCATGAAATTTATTATTGAGGGGCGTGTTGCGAAACAACGGAATCCATTTTAGTGAAGATGTCTCCCCCTTTACTTTCGGGAAATGGTGGGTTGATGACCGGGGCGTGGAGCATTCCGCCAGCGAAATCGATAGTTCATTTGATAGTTTGTTTCTCCACCACTTGGGTCAGGTAAAACTTAGCGTTTCTGCAAACTCTGTAAAAATCGAATGGGTAACAAATAATGTGGAGAACGATGCCCTGGCGTTTGTTCTTGAGCAATTATCTCGTTACCAATCAAATGTTCCTATTGAACTTTATTTTTTCTATTTCGGGTGGGTCGGAGAGATTTACACGGATCGCCACCAGGTGATCGAGCGCATTTTGCAAATTCAAAAAAACCGGTCCATTGAGGTGCTCCATCCTACAATGATATCAAACCGCGATTTTTCAGAAATAAAAAATGCTTCACTCGCTATTAGACAGGGTTTCGAGCTATGGGATACGACGGCTGGTCGGTATGATGAGATTGCAGTAGAAAAACTGGCTGATTATTTGCGGCACACCATTAATTATCAGTTCAGCGAACTAGAAGACGAGCTCATCTTTTCATGGGTTGGTCCCGAATCGCCATCGGCCAGAATATATGGTCGGAAATGGGCAACCGATATTGTTGGCGAACTCTCAATCAACCTCTCGGAAAAGGAATCCCCCGAGTACGTTGAAAAGATATCAACCGCGATGCAACATACCTTTGAAACCGGAGAGCCCCAACTTCAGCACATCAGGGCGCGCATGGAGGACGTAAATACTGAGCCGTTCTGGCTCAGCTATGAGCGACTAATTACTTCCCATCGTTTACTGGACGGTCGAGAGGGGATTAGTGTTCTTTGCAACTTGACCCAGAACCTTAGTATCCCTCTTGCCGGAGGCCCATAAATCAGCAAGTTCCGGGCCGGTCACCCAAACTAAATATTCATCGTAGTAAGTTCCGTCCTTAAGGATGTACCAACGAGGAGCCCGGGGATGCATGTGAAGATACCCCGCTCTTGCAACCCAACCCAATTTTACCAACTTGGGAGACATCAACCCATAAAAGTAGTCGGGTCTAAATTTGGTCAATGCCAGCACCATCGCGTAGTTGGAGAATAGGGAAGCAAGTTCCATGTTTCTGTGTTTTTTGTGAAGCCAGAAGTCCGCATGGTAACAGACAGTTCCCGTTATTTCATGCGTAATTGGAGCGGTGTCAAAATCGCACCTATTGATATCGATATCCAGCCAGGCCGGGGCATAAACCATCGGATCTGATAGCCAGTGCCGCGACAAAGTAGAGCCCGTCAAATCGTCACTCCGTACGGCCTGGACATGGATTACTTCGCCCATCTCATCAGTCGCTAATATCCAGAAACCATTCTCGGGACCGATATCCGATACCCTGGTATCGAGAACCGCCGTTACGGCGCTAACCTCATTGTGGGCTTCAACAACAGCCCTATAGTTTTCAAAATCTGTAAGATATTTTAAGTGAATTCCATGCTCTTTGACGTACCTGTTAATTTTGATAACCCTTTGACCAAGCATAGATTTATTTACCACGTAGTTGCTATTACAAGGCATATGATTTGTTTCCTTTCATCATTCCACTAAAGAGAGTGAGAAAGGCAACCATTCAATCTATGCATATGCAAGTTATCAGCGATACAGATACATATTTTTCAATTCAATTTTGAAGGTTGTGACGTTATTTTGGGTAGTCAGCCCGGTTAAGCTGAACCATGAACGCGTACGAGAGCACTGGACCTGCCCCCATTTCACCGGACAGCCTGACGGGTTTACGTTTAGGCTTTGATGAAGTCTCTCGGAGATTTCCATTTGAGCCCACTATGGGGATGTTCTCGTTGTAATCTTCGAACCACCGGTGAAGTGCCGCCAGCACGGTATCGGCATCTGGCAGCGGGTTAATACGGGCATAATCGCGTTTGATTGTTTTAACAAAGCTCTCGGCCATGCCATTGGATTGTGGACTGGTGACCGGGGTGAAGCAGGGGCGCAGGTTCAGGCCGTGAGACGCTTTATCCAGCGCCTCCTTCAGGGTCTCGTTCCATGGTCTTGCGACCCAAGCAGACGTTCGAGTTCCTGAACCTGACGCTTCAGGTGTTTAAGCTCGGAATTGCCAACAACGGTCTCATCACGGCTCACGGCAATCGCGCCCCCTCGCTCATCAACTTGCGCCGCCGGAACAGCAGGTTCGGCGCAACGCCATTGCGGCGGGCGACGCTCGATACCGTCTCGCCAGGCTCGAAACTCTCTTCCACAATACGAAGCTTTTCAGATGCCGGCCAGCGCCGACGGCGACCGCCATCGGTGATGATCTCAACATGGTCTTCAAAATAAGACATAGGCATATGCTCAAGGATATCCTTAAGCCTCCTGACTAGGTCAGGCTGTCTGGTTCAATTGGGGGCCAGTACAGCAACCCCCATGATTTAGGGCATTATCGGATTATCCAGAAATATTTTCGCCGTTTTCAGGGCATAGCGCGCTATTCGTTTTTCGCCGCCGGTTCATCTTCTCCCGAAGCGGTTTCCATTTCGCTAAGCAATTGCTCCTCCCGCTTGAGTTCCTGCATGGCAAGACATCTGGTGACCTCCAGGCGAACCTCTATATCTTTGATATATTGCGACAACTGCTTGTCTTCGATGGTCACTCCCTGCTTTTTAAAAACGGCGCTGCCGCCACGGTGATAAATGGTCCGCATTTTTGCCAACTGGCGATTCCATTTGTCGATATAGGGCATCCAGTTGCCGTTGTGCTTTTTCGTCACATAATTGGTAATTTTCTGATGCGTGGTCTTGCCCCACCATTTGGTTTGCGGGACTTCCGGGCAATAGCCCACCTGCATACCCGTTTGCTCACGAGCGGCGGACGCCATTCCCGAAACGGCGAAAACGGCGATAATCAGCACCATGGTAAAAATTGAAGCACGATTTTTTGTCATAGCGACGATCCCTCTTTCCACGCGCCTCGGCCTTCCAGTCCGGACGCGTTATGGCGCCCTTATAGGCCCCACACATTACAACAACCTGAAGTAACTGGATTTTCCGGATCGACTATACCGCTTCCTGCATGGCGTCGTCGTATTTCGGAAAACGGATAGTGAACGTCGCACCGCCGCCAGGGGTGTCTTCTATAGTAATTTCGGCATTATGATTTTCGATGGTGCGCTTGACGATCGACAGGCCCAGCCCGGCCCCGCCGGCGCGCCGGTCGGCGCGCAGAAAGCGCTCGAAAATAGCCTCTCGCTGTTCCTTCGGGATGCCGCGGCCCCGATCAATCACGCTGATCGACGGAAAATCTTCCTGGTATGCCAGCTTCAGGGAAATTACCGACCCACGGGACGAGTAACGAATGGCGTTTTCGGCCAGGTTCCTGACCGCCTGCTCAAGGGATTCCGGAATCCCCTGAATGAACATCGGATCATCGCCGCCCAGCACCTCGATTGATCTTTGCTCCTTGATGGCGATCGGCCCCAGCAGGGTCGCCACATGCCGGCAAACATCGGTTAAGTCGACGTTGACGAATGAATCCGCCGCGACGTAGGTTTCGATCCGAGTCGCGGCCAGCAACTGAGTCACCATGCGGGACATGCTATCGACATCCTGACGCAGGGATTTGACCGCTTCGGTCTCTTCGAAATTATCCAGGTTAGTGCGCAACACGGCCAACGGCGTGCGCAATTCATGGGCCACGTCGGCGGCGAAATTGCGATGCCGTTGCTCGCTTTTGCGCAGGGCTTCCTCGACACGGGTGTGATCGGTTACATCGGCGCCAGATCCAAGATAGCCGCGAAATTCACCGGCTTCGCCAAAAACCGGTATGCCGCTGATCTTGACATTACGCATGGTCCCGTCACCGGCCCGGAACAGGTAGACAAAATCCCTAAATGGCGCATTGGCGTTAAGTTCGGCCTTATGCAGACGCCAGTTTTCCTTGCCGTCTTCCGTTTGATCTTCGCCGGCCACATCCCAGTGGCTCCGCCCTAAAACGCTTTCCGGAGACAGCCCCAGAATTTCCTGATATCTTTCCGAGACATATATAAACCGGTGGTTTTCATCGGTTTCCCAGAACCAGTCGGACGACGATTCGGCAATTATCCGGAACCGCTTTTCACTCTCGCGCAGGGCCGCTTCCATGTGCTTGCGTTCCGAAATATCCAGCATGGCGGCAATAATTCCACCGGCGGCGCCATCGGGTTCGCTCAACGGTGTTTTGTAATAAATAACGTCGTGTTCTTCGCCCTTGCCGTCGGCCTCCTTGGCCTCGTAGGTCAGGGAGCAGCCAAGCCGGATCAACGATTTATCGGCGTTATCCGCTTCAATGGCCCGATCCTCAGGGAAAAAATCATAAACCGTATTGCCGATAACCTCGGCCTGAGGCACCCCGAAAAATTCTTCATAGGCCTTGTTGCAGTTTTCAAAAATTCCGTTTTCATCCTTGTGAAACACCGGAATCGGGATGGCATCGATAAGAAACTGCAACATGCCGTATTGACCGCGAAGATCGGTCTCTGAAAGTTTATTTTCGGTGGCGTCGATGATTGTGCCGCGAATTCCAACCGGTCGATCATTTTCGAGAACCGGTTGATTTTGTTCAAACAAGATTCGAACGTCGCCATCGGGCGTGACGATGCGATAATCAATGGCGTAGGGCTTTTTCTCTCTCAGACATTCCGAAACGGCCTCTTCGACGACCGGTCGGTCGGCGGGGTGAATCCTTTTCAGATACTGTTCATAAGTGAGAAACCCATCCTCGCGATTAAGTCCGAAAATGGCGAATACATCGTCGGACCAGGTTAATCGATTGCCGTTGACGTTCAGTTCCCAGGCGCCAAGGCAGGTAAGTTGCTGTATCCGGGCCTGATATTCGTCACCGGACTTTTCCGCCCGCTGCGCTTCCCTGGCCTCGAAACGGTTAATTTTTCTTCCCCGCTCGGCCAGTTCCTGACGCGTCTCAAGCCACCGCCGGTAAACATAGACGAAGGCGCAAAAAAATACCCACAATGCGGCGACGGCAACTACCGAACCGTTTTCGGAAAAGACTGCAAAATTACGGCGAAACAACACCAGCGCAACCGCCGCCAGGACACTCGCCGCCCCAATCAGCAGCAAATCCATGGTGGCGCCCTGCCTTGGCGCAGCCCCCTCGTCACTTTTGCTGTTCATGTGACGATCCCGCCTGTCCTTAATCCATGTTCAGGCATCTTCTTCGGACAGCAAATAGCCGACACCGCGCAGGGTGTGAATACTGATGGTCGCCCCGACAGTGGCCAGACGTTTCCGCAGTCTCGAAATGTGTACCTCCACCGAATTTGAAGTCACCTCCTCGCCAAAGCCGTACATTTTGTCTTCCAGAACGTCTTTCGGCACGACCCTGCCGTTGCGCCGCATCAGTTGTTCAAGAACGCCCATTTCACGCCGGGAAATCGATATCGGCGACTTGCCGACCCGCACTTCCCTGGCGCTGGTGTCGAACGAAACATTGCCGGCCGTCAGTGTTTGCCCCAAAACCCCACCGGGGCGCCTGAGCAAGGCCCTGGTCCTGGCGACCAGTTCTTCCATGGCGAACGGCTTCAGCAAATAATCATCGGCCCCGGCGTCGAGCCCCCTGACCCGATCATCGACGCCATCACGGGCCGTTAAAATCAGCACCGGCGTCGAATCGCTGCGGGCCCGCAGGTCACACAGGATTTTCAGGCCATCGCCGTCGGGCAGGCCCAGGTCCAGGACGACGGCGTCGTAGGATACGGTTTCCAATGCCGATTCCGCCTCTTTTGCCGTGCCGAAGTAATCGACCGCGAAAGACTCTTTCTCAAGGCCCTCCTTGGTCGTTTGGGCGAGACGATAATTGTCTTCCACCAGTAACAGGCGCATGGCCAAGGTTCCTCGCGATACCCGATGATTCTACACTATAGTAGACAGATAATCACATCTTTAGGTCGATATATCTACAGCATGTTTTCAGAAAATGGATCTTCGCCGGCATTTTCATCAAAACCCAGAAAACGCCATGTCGCCCGCATGTGTTCCGGCAGTGGGGCAATCACTTCAAGGGCGCCGCTTTCATCCGGATGGGGGATGCGGATAGCCCTGGCATGCAGATGCAGTTTGCGGCTTAATCCCCGCCCCGGGATGAAGGCCCCGGCCCCGCCATACTTGCCGTCGCCGTGAATAGGCGTCCCCGTTTCGGCCATATGTACGCGCAACTGATGAGTCCGCCCGGTTATCGGCTGCAATTGAACCCAGGCGGCCTGCCAACCGGCCCGATCGATGACCCGAAACATCGTTGTCGCCTTTTTACCGGCGGCCCGGTCGGGAACCATTCTTTCGCCTTTCCTGCCCGGCAACTTGGCCAACGCCATGTCGATCCGCCCGGCATCCAATTCCGGGACGCCGACGACGACAGCCCAGTAAATTTTGTGAGTTTCCCGGGAACGGAACGAACGGGTCAGTTTGGCCGCAACACCGGCGCTGCGAGCCAGCACCAGCACCCCCGAGGTATCCTTGTCCAGCCGGTGAACCAGGCGCGGACGTTCGGCGCTGCCGAATTTCAGGGTATCCAGCATACCATCGACACTGCGGCTGATTCCGGTGCCACCCTGAACGGCCAGGCCGGGTGGTTTGTCCAGAACGATTACCTGCTCATCCATATGCAAAATCCGGTCTTTCAGGATATCCCCGGTAACTGCGGCGACCGCCCCGGGTCGCCGCACCGGGGCCGCCAAATCACCCAGTGGCGGCACCCTGATCGATTGCTCAGGGGATATCCTTGAATTGGCCTTGACCCGCTTGCCATCGAGCCTGACCTGGCCGCCGCGCAGCAACTTTTGCAAGCGGACATGGGAAAGCCCGGGATAGTGGCGCTTGAACCAGCGGTCCAGGCGCAAGCCGGCTTCGTCCTCGCCAACTTTCACGGAAACTACGCCGGTCATTACAGAATTTGCCGGAACAACATCATGCCCATGGCCAGGCCGGCGATGGACAGCGCAATGGACGCGGCGATGTAAAGGCCGGCTATGGAATACTGGCCTCGTTCGAAAAGAAAGAAGGCATCCATGGAAAATGTCGAAAATGTCGTGAAGCCGCCCAAAATACCGACTACGACAAAATTGCGTATTTCCGGGCTGGGCGACCAGGCCAGGGACATGGTTTCGATCACCCCGCCCAGTACAAACGCACCGACCACGTTAACGACCAGCGTCGCATACGGGAAACCACCGTGTATAACGTGCCCCACGAAGCTCATTATCAGGTATCTTGCGACCGATCCTGCGGCGCCGCCAAGGGCCACCCAAATAATTAATTTGGCGCTCATTTTTTATTAATCCTTACCCCTCGAAGCTTGTCCCAATAGTTCAGTCTTTTGCCTATATCCCGCTCGAAGCCCCGCTCGCGGGGCCGATAATATTGTTGCCTGGCCATGCCATCGGGGAAATAATCCTGCCCGGAAAAGCCGTCTTCGGCGTCATGGTCATAGGCATAGCCGCTGCCATAACCCAAGTCCTTCATCAGTGACGTCGGCGCGTTCAGGATGTGTTTTGGCGGGGCCAGCGATCCGGTTTCCCGGGCCGCCCGCCGGGCCGCCTTCTCGGCGATATAGGCGGCGTTGGATTTTGGCGCCGTCGCCAGATAAATAACGCACTGCACCAGCGCCAGTTCCCCTTCCGGACTGCCCAGGCGTTCGAACGCCTGCCAGGCGGCGATCGATTGCGGCAGCGCCTGGGGATCGGCCAGCCCGATGTCCTCGACTGAAAAGCGAACCAGCCGACGGGCGATATAACGGGGGTCTTCGCCGCCATCCAGCATTCGGGCCAGCCAATAAAGCGCCGCGTCGACATCGGACCCGCGCAACGATTTATGCATGGCGCTGATAAGGTTATAGTGGCCTTCCTGGGATTTATCATACAGCGGCGCCCGCCGCTGCACCGCCTGGGCCAGGGCGGCGGTGTCGAGCAGCGGAGCAGACGGCAGGGCGAACAGCGCCTCGGCCATGTTCAGCAGATAGCGGCCGTCGCCATCGGCCATCGCCCGCAGGGCCGCCCGCGCATCCTCATGAAGGGGAAGCTTCATGCCTTCAAGAGCTTCGGCGCGAACCAGCAGTTGTTCCAGCGCCGCATCGTCCAGCCGGTTCAGCACCAGCACCTGACAGCGTGATAACAGCGCCGCGTTTAGTTCGAATGACGGATTTTCCGTCGTGGCGCCGACCAGAATGACCGTGCCATCCTCTACATAAGGTAAAAATCCATCCTGCTGGGCCCGGTTGAAGCGATGGACCTCGTCGATAAACAGCAACGTGCCCTGGCCTACGCCACGGCGGCCCCTGGCCGCCTCGAACACCTTGCGCAGGTCGGCAACACCGGAAAATACCGCCGATAGAGGCTCGAAATACAGTTCCGTATGGGCCGCCAACAGGCGGGCAATGGTGGTTTTGCCGGTTCCCGGCGGACCCCAGAAAATTGTCGACGTCATCGTTTTGGCCAGGCGCATGCGTCCGATAGGGGCGTCGTCCCGCAGCAGATGTTCCTGGCCTACTACTTCCGCCAGGGCGCCCGGACGCATCCGGTCGGCCAGGGGGCGCGGCGCCTGGGACTCAAATAACGTATTCACTTATTGACCACGATACTTCGAATTTTTCCGCCACGCTTGATGCTGATCGCCCAGCGATCGACCGATTGCCTGAGAATTTTCGATAGTTCAGCCACCGAATCGATGGAATGATCGTTGATCCGGTCAATTTTGTCGCCGGGCCGGAAACCCAGCCGGGCGGCGGTCGAGGGTTGTTTCATTTTCAAAATATAGACACCCGGATCGAAATATCTCAGGCCCACTTCATCGGCCAGGGCCGGCGACATGTTGGCGACAACGGCGCCGGCGAAAGGATTTTCACCGCTTAGCACCGTCAGATTGCGCGGCGGGTCTTCGGGTGGCGCCTGGAGGGAAACAGTCAGGCCCAGCGTCCTTCCCTGGCGCAGGACATTCAATTTCGCCGTACCGCCGATTTTCAAGGTCGCGAAACGGTAATTCAGGGCCTTCGGCACGTTAACGGCATAACCATCGACATCGACGACGATATCGCCCGGCCTGAGCCCGGCCCTGGCCGCGGGGCCGTTGGTGTAGACCTGTTTTATCAGCACCCCATGCGGACGTTCCATACTCATGCTTTCGGCAATTTCCGGGGTTACGGTCTGGCCCATCGCGCCGAGCCACGAACGCACCAGATGGCCGCCCCTGACGGTGCCGGCGATAACCGTGCGCACCATGTTGGACGGGATCGCGAAGCCGATCCCGAGCGAGCCGCCGCTTTTCGAGAAAATTGCCGTGTTAATACCGGCCAAACGACCGTCCATGCCTACCAGGGCGCCGCCCGAATTGCCCGGATTGATGGCCGCGTCGGTTTGGATAAAAAGCGACATATCCGAAGAGTTAACCCCGGATCTTGACAATGCCGAAACGATTCCACTGGTCACCGTCTGACCGACCCCAAACGGATTACCGATGGCAAGCACGATATCGCCGACTTCCAGATCGTCGGAATTGGCCAGTTCAAGGAATGGCAGGGATTCCGTTTTCGGATCAATTTTCAGGACCGCCAGATCGGTGCGTTTGTCCTTGCCGATGACCTTGGCTATATATTCGCGCCGGTCGGCCAGCACGACGGTAATTTCCCTGGCCCCCTCGATAACGTGAAAATTGGTTACGATAACGCCGCTGCTATGGACAATAACACCGGAGCCGAGCGAATTTTGAATCTGCTCGCGAGGCACCGTCAGGCCCGGTGCATCGCCAAAGAAGCGGCGAAAGAACGGGTCATTGAACAGCGGCAGAACCTGACGCGAGCGAACCACTTTCTTGGTGTATATATTAACCACCGCTGGCGCCGCCTTGCGCACCAGCGGCGCGTAGGAAAACTGGAGCTGTGGTTTCGACAGCGGCGCTATCTTGAGTTCCGCAGCGATTGCAGGACCGGTCGTAATAGCCAGAAGAACGGCAATTGCATACAAACGCCTCATGGACAAAGTTCCTTGCTGTATCAGGATTTCCGGTAATCTAGCAGAAACGGCTATTGCGCCAAACCGAATGCTGTATACATTTTATATTAATATTCCGACTCCGGGAGTTTACCGTGCAGAGCACCATATCCGTCGAAATATCTCCGGGTGAACTGATCGACAAAATCACCATTCTGGAGATCAAGTCCGACCGCATAGATAATGCGGCCAAACTAAAAAATATCCGTATTGAACTAGACACCCTGACCGCCGTCCGGGACCGGACCATCGACGCCAGCGATAAGTTGGCCGAATTGACCTTGGAGCTTAAATCCATCAATTTGGCCCTGTGGCGGATCGAAGACGATATCCGCGATTGCGAGCGGGCCGGCAATTTTGGCGCCGCATTCGTCAAACTGGCCCGCGCCGTTTATGTTACCAACGACGAACGCATGGCGGTAAAGCGCCGGATTAACGATTATCTGGGCTCCCGGCTGGTCGAAGAAAAATCCTACGCGGCCTATTGATTGCCAAAAAATTTTCACATTCAGGATCGATTGCAGGGTCTGCTGCGGCGGTTTTCAAGGCGCCCGCCGGCCACCGGAGTTTTGTTGATATCAGCCGGCGGCCTGGGCGATACGGTTTTGTTTTCGCTGGTCTTGCCGCGCCTTCTGAAACTGGCCGGGGATGGCGAGCGGGTGACTTTGCTGATTCGCCGGGAAGCCGCCAAAATGGCCTTCTTGCTGCCGCCGGAAGTTACCATCAAGGCGGTTGATTTCAAGCTGTTGCGACATTCGTTCGGATACCGCCGAAAGCAATTCAAGGGGCTGTTCCGAAAACATTACCGGCTTGCCGTTTCGATGGATTTTTTGCGCCATCCCGATCTTGATGAAAGCCTGATCCGGGCCGCCGCCGCCGTCGAGGCCCTGGCCATGGAACCCCGGCCCTGGCCGAAGCATGACCCGGCACTTGGCGGCAACAGGGCGCTGTATCGACGACTGTTCGACAGCGGCCCCCTGCATGTCGATAAGGTTGTCCGCTGGACCCGCTTCGCCGACTGGCTGACCGGCGAGACCGAGCCACCCCCGACGGTTCACCTTAGCCATCGATGGATCACCCCGACCGATGCCGCCGAGGTATTCATCCAGCCTTTTTCCGCGGTAAAAATGAAACAGAGCCCGCCCGCCCTGTACCGTCGGATCATCGAGCGGCTTCCGGCAACCATGCGCATCGCCATCACCGGTGCGCCAGGCGACCTGGACAACAATCCGCATTTCAAAACGCTTCTGGAATTTCCGAATGTCGAATTCGACGGCTCATCTTTCGAAGATCTGGCGCCGAAACTTGGCGCCGCCAGGCTGGTAATCAGCGTCGATACCGCCCTGATGCACCTTGCCATCGCCCTTGGCGCCCCGACCATCGGCCTGGCCAGCGCCGCCTATGTCGGCGAAATTGTCCCCTACGCTCCTGAAATAACCCCGCCCAACGCCCATATTATCTTTCAACCGATGGATTGTCAGGGCTGTCTGGGGGCCTGCCCGAAAGAACCGCTGGACGGCATGTACCCCTGCGTCGCCGGGCTCGACCGTGAACGCATCATGACGGCGGTGGAGACGGCGATAACGGCGTAATCAGTCGCCCATAGCCGCCGCCGCGGCTTCTTCGGTCTCGACACGGGCCAGATCGGCGGCACCCTTGGCTTCCGGATCACGATCAACCAGTTCGATAACCGCCATCGGGGCGCAGTCGCCGTACCGGTGGCCTGCCTTCAGCACCCTGGTATAGCCGCCCGGACGGTCCTTGTAGCGTGCCGCCAGTGCGTCAAACAATTTGCCGACGGTACCGGCATCCCGCAGCAACGAAATAGCCTGGCGGCGGGCGTGCAGGTCACCGCGCTTGCCCAGGGTAATCATCCGGTCGGCGATCTTGCGCAATTCCTTGGCCTTGGGCAGGGTCGTAGTGATTTGTTCGTGCGTCAGCAACGACACCACCATGTTGGAAAACATGGCTTTGCGGTGCGAACTGTTGCGATTCAGTTTTCGTCCACTCATGCGATGGCGCATGTCGGTATCTCCTCGTGTTCAAAGAACCCCGTTAAAAGGGATCTTCCAGCCTTTTGGCCAGATCCTCAATGTTTTCAGGCGGCCAGCTGGCTATTTCCATACCCAGATGCAAGCCCATCTGCGACAGCACTTCCTTGATCTCGTTCAGGGATTTGCGTCCGAAATTGGGCGTCCGCAGCATATCCGCCTCGGTCTTCTGAACCAGATCGCCGATGTAGATGATATTGTCGTTCTTCAGGCAATTCGCCGAACGCACCGAAAGTTCCAATTCATCGACCTTGCGCAGCAGGTGCTTGTTGAACGGCAGTTCTTCCCGCGCCTCGTCCTCGGAAACCGTCTTCGGTTCTTCAAAATTGATAAACAACTGCAACTGGTCTTGCAGGATGCGCGCGGCCAGCGCCACCGCGTCATCGGGAGTAACCGAGCCATTGGTGGCCAGTTCAAGCGATAATTTATCATGGTCGGTAATCTGGCCGACGCGGGTGTTATCAACCTTGTAGCTGACCTTGCGAACCGGCGAAAACACCGAATCGATGGGGATCAGGCCAATCGGCGAATCCTCGGCCCGGTGCTGGGTCGCCGGGACATAACCCTTGCCGTGCTCGACGGTCAGTTCCATGGACAGCTTGGCGTTCTTGTCGAGATGACAAATCACCATATCCGGGTCCATAATTTCGATGTCGGGGCCGGTTTCAATATCGCCGGCCTTGACTTCGCATGGGCCGGAACCATTCAGCGTCATCCTTTTTGGTCCCTCGCAATGCATGCGAAGACCCATCGATTTTATGTTCAGGATAATATCGGTGACATCCTCGCGGACGCCGGGTATGGACGAAAATTCGTGCAGAACATTATCTATCTGCACGGATGTGACTGCCGCCCCCTGCAAGGACGACAGCAGGACCCGCCTGAGCGCATTGCCAAGAGTTAACCCGAAGCCGCGTTCCAGCGGCTCGGCAACGATGGTCGCACGACGTTCCGGATTGGCGCCCGGCACCACATCCAATTTCGTCGGTTTAATTAGTTCCTGCCAATTCTTTTGAATCACGGAATAAACCTCGCGTTCGGCACATAATTAAAAGGTTCCTGCGCTTAGAACCTTGAACAAACATTCCGGCCCACCATGGTCCGGAATAATAAGGGACGACCCCTAATAAAAACCGCCGTTAGACGCGGCGGCGCTTGCGCGGACGACAGCCATTGTGCGGTATAGGCGTAACATCGCGAATAGCGGTAATTGTGAAGCCGACGGCCTGAAGGGCGCGCAACGCCGACTCGCGGCCCGAACCCGGCCCCTTGACTTCGACCTCCAGCGTCTTCATGCCATGATCCATGGCCTTGCGCCCGGCATCTTCGCCGGCCAACTGGGCGGCGTAGGGTGTCGATTTACGAGACCCCTTGAAGCCCTGGGCGCCGGCCGAAGACCAGGCGATGGCGTTGCCCTGGGCATCGGTAATGGTAACCATTGTATTATTGAACGTCGCGTTGACATGGGCGACGCCCGAAGCGATGTTCTTTCGTTCCCGCTTGCGGGTACGCTGCATAGTCGGTTTTGCCATATTAAATCCTAAACCTTATTTCTTCTTGCCGGCGATGGCCCTAGCCGGGCCTTTGCGGGTCCGCGCGTTGGTATGGGTCCGCTGTCCACGCACCGGCAAACCGCGGCGGTGGCGCAGCCCCCGGTAACAGCCCAGATCCATCAGCCTTTTGACATTCATCGCGACTTCGCGACGCAGGTCGCCTTCGACCTGATAATCGCTGTCGATGGCTTCGCGGATACCCGAAAGCTCGGATTCCGTCAAATCGCTGACCCTTCTTTCTGCCGGAATCCCGACTTTTACACAGATTTCCTTGGCCTTGGTCCGGCCAATACCGTGGATGTATGATAATGCTATTTCGACCCGTTTTCCGGTCGGAATATTTACGCCAGCGATTCGCGCCAAAGCTGGTACTCCTTACACGTTGGTTTTAAATGATAAAAGACCGTTGCCCGGATTCCGAAGAGGCGCGATTATAGGCGCTAAAACCCCGAAGTCAACATGCAGTCTTCAGCCGATAACTTCCTTCAATTGTTTGGTTACATCATCGATGCCAGCCATGCCATCGACCGATTCGAGAACGCCTTTTTCGCGGTAGTATGAAATAATCGGCGCCGTCTGGTCATGATAGGCCTGAAGCCTGGAGCGCACGGTTTCGGCATTGTCATCGGCGCGGCGAGTAAACTCGGTTCCGCCGCATTTGTCGCAAACGCCTTCGACTTCCGGCTTTTGAAAACTATCGTGATAGCCGGCGCCGCATTTGGCGCAGGTATAACGACCGGTAATGCGTTCAACCATGGCCTCGTCATCGACTTTCATTTCGATAACGCGATCCAGTTTCATGTCTTTTTCCGCAAACATTACGTCGAGCGCCTCGGCCTGCGGCGTGGTGCGCGGGAAACCATCCAGGATGAAACCTTTTTGGCAATCGTCCTGATCTATCCTGGAAGAAATCATATTAATAATAAGATCATCGGAAACCAGCCCGCCGGATTCCATAACTTCCTTGGCCTGCTTGCCCAGATCGCTACCGGAACTGACTTCCGCGCGCAACATGTCACCCGTCGAAAGCTGAATAATACCATAGGCATCTTCGAGTCGTTTGGCCTGGGTACCCTTACCGGCGCCGGGTGGTCCTAAAAGCATAAGTTTCATTGCCGTCGTCCCTTCAACCTGGATTTTTTAATCAATCCCTCGTACTGATGAGCCAGCAGGTGGGACTGGATTTGCGCAACCGTGTCCAACGTCACGGTAACCACGATCAACAGACTGGTGCCACCAAAATAGAAAGGTACCGAAAATCTGGCAACCAGGATTTCCGGCAACAGGCTGACCGCCGCCAAATAGGCCGCGCCGACCACCGTTAGCCGGGTCAGGACCTTGTCCAGATACTGCGCGGTGTTTTTACCGGGGCGGATACCGGGCACGAACCCGCCGTATTTCTTGAGATTATCGGCGGTATCTTCCGGATTAAAGACCACGGCGGTATAGAAAAATGCGAAAAAAACGATCAGCGAGATGTATATAAACAAATATAGCGGTTGGCCACGACCGAGCAGGGCGGCGACGGTGCCCAGCCATTCCGGCCCCTGCCCCGCCGAAAAACCGATGACGGTGACCGGCATTAACAATATGGAGCTGGCGAAAATAGGCGGAATAACCCCGGCGGTGTTCAGTTTCAGGGGCAGATGGGAACTTTCGCCACCGCTCATCTTATTGCCCTGTTGGCGTTTCGGATACTGCA
>CAZZKE010000066.1:0-16125 GCA_964655005.1 uncultured Thalassospiraceae bacterium | reverse complement strand
TTGCTGATGCGGGTCGATAAAATGAGCATGGCCGCCAGCATCGAAGCCCGGGTGCCGTTCCTTGACCACCATTTCGTCAACCTGGCCATGGCCATCCCGGCGACCGCCAAAACCCGTGGCGGCGAACTGAAGCATATTTTGAAACGAGCCGTACGCGGCCTGATCCCGGACGAAATTATCGACCGCCGCAAACAGGGTTTCGCCGTGCCGATCGATGACTGGGTGACCGGTCGGCTGGGCCGGCAGGCCATGCAGATACTGGACACGTTTTGCCGGGAAACCGACTTTCTGGACCCGGAAATGGTGCGCCGGCTATCACCGGAGAAATCCCCCCGCCAGACCTGGTACCTGCTGAACTTCGCCTTGTGGTGGAACGCCTATATCAGGCCTTGATTCTTTCCGGTTGCGCCGCCGTCATCGCCGCGATAGACAGCCATATCGCCGCCTGCCACCAGTTCTGCCACGGCCCGAAGCTGCTGGAAAATATTACCAGCCCGCTGACCAGCATGCCCAGACGCGCCGCCGTGGCGACGCCATCGCAGCACCCCCGGCCGATCCGGCGCAGCAGCAACAACAACGCCCCGGCGAACAGCGCCGCACCGACGCCGCCCAGTTCCAGCCAGATTTGCAGGACGCCGTTGTGGGCGTGCAGGGGAATCGGCTCGGCGAAATTGCCCCATTTCAATTTCGGGTCGTCGGTCGCATACCAGCGCTGAACTTTATCCGAACTGCTGTACAGAAACCGGGTGCCGTTCAGGCCGATGCCGGCGACCGGGCTTTGCGCAATGTGTTTTGCCGCCGTCCGCCAGATCGCCAGGCGATGAACCGCCGAATGCGACAGCATGGCGTAGGCGCGGGCCTCGGTTTCGGGGTTAGGCAGGGCGCCGGGGATCAGCGGCGCGGCGGCGACGCCAAGGATGGTCAGGGCGGTCAGAAACGCCAGCACCATCCTCCTTGAAAGCAGAGATACCGCCGCCGCCGCCAGCCCTGTCAAAAGCGCCAGAATCGGCGTGTCGGCGCTGCTTAGAAAAATCACGGCCAGTCCGGCCAGCAGGCCAAGCACCATCGCCCCGACGCCAAGCCGGCTTCTGACCGCCAACGCCCACGGCCAGACCAGCAGGGCAAACACCGACATGCCGGCATTAAGCTGGGGCATGTAGTTCGTAAGCGGGATGATAACATCGCCCTTCGCCGCCAGAATGGCGCGGCTTAGCAACGCCCCGGTCGAACGTTCGAAAACTATCAGGGCAAAACCCAGGACCCCGCCGGCGATGATTCCCATGCGGAAAACGTCCAGCTGCCGTTTTTCCAGCCGGTCGATGACTTCGACAAGATACAGGCCGCCGAAAAAGGTCAGGGCCAGAATCAGCGTCGCCCGCAGGGTCGCCGCCGGCTCGATCGACCAGACGGCGCTGGCCGCGGCGAACAGCAAAAATCCGGCCAGCGGCAGGGCGACGGGCCGCCCAAGCACCGAGCGCAACCGCCCGGCATCAAAATTCATGGCGATAACCAGCACCGCGGCGATAATAAACAACGGCGCCAGCCCTTTCGGCGCGAACAGGGCGACCGGCAGCATCAGAAACGCCACCCCACCCAGCAACCGCCCGGTATTGCGCGGGCCGAAACGTCGTTCCGGGTTATCGGTCATGGGTGCGGCGGGTGGCATGGTTTGCTCGTCTGGCGCATGGGGCTGGGCATTCGTGGAAAGTTTCGCTGGCAACGGTACGGCTTTATTCTTTGTTCAAACATCGAACATATAGTACACCGTGTCGCAATACGAGAGGATGACGTTGTCAAACAAGCATTCTGTGAACGATAACCTGACCAAAAACGATCCCCCCAATGCCGGATCGGAAAAATCGTTCGGCATGGTCTTCGCCGCCGTTTTCCTGATTGTCGCGGTGCTGCCGCCGGGCGATGCCGGGTGGGCCGTCGATCACATTCGCGGCTGGGCGCTGATCGTGTCCGGGGGCTTCCTTGTGCTGGCGCTGACCGCCCCCAACATCCTGAGACCGCTAAATATATTGTGGTTCCGTTTCGGCCTGATCCTGCATGCCGTCGTCAACCCGGTTATCATGGCCCTGGTGTTCTTTCTGGCCGTTACCCCAACTGCCATTATCATGCGATGGCGCGGCAAAACGCCGCTTGATCTGGGTTTCGACCGGCGGGCCGAAAGCTATTGGGTCCATCGCACCCCGCCGGGGCCGGGGCCGGATACCATGACCCGCCAGTTTTAGGAAGCCGGTTACCGTGCGCATCCTGGGTGTTTCCGCATTCTATCACGATAGCGCCGCCGCCCTGATCGACGACGGCGGCATTGTGGCGGCCGCCCAGGAAGAGCGGTTCAGCCGGAAAAAACACGACGCGACTTTCCCGAAAGAAGCCATCGCGTTCTGCCTGCAACGGGCCGGCATCGGTTTGGCCGAGATCGATTACGTCGCTTTCTACGACAAGCCGTTCCTGAAATTCGAACGCTTGCTGGAAACCTACCTGTCGTTCGCGCCCAGGGGGTTTGCATCTTTCCGCCAGGCGATGCCGCTTTGGCTGAAGGAAAAACTGTTCCAGAAGGAGCTTTTGAAAAAACGCTTCCGGGAGTTCGACCCGGATTTCGACTGGCGGAACCGGCTGCTGTTCGCCGAGCACCACTTCAGTCACGCGGCCAGCGCCTTTTACCCGTCACCCTTCGAAGAAGCCTGCGTGCTGACCATGGACGGCGTCGGCGAGTGGGCGACCACATCGGTGGCGATCGGCAATAACGACGGGCTTGATATCACCAGGGAAATACATTTCCCCCATTCGCTTGGCCTGCTCTATTCGGCGATGACCTACTACACAGGCTTCAGGGTCAATTCCGGCGAATACAAGGTGATGGGTCTGGCGCCTTATGGCGAGCCTAAATATGCCCAGTTGATGCTGGACAACCTGATCGACCTTAAAGACGACGGGTCGTTCCGGCTCGATCAGCGCTACTTCGACTATTGCACCGGAATGACCATGACCAGCCGGCCCTTCGACGACCTGTTCGGCGGCCCGCCACGCCGCCCGGAACAGCCGCTGACCCGGCGCCATATGGATCTGGCGGCTTCCGTTCAGGCGGTGACGGAACAGGTAATACTTAAAATGACCCGTTCGCTGGCCCGGCAAAGCGGCCTGGAAAACCTGTGTCTGGCCGGTGGCGTGGCGCTGAATTGCGTCGCCAACGGCAAGGTGCTGCGCGATGGCGCTTTCAGGAATATCTGGGTGCAGCCGGCGGCCGGTGACGCCGGCGGCGCGCTTGGCGCGGCGCTGGCCGCCTACCACCAGCACCTGGGGCATCCACGGACCGTACCCGTGGGCGGCGACGCCATGCGGGGTTCATACCTGGGGCCGGATTACGATCAGGCCGAGATAGAACGGCGGCTGACCGCCGCCGGCGCCAATTTTGACGTTCTGAACGAGCCGGCGATGCTTGATCTCGCGGCCCGGGCGCTGGCCGACGGCAAGGCTGTCGGTTGGTTCCAGGGCCGCATGGAATTTGGTCCCCGCGCCCTTGGCGGCAGGTCGATCCTGGGCGACGCACGGTCGCCGGCAATGCAGAAATTGCTAAACCTGAAGGTCAAATACCGGGAATCGTTTCGCCCGTTCGCGCCATCGGTATTGCGTGAAGATTTAACCGAATGGTTCGATCTGGAACGCGACAGCCCCTATATGATGATGGTTGCCGATGTCGCCAAGAAGCATCGTCTGGCCATGGCTGAAGATGAACAGGCCCTGTTCGGCATCGACCGCCTGAATGTCGCCCGGTCCACCATCCCGGCGGTCACCCATGTCGACTATTCGGCCCGCGTGCAAACCGTTCACGCCGAGACCAATCCCCGCTATCATGCCCTAATCAGCCGTTTCAAGGAACTAACCGGGTGCCCGGTGATCGTTAATACCAGCTTTAACGTGCGGGGCGAGCCGATTGTCTGCACCCCGGAAGACGCCTTTGGCTGTTTCATGGGCACGGAAACCGAAATGCTCGTACTGGGCACCGCCGTGCTTTACAAGGAAAGCCAGAATCCGGCCTTGCGGCGGGGATATAAAGACGCCTTCGAGCCCGACTAGGACACATTCAAGACTTTGAAGATGAAAAAAAAGACAATTGCCCTGGCCTTGAAAATACTGGTTTCCGGGGGCCTGATGTGGCTGCTTCTGGGTTCTATCGACCTGAATGAAGCCAGGGAAAGAATCCTGACCGCCGAACCGGGGCCGCTGGCCGGCGCGATTGCCGTGTTCGGCCTTCAGATACTGGTGCTGGTCTGGCGATGGAAAACGGTGATGACGGCCATGAACAACGACTTGCCGTTCCTGAAAGTCCTTGAAATCACCTATATCGGACTGTTTTTTAATCAGGCGTTGCCGTCGTCCATCGGCGGCGACGCGGTGCGCATATATAAAACCTACAAATCGGGCACGCTGCTTAGCCGCGCCGTCAACGGCGTTATGCTGGACCGGGTGGCGACCGTGCTCGGCCTGGTATTGCTGGTGGTTATCGCCGTGCCGTTTTTTACCGACCGGGTCGGCGCGGCGGACGCCCGGTGGATCGTTCCCGCCGTTACCGTTCTGGCGCTTGGCGGCATCGCCGGGCTTGCCTTGCTGATGGTGCTGGACAACCTGCCGTCCCGGTTCGCCCACCTGCGGCTTGTGCGCGGCCTGGCCGCGCTGGCCGCCGACACCAGGGCCGTCTTTCTGTCGCCCCGGCACGCGCTAAAGGTGATGGTGATATCGCTTTTCGGGCACGCCAATGTTTCCTTCGGCATCTACCTTATCGCCGCTTCGCTGGATTTGGACGTTACCTGGATCGACTGCATGGTTCTGGTGCCGCCGGTTTTGCTGCTGATGACGCTGCCTATTTCAATCGCCGGATGGGGGGTGCGGGAAGCGGCCATGGTCACCGCCTTCGGCCTGATCGGCGTTCCCACCGATGGCGCGGTTGTTTTATCCATCCTGTTTGGCCTGATAGCTATATTCATGGCGTTGCCGGGCGGCCTGATCTGGCTGCGCAGCGGCGACCGTAAAATCCGCAATATGGCCGATGCCGAAACCTGATTGGAAAGACCGCCCATGCCGACGCTGATTATGGATCTGGACGGCACGCTGATCGACAGCGTGCCCGACGTTTGCGCCGCCCTGAACCGGGCCCTGGCCAGCACCGGCCTGGCTCCGTTGTCGCCGCAACAAGTCAGGAAGATGGTTGGCCACGGCGCCCGCGTCATGATCGAACACGCGGTCCGGAAAAGCGGCGGCGTGGAAGAAAATATGGATATCGACGCCATCCGCGATCTGTTCATCGCCGAATACGTCGCCCGCCCGGTCGACAACACCGTGATTTATCCCGGCGTGGTGGCGGCGCTGGATAAATTCAGGGCCGACGGCGCCCTGCTTGGCATCTGCACCAACAAGCCGGAACAGACCACCTATCCGGTGCTGGACGCCCTGGGTCTGCGCGACTATTTCCCGGCCATCGTCTGCGGCAACACCCTGCCTTACAGCAAGCCCGACCCGCGCCATGTTCACCGGGTTATCGAGATGCTGGGCGGCGACGCGGCTGGCGCGGTGTTTGTCGGCGACAGCGAAACCGACATCGCCGCCGCCCGTAACGCCGGCCTGCCCATAGTGCTGGTATCCTACGGCTATACCCTGTCGCCACCGGACCAACTTGGCGCGGATATCCTGATCGATAATTTCGGGGATTTACCGGCTGTTCTGGACCGCCTTGCCGGGTAAGTGTCAGGCAACTGCGTAAATCGTGACCGGGACCCGATCCTGATGCAGAATCAGGCGAACCGGGAACTGCTCCGGCGGCCCCGGTTGCATGGCCGCTTCCAGGGTCGCGCGTTTGTCCGGCCCGGCGATAACCAGAAAAATATGGCGGCTGTCAAGCAATGCGCCCGGCGTAAGACTGATCCTGGCCGATCCGCCGGCATCGACGGCCAGGGCCCGCCCGGGCGCGCCGGACCATTCGCCGCCGGGAAACAGGGATGCGATATGGCCGTCCTGGCCCATTCCCAGATAGACCGCATCCAGCGGCCAGTGCAGGCCGGCCAGCGCCGCCTCGACCTGAAGCCGGCCGTCGGCGGGGGTTCGATGGTCCGTCTTCAGCGCCGCGAAACGGGCCTTCGAGGCCGGCCCCCGCAGCAACAGCCGACGGGTCAGTCCTTCGTTGCTGTCGGCATGACCGGGCGCCACCCAGCGCTCATCGGCCAGGGTCACGACGATCCGTTCCCAGGGCAGATTTCTGTGCCCGAGGACCGGAAATATATGTTCCGGCGTGCGACCGCCGGAAACCGCCAGCAGGGCGCCGCCGCGTTTCGCCACGGCCTGGCCCAGGCGCCCGGCCAGGTCATCGGCCAGGCGTTCGGCGCATTCGCCAAGCGAGGCGAGCGTTATCGGCGGCTTGTGAAAAATTCGCGCAGGAACTGAAAGTAGATAGCTCCCCCCCACTGGATCACCCGTAGTTTCCGCACGCCGCCGATCCGGGCCGGTTCGGAAGCCGGTATTTCGGGCTGGCTGTTTGCGTCGCTCAAAAGTCGGGCTCCAATTTGAAATAAACCTCATCGACCGGAATTGGCCGAAACGGGTTGGGAACCTGACATAGGCCCGCCGTACGATCAATGCTTTCGTTGGCGCCTTCGGGAATATGGTTTCCGCCGGACCGGACCCGGCATGTCGGGATCGTAATATTTATGTGTGATTGCATATTCGAAAAGGTTGCTATAAGGGGAACGGGGGCAAGGGAAAACGGCTCGTATGAACGATTATCTGGGCAACTTTATTCAACACGGCGGACAACTGGATTCGTTTTTGGCGGCGGCTGCGTTGTGGGTCGGTTTCGCCGCCCTGGGATCGGTCTTGATCGGGCCGGGGCAAAGCCGCGATTCGGCGCCGTTCCTGGGCTGGGCGCTGGTCAGCATGTTCTTCACCGCGTTCGGCGTGCTGAGCCCCGTCCCGTTTACCTATCTGGCGGTGGCCGCCGCCGTGGCGGCGGTGGCGGCGGGGTTTTACGCCTGGCGTCGCGAGGGCGGCCCGTTGCCCGCCGGGAGCCTGAAAATTGCGATGCTGGCGGCCCCGCTGATCCTGCTGGTGTCGGCCATGATCGGGTCGCAGTGGGATGAATTTTCCGACTGGCTGATAACGCCGCGGCTGCTGTTGCAAACCGACGCCTTCCCGAACCGGCAAAACGCCCATCTTAGCGGCAGCCTGGCCGCCTATCCCTTCGGCTGGCACTACGTCACATACTTGACCAGCCGTCTCGCCGGGCGGCTGGTGGAAAATGCCGGGGCCCTGATCAATGTCTTCATGCTGTTGACCTTCGGCCTTATCTCGGCGCGGCTGATCCGGGCCGGCGCGGGGTACGGCGATGATAGAAATTCCGTGCCGGGCTGGGGCCTGTGCGCACTTGGCGCATTACTGGCGACCCTGCTCAACACCACATTCGCCCAGAAGGTGGCGCTGACTTCGTACGCCGACGTGGCGACGGCGGCGACGGCGGCCATCGGCGGCCTGATCGGCTGGTACATGCTGGCGGCGCTGGCCGAAGGGCGACGGCAAGAGGCCGGGCGCTACGCCCTGCAATTCGGCCTGATGATGATGTTGCTGGTCAATCTCAAGCAATCGACCCTGGCGCTGTTCGTTTTGGTTACCGGCGCCGTCATCCTGGCCGGCCTGCGCGACCCGCTGGTTAAACTGCGCGAACTGGCCCGGCTGTCGCCATCGATGATGGTACCGCCGGTCGCCATATATGTTCTGTGGCGGTACTACGTGTCGAACGAACTTCCCGGCGGGGAATTCGCCATCCGGCCGATGTCGGGATGGCTGCTTGGCTACATCCCGGAAATCCTGACGAAAATGCTGATTGTGCTATCGAAAAAGGGCGCCTATCTGGCCTTGATGACAATCGCCGTCGGCTTCGGCGTACGGGCGATGATAAGGTTTCGGACACCGTTCGACCGGCTGGCGATTATCGTCGCCGCGGTTTTTATCGGGCATAACGCCTTCCTGCTGTTCGCCTACGTGACGGCGTTCGGCAAGGCCGACGCGCTGCGGGTGGCGTCATTCTGGCGCTATAACATGCAGGTCGGCCTGCTGGCGGTGATATTCACCGCCTACGGGCTGGGGCTGGCCTGGAAAACCTGGGGCGCCGGGCGCTTTCGGGCGGAACGGCTGGCCTGGCTGCCGGTAATCCTGATCCTGCTGGCGCCGTTTGTGTTCGCCAACAAGCTGCGGTTCGACCGCTATCAGCCGGTTCCCTATTTCCGCGCCATCGGGGCCGAAATGAACGGCCTTCTTTCAAGCGGCGACCGGCTGATCGTGTTCGACCCGAAAGGGACTGGAGAATCCGGCGTCATCACCCGTTACGAAATGGGCGGCACCGATATCTTCCAGGGCTTTACCAGCGCCTTCCATAAGCCATCACGGGAAGGTTTTCTTCGCCTTCTGTCGGGCGACAAATACAGTCATATCCTGGTCTATTCGGTAACCGCCGATGTGACGGCGGCGGTTAATCTGGACCTGGCGGCGGACCGTTCATACCTGCTTGCCGCCGATGGCGCCGGCGGCTGGCGGATCGTCCGTTCCTGGCGAGTACCCGTGCCCGACCGGTAGATAGTCACCGGTAAAGACCCCGGTATCACTGGCGAGTCCATCCCGTCCCTGCGGCCACTTTTCGATGGTTCTTATCGCATCCCCCTGCCGGCCGGCAACCTGATTTTCCTGTGCCTGATGTTCGGCGTGTCGTTATCGTTGACAATCGCCGTTTCCGCCCTGAATTTCCACTATGTCGAGCTGCCCTTTATCCGCCTTGGCAAGCGTCTGCAATCGGGCCCTAGCGAAACAGCCGCATCCTGATAATCGTCCATATTACGGCGATGGCGTGGTGGGCGCGGATTTTCTTGCCTTCTTCATAGGTCCGGCCGCGATAGCTGATCGGGACCTCGTAAAAAGCCTTGCCGGCGGCCACCGATCTGGACAGGATTTCGGCGTGCTGTTCCCAGCCCATCGTTTGCAGGCGGTCGGGATCGACCAGGGAGCGCCGGAACAGCAGGTAACAGCTATAAACGTCGGTGAACGTGGTGTTGTTGAAAATATTGAACATCAGGGTAATCAGCCGGTTGCCGACCTTGTGCCAGAAATAGGACACCCGGGTAAATTCGGGGGCGACGAAACGGCTGCCCATGACCACATCGGCATCGAACGTCAGCACCGGTTTCATCAACTTGCCGTAATCGGCCGGATCGTATTCCAGGTCGGCGTCCTGAAACAGCACGTAGTCGCCGCCGGCCTGCTTCAGCCCGGCCTTGACCGCCGCCCCCTTGCCGCCGTTGCGGGGCTGCCTTATCAGTTTCGTGTACAGTTGCGGATTGGCTTCCAGCAATTCCACCGTACGGTCTTTCGAACCGTCATCGACGACAATAACTTCAAGCGTCACGCCATCGATTTTCTGGGCCTTCACGGCGGTGAGGATTTCCAGAATCGTCGCTTCTTCGTTATAGGCTGGAATAAGAACTGTAAGCGTCGTCATGGCCTGAAAAACTTCGCCGAACATATTTGCGGGAGCGGGCGGCAGTTATACCCCCCCGCCCGAAACCCGGCAACCCCGTTAAAGGAGGCAGTCCGGCCCGCCGAGACTGAGCAAGGCCTGCTTCAGGCCGCCGCCGGTAACGATCCCCAGGCTGCGCGAATATACCGCCCGATAGTCGGCGCGGTCGATTTCCCTGGCGCAACCCAGCGCCAGCAGGGCGCGCCATTGCCGCGAGCCACGGCTGCCTTCGCCGGCGCCGCCGTCCGCCGGAAACGCCGTGGTCAGGATATGGCTGATGCCGAGCGCCCGCAATTGCCGGTAATACAAACCGGCATCGTCGGCCTGGGGCAGGATATCAAGCTGGGCCTGAAAGGTGATATTGGCGAAAAAGTAGGGTACATTTATATAGTAGCTCATCTGCCGGTTGGTTATCAGGACCTTGTCATCGGGACCCAGGCGGCGATTGATCATCCGCACCGAATCGTACCCGGCAAGATTGCGCAGCAAAAAATCATCCCTGCTCTCGCCGCCGAATACATAGCGTGCGTAATTGTACGAACTGGCCCCGTGCGCGGCCATTTGCAGGCCAATGGTTAACGCCGCCGCCGCCGCCAACGGCCTGGCGGCGGTGCTAAATCCGGCCCAGCGAGCGGCCGCCACCGCCGCCAGCATCAGCGCCACCGGGTAAACCGGAACCAGATGGCGGACCCGCTGGGAACTGCCGCCGAAGAACCAGAACAGGTAATACAGAACCACCGCCAGGGCCGCCGGAAGCAGCGGGCTGGCAAGCACGCACCCGCGAAACCGCCACAAGCCGGCCAGCGCAAAGGGCAGGGCCAACAACATGAACGGCCCCAGGCCGGCCCGTTCGGAATCAAATACCGGCGATGTCGAGAAGGTCGCCAGAAACGGGTACAGCAGCGATGACAGGGCGTTGACGGCAAGCGCCCGTTCGCCGGCAAACAGGTTGCTGCGCATGGCCCGGTCGTGGGCCGCATCCCATAACCCGGCATCGCCATAATCCAGGACGCCATACAACAGCGGAAACACCGGATCGCCGGTATTAATCCAGTTCCAGGCGTACCACTGGAAACCGGCCACCCCGACGGCCAGGCAGAATAAAAACACCGCCCGCATCCTGTTCCGCAGCAACAGCAGCGTCACGACGGCGGCGGCGGCAAACAGCAGGCCGGTATATTTAGCGCCGACGAACATCCCGGCGGCCAGGCCGGCCAGCACCGCATAGCGCGCCAGCCCGCTTTCCCGGCCCCGGATCAGGGCCGCCGCCGCGACGATCACGAAGCCGGCATTGCGGACTTCGATCTGGCCCGAACCGCCGCCGTAAAGCACGACCGGCGCGGTCAGCCAGATCAGCGCCACGGCCAGCGACCAGGGCCGGTCCAGATAATGCCGGCTCAGGAAATACAGGGCCGCCGCCGCGCCCCATCCGGAAACCATGGTCCACAGCGTCAGCGCCCGTTCGCCGCCGAGCCCGAGAACCGGGATATAGGTCATCTGGACCAGCAGCGGAATCGCCCCGTCGACGGCTCTGGGGACAAATATCAGGCGACCTTCCTGCCAGAACAATTTGGGCAGGGCGAAATGATAGGCCATGCTGTCGCCATCGGCGGGCGGCGACAGTCCTTCCAGTAGATCGAACGCCAGGGCCACCGCCAACCCGGCCAGCAGCAGTTTTTCAACGTTTGAAAAGGCCGTGACCGTGACGGTCGGCGGGCGTCCCAGCGTCACCAGTCCGACCACCCCGACTGTCAACAAGGCCATCATCGCCGCGCCGTTGAACCATCCGGCCAGGCCGGGGAAAAACATCAGCCAGCCGAGCACGCCGATGCCGAGGACGAATGCGCTCGTCAGTCGCTCGCCCCACGGCATGGCCTGGCCGATCTTGAGCAACCGCAGCAAGACGGCCCCGAAGCCGACGCTGGCGGCGACTTCCAGCAACAGCACCGATAACGAAATCATGACGGCAGCACCATTTTAAGGGCCGCCACGACCAGGTCCCGGAAGCGATACAGATAAGCGCCGAAACCGCCGACCACCCACAGCCACAACGCCGCCACCAGCCACCGCGGCGGCGGCGGCGGCGGGCGCCCGGGGCCGATTGTCGCGGCGAGCAGGTCCAGGGGCAGCCGGGCGGCGCTTTGCAGCGCCTTTAAAACCCGACCGCCGGACCGGTAAGCCATGACCGCCTCGTAATGAATGGCGCAGATGCGATACCACAAATCGACCGGGCCGGGCGCGTGGCGGCGGGCGATCCTGAGCGAACAGGCGAGGCGGCGGGCGGTGAAGCTGGTAATCGAACCGCCGGTCACGTGGTAGCGGGTCAGGGCCTCGGGAAAGATGGTGAAGGTGACGCCGGAACCGGCCAGCATCTTCAGCCACAAATCGAAATCCTGAGCCGTCGCCAGGCTTTCATCGAACCCCCCCGCCGCCAGCACGGCGTCGCGCCGGGCGATAACCATCGAGGTGCCGATGAAGCCCTGCCGGAAAAGGCCGGTAAAGGGATCGGCGGCCTGATCAAAGCGGCGGGCGCATTCGATGAGCCGTTCCGTACCGTCGGCGTCAACGCGGATGTAGTCATGGGCGACCAGCGTATGATCGGCGTCGGCAAGCACCGCCATCGACCGCTCGATCTTGCCGGGCAGCCATTCGTCATCGGCGTCCAGGAAGGCCAGATATCTGGAACCGGCCAGCCCTATGGCCCGGTTGCGGGCCGCCCCGGCGCCCCGGTTTTGCTGGGCGACGACGATCAGCGCGATACCGTTCATGTGCTCTCGCATGGCTTCGGCGGCGGCCATGGTGCCATCGCCGGAACCGTCATCGACGACGATCACCTCGCGTGGCCGCAATGTCTGGCCGGCCACCGAGGCCAGCGCCCGGCCAATCGTCGCGGCGGCCCGATAGGCCGGGATGATGACGCTGACATCATTCGCCATCGGCGCTGGCCTCCAGCGTCATCGAGCCGGTAAAAGGCAGGTCGGCCCGCACGGTCAGGCGGATGGCGTACGCCGCCGTGCCGCTGCCATAGGCCCGCCAGCGAATAACCGGCCCGATCGCCACTTCGGCGCCGGGTGTGTCGTGGCTAAGGACATAGGTCGCGTCGTCGCCCCTGATGACGATCCCGCCGTCCCCCCGTTCCGGGGTCAGCGGCGTAATCAGGGTGCGGCTGACGGTCGCCCGGCCACGGCCTTGCAGCGAATCTCGCAGCGTCATGCGGCGGCCGTCGAACCGCCACCGGCGTTCATGCATACCGCCTTGCGGCAGCCGGGCGAACCCGTGGTGGCGGAGCGTGACGCCGCCGTCCGCCAATGACAGTTCCGGTGGCGGCCCGGCGATCAGGCGGCGAAAGTCCCGGTCATAGTAGGGCCGGTTCGGCGGAAAGGCGTCCGCCCCGTCCAGCATCAGGGCGTTGTGCATCATGGTCGAACGGTATAGCGCGGCCTCGCCCCGCTCGCCATAGCTGCCGCGTCCGGGGTCGATAAAAACCGGCTCGCCCCGATAATGCAGTTCGAAGCCGCCGGTATCCTGGTGGCCGTGCCCCGGCATTTGCGAAAGGCCGTCCGGCGCGGCGTGCCAAAGGCCCGACCAGGGGCCATCGTCGAAGCGCAGCCAGCCGTCGGCGCCGAAAGATTCCGGCCCCGGTTCCAGGTCCAGCGCCGCCACCAGCGCCGCCGGCGATATGTCGGGGGAAATATCGCCGATCAGCGGCAGCCCGCCCGGCAGCATCAACATGCGCGCCGCCCGCCGCGCCGTGTTGGCGATGGCGCGCAGGGCGGCGGCTTCCGGCCTGGCCGCCTTTTCGGCGGCGGCGGCGGCGGTTTCGTAAAGCCGCAGGCAAAGCAGGTGATAATGGCTGGAGCCCTCGCGCAACAGGCCGGACGGCGAAAAAATCCGTTCCGCCTCTTGCAGCAAAATCCTGCCGCCCAGTTCGGCGGCCCGGGGCAGGCCAAGTTCCAGCCCCAGGATGAACAATCCCCGGCCGTTATTGGCCAGATGGTTCGATGTGTGGTGGTCGCCGAAATATTCCAGCCGCCGGGCGATTGCCGGCGCATGGCCGGCCAGCGCCGATATGGTTTCCCGGCGGCGGCCCGGCAGCCCGTGCCGGCGGGCGAAGCGTAAAATATTGACGGCCCGTTCGCCCGCCGTGTAGGGATGCCACGCCGGTGCGCCGGAAGGCGTCGCGAAGCGCTCTAGCCAGGCCCGCCACAGCGCATCCACCCAGGCCGGATCGCCGTTTTCGGCTATCCAGGCGAAGCGGTGCAGCGATAACAGGCTTTCGATATCTTCAAACGACCGTGCAAACAGACCGGCCTCGGCGCCCGGTTCGACCCGGACGGTCTCGCCGGCCAGTTCAAGGACAAGCGGCCCGGTCGGAGGCGTCCGGGGCAGTTCGGCGAAATTATCGGACGGGGTTTCCGCCGGCAGCGGCAGCAGGCCGTCCACATATGGTGGCCGGTGCGGCGCGAACGGCGGTTCCCCCGGCCACCGCCCAAGCACCCGCCCGGCCAGCCAGCGGCGCAGCACCGGATCGCCTTGCAACTGACGGGCTTTACGGATCAGACGGTATAACATCAGGGATCGACCGTGACCTAAATGAAACGTATGGCGCGCCGGCAGGGCGGCGTATATACATGTTCGCGATGCGAGATTGGGGTTTCGGAGTCGTCATTAGCATGTCCCAGGACGTAGCGAAACAGGATGTCCAGGCGTTTTGGGGATCGCTTTATGATTCCCTGTACGATCAGGTCGACCGGGGCCTGACCCGGCGGCGATTGCTACAGGGCCTGGACGACCTGGAAGACATGTTCCGCTTTCGCGATTTCCTGGCCGTCCGGGAAATGCCGCTGGCCGACCTGGCGGGAAAGCGGGTGCTGGAAATCGGCCCCGGCGCCGGCGCCCATTCGGCGCTGTTCGCCAAACACGGGGCGATCATGGCCAGCGCCGATTTGACATTTTCCCGGGCCAGGTCCACCCAGGCCAAATTCGACCTGATGGACGGCCTGGCCGCCGGCTGTCAGGCCCTGCAATCGGATGCCGAGAACCTGCCGTTCGCCGAAAACACCTTCGATATCGTCTATTCCAACGGCGTGCTGCACCACACCCCCGACACGGAACGCGCCATCGCCGAAGTCTACCGGGTGCTAAAACCCGGCGGGCTGGCGGTCGTCATGCTTTATTGTAAAAGTTCGTGGCACTATTGGTTCAACATGTTCCTGTGCGTGGGATTGTTGCGGGGCCGGGCCTTAAGCGGCCCAAACTGGCTCGGCCGGGCCACCGAATGGGGCGGCAGGAACGAACAGACCGTCAGCAACCCGATCACCCGCTGTTATACGGCCGGCGGCATCCGCCGCCTGTTCGCCGGATTTTCCGGGCTGACCCTGCGCAAGGGTGATTTCTTCTTTTACCTGATTCCCAAACTGGGCCGTCTTTACCGGCGCTGGCAGGTTCGCCGCTACGGCAGCCACCCCGGCGGTATCCTGGTGTACGGCGAGCCATGGCCGGTCCAGTCGCCATTGGAATTGAAACTGGGCCGGGTGATGGGCTTTTCCTGGTGGATCAGCGCCCGCAAGCCGTAATCACCAGCGGATCGCCGTAGTCATCGAGCCCCCGGATCGCGGCGCGGCCCATGTTGAGGATCGCTTCTTCGGTGCTGCCGCCGATATGCGGCGTAACGATAAAGGTCGGCAGTTCCAGCAATTGCCGGTCCGTCGGCGGTTCTTCGACGAACACATCGAAGGCGGCCCCGGCCAGCCGCCCGTCGATCAACCGCGACTTAAGGGCCGCCTCGTCGATCAGGCCGCCGCGGGCGGCGTTAATCAGAAACCCGCCGGGCCGCATCAGGGCCAGGCGTTCGGCGTTCAGTATGTTGGTCGTCGACCGGTCCAGCGGCAGATGCACGGTGACGATATCCGATTGCCGCAGCAGCCCTTCCAGGCCGCTCGCCTCGACGCCGGTTTCGGCGTAATAATCGGGAAAGTCCAGGATGTCGTGGGCCAACACCCGGCAACCGAACGGCAACAGCAGGCGGCCCAGCAGCTTGCCAACATGGCCGCAGCCGATGATCCCGACCGTGCACGAACCCAACTGCCGGCCCCTGATCTGGGCCCAGTTGCCGGCCCTGACGCCGGCGGTCGCCTCGGGCAGCCGCCGCAGCATGGCGATGGCCAGCGAAATCACCAGTTCGGCGACCGAGCGGCGGTTGACGCCGCCGGTCCAACCCAGCTTGACCCCGCGCCCGGTCATCGCCTCCAGGTCGATCATGTCGAAGCCGACACCATACTTGGATACCACCTTCAGGCCGGGCAGGGCGGCGAAAACGTCATCGTCCAGGCGCTCCAGCGCGGTGATCGCCTTTTCGGCGCCGCGCAGGAAACCGATCAGGCCTTCGCCGGCCAGGGACACGCCATCGTCATTGAAGCGAGCCGCCGGGTACCTGGCCAGCAGTTCGGCGCGCAGGACCGGATGGCGCGAGAAGGAGCGGGAGGCGACGGCGATGGCGGTCGGGTCGGGCGATTTTATCAATTCATGCCATCCCAGATGCAGTTGGCGACAAGGGCCGACAGTTC
>CAZZKE010000065.1:0-16722 GCA_964655005.1 uncultured Thalassospiraceae bacterium | reverse complement strand
CACGCCATCCAGTCGTTCGCCGAAAAAAAGCGCTATTCCGTAGTTCGGGATTTTTGCGGCCACGGCCTGGGACAGGTGTTCCACGACGCGCCGAACATCATGCACTTCGGCGCCCCGGGCACCGGCCCGGTGCTGAAGGAAGGGATGTTTTTCACCATCGAACCGATGATCAACATCGGCGGCTACGGGGTTAAGATCAAAAGCGACGCCTGGACCGCCGTGACCAAGGACAGGTCGCTGTCGGCCCAGTTCGAACATTCCCTGGCGGTTACCGCCGGTGGCTGTGAAATTTTCACCCGTTCGCCGGCGGGATTCGAAAAACCGCCTTATAGCCTTTAAATTAAATACGTGATGGCCGACGAGTCCGCTTTCGAATCGCCCAAGAAACCCGATCACGGCGGCCACCGTCAGCGCCTGCGCCGGCGTTTTACGAAAAACGGGGCGGCGGCCCTGGCCGACTACGAACTGCTGGAACTGCTGCTGTTCCCGGCCCTGCCCCGGCGCGACACCAAACCGCTGGCCAAGGCGCTGCTGAAACGATTCGGCTCGTTCGCCGAGGTTATCAGCGCCGAACCGGCGGAGCTTGAATCCGTCAGCGGCATCGGCGAGGCCGCCGTGATCGCCCTGAAAACAGTGCAGGCGGCGGCCCACCGGCTGGCCCATGACCAAGTCATTGACCGCCCGGTGCTGTCGTCGTGGAACAAGCTGCTGGAATACTGCAAGATCAGCATGGCCTACGAGAAATCGGAACGCTTCCGCATTCTGTTTTTAAACAAGAAGAACGTGCTGATCGCCGACGAGGTGCAGCAGAAAGGCACCGTCGATCACACCCCGGTATACCCCCGCGAGGTCGTCAAACGCGCCCTTGAACTGGGCGCCACGGCGCTGATTATGGTGCACAATCACCCGAGCGGCGACCCGTCGCCCTCACGCGCCGATATCGAGATGACGAAAGAAGTTCAGGAAGCCGCCGGCAGGCTCGGCATCGTCCTGCACGATCACCTGATCGTTTCCAAAAGCGGCTGCAATTCGTTCAAGACCATGGGGCTGCTCTAAAAGGGATATCGGGGAGCGCCGGCTCTTGACAAGGAATATACATCCGCATAGAAATATTGAAGATTAATAAAATTATTGGAATTTTTAGTGTTTAAGAACAATTCCGACGAATCTTCGACAGTTGTCGGCTTGCTGGCCGAACATGTGCGCCGGGATATCGCCTTCGGCGTGCTGGCCCCGGACAGCAAGCTGAAGATCGAGGAACTGCGCCGCAATTACGGCGGCAGCGGCCATTCGATACGCGAGGCGTTGACCTTGCTGTCCGTCGAGGGGCTGGTCGAGGCGACGGCGCAAAAAGGCTTTCGGGTGACCTCGGCGACCCAAAGCGATCTGGAAGATATAACCAGGTTGCGGGCCGAAATTGAATGCCTGGGGCTCCGTTGGGCGATGGAAAACGGCGCCATCCAGTGGGAGGGAACGATTGTCGCTTCCGGGCACGCCCTGTCCCGGGCCGAACAGGTGGTCGTCGAGGACCCGTTGGCGCACGCCCTGGAATGGGATGAGGCCAACCGTGTTTTCCACGCCGCCCTGATCGCCGCCTGCCGGTCGCCCCGGCTTATTGAAATTCACGACCGGCTGTTTTTGCAAAGCCGCCGCTTTAGGCTGGCGGCGCTTCGGGAAGACCGGATCGATTTCCAGGCCAGCCGAAAAGATCATCGGGATCTTGCCGAGTTGGCCATCGCCAGGAATACGGAAGGCGCAATTCGTGTTCTTGAAAGCCACATCAAGCGAAATACCAGTGGATAAAAACAATACCAAGCGCATTTAAACAAGGGAGAAAAGTAAGATGTTTTCCATATCGAGAAGAAGGCTGATTTCGGCAATTATCGCGGGCGCCCTGGCGTCGGCAAGCATGGTCGGCGTAGCGACGGCTGAAAAAATCAAGGTCGGCGCCCTGCGTTTCACATCCCATGCCGCCAGCTTCGTCGCCTTCGAGCGCGGATATTTCAAGGAGCAGGGACTGGATGTCGAATTCGTGTTTTTCCAGGCGGCCCAGCCGATGGCCGTGGCGATTGCTTCCAATGACGTTGATTTCGGCGTCACCGCGATTTCCGGTGGCCTGATAAATCTGGCCAAAAAAGATGCGGTCAAGGTAATCGGCGGCGCCCTGCACGAGGAAAAAGGCATCGACGGGCAAATGATCCTGGTTTCCAAGGCGGCCTTCGAGGCCGGTGTGACCGACCCTTCGAAACTGAAAGGGCGGACCTTCGGCATCACCCAGTCCGGTTCATCATTCCATTACATGGCGCACAAAATCGCGCAGAAGGAAGGCTTCGCCGATAGCGACATCAAGGTCAAGCCGTTGCAGAAAGTGGGCATTATCATCGGCGCGCTCAAGTCCGGTCAGATAGACGCATGGTCCATCGTTCCCCATATCGCCAAGGCGCTGGCGAAAGGTCCGGCGGTCAAGATTATCGGCAAAATCTCCGACTATATTCCCGACTATCAGGTGACCACGGTTTTCACTTCGGCCAAGAACGCATCCGACAACCGGGACCTGGTAAAACGGTTCCTGACGGCGTTTTCCAAGGGTGCGGACGACTTCAACGCGGCGCTGGTAGACAAAACCACAAGCCCGGCGGCGGCGGATGACATGGTCAAGCTGATCCATAAATATGTCTACGCCAGCCGTCCCTACGAAAAAGCGGCGCCGTCCATCCGCAACGGCGCCATGCGCATCAACAAGGGCGCGAAACTGGATATCGGCAGCGTCAGGGATCAACTGCAATGGTTTCAGTCCCAGGGCATGGTCGACAAAAGCATGACCATGGACAAGCTGGTCGATAGCAGTTTCGTCACCACCTACTAGGAAAGTCAGTGCGAACCCGGGGCGCCTGGGCGCCCCGGGTTCGGATCATCCAATGGATTTACAACTTAAAAAAATCTCGCATTACTATGGCGACCTTGAGGTCCTTGAAGACATCAACCTGGATGTCAAATCGGGACAGATAGTCTGCATCATCGGACCCTCGGGATGCGGAAAGTCGACTCTCTTGCGGTTTATTGGCGGCCTGGAACGCCCCGATAGTGGCGAGATTTTGCAAATTGGGGCTCCTCCGGCGGGCTGTCTTAACCCGCTTACCTATATTTTTCAGGATTTCGCCCTGCTTCCCTGGCGTTCGGTCGAAGGAAACATTTCGCTGGCGCTTGAAGATCACAACATCGGCAAATCCGAACGCCTGGAGATCATCGCCGATGTCCTGGCCCGGACCAAATTGAGCGAGTTCAGAAAAGCCCTGCCCCGGCAACTGTCGGGCGGCATGAAGCAACGGGTGGCCATCGCCCGGGCCTTATGTGTCAAACCGGCGGTAATGCTGATGGACGAACCGCTATCGGCCCTTGACAGCCAGACCCGCGAACTGTTGATGGACGACCTGATCGAATTGTGGTCGCGGGAAAAATTCACTGCCTGCTACGTCACCCACAACCTGGCCGAGGCGGTAGCGCTTGGCCATCGCATCGTGGTGCTGTCGCGGCGACCCGGAAGAATCCGCGAAATTGTCGATATCGACATGCCGTTGTCGGAACGGCGCGGCAATTCAGCCAAGCTGGAAGCGCTGCAAAATCAACTTTGGTCGCTGATGCGCGAGGAGGCCTTGGCCGCCGACAAGGAACTGGCCCATGTCTAAGGGGCCGGATTCCACAACGGCGCAAAAATCGGCGCAGGTTCCTTTTCGCGGCAAGGGCTTTGTGCCGAAACCGGCGGGTGTTATCGCACCGCTGGTGTTCGCGGCCCTTATCATGTTTTGGGAATTCGGCTCGCGCAGCGGCTTTATCAGCGCCCTGGTCCTGCCGGCCCCCAGCGAGGCGCTGGAGGCTTTCATGCAACTGGTAGACAGCGGCATGCTGTGGAAGCATCTTAGCGCTTCGCTGTACCGTCTGCTGATCGGCTGGAGCAGCGGAACCATTCTGGGCGTCATCGTCGGCCTTGCGATCGGATTGTTCTCGCTGGCGCGGGCAACCCTGTCGCCGCTGGTATCGGCCATTTTTCCGATCCCGAAAATCGCCCTGCTGCCGCTGTTCATCATCTGGTTTGGCATCGGCGAAGGATCGAAGGTGGCGACCATCCTGTTCGGCACCTTCTTCCCGACGGTTATCGCCACCTATGGCGGCGTCGATAATGTCGACCGCAACCTGATCCGCATGGGGCAATCTTTCGGGCTTTCGTGGTCTTCCATTGTCCGCAAGATTATCCTGCCGGGGGCGCTGCCGGCTATCCTTTCCGGATTTCGAATTTCCACATCGATCGCCATCGTCCTGCTGGTCGCCGCCGAAATGATCGGCGCCGAATACGGTGTCGGCGCCTATATTCTGCTGGCCGGCAGCCTGATGGCGACCGACCAGCTAATCGCCGGCGTCGCCATTCTGTCGGCCATGGGGCTTACCATGTCGTGGATTATCGGCAAGGCGGAAAAATACTTTCTTGACTGGCGGACGTGACGGCGCGATGGACGACTATATCGCCCGACTGGAAACGCTGGCCGTAATGCAAACCCTGAACGCGGAAATTCTCGGTGCGCCCAGCGCCACCCTGACCCTGGAAAACTGGTGCCGCAGACACGGCCTTGCGGCGGCCTCGAAAATTACCGCTCACCTGCCGGACCGGCGGAAAAAATTACCGACGCGGAGCCAGCTTCACCGTCTTCGGGCCGGGCCACCGGCGACCGTAAAATTTCGCCACGTTTGCCTGAACTGGGGCGAAACCATCGTTTCGGAAGCCCACAACTGGTATCTGCCGGGCCGCCTGACGAAAAACATGAACAAGCTGCTGGAAACCACCGACACCCCGTTTGGCAAGGTAGTCAGAAGCCTGAAGGTCTATCGCCAGACCTTCTCGTCCCGATTGTTGTGGTCGCCGCTGCCGGACGGATGGGAAATGATGTCCCGTGAAAAGCGCCTGGAAACAATCCCCGGCCCGGTCGATATTCCCGACGCCATTTTCGAGCATCGAGCGATATTATACGACCGCACACACCGGCCCGTTTCCGAGGTATGGGAAGTTTACCGGGGCAGTCTTCTGAAGTTTGGACACTAGCGCTAATCCGCCTCCCTTTCGACCTCTCCCAAATAGGGCAGCGAACGGTAGTTTTCGGCGTAGTCGATGCCGTAACCGACGACGAACAGGTCGGGGATGGTGAAGCCGACGAAATCGACCTTGATTTCGGTTTCCCGGCGCGACGGCTTGTCGAGCAGGGTGCAGGTCAGGATCGCTTCGGCGCCATTGGCCTGCAGCAATTTTTTGGCATAAGCGATGGAATTGCCGGTATCGACGATATCATCGACCAACAGCACCGGGCGGTCATCACCAACCGTCGGATAGCCGCCGATCAACACCACGTCGCCCGTGGCCTTCTGCTTGCTGCCGTAGCTGGATAGGCGGAGAAATTCCACCTGGGAAGACCGCCCGGCCTTGTCGAGTGCCCGGATCAGGTCGGCCAGGAAAACGAAACTGCCCTTCAGCACGCCAATAATTTCCAGATCGCCCGGCACGGCGGCGGCAATCTCGATCGCCAGTTCGCCGACCCGCCGGGCGATTTCCTCCTCGCTATAGAGCATTCTGACATCGTTCATTTTGCTACTCTTTCACCGCCCGCTCCTGTAGACAAGGATTTCGAGAAAAAAACAGGCTGTCCCCCATGCCCGCTTCCAACTCCCTTGTCCGGGTGTTCATCCCGTTCGCATTCGGTTATTTCCTGTCCTATCTGTACCGGGTGGTCAACGCCGTCATCGCGCCGGACCTGATTTCCGAACTGGGGCTGGGGGCGTCGGATCTGGGGTTGCTGACCAGCGCCTACTTCCTGACCTTCGCCATGTTCCAGTTACCGCTGGGCATCCTGCTCGACCATTACGGACCGCGCAAGACCGAGGCGATTTTACTGCTTATTGCCGCCCTGGGCGCCTTCGTCTTCGCCATGGCCGAGACCCCCGGCGGCCTGATCGCCGGACGCGCCCTGATCGGGCTTGGCGTTTCGTCCTGCCTGATGGCGGCGTTCAAGGCATATGTAATATGGGCGCCAAAGGAACGGCTACCGCTTATCAACGGGTTCCAGATGGCGGCCGGCGGCATGGGGGCATTGATGGGAACCGTGCCGGTCGAAGCGGCGCTTTCCGTAACCGACTGGCGCGGCATATTCTTCACCCTGGCGGCGGCCACGGTGGCGGTCGCCGCACTAATTTATTTTACGGTGCCCCGGCGCGGCGAAGGCGCGAGCGGCGGTCAGTCCGGGGGGCTCAGGGAACAGATCGGGGGAATCGGGCAGGTTTTCACCAGCCCGGCGTTCTGGTGGGTAGCGCCGGTGGCGGTCGCCTCGCAGGCGACTTTCCTGGCGATTCAAGGCCTGTGGTCGGGGCCGTGGCTGGGCGATGTCGGCGGCCTGCCGCGAGACCAGATTGCGACTTATCTGCTGCTGGTCGCCGCCGCCATGGTCACCGGGTTCATTTCCATGGGCGTGATCGCCGACCGGCTGGGCCGGGTCGGCGTCAAGCCGATGAGCCTGGGCATCGTCGGCATGAGCCTGTTCATGCTTGTGCAGGCGGCCATCGCCTTCCGTTTGAGCGATAATATTCTGCTGCTGTGGATGGCCTTCGGTTTCTTCGGCACCACCGGCATTTTACCATACGCGGCGCTGTCGCAGAAATTTCCGGCGCATCTGGCGGGGCGGGTTATCACCGGGCTCAACCTGCTGGTGTTTGTCACCGCCTTCGCCGCCCAGTGGGGCACCGGGGCGATCATCGGCATGTGGGACAAAACGCCGGGCGGCGGCTACGATCCCGACGGTTACCGGGCGGCTTTCGGCCTGATGCTGGCGGCCCAGATAGCCTCGCTGGCCTGGCTGGCGATATTCGCCAAAGGCCGTCGGGCCTTCGCCCATGCGGATATGCCGCTTTAAATTCGATGGCTATTTCGCTATACCCGCAGCAGAGTTTACGAGTTCGGAGCCGACAATGATTCCTCGCTACAGCCGCCCCGAGATGGTCGCCATCTGGGAGCCCGCCAACAAATTCCGCATCTGGTTCGAAATCGAGGCCCACGCCTGCGACGCCCAGGCCGGGTTGGGGGTGATTCCGACCGCGGCCGCGCGCGCCGTCCGCGAGCACGGCGACAAGCCATATGATACGTCGAGGATCGAGCGCATCGACGAAATCGAACGCCAGACCCACCACGATGTTATCGCCTTCCTGACCGAACTTTCCGAAGTTGTCGGCGAACAGGCCCGCTTCGTGCATCAGGGCATGACCTCGTCGGATGTGCTGGACACCTGTCTGGCGGTGCAGATGACCCAGGCCGCCGATATTATAATCGCCGATCTGGACGCCCTGCTGGAAGTGCTGGAACGGCGCGCCCGCGAACACAAAAATTCGGCCTGTATCGGCCGCAGCCACGGTATCCACGCCGAACCGACGACATTTGGCATCAAACTGGCCGGCCACTACGCCGAATTCAAACGCGACCGCGAACGCATGGTCCGGGCCAGGGCCGAAGTCGCCACCTGCGCCATTTCCGGGGCGGTCGGCACATTCGCCAACATCGACCCCAAGGTCGAGGAATACGTCGCCGAAAAAATGGGCCTGAGGCCGGAGCCGGTTTCCACCCAGGTCATTCCGCGCGACCGCCACGCCGCCTATTTCGCCACCCTTGGCGTGATCGCCGGCGGCATCGAGCGGCTGGCCACCGAAATCCGCCACCTGCAACGTTCGGAAGTGCGCGAGGCCCAGGAATATTTCGCCCCCGGCCAGAAGGGATCATCGGCCATGCCGCACAAGCGCAACCCGATCCTGTCGGAAAACCTGACCGGCCTGGCCCGCATCGTGCGGGCCGCCGTCATCCCCGCCATGGAAAACATAACGCTTTGGCATGAAAGGGATATTTCCCATTCGTCGGTGGAACGCATGTTTGCCCCGGACGCTACTGTGACGCTGGATTTTGCCCTGAAACGGCTGACCGGAATGATCGACAAGCTGGTTATCTATCCGCAAGCCATGCTGACCAACCTGATGCAATTCGGTGGTTTGCATGATTCACAGCGGGTCCTGCTGACCCTGACCCAGCACGGGCTTAGCCGCGAGGATGGCTACCGCATTGTCCAGCGCAACGCCATGAAGGTATGGCGCAGCTACGGCATAGACCCGGACAATCCGGACGGCGAGGTCGAGACCAATCCCGAAGACCAGGAAGCCGCCAGGCACGAAAGCCGTTTCCTGTATTACCTGTCGACCGACGAAGAAGTGGCGGCGGCGCTTGGCGATGACGGCCTTGCCAGCCTGTTCGATGGCGGCTCGACGGCCTTCCACACCAAAAACGCCGACGTTATATTCACCCGCGTGTTCGGCGCGGCCTGACGCGGATTTACGGCTTTAGGGAACCGGTATAATGGAACGACGAATCTATTTTGTAATTGGCGACCTGACGGCCTGCGCCCTGGCCGGCGCCGCCACGGGATGGCTCGGCCAGTTTCTAATTCCGGCTGACTGGTTTGTCCCGCTTGGCATGTTAATCGGCACGGCCATCGGCATGTTTATCGGAATGCTGAGCGGATTGCTGTTGTCGCCGTTGTTTGGCGCCTTCGAGGTAATGCTGCCGGCCGCGCTTGGCGGAATGCTGGCCGGCATGACGGTGGCCATGCTGCACGCCGTGATCCACCTGAGCCCGGCGGATTCGGCCCTGACCGGCGCGGTGGCCGGCCTGGCCGGCCTGGCCTTCACCTATGTCCTGCAAAACCGGCTGCACGGCGAGGCCGCCTGATGGACGAGATAACCCGGAAAAAATGGGATTCAGCCGCCGCAACGTTCGACCTGATGGGCGGGCTGGGCCCGGAAAAAAGATGGCGACAGTACAAGGAGCGGCTTTTTTCGCATATGGACGGAAAAATTCTGTTCCTGGCGGTCGGCACCGGGCTGGATATTTCCTGCTTTCCCGAAGGCAAGGAAATTATCGGCATCGATATAAGCCCGAAGATGCTGGAAAAGGCCGCGCCCAGGGTGGCCGGTTATTCCGGGCAGATGACGGTGCATCGGATGGATGTCCACGAAATGGACTTCGCCGATGCGTCGTTCGATCAGGTCTATACTTCCTGTACGTTCTGTTCGGTTCCCGATCCCGTCAAGGGATTGTCGGCCCTGCGCAGGGTGCTCAAACCGGGCGGCGCCCTGCGAATGTTCGAACACACCGGATCGAAATATTTTCCGTTCCGGCAAATGCTTAATTTTGTCAGTCCGCTGTGTCGAAGCCTGGGCCCGGAATTGAACCGGGACACCGTGGCCAATGTCAGGGCCGCCGGTTTTGAAATCAACAAGGTGACAAATGTTTTCCTTGACGTTGTCAAAACCATAGAAGCGACCGCCCCCGCGACCATCGGGAGACGGGCGAGCAAATGAACAGGGCAGAACGGCGGCGGCGGGAACTGGCCGATAAACAGGCCCGGCGGGCCTTGACCCTGGCCCTCGAATATCATAATGCGGGCCGGCTTACCAGGGCCGAGGCCATTTACCGACGGATCTTGAAAAGCGATCCCGACCAGCCTTTCGCCTTGCATATGCTGGGCGTGCTGGCCCACCAAACGGGAGACACCGAGCGGGCCGTTGATTTGATCGGCAAGGCCCTAATCGGCAAGCCTGATTTTCCCGAAGCCCACAATAATCTGGGCTACATGCTGAATGATCTGGGGCGGTTTGATGAAGCCGTCGCCAGTTACCGCAGCGCCCTCGACTTAATCGCCGATTATCCCGAAGCCCATAACAACTTGGGGATTGCGCTCATGGGACTGGGGCGGATCGATGAGGCCGTCGCCCATTATCACGAAGCGATCGCCCTCCGGCCCGACTATGGCGAAGCCCACAACAACCTGGGCAACGCACAGCGGGATCTGGGCCGCCCCGATGACGCCGTGGTCAGCTTCGAAAACGCCATCGCCCTAAGGCCCGAATTCGCCGAGACCCACAATAACCTGGGCAATGCGCTGAAAGACCTGGGACGGTTGGATGAGGCCTTGGCCAGTTACCGGAAAGCGCTGGCCCGCAATGCCGATTATGCCGAGGCCCATAACAATCTTGGCAATGTGCAAAGGGAATTGGGACACCTGGAAGACGCCGTGGCGAGCTATACCAGGGCGATCGCCGTGACGCCCGGTTTCGCTGCGGCCCATGACAATCTGGGTAACGGGCTGCTTGAACTGGGGCGACTGGACGGCGCGCTTGAACACCTGCTGAAGGCGATTGAGTTAAATCCCGACAGCCAGTCCAATCTGGACGTATTGCTGAAGGCCGCCAGGAGCGTGGACAGCGGTAAGGTGATCGAAAAACTGCGTTCCTTGACCCCTGATTCGCCGGAACCCGAACTGCTCGCCTATTCGCTGGCCAGCTTCTCGCCGGACCAACGGGCCGAAGATAGCTACCACAGGGTTGTCGATAAACTGCCCGCCATGACGACGGAAACGCTGAGCTTTGAAAAACCGTCGAACCCCGCCCGGCCCTTGCCCGCGAAGACGGTCGCCCTGATGCAGTGGGGACGCAGCGGCACCGGCTTCCTGCACAGCCTGTTCGATGGTCATCCGCAAGTTTCGACACTGCCCGGACACTACCTGGGCGAGTTTTTTGGCCGCGAAGTCTGGCAGACGTTGCCGGCCCTGAAACGCCGCGATGTTATCGCCAATTTTTCGCGAATGTATGACGTCCTGTTCGACGCCAACAGCGCCCGGCCCTTGCCCGGTGAGACCCTGAAGGATATTCGCGAGGCCGGCATATCGGAAGGCTATACCGCCATGGGCGCCGACAGGAACCAGCCACTTACGCTTGATCGCGAAAAATTTTCCGGACATTTCGATGATCTTCTGGCCGGCTGCGAAACCGCAAGCCGGGGCGATTTATTCAAGATGGCGCACCTGGCCTTCGAGGAAACATTGGGGCGCGGCGCGGCCCAGGAATTGATCTTTTATCACCTTCACAATCCGGATAATTACGCGCTGGCCAACTACCTGCGGCACTTCCCCCAGTCCAAGCTGCTGATGGCGGTTCGGGAGCCGGTGCAAAGTTGCGAATCGTGGCTTAGTTCCAACATCGGCAAGACGGCTTCCTATCCGGTGATTTCAAGATCGTTGGTCGAATGCCTGTTTAAATTCGATCAGGTTCCTCTCCGCCTGCACGATTCGCGCGGCGTACGCCTTGAGGATATCAAACTAAAACCCCGTGAAACCATGGCCAGCCTTTGCCAATGGCTGGAAATTGACGACCACGAGGCACTTTATTCCCCGACCTTCCAGGGCTTGCCCTGGTGGGGCGATCCATCGACCGTCAAGTTCGGTCGGACCAAACCCACGACCGGGTTTGGCCTGGACCAGACGGACCGCGACGCCGACCCGATCAAACGCAAAGTCGGCTACCTGTTCAGCGACCAGGACCAATTCATCCTGGCGACCCTGTTCTATCCAGTTCGTGTCTTGTACGGATACCAAGAACAGGATGATTCCGCTTTTGCCCGGAACCTGAAGAAAATTCGACCGGCGCTCGATGAACCGTTCGATTTCGAAAAAGAATCCGTCGAAGAGACGAGGGAAAATGCCCATTACCGGTACCTTCGCCGGGCCCTGGTCGATAGGTGGCGGACTCTCGATTCCCAAGGAACCTATCCCGGCATGGTAACGCCGCTCGCCGTTCCTTGAATTCTCGAAACGGTGACCTTCAGGCGGCCCGGCGCTGCTGTTCCAGGAACTCCAGCATGGTGTCGGCGTCGGAGACTTCGAACGGGTCGGTCTCGCAGTTATCCGAATAGCCATCCTCGATGAACATCTTGGTGATAACGCCATCGTCCACAAGCATCGAATAGCGCCAGCTTCGCATGCCGAAACCCAAATTCGATTTATCGACCAGCATCCCCATCTTGCGGGTGAATTCGCCGTTGCCGTCGGGCAGCAGAAAAACGTTCTTGGCGTTCTGCGATTTACCCCACTGATACATCACGAAGGCATCGTTGACGGACAGGCAAACGATCCGATCGATGCCCCGGGCGCGGAATGTTTCATGCAGGATTTCATAGCGCGGCAAGTGGCTGGTCGAACAGGTCGGCGTGAAGGCGCCGGGCAGGGAAAACAGCAGCACCCGCTTGCCATTGAATATTTCGGCGCTGGTCAGGTCTTTCCATTCGAACGGATTGTCGCCTTCGATGGCTTCGTTGCGGACCCGGGTCTTGAAGGTAACGTCAGGAACGGTTGTCGTTTTCATTTTGCTCTCCAAAAAAAAGTGATGGTTGCGTCGATCTCTTGAGGGCAAAGATAAGGGCCGGTAAATAATTTGTAAAATGAGTTATTTTTATTATAATAATAGATATTTTCGATTAATAAAAAGATTGCCGAATGCGCCCCGAACCGACAATCCGACAACTTAGGCATTTCCTGGCCCTGGCCGAACACTGCCATTTCGGCCACGCCGCCGAAGCCTGCCTGGTCACTCAGCCATCGTTGAGCGCCAGCATCAAGGAACTGGAAAATATTCTTGGCGCGGCGCTGTTCGAACGCAACAAACGGTCCGTCATGCCGACCCCCCTGGGCCGGCAGCTGGTCGATATGGCGCGGCAGGTCGTGGCCAGGCTAGACGATCTGACGGACACGGCGAAAGGCGCCGGAAAGCCGCTGACAGGCGATCTTCGTATGGGGGTGATCCCGACCATCGGACCGTTCCTGCTGCCCCGGGTGCTGCCGGGACTGCGCGATGCCTACCCCGACCTGGCGCTTTATCTGCGCGAGGACCAAACCGCATCGTTGCTTGTGCAACTGGCCGATGGTTCGCTGGATCTGATATTGATAGCCCTGCCCTACGACATGGACAGGGTCGAGACGTTTGCGTTCGCCGACGATCCCTTCCTCGCCGTTTTTCCGCGCGGCCATGATCTGGCCGCTTTCGAAACCATGACGCCGGCCCGTCTGAGCGGCGATACGCTGCTGGTGCTGGAACGGGGCAATTGCCTGACCGATCAGACCCTGGCCCTGGGCAGGCCTGGCGAGAAAAAACATACCGGCCAGTTTCAGGCGACCAGCCTGCACACCATGGTGCAAATGGTCGATAACGGGCTCGGCGTGACGGTGCTGCCAAAAATGGCGGTAGATGGCGGCATCCTGCGTGGATTAAGGCTGGAAGTCAGGCCGTTTTCAAGCCCCCGGGCGTCTCGCCACATCGCCCTGGCCTGGCGCAAGACGACCCGCCGCGGCGAAGAATTTCGAATCCTGGGCAACTTCCTGCGCGACGAACTGGGCACCCCAATACGGCGAGCCGTCCCGCCCCGAAACGGTTCCCCCGGAACCAAATAGCTGTTATGTGAAGCGGTCAGTTATTGCAGAGGAACAATATGAAGGATTTCGCGGACTTTTGGGCGCTGGTCATCGATGTCTGGCATAACGGCGCCGCCGGAATAGATGTCGGTCGCCTGTTGGGGGCCGGCGGCATCTTCATCGGTTTCCTGTTGGTCCGCAGGCTGTTCACCCGGTTCGTGCTGTCATGGGTTAAATCGGCAATCGGCAAAACCAGCACCCCTTTGGACGACGCCGCCATCGCCGCCCTGGAAAACCCGATCCGGTTTCTGCCGGTGGTGCTGGGGGTGTTTTTCGCCATCCAGCATTTGCAACTGGATGGCATTTTTGCCGAAGTCGCCGACAATCTGGTGCGCACGCTGATCGCCTACACCATATTCTGGGGTTTTTTGGAATTGCTGCGGCCCTTAAGCCGGTTCATGACCCGGCTGGAAAAAACCTTCACCCATGAACTGGTTGAATGGCTGATAAAGGCCATGCGCATCGCGGTTATTCTAATCGGCGCCGCGACGATCCTGCAAGTATGGGGCATTCAGGTCGGGCCAATCATCGCCGGGGCCGGGCTGTTTGGCGTCGCCGTGGCCCTGGGCGCTCAGGATTTGTTCAAGAACCTTATCGCCGGGCTGCTGATTATCGGGGAAAAACGCTTTCGCAAAGGCGACTGGATCAGGGTCGAAGGCGTCGTCGAAGGCACCGTCGAGAGCATCGGCTTCCGCTCTACCGTGGTCCGCCGCTTCGACAAGGCGCCGGTGATGGTGCCCAACACCAAACTGGCCGATACCGCGGTGACCAATTTCTCGGCCATGACGCATCGGCGCATTTACTGGAAAATCGGGATCGAATACCGCACCACCATCGATCAGCTACGCGACATTCGGGACCGAATCGAAAACTATATAATCGATTCGGCGGAATTCGCCCCACCGGAAGAAGTCGCGACCTTCGTTCGCATCGACAGCTTCAACACTTCATCGATAGATATGATGCTGTACTGCTTCACCCGAACCACGGACTGGGGCGAATGGCTGGAAATCAAGGAACGGCTGGCCTATCACATCAAGCAAACCGTCGAGCAGGCCGGTTCCGGCTTCGCCTTCCCGTCGCAATCGGTTTACGTGGAATCGGTGCCTTCTGAACGCCCGGAAATATTTGTGCCGCCGACAGAGCAGGCCGAACCATAGTAACGACGGACAGGAATAGCGTCTTGACGACGACCGCACGGATTTAACGGCGGCAGGCGAAATACTGCTTGAATTTCGCCATCACACTATCCAACTACTACCGCATAATATTAAGTGCTTGGCAGGAGTCTATTCTGCCTGAAATATCGCGAATCAAGCCATGGCCGATATACAGTTACAAATTTGAAAGTATATAATATATTATGTTGTCGTATCTATTATGCGACATCTGGTTTTTTCGGCGGTTTGCGTCGAATGTTTCCCCGGCGGGTAAATTATCTGGCCATAATGGAGAACAGCGGAAATGAACCTCAATATCAGCGGTCGGTTAATTGCCGGCTTTGCCGCAGTGGCGCTAATTCTGGCCGTTGCCGTCGGCATGTCGATCTGGAAAGTTACCGAAATCGATACTACGGCAGTCCGCATTGACACCCTGCGCGAACCGACTGCGGCGGCCAGTTCCAATTTGGTAATGGATATTCAGGCCTCCCTCGCCTCGTTGCGCGGCTACATGCTGACCGGCGCCAAAAAATTCAAGCGCCAGCGCGCCGAAGTATGGGCCGACATCGATAAAACCACCGCCCGCATGGACGAACTCTCTAAAAGATGGACCAACTCGAAAAATGTCGAAAACCTGCAAACGCTGAAGGGTGTTATCGAAGAATTCCGCGTCGCCCAGCAGCGGGTGGAAGACATCGCCAAGACGCCCCGGGAACAACCGGCCACCCTGATGCTGGTGACCGAGGCGGCGCCGCTGGCCACCGTTATGGTCAGCAACATTTCCAGGATGATCGACCTGGAACTGCAAGGCCAGGGCGGTGTTGGCGGCAACCGGGTGCAGGTGCTGGGGATGATGGCCGACGTCCGCGGAACGCTGGGCCTGGGCCTGGCCAATATCCGCGCCTATCTTTTGACCGGCGAACGCAAATTCGTCGATAACTTCAGGAAGTTATGGAAAAAGAATAACCGGCGTCTGGCCGACCTTTCGGGGCAACTGGCCAGCCTGTCGCCGCAACAGCAAGCGGCCTTCAAGTTATTTGCCGCCAAGCATAAGAAATTCTCGCCGCTGCCGCAGAAAATGTTCGCCATTCGCGGCTCTGAAAAATGGAACATGGCCAACTATATACTGGTCAAGGAGGCGGCGCCGCGAGCCAGCGAATTGCTGAACATGCTGCTTGGCGAGGAGAATGATCAAGGCGTCCGCGAAGGCGGCATGCAGCAAAATCAGCAACGGCTGCTGCGGGCCGATTCCGAGGCCAACTCGGAAGCAGTTGGCGCATTGCTAACCATCGAATGGATTCTGCTCGCCGTCGGCTTGGGTCTGGCCGGTATCATCGCACTGTTGATTATCCGCTCTATCGTTACCCCGGTTAACAATATGACAAGGGCCATGGGCAGTCTCGCCGAAGGTGACCTGGAGACCGATATCCCGGCGCTGGACAAGACCGACGAGATTGGTGAAATGGCGCAGGCGGTGCAGGTGTTTAAGGACAATGCCATCCGCGTCAAGCAGATGGAGGAAGAGGCCAGGGAGCAGGAAAAACATGCGGCCGAGGAACAGACCCGGATGATGAACCAGATGGCCGACGATTTCCAGGCGGCGGTCGGCGGTGTCGTCAACACGGTTTCTTCGGCTTCGACCGAATTACAGTCATCGGCCCAGGCGCTGACCGCTACTTCCGAGGAAACTTCAAGCCAGGCGACCGCCGTGGCGGCGGCTTCCGAAGAAGCCTCGACCAATGTCCAGACGGTGGCTTCGGCGGCGGAAGAACTGTCGAGCTCAATCGCCGAGATCAGCCGTCAGGTCGCCCAGTCGACGGAAATTTCCACTTCGGCGGTCGAAGCCGCCGAAAAGGCCAACGAAATGGTCCAGGGCCTGGCCATGTCGGCCCAGAAAATCGGCGAGGTGGTGGAAATGATTACCGACATCGCCGAACAGACCAACCTGCTGGCCCTGAACGCGACCATCGAGGCGGCCCGCGCCGGCGAGGCCGGCAAGGGCTTTGCGGTGGTGGCCTCGGAAGTCAAGAACCTGGCCAACCAGACGGCCCGGGCGACCGAGGAAATCAGCGGCCAGATCGGCGGCATCCAGTCGGCGACCCAGGACTCGGTGCGGGCCATCGAGCAGATCACCAGCACCATCGGCGAGATTAGCGAGATCGCCGCGGCGATCGCCGCGGCGGTCGAAG
>CAZZKE010000064.1:0-17463 GCA_964655005.1 uncultured Thalassospiraceae bacterium | reverse complement strand
GCGCCGCGTCGGTCTCGGTCAGCGTGTCGCTGGCCGAGCCGCCGATCAGCGGTGCATCATTGACGGCGGCAACCGAAACGCTGAACGAGTCGGTGGTCGTCGCAACGTCACCACTATCCCGGTTAGTCGATATGGCATCGACGGTAATATCCAGTTCACCGTTAAAATTTGCAGGCGGCGTAAGTGTCAATTCATCAAGATCACTTTTCGCCAGTGTCCATGTTCCATCACCGTTATCGACACCGGCCGACAATTCGCCGCCCTCTGGCACCCCGGAAATAATGATCGAAATATCTTCATTACCGACGGTATCTGTGGCAGTTACGGAAATATTCAGGTCAATCTCCGTATCTTCTTCACCGGCAGCCGTGGAAATCACCAATTTCGGCGCGTCGGCGGTATTGTTCAAGGTTTCCTCGGCGGCGGCGGCGGCGGCCTGGGCGGCGATGATTGCATCGGCCTCAATCTCGGCCTGCAATTCAGCCTCAGCCTGGGCGGCGGCCAGCGCCGCGGCATCGGCGGCGGCCTGGGTGGCGGCGCGGGCGGCGGTACGGGCGCCGAACTGAGTAAAAGCAGAGGCGGCGGCCTGAGCCGCCGCCTGGACGGTATTTACATCGTCGGTTCCGGTATAATCCTCGCCGACTACTGTAATCGTATCTTGCGGAGCATAGGTATCCTCACCAGAGGCCGTCTGGAGATCGATCTGATCTCCCTCGCCACCGCCGGAAGCGGTTTCGAGACCAGGCAGGGTATCGTCGGGCGCACCGTCTTCCTCGGCTAGCTGTTCGCTACCATCGGGCCCATTCTCCGAGGCCAGTTCCTCTTCGAAAACGCCATCGCCCCCGGCATTGGCCGCCGGGGCCGGATTTTCATCGCCAGTTGCGCCATCGCCGTCCTGGGCCAGAATTTCATCGCCGGGACCGCCGTCGCCTTCTTCGGCCAGATTCTCTTCACCAGAATTCTCGTTGGAAGCCGCACCCTGACCGTAATCATTGCCATTTTCGCTGTCGGGCAAACTGCCCAGTGAAGAGCCGAACTGATTTAAAACATCGGATTTATCGACAAAAGACACCGCATCGGGAGCCGAAGCCCCGTTTACGATGGTAGTGCCCTGATATGCCTGATTGAGAATTTCCAGACCGCCGTCGTTGGAGACCACCACTTCGCCGACGAATCCGTCGGCTTCTTCCATCAGGACAACCGTCGTCTCGTTCCCTTCGCCGACTTCGATGCCTACCTGGGTGCCGCGAATTCCGATGGTCGCCACCGGGGTGTTCAGGGTCATGGCATCGGGGTCGGCCTTGGCGATCAGGCCGCTGACGAACGTAAACACGCCCTCGACGGTGGAAATAGCGATGGATCCATCATTGGTAACCGGATCGTAAACCATTTCGTCGAGGACCATGTTGCCGTTTTCGGCCATGGCAAAGGTAGTCTGGTCGGCCAGGGTAACGCCGACGGCGCCATTCGGGCCGGTCTCCATGACATCCCCCTGGTAGACCGGAGAGCCCGGTTCCAGTTCGGTTTTGGATCCGTCAACATGGGTCACGATAACGGTGCCGCTGACGCTGTCCACGGTGCCGATGGACTGGGCGCCGTCAGGAGTGGCGGCCTGCCCTAGTTCTACTGGTGCGCCGGTGTTACCGTTTTCCGAAGCCATTTTCGGTCTCCATTATTTGGTTTTATGTACAAAAATCGTTATAGCACTGATCCAATCACCGGCACCGTTATGTCCGCATGAAAGACACGGTTCGGTAAATTACGGGGCGATTTTAATAAAACTTTACGGAAAATGATGTGATAGCCGTCACACCACTGAAAAAAAACATCTTTTCGGCATTTATCGGTACGGTTCAGGTGGCTCCCATATCCTGCCTGGCCTTGGCGACGGCCTGTTGCATGACAGTCTCTTTCAGGCTGATGGTCGGCTCGTTGAACAGGACATTCTTCATCCAGTCGAAACCCAGTTGCAGCAGGGCAATATCATCGGTCTTGATGATTTCAACCGCTTGCGGATCAATTTCATAAGTATCGAGAAACTTGCTTTCCAGAATGAACTGACGCAAACCATCGACATCGGTCGATACCAGGAAGAACATCTGCTTGGTCTGGGCCGGAATTTCCTTGCCGCCGGGGCCGCCGATGCTCTGCCACGAAGCCATTTTCATGAGAATATCTATCCAGCCACGATTGGCGTTGTCGTATTCCAGCAGTCCTTGTTCGTCACGAAACAGGGTCACCGATTGCAGGTTATCTTCATCATGGCCTTTGCAGTGCGCTTCCTTGACCAAAAAAAAGAAGTCTTCCTTGATGTCCGACCCTTTCGGCTTGATGCTGGCCAACCCCAGGGGATAATAGCGGCAGGTCGCCGGACGGTCTGCATACACCGAACAGCCTTCATCGGTCATAAAATGGCAGGCGCCTTTACCGTCTTCGCCGGTCATTTTAAGCTTGGCGACCGGTAAGTCGGCACGATCCCACTTGTCGGGCACGGTATGTTTAGCCAGGAACTCGCGCGGTTTCATGGACAGCCGTCGCGACAGCCCCAGGATATCCATCGGTGTCAGGGTGATATCCGCGCCGTGACAGCAATCATTCCAGCAGGAAACACCCCGGTGACAGGAAAAACAGAACATGTCGGCAGGCTTGAGCTTGACCGGCATCACCGGATTGTCGCTATCGGGCGACCTGACGGCCTTGATAATTTCGACTTCCGTTTCCTTGTCGATCCGGGCCTGATCGGCGGCGCTAAGGGTATGATCCTGTGTGCTCATCAATGTATCCTTCGGGGTTCAGCAAATTAATTATATAGGCCAAAAAGAAAAGGGACACCGGAAATACCGGTGCCCCTGCCCTTTAGTATGGATGGAAACGAGGGGTCAGTGACCGCCGCCGCCATAGCTTTTTTCGACCAGATCGACATGCGGTATCTTGCGCATTTCCCACTCGCCGGTATCCGGGTTGTGCCGGGAATTAACGAAGACTTTCCAATTTTCGTCGTCCAGTTCCGGGAAATCGGTCCGGTAGAAGAAGCCCGGATAGCGGGTTTCTTCGCGGTACATAATATGCCGCAGGTGAAGCTCGGCGGCCCACATACGGTGATAGTTTTCCCAGGCCCGCATCAGTTCGTGAAGGTCTTTGGCGCGCAGCTTGGCGCTGTCTTCCTTCAACATGCGCAGGTGGTCGAGGCCGATTTCCAGCATGATCTTGTTGGTCTGGTAATACGTCGAGGTACCGGCGACGTACTCATCCATGTATTTCTGGATACGCATCTGGAACATCTTCGGCGTGATATAGAACGGATTGATATCTTCCGCCGTGGTCTTGTCCTTGTGCTCGAAGTAATTGCGCACCGGCAGGTAGATTTCTTCCGTAATCTCCTTGATATCGCCTTTAAGCGAGGGGGAGAAGCCGGCATGATCCTTAACGAAACGGACCATTTCCTTGCCCGCGATGCGGCCTTCGGTGTGCGAACCGGACGAGAACTTGTGACCCGAGGCGCCGACCCCGTCACCGGCGGTGAACAGGCCGTTGACCGTGGTCATGCGGTTGTAACCCCAGCTCCATTCCGCCGGAGCGCCGAGATCGGTCGGGCCGGACACCCAGATGCCGCAGCAACCGGAGTGCGAACCCAGCAGATACGGCTCGGTCGGCATCAGTTCCGATTTGGTCTCTTCCGGACGGATATTCATGCCCGCCCAGTGACCGGCCTGACCGATGCACATATCCAGGAAATCTTCCCAGGCCTCGGCTTCCAGGTGCTTGATTTCCTTGGGGGTCATGGTTTCGGACAACTTGGCCATGGCGGTCGGGGTATCCATGAAGATCGGGCCGCGGCCTTCCTTCATTTCCTTCAGCATGGCGTGGTTGCGCAAACAGGTCGGGATAACGGCGGCCGTATCATAGGGCGCGAAATCCTTCAGCATGTCGGCGTTCTTGACCGTGTAGTCTTCCCCGTAAGCATTAGTCGCCTTGGACTTGAACAACAGGAACCAGGCGCCGACCGGGCCGTAACCGTCTTTGAAACGGGCCGGCACGAAGCGGTTTTCCATCATCGTCAATTCGGCCCCGACTTCGGCCGCCATGGCGTAGGTGGAACCGGAATTCCACACCGGATACCAGGTGCGACCGTTGCCTTCTCCCACCGAACGGGGGCGGAAGATATTAACGCAACCGCCGGCGACATTAAGGATGGCGTTGGCCTTGAAAACGTAAAGCTTGTGCTCGCGGACGGAAAAACCGACGGCGCCGGCAATCCTGTTTTCTTCGTTGTTGTCCAGCAACAGCTTGACGATAAAAATACGTTCCATGATATTTTCGATGCCGATGGCCTTTTTGGCGGCTTCGGCGACGATGGTCTTGTAACCTTCGCCGTTAATCATGATCTGCCATTTACCGGAACGTACCGGCTTGCCGCCTTCGGCCAGCGGCATACCTTCGGTTTCCTTGGTTTTCCAGATCGGCAGTCCCCATTCCTCGAACAGGTGGACGGTGCCGTCAACGTGACGACCAACATCATAAACCAGATCGTCGCGGGTGATGCCCATCAGGTCGGCAGAAACCATGCGGCAGTAATCGTCCGGGCTGTTATCGCCAAGATAGGTGTTGATCGCCGAGAGCCCCATGGCGACGGCGCCGGAGCGATCCATGGCGGCCTTGTCGATCAGGGTGATCTTAACGTCGTCCCCGGCCCAGCGTTTGGCTTCATAAGCCGCGCCGCAAGCGGCCATGCCGCCGCCGACGAGCAGAATGTCGGTTTCAATTTCAATTATTTCGGGATTACCGAAAGTTCCCTCACTCATGGGATATCCTCCAAGTTTGGCGGTCCCCCGTCACCCGGACGGGTCTGCCGCCGATGCGAAAAAAGTCAGATTGTCGGCAGGGTTGCGCCGGCCTCGGTGAACAGCAGGTTGTCGGTCAAATCACCGGCCTCCGGCTTGTTGCCATAGGGGTCGATAGAACCAACCGCAGTGGTGCGAACCGGGAATTTGAAGCGTTTGACCTCGCCGTCGCGGAACTTGATGGTCCACATGATGGCCTGATCGGTGCGCAACGGAATACAGGCGCCGCCCATGGGGACAACATCGGCATAAGCACGGACTTCAATCGCCTGCTGCGGGCAGGCCTTGACGCAACACTGACACTCCCAGCACTGCTCCGGCTCCTGGTTGAACGCTTTCATGCGATCGGTGTCGAGCTTCATCAGATCATTGGGACAGATATACATGCAGGCGGTGACATCGCCACCCTTGCAGCCATCGCATTTTTCAGTGTGGACGAATGTGGGCATAGAGCATTTCCCTTAAGTACAAGTACGATAAAAAAACCAAATATCGGGCCTGATAACAGGCATTAATTCAGGGGAATAAAGTCCGACAGCAGCCCGGACGGAGCCGAATCGGCCCGACCATGGAAATCGCGCAGCGCCTTTATATCGGCCACTCTCCCTGATTTTCCGGTAAACCCGAATATTATGGATGATTAATATAGCGGACTCTAATGCGTGTCAAACAACGAATCGGAGTTTCCCGAAGAAATAAAATTACACCAAACAAGCCTTTGTTTTTATGGATAAAAATACCCCACCGGTACAGTCGGCAATATAACTTTACGGAGAACAATTACCGTTATTTTCTGGCTAATATTAGAAAAACGAACGTTACCGCGCCCAACTGGATCGAACCATGATTTGGCGACCCTTCGGCGGACGGGACCTAAGGAAACTTCATCGCAAGTATGATATGATCCGAAATGAAAAATGAAAAAGCATGGAAAAACAATGGATAAAATAAAAAAAATTCCCGTGTCTGCGGGGATTTACTGGGTTGAAATAGCCGATGCCGATTTTCGCATGCTTTGCGGCGCTCCCGCCGACGCGGTAAAGCATTTGATGCTTCGCGGCCTTATTGTCCCGGACAAGATCGATAATGTTTCCTGTGAAACCGGCCCTAATGCCATTTTGCTTTCCGACGTCCCGGTACAAAATGGGAGCTTCAGCAATTTGGCGGAATTTCCCGTTTTGCAGATGCTCTACAGGCAGGGCATGATGCTGCCCGGGCATCCGAACAATACGGGCCGGAAACCCATGCTGATCGGCCACCGGGATCAAGTCGAAGCCCAGCTTGAATACATTTATCGCGGCAACTACGGCCTGGTTTCAAAGCAGGAAATCGAACAGACCGGGATAACGCCGGAACTGGCCGATTTGATGATGCGGGTCAAATTGCGATTCGCCTTCGGCAATATCCGGCGATCCGGCGATTTCATCCAGGCTGTCCCGGTGGCCGCCTGTCCGGTAAATTTACCGGGTGGCGTCCGGTTATCCAGGACCGGCTCGAATCAATTCAAGATTTCCTTCGAGGATGAAATCGTCGAGGTCGACCTCAACCTGGGGCCGGGAGAAAATTATCGCTCTCCCTACCCCCTGAATTACCACAATATCGAACGCGGTTATTTCGATATTATCCACTCCGGTGACGGTGACGGCTGGGACGTGCGGCGCCCCAGCATGGCCTCGGCGATGATATTTCAGGGCAGTGTCTACCTTATCGACGCCGGGCCGAATATCGACGCCACGCTGCGCGCCCTCGGCATCGGCATCAACGAAATCGAAGGCCTGTTTCACACGCACAGCCACGACGATCATTTTGCCGGCATCACGACCCTGATCCGGGCCGGAAAAAGGATAAAATATTACGCCACGCCACCGGTTCGTTCCGCCGTCGCGAAAAAGGTTTCCGCCCTGCTTGCAATTGACGAGGATTCCTTCGGCGATTTTTTTGCGGTTCAAGATTTGTCGCTGGGTGAATGGAACCGGGTCGGCGGACTTGAAGTGCGGCCGCTGTATTCACCTCATCCCGTTGAAAATAATATTTTCCTGTTCCGCACACTTGGCCAGAAAGGTGAGGTATCGTACGCCCATTATGCCGATATCGCGTCTTTTTCGATACTCGAAGGAATGATCGTTGAAGACGGTCGTGGCGACGGCATCACCCGGTCGGAATTCGAGTCGATAAAAGCCGACTATCACATCCCGGCCTCGGTCAAGAATATTGATGCCGGCGGCGGCATGATTCATGGCGACCCGGAAGATTTTCGCGGCGATCGCTCGACCATGATCATTCTTTCCCATCGCGCCGGAGAATTCAGCGAAACCGAAAGAGAGATAGGCTCCAGCGCCCCGTTCGGAACCACCCACAGCCTTGTCACTTCATATCAGAATTTTCATTCCCGAAGCGCTTTTCTGGCCCTTGGACGTTATTTTCCGACGGTCAAACCGGATGATTTGCGACCGTTGGCCAACAACCAGCTGGTCACCATCAATCCGCAGGAAATTATCATCAAGAAAGGCCAGGCAATCGAATTTCTGTACCTGATCGTTACCGGTACGGTAGAGGTCTTGAATTCAATGAAGGGAAAATGCATCACCTTTTCCGCCGGCGCCATGATCGGCGACAACGCCCTGGTTAAAGGCGAGCCATCTTCCAAGACCTATCGCACATCAAGCTTTGTGCGGGCGCTGAAAATAGACGCCGCGCAGTTTGTCGCATTTGTCGCGGCAAACGGTTTGACCGCCGAACTTGCCGAATTTCAGAACATGCAGGTTTTTCTGGAAGAATTCTCGCTGCTCAACGAAGGCCTCCCGCAAGTCGTATTTTCAGAGCTATCCAGATTCAGTGAAAGCTATCGGTTCGGTGCCGGCGAAATGCTGGACAGTCTGCCCGACAACAAGGTTTTTCTGGTTTCCAGCGGTAGGCTGGAACTGATGTTCGGCGGCCAGATGATCGAAAAAATTGAATTCGGGGGCTTCTTTGGCGAAGAATCCGTGGTTACGGGACAAGATAACGATGTTTGTCTGAAGGCCGTTGAAAATACCGAAATCTATGGTTTGCCCGCCGAAATTATTGGCAATGTCCCTATTATTCGCTGGAAACTTCTCGAATCGCTCGAACATCGCCGCAGCCTTGTTATGCGCGGTGACTAATACCAAGGAACGCCAATGCCGCAAACACTCGCCGAACTGTCCGACAGATTGAACGTCTTCCGCGACGAGCGGGACTGGGCGCAGTTTCAGGGACTGAAGAATTTGATCGTTTCGCTGAACCTGGAATCGGCGGAACTTCTGGAATTGACCCAGTGGAAGGACGATGCGGCGGTCGAGCGGTTGATAGGCGATCCTGGATTCAGGCAAAAACTGGAGGAGGAAACCGCCGACGTGCTGCTGTATCTGCTAATGATCTGCGAACGCTCGGGCATCGATCTGGCGGTTGCGGCGGCGAAAAAAATCGATCTCAACGCGACAAAATACCCCGTGGATAAATCACGTGGAAATTCAAAAAAATACACAGAATTATAATGTTACAGAATTGTTCTAATGTTTACGACAAGGAATATTAGTTGTCGAACAACCTTATGAAATCGATCCTGTTTTTCTTCGTCGCCAATCGGCGGGGCGTCAGCCCGCTGTTATCGGCAAGGTCCGGATCGGCCTTGGCGTTCATGAGGGTGTGGAACATTTCCTGATTGCCCCGCGCCACCGCCCACATCAGGGCCGAACCACCACCCGGGCCTGTGGCGTTAACATCGGCGCCGCGGGCCAGAAAGGCGATAACGGCGGGTAAAACACCCTTTTTGGCGGCTTCGACAAGATTCCCGTCCAGCCCCTGGGCGCGATCGAACGCGCCATAACCGACGAGTCTAAGCTCGCCGTCTTCGACCACCTGCACCGCCGGTTGATAGGGGCCGGAATTGGTATCGATAACATGGGCGCCATCGCCGAAAGCCACCGCTGCGGCTTCCGCGCCCTGGACATTGTCAAAACCGCCCACGGCCTGGCGGTCGGCGGTAACGACGACAAACCGGCGGAGTTCCGCCTTACCGGGCCTGGTTAACATGGCGTACCTGAACTGTTAAAAGGACAACCTTTCAGATTGGCCCGCCAGGGCGTGTTTTCAAGATCAGCTATTTCAAAGAGGCATAATATTTCTGCAACACCTTGACCACTTCCGGGCGGCTGAATTCACTGGGAATGTCTTCGCCGTTGGTCAGCATTTCACGCTGTTTGGTTCCGGATATGTGGATTTGCTCCGACTTGTCATGCGGGCAGGTCTTGGCCGTGGCCATGCCGTGGCACCGTTTACAATAAAAGGTGATGTCGATTTTCAGCGCACTTGTCTCCAGCGCCCCGTCCCACAACTCATCAAAGATATGCTGGGCGTCGAACGGGCCGTAATAATCGCCAACGCCGGCGTGGTCGCGCCCGACAATCAGGTGTGAACAGCCGAAGTTTTGCCGGATCAGGGCGTGAATCAACGCCTCGCGGGGGCCGGCATAACGCATTTCGATGGGATAGCCGCCCTGAATGACGGTGCCCTCGACGAAATAATTGTCGATCATCGCCTGAATGGCCTTGGTTCGAACCTCGGCCGGGATATCACCCGGTTTCAGCTTGCCCAGCACCTGATGAATAAACACGCCGTCGGTGACCTCGACGGCTATTTTCGCCAGATGTTCATGGCTGCGATGCATCGGGTTGCGGGTCTGGAAAGCGGCCACCCGCGACCAGCCCTTTTCCGCAAACAGGGCGCGCGATTCGGCGCAACTGAAATACAGCCCGCGGTATTTTTCCGGAAAGTCGCCTTCGCTGAGCACCCGCACGGGACCGGCCAGGTTGACATCGGCCTGCTGCAACACCTTTTGCACCCCCGGATGGTCGCCATCGGTAGTGGTATAAACGTGCTGGCATTCGAAATTCTTGTCGATGGAATATTTTTCATTGATCTGCATAACGGCCATGATATCGCCGCTTTCACCGTCTACCAGCGCCACCTCTTCGCCGTCTCCTATGCTGTCGGCCAGTTCACGGGTCGCCGACAGGGTGATCGGGATCGGCCAGAACAGGCCGTCCGCCATCTTCATGTCGGCGCAGACACCCTTCCAGTCCGCCTCGCCCATGAACCCGTCCAGCGGTGTGTAGGCGGCCATGGCGAACATCAGTACGTCCGAGGTTTCCCTGGATGTCATGGGAACCTGTTTTAAGCCCTTGGCGCGTTCCAGTTCGGCGGCCCGTTCGATGACCGGAACCAATAGCGATTTGAGTTCTCCGCCGCCATGCGGCGCAACCAGCTTGGACATGTATCCCCTCCTGAACGGGTTAATTGAATTCACGGAATGGCTCAGGTTCTAACAAAAACCCCACGGACATTACCATCATTAAATTACAAAAAACTAATAAAGAAAGCTGCGATATTGCCCTCAAGTCCGGTCTTTACGAAATTTTTACCAAAGAATCCATATAGTTACTATGTAGATTCACGAAATCAAACGAAATGACCAATCAGGAGACAGTTATGACCTACGCCGCCCACAGACAGCAAATTCCCGACTATAACACCGGATTGGCGACGGCCCGACCGACCCGGGACATGGAAATCGCCGGCTCCGTCGATGGCGATATTTCGGGGCGCAATATTACGGTCCTGGAAAGCGGCTCGATTGACGGCATGGTCGGGGCCGAAAGCATCATTATACGGGGCGTGGTGCGCGGCATCATCGAAGCCAACAGCATCGAACTGCTGGCTACCGCCCGGGTCGAAGGCGAATTGCGCTACGACAACCTGAAAGTTGCGCCCGGCGCCCACATGTCGGCCCGCTGCGTCCCCGCCGCCGCCTGAAATCCCGCCGCCCCGATGACCGGGCGATGCTTCGATTTTAAAATTTTGTTTTTCTAATATACGATTTTGTTGTATTAGTCGGTCAATAACCGGGCGTGATAAATTCCGGAAATAATAAAATCACCACACGGCTTTTTGATTTTAAGAGAGGATTTTCATGTCTAATGGAGGGCCGAGCAGCCAGACGATCATGGTCGTCGGTGGCGGCATCGCCGGCGTCAGCGCCGCGCTTGAAGCAGCGGAAGCGGGGTACGAAGTAGTCCTGCTGGAAAAATCACCGGCGCTAGGCGGACGCGTCGCTCAGCTTAATCGTTATTTTCCCAAGCTCTGCCATCCCATGTGCGGGCTGGAGATCAACTTCCAGCGGATCAAGAAAAACCCACGGCTGCGGGTCTTCACCATGGCCAGCGTGTCGGCGGTAACCGGCGAGAAAGGTAATTTTACGGTAACGGTAGAAACCCGGCCACGCCACGTCAATGCCAATTGCACGGCCTGCGGCGCCTGTGGCGAGGCTGCGGAAACGGAAGTTTCGAACCCCCACAATTACGGCCTTGATACCGTCAAGGCGGCCTATTTGCCCCACGAAATGGCCTTTCCCATGCGCTATGTCATCGACGGCTCGGTGATCGGCACGCCCGAGGCGGACAAGATCAGGGAATCGTGCAAGTACGACGCCATAGACCTGGATGAAACCGCACAGACCTTCGATCTGAACGTCGGCGCGGTTATCTGGGCCACCGGCTGGCAGCCCTACGACGCCACCAGGATCACCCCCTATGGCTTCGGCCAAATCGCCAACGTCATAAACAACGTGCAGATGGAACGTCTGGCCGCCCATAACGGGCCGACCGAAGGCCGGATCGTCCGCCCGTCCGATGGCAAGGAAGTAAAAAAGGTGGCGATGATCCAGTGCGCCGGATCCCGCGACATAAACCACCTGCCCTATTGCTCGCGCATTTGCTGTCTGGGAAGCCTGAAACACGCGGCTTATGTACGGGAACAGTACGCCGACGCCCAGGTCGATATCTACTACATCGACATTCGGGCCCACGACAAGCTGGACAGTTTCCACCAGAAACTGAAAAACGATCCGCAGGTGCACTTCATAAAATCCAAACCGGCGCAGATAGTCCACGGCGAAAACGGCGACCCGGTGGTCAAGGGCGAAAACACCATCACCAGGGAAATTTACGCGACGCCATATGACATGGTCGTTCTGGCGACCGGCATGCAGCCGACGCCGACCGGGGTCGAGCCGATCGTGTCGTTACAGATGGACGACTACGGTTTCATTGTTCCCGATCTGGAAGCCGGCAATGACGGGATGATTTCCGCCGGCGTCGCTGCCGGCCCGATCGACGTTTCCATGTCCGTGCAATCGGCCACCGCCGCCGCGCTGAAGGCCATCCAGGCCGTGAGGAATTAAGCCAATGAGTGACGAACACAAAATCAGCGCCTACCTGTGCAGCGGCTGCGGCATCGGCGAGGCCATCGACCTGGGCGCCCTGGCGACCGTCGCCACCGACGAAATGAAGGCCGCCGGCTGCAAGCAACACGAGGCGCTATGCTCGGAAGCCGGAGTTAAGCTGATCGCCGATGACCTGGCCTCTGGCGAAACCACGAAACCGATGATCGCCGCCTGTTCGCACCGGGTGATGACCGACAAGTTTCAGTTCGACGGGGTCAACGTGATCCGCGCCAATCTGCGCGAACAGGTGGTCTGGAGCCACCCGGCCGGCGATGAAGATACCCAGATGCTGGCCGCCGATCAGGTTCGCATGGGATTATCCCGGGCCAAGAACTCCGACGCGCCGGTGGCCCAGCCTCAGGAGGCCACCTGCGAAACGGTACTGGTCGTCGGCGGCGGTTTTGTCGGCCTGACGGCGGCTCGCGAAGCCAGCCTGGCCGGCCACAAGGCGATCCTGGTCGAACGCTCGGACCGGCTCGGCGGAATGACCGCAAACTGGTCGAAGGTAATGCCCGAACGCCCCCCCTATCGGGACCCGGCGGAAAATCCGGTGCCCGGCCTGATATCCGCGGTCGAAGACGACGCCAACATCACCGTCATGACCGACACCCTGGTGACCAAAACTTCCGGCAGTCCCGGCATGTTCGAGATCGAATTGACCAAGGGTGGCACGGCGTCCATGGAGACCGTCGGCGGCATCGTGGTAGCCACCGGCTGGCGGCCTTATGACGCGACCAAGCTGGGCCATCTGGGATACGGCGACTCGCCCGATGTAGTCACCGGGGTCGAACTGGAAGACATGCTGGCAACCGGCGAAATCAGGCGCAAATCCGATGGCGAACAGCCGAAAACCGTGGCTTTCGTGCTTTGCGCCGGGTCTCGCGATCAGGCTCACCTGCCCTATTGTTCGTCCGTTTGCTGCGGCGCTTCGATCAAGCAGGCCATACAGATGGTCGACGCCGACCCCGATGTCATGGCCTATATCATCTTCGATGAACTACGCACACCCGGCACGGCGGAGGAATTCTACCGGGTCGCCCAGGAAAAGGGCGTGGTCTTCGTCAAGGGCAAGGTCGATAGCGTCGGCGCCGACCTGACCGTTACCTATCACGATGAATTGCTGGGCGACGATATTCCGCTAACCGGCCTGGATATGGTGGTGCTGGCGACCGGCATGGTGCCCAATTCCACCAACGTCGATGCGCCAACCCAGGAAATTGACGAGCTTCAGGAAATTTACGTCAAGAGCGATATCAACCCGGTGGCCCCGATCACCGTCGCCGGCTACGCCGAAGGCACGGAAGCGCCGGCGGATATCGTCCGCCCGGAAGAATCCCTGCCCGAAGGCGGATCAATCCTTAACCTGCAATACCGTCAGGGGCCGCATATCCCGATTCTGGCCGATGGATTTTCCGACAGCCACTATATCTGCTTCCCCTACGAGACCCGCCGCACCGGCATTTATACCGCCGGCCCGGTCCGCCGCCCGATGGATTTCGGCGAGGCCGCGCAGGACGCCACCGGGGCGGTGCTGAAAGCTATCCAGTCGATTCACACGGTCGGCGGCGGGGCCTCGGTCCATCCTCGCGTCGGCGACCTTTCCTTCCCCAAATTCGGCCTGGATACCTGCACCAAGTGCAAGCGCTGCACGGTCGAATGCCCGTTCGGGGCGATCGACGAAAACGCCGAGGATTTCCCGGTGCTCAACCAGTCCCGGTGCCGTCGCTGTGGTACCTGCATGGGCGCCTGCCCGGTTCGGACTATCAGCTTCGATAACTATTCCGTCAATATGATCAATGAGATGGCCGCGGCTGTTGAAATTCCAGATGAATTTGACGAAAAACCCAGAGTGCTGATTCTGGCCTGTGAAAACGACGCCTATCCGGCCCTCGATATGGCCGGTATCAACCGCCATACCTATTCGGCCATGGTGCGGATCATCCCGGTCCGCTGCCTCGGCTCGGTCAGCCTGCTGAATGTCTCGGAATCTCTTTCGAAGGGCTACGACGGGATAATCCTGATGGGCTGTAAATCCGGCGACGACTATCAGTGTCACTTCGTCAAGGGCTCGGGCCTGGCGACCGAACGCATGGGCAAGATTTCCGAAACCCTGTCTTCGATGATGCTGGAGCCGGAACGGGTGACGACCATGGAGGTCTCGATAGCCGATTCGGCCAAGGTCGGCAAACTGATCGACGATTTCATGGCAAACATCGACGTTATCGGCCTCAACCCGTTCAAGGGGTTTTAGAAAATGGCTCAAAACAAATACGATCTCGGGTTCGCCCGCTTCGTGCGCGACAATGTCGATGGCGGCGACCGGATGAACATGTGCATGCAGTGCGGCGTCTGCTCCGGATCGTGCCCCCTGGGCGACCAGATGGCGCACGGGCCGCGCAAGCTGTTCATGATGGTCCGCGCCGGCATGAAAGACGAAGTGCTTAAATCGAATTCGTGGCAGTCCTGCGTCAGTTGTTACAACTGCGTCGTGCGTTGCCCGCGCCAGGTGCCGGTCAAATATATCTTGCAGGGGCTTGGCGCGCTGGCCATCCGGGAAGGCTATTCGGAAGCCTCGAATTCGGACAATTCGGCTTTCGGCAAGGCCTTTTGGGCGACCGCCAGCAAATCCGGCCGCACCGACGAACGCGCCGTGACGGTACGTTATTTTTACGGGCTCGGCGGCATCGGCAGCCTTTTCTCGAAGGGCATGGCCAACATGAGCATCGCCATGGGCCTGATCAAGGCCAAACGGATGCCGATTTTCGCCATGCCCGACAAGGTCAAGGGCACCGCCGATTTAAAGGCGATCATGGTCAAGGCACAGGAAATTCAGGCGCGCCACGGCGGCGCGGGAGAATAAGCAAATGAGCAAGAAATTCACCTTCTATCCCGGCTGCTCGTCGGAAGGCAGCGGCGCCCATCTGGATAAGTCCTTCCGCGCCATCGCGCCGAAGATCGGCATCGAACTGGAAGATATCGAAGATTGGAACTGCTGCGGCGCCTCGGTCGGCCATTTGGAAGGCGGCCATCTGGGCAACGCCGCCCTGTCGGGGCGCAATCTGGCGCAGGCGCAGGCGCAAAACCCCGAACAGGATGTGATAACGGCGTGTGCGGCCTGTTACCTGAACACCCATGCCGCCAACGAGGAGATGCGCGAAAACCCGCAGTTCAAGGCCGATATAAATGAAGCCCTGGGGGCCGCCGGCAAATCCTATGACGCCAAACTGAAGGTCCGCCACGCCTGCGAGGTGCTGGTTAACGATATCGGCATGGAGGCCATCAAGGAGCAGGTCAGCAATCCACTGGAAGGCCTGAAGGTCGCCGGATACGTTGGTTGCCAGACCGTGCGGCCATTCGCCGGCACCGAGAACGGAGGCAATTACGACACCTATGACAAGCCGGAATTTCTCGATAACATCATCGAGGCGACCGGCGCCGAGGCGATCGATTTCGATAACGCGACATCGTGCTGCGGCGGCGCCGTCTCGGTAGTCGATTCGAGCAAAACCCTGCACCTGATGAAAAAAATTCTCGACGAAGCGGCGGCGAAGGGCGCCGACATGATCGCCACCCCCTGCCCGCTTTGCCAGACCAACGTCGAAATCTATCAGAAGCAGATCAACGACAAGTTCGGCACCGACTTCAACATCCCGGTCGTCTTCCACACCCAGCTAATGGCCATCGCCTTCGGCCTGGATGCCGACAAGGACGCGGCCCTGAATCAGAACATCATCAAGGCGGACAAGCTGGTGGCCAAAGGGAAAAAATAACCGGGGCGCGACAATCTTCCCTGTCTGAAAATAGACCGCGGTTCACCCCGTTGTGATGCACAAACCTTTTCAACCATGGCAAGACCTGTGTATCTTCGATCCAAATTCGGAAAAGGGTATCTGATAATGGAAGAAAATCCGGCAAACTCCCGGCTGTACGGTCAACTCAAGGTTATCGGCTGGATCGTTTCGATCATCGGTACGCTACTTTATATTTACGGTTATTTTTTCGATGGCGGATCGACGCTGTTCGACTGGCCGCGCTACCTGCCGGACTGGGCCGTTGAATTTGTGCCAAACTGGGAGGCCGAGTTAGGTTTTGCCTTGTCCATCGTCGGTTCAATTCCGCTCTACTATGTGGAATACAAGAAAATCTAGCAGGCTGCTGAAAAAGTCACCAGCATCCTGCTAATCAGACGGCACGAAACAGATCGACCCCGTCGTCGTTCTTTTCCCGGGTCATGCGGCCCTGCCCTACCAGATAATGCAGGTGCGCCAGGCTTTCGCCGATGGCGAAAAAAAGCTGATGCGAATCCAGTTCCCGCTTGAACAGATACCGCAACACCTGAAAGCCGCTAAGCGGTTCGGCGCAGGCGCGAACCACGTCATCAAGACGCTCGTCATGATGATGGGCCATAATTTTCAGGCGTTCGTGCAAGCCCATAAACGGCCAGTTATGACTCGGCAGGGTGAAGGTATCTTCGGGCAGCGGGGCGAATGTCTTCAAAGACCCCAGATACATCGCCAGCGGGTCCTGTTCGGCGTGCTGCGGCCAAACGCTGACGTTAGGGGTTATTTTCGGCAAAATCTGATCGCCGGAAATCAGTACCCCGGTTTCGGCGCAGTACAGGCAGGCGTGTTCCGGTGAATGGCCGGTACCGACCATCACCCGCCAGGCGCGCCCGCCGATATCCATAGCCTCGCCATCGACTATCCGGCGGTACGATTCAGGAATTGGCGAGGCCCGCCTGGGATATGGATTGCCGCGTGCCTCGACCTCGGCCATCAGGGTGTCGGCAAAGCCGGCGGCGTGATAGAACGGCATCGCCAATTCCAGCAGTTCTTCGCCGCCATGGTAGTAAAGTTCGGTGGCGGCGTCCCATTCGGATTTTGTCGTCCACATCTGAATACCGAATTTATCGGTCAGCCAGCCGGCCAGCCCCATGTGGTCGGGGTGGAAATGGGTGACGATCAGCCGCCTGACCGGACGCCCGGCCAGCGGACCCGCGAACAACGCTTCCCAGGCCTCCTTGCTTTCATCGCGATTGATGCTGGTATCGACCAGTGTCCAGCCGTCGCCATCTTCCAGCACCCACAGGTTGATATGGTTTAACTGAAACGGCAGGGGCATGCGCAACCACAGCACACCCGGCGCTACTTCAATGGCTTCACCGGTTTCCGGCAAACGACCGACGACATTAACGAGAGGATCAGGCAATCGATGTTCTCTTATACCAAGTTGCAGAAAGAATGACGCATAGAGACGGCCTCACAAGTCTTTTGGCTAGGAGCCGACGGCGCGGCGGTGCTTGGGTACCGCAAGGCCGTGGGC
>CAZZKE010000063.1:0-17617 GCA_964655005.1 uncultured Thalassospiraceae bacterium | reverse complement strand
CTAGTAAGTGGTGCCGTTTGGTGGGACTTGGGTTTGAATTTGGATTCGAGTTAAGTGCCGGCCCCGAGCCTATACGGAACAAATAAAGAACACCAGCAAAAGAATCGAACCGTCGATTCGGCCCTACGCCCCCAGCCTTGCCTCGATGGCGTCCCAGATTTGCGCTTCCAGGCAAACCCCGTCAAAGGCGTTTATCTCCTGGATGCCGGTCGGCGAGGTGACGTTGATTTCGGTCAGGTAATCGCCGATCACGTCGATGCCGGTAAAAATCAGGCCGCGCCTTTTCAGTTCCGGGCCGATGGCGTCGCAAATGTCGTGTTCGCGGGCCGTCAGGGCCGAACGCAGCGGTGTGCCGCCGGCGTGCATGTTGGCCCGCACGTCGCCTTCGGGCGGCACCCGGTTGATGGCCCCGGCGGGGCGGCCGTCGATCAGGATGATCCGCTTGTCGCCCTGGCGCACTTCGGGCAGATAGGCCTGCACCATCACCTGTTCGCTGGTCTGGGCCGCGAACATCTCCAGCAGCGCGTTCAGGTTATCGTCACCCGGCGGCACATGAAAAACCCCGGCGCCGCCGTTGCCGTACAGCGGCTTGATGATAATGTCCCTGTGTTCGGCCCGGAAATCCTTGATGGCGGCGGTATCACGCGATATCAGGGTCGGCGGCATCAGATCCGGAAACAGGGTCGCGAACAGTTTCTCCGGCGCGTTGCGCACCGACGCGGGGTCGTTGACGACCAGGGTCCGGGGATGAATGTGGTCGAGCAGGTGGGTCGCCGTGATGTAGCCCATATCAAACGGCGGATCCTGGCGCATCAGCACCACGTCCATTTCCGCCAGGTCGATGTTTTCCGGCTCCGCCAGGTCGAAATGATCGCCCCGCCGCCGCCGCAGGGTCAGGGCGCCGGCCCGCGCGGTGACCCGACCGTCAATGAAGGAAAGATCGCCGGGCCGGTAGTAATAAAGGGCGTAGCCGCGCTTCTGCGCTTCCAACCCCAGCACGAAGCTTGAATCGGCGTCGATGTCGATGGCCTCGACGGGGTCCATCTGGATAGCCAGGTTTCGGGTCATGGTCATCAGTTCAGCCGCGAGCGCAGTTCCTGCAACAGGATCGAGGTCCGGTAATGGCTGGCGTTGCTGCCGCCGCGCCGCAGGAATTCCTCCAGCGCCGTGATCGCCTCGCCGATCCGGTCCAGGCGGGCGCTGAGAATTCCGGCTTCCCGCCACAGCGACGGTTCCTGCGGCGCGAACAGCAGCATGGTCCGCACCTCGTCCAGGGCGCCTTCCAGATTTTCCGCACGCAGGTTCAGGGCCTTGGCGTTCTTGCGCGAGCGGATCAGGATGGCCCGGCCGTCGATGGCGGCGGTATGGCCGGGGGCGATTTCCATGTGGCTGCCCGATACCGCCTTGTAAAGATCGCGCAGGTCGTGGGGCTTGAGTTCGATGCCGCCGTCAAACGGATCCAGAATCAGGCGCCCGCCGGAAAATTCCAGGCGAACCATAAAGCGCGGCGGAAAATCCAGCCCGTCGATGCGCCAGTCCAGGGCGCGGGCCACGTGGATATAAATAATGCCGAGAATTTCCGGCAGTCCCCGGCGGCGATCGATAACCCGGATCAGATTGCCGTATTCGATATCTTCATAGGCATCGTCGCAGCCGCCGTAGCCATAGCGGCGGGCGATGACCTGCCGCAGGGCCTCGGCCCGCATGTTTAAGCCCCGGCGGGGGTGTTCGGCGTCCTTGCCGGCGTAGGCGGCGACGTCGTCGGTCAGTTTTTCGAGATGCCGCACATAGGGGCCGGAATCGCAGCCGGGCCGCTCGGCGGCGGCCAGGATCAGCGCCGTTTCGGTCAGGCCAAATTCGTTATCGTGCAGTTTGCCGATGGCGCTAAGGCGGCGGCAGGACTGCGGCGATGGTCTCATTGCGAAGCCTTGATCTTGACGTGGTTGATTACCCTTTTCACATAGGAAATACGGCGCGCCTGGGCGATCACCCGGTCCAGTTCGGCCTGATTCTGGGCGATGCCGATCAGGTAGACCGTGCCGCGTACGGTTTCCACGGCGTAGTTGACCGCCTGGACTTCCTCGTCGAAGGTCAGTTTCGACTTGAGTTCGGCGGTGATCGCGGTGTCGCGGGCCAGTTCACCGAGGCTGCTGGACTTGCCGACGATGATCTCGTTCAAAACATCCTTGACGCCGTCGGCCTTCCAGGCCATGCCGATGGCGTCGGCCCGCATTTCCTCGCTGGGCACGATGCCGGTAATCAGGGCCCGGCGCTGGTAGACTTCGACACTGACCTTGGCGGCTATTTCGGGCTTGTCCTGCAGCCATAGCTTAAGGATGCGCGCCTCGATTGCGGTGTCCCTGGCGACCCCCTTAAGGCCCCGTTCCTCGTACGCGCCGACCCCGGCGGCGGCGCCGACGCCGACCCCCAGGCTGACCGGGTCGCAAGCGCCCAGCCCGCCCGCCAGGAGCAGCGCCAGCGCCGTTAATCGGAAGGTTTTCGGGAAGTCGAACCGGCCAACGGTGTGATCTTTCATGTTGTCCAGTTTAATGAACCGGGGCGGTTCGACAAGGGCTTTCTTCGCGCCTAGTCGCCGGCCATCCAGGCCCCGGGCAGATGCCGGGGCAGCGGGCCCGGTCCAACCACGATTAAATCGAACCGCACGTCGCAGGCCGCCGATCCCGGATGGCCGGCCAGCCAGGCCGCCGCCGCCCGTTCGATGCGCCGGCGTTGCGGTGCGCCCAGGGCTTCGGCGGCATTCGCCGCAGCGCCGCCGGCGCGCCCCTTGACTTCGACCATGGCCAGCAATTTTCCCCGTTTGGCGATCACATCGATTTCGCCCACGGGGGTGCGGTAACGGCGGGCCAGGATGCGATACCCCTTCAGGCGCAGCAGCAACGCCGCCCGGGCCTCGGCCAGATGGCCGTAGCGCCAGGCCCGGACCCGGTCTTTCGCCGGGCTCATTTTTTTTCCGCCAGCGCCAGGGCGCGGGCATAGACCTCACGGCGGGTCACGCCGGTGGCGGCGGCGACTTCCGCCGTAGCGTCGCGCACGGATGCCCGGCGCAGCGCCGCGGCCAGCAGGCCATCCAGTTGCTCGCCGCCGATCGCCGCCGCCTTAGCCGGCGGCCCGACGATAACCGTCACCTCGCCCCTTGGCGGGCCGGCCAGGCGGTAGTAATCGGCCAGTTCGTTCAGTTTTCCCCGGCGCACCTCTTCGAACATCTTGGTCAGTTCCCGGCCGATGGCGGCCGGTCGGTCGCCCAGGACGGCGGCCATATCGGCCAGCGAGGCGGCCAGGCGTTTCGGGCTTTCCAGGAATATCAGGGTCGATGGCGCGGTCTTGACGTCTTCGAAGAAAGTCCGCCGCTTGCCCGATTTGACCGGCGGGAAGCCGACAAACATGAAGCGGTCCGCCGGCAGGCCGCTCAATACCAGGCCGGTCAACGCCGAAGACGGGCCGGGCAGGTGGGTAACATACAGCCCTTCCGCCACACAGGCGGCGACCAGCCGGTAGCCGGGGTCCGATATTATCGGCGTCCCGGCGTCCGATACCAGCGCCACGATTTCGCCGTTTTTCAGGCGTCTGATAATACCCGGCCCGGCCTTCCCGGCGTTGTGTTCGTGATAGGCCAGCAGGGGCCTGGATATGTTGTGCCGGGCCAGCAGCTTGGCCGTCACCCGGGTGTCTTCACAGGCGATAACATCGGCCGCAGTCAGGATATCCAGCGCGCGCAGGGTAATGTCGCGGGAGTTGCCGATCGGGGTCGCGACCAGATATAGCCCGGCGGCAAAAGTTGGTGTAGGCTCGGCCCCGTCCAGATCATTGACAGGTTCAGGAGTATACGTTGCAACAGCGCCACCGCCCTGCTTTCCGGTCTTGTCGGGTTTCCGTTTGCTCATGGCGGCGGCGTGGGGTCCTGAATGCGGTTATTCTGGCGGCGACGGTGTCGCTGTTATCGGCGTGCGAGTCTCCACGACTTCCGCCGATGTTTCAAGGCTCCAGCGTTCCGGTCGCCCCCAAGACCGCGCCCAAACCACCGGAAAAGAAGCAATCGGCCAATCCGGCCCAGCCCCAGGCGCGGCAGATCGCCAGGCCCCTGCCGCCGCTCCAGGCGGTCCCCGGCGGCGGCGGCGCGGCGCAGGCCGCTTCGGGCCCGAAAACGCCATCCCTGACCCCCCTGCTGACGGCCCGCCCGAAGCCCGGCGGGGCAAGCGTGGCGCCGCCCGCCGAACACCTGCCGGTGCCGCCGCTGGCGCCCAGTTCAACGGTCCGGGTGGCCCTGCTGGCGCCTTTGAGCGGGCCATACGGAAAACTGGGCGAGGCCATGCTGAACGCCGCGCAACTGGCGCTGTTCGAATTTTCCAACGACCGCTTTGAACTGCTGGTCCACGACACCGGCGGCAACCCGGAAGGCGCGCTGGAAGCCGCCCGGATGGCCATCGGCGACGGCGCGGCGCTGATTTTGGGGCCGCTGCTGGCGCCGTCGGTGCGCGCCGTGGCGGCGCTGACCCGCGCCGCCGATGTTCCGGTGATCGGTTTTTCCAGCGACCGCACCATTGCCGGCGGTGGCGTTTATACCATGGGGTTTTTTCCGGAATCCGAAGTTAACCGGCTGGTCCGCTACGCCACTTCGCGCGGCCTCGCCCGGTTCGCGGCGCTGGCCCCGGATAACGCCTATGGGCAAACCGTCATCGGGGCGCTCCGGCGGCAGGCCGAGGCCCTGGGCGTGGCGGTTACGCGGGTGCAGTTTTACGACCCCGCCCTGGAAGACTTTTCCGGCGTCGTGCGCGATCTCGCCGATTACGATTCCCGCCGGGGGGCCCTGCTGGCCCAGCGCCGGGCGCTGGCCGACCGGGACGACGAGATTTCGACCCGCGCCTTGCGGCGGCTGGCCAAGCTGCAAACCATCGGCGATTTACCCTTCGACGCCCTGCTGCTGGCCGATGGCGGCAAGCGCCTGCTGGCGATAGCCGCGTTGCTGCCGTTCTATGATATCGATCCGAAAAAGGTGCGTATGCTGGGCACCGGCCAATGGGACATGCCCGGCCTGGGCGCCGAACCGGCGTTGCTTGGCGGCTGGTACGCCGGCCCGCCGCCGGCGGCGCGGGCCGGTTTTGTCGCCCGGTACGAAAAAGTATATGGCGCCGTGCCGCCGCGCCTGTCGACCCTGGCCTATGACGCCACGGCGCTGGCGGCGGTGTTGTCGAGAGCCGGCGACGGCAAGGCCGGCCGGCCCGATTTTTCCACCGCCGCCCTGACGGCGGCCAGCGGTTTCTGGGGCCGCGACGGCATCTTCCGCTTCCGGCCCGACGGCACCGTGGAACGCGGCCTGGCGGTCTTGCAGGTAGAACCCAGGGGCCAGAAAATCATCGACCCGGCGCCGCAGGCCTTCGGCCCGGCGACCAATTAATTACCAAGGAGCCAGCAGTTCCGCCAGAACGGCGTTCAGGCACAGCCGCCCGCTGGCCGTGGCGCGCAGGCCGTGCCCATCGAGAACCAGAAAGCCTTCCCCGATCAGGCGTGACAGGGCGTCCGCCGGGAAGGCCTGTTCGAATTTCCCGAACGTCGCCCGGTCGATGCCCCGAGTCAGGCGCAGCCCGGTCATGATGATTTCTTCCCGCCGTTCCCGCGGATTCAAAGACGACCGCCTGGCGGTCCCGTGGCCGTTCTCTGCGACGGCGGCGAGCCAGCGGTCGGGCCGGTGGATCTGGTAAATGGCTTCGCAGATGCCCGCCCGGCTCAACCGCCCATGCGCACCGGGGCCGATGCCCACATAATCGTGGCCCTGCCAGCCCCGCACATTATGGCGGCATTCCTGCCCCGGACGGGCGTGGTTGGAAATTTCGTAGGCCGGCAGCCCCGCCGCCGCCGTCATCCCGGCGGTCAGTTCGAACAGGTCGGCGCCGCAATCGTCATCGGCGGCGGCGACGCCGTCGCGGAAAAACGGCGTGCCGGCCTCGACGCTCAGTTGATACAGCGACAGATGGCCGGGATCGAACGACAGGGCCTCGGCCAGTTCGTCCCGCCACTGGTCCGCCGTTTGGCCGGGCCGGGCGTAGATCAGGTCGAACGAGGCGCGCTCGAATATATCGGCGGCCAATTCAATCGCCGCCCTGGCCTCGGCGGCGGAATGACCGCGACCCAGAAAGCGAAGCGCATCGTCGTCGAGGGACTGGACGCCGAGCGACAGGCGGTTGACCCCGGCGGCATGAAAATCGCCCAAACGCCCGGCCTCGACCGAAGTCGGGTTGGCCTCCATGGTGATTTCCAGTTGCTCATCATGGACCCAGTATCGTTTCGCCGCCGCAATCAGCTCGGCCGCCGTCCGTGGGGCCATCAGCGACGGCGTACCGCCGCCGAAGAAGACGCTTCGCAGCCGCCGCCCCGGCAATTCGGCGGCGAAATGGTCCAGTTCGGCAAGCAGGGCGGCGCGCCAGTGGGCGTGATCGACGGCGCTTTCGGGGACCTGGCTGTTGAAGTCGCAATAGGGGCACCTGGACAGGCAGAACGGCCAGTGGATGTAAAGGGACAGGCCGTTCCCCATTATTTCGCGAAACAGGTGGCCAGCAGTTTCCCGAAAGCCAGCGCCCGGTGGCTGATCCGGTGTTTTTCGCGCGGCTCCATCTCGCCGCAGGTAACGTCGTAGCCATCGGGCCGGAACATCGGGTCGTAGCCGAAGCCGTTCGCACCGCGCGGCGGCCACACCAAAGAGCCCCGGAAATGCGCTTCAAAGGTCTCGCAGTGGGGCGGTTCGTCTTTTTGCCCTTTGTCCCCCGGCCAGCACAGGCTAAGGGCGCAGACGAACCGGGCGCGGCGGTCGTCCTGGCCCCTTAGGGCCTGTTCGATCCGGCCCATGGCCAGCGCGAAATCCTTGTCCGGGCCGGCCCAGCGGGCGGAATAGATGCCGGGGTCGCCGCCCAGCGCCGCCACCGCAATTCCGGAATCATCGGCCAGGGCCGGCAGGCCCGAGGCCAGGGCGGCGGCGCGGGCCTTGATTTCGGCGTTGGCGGCGAAGGTTTCGCCGTCTTCGACGGGCTCGATCAGGCCCAGTTCGGCGGCCGCGAGGACCGTGACCCCCAATGGCCGCAGCAATTCGCCGATCTCGGCCACCTTGCCGGGGTTGTGACTGGCCAGTACCAGCTTGTTCCCGGTAAATTTTCTGGCCATTTATCCCAGTATGCCGCGCTGCAAGACGGTCAGTTCATCGACCCCCTTGCGGGCCAGCATCATCAGTTCGTGAAACTGTTCCGGGGCGAACGGCTTTTCTTCCGCCGTGCCCTGAATTTCGACTATGCCCTGATTGGCGGTAAGGACGAAGTTGGCGTCGGCTTCGGCGTTGCTGTCTTCGGCGTAATCCAGGTCAAGCACCGGCGTTCCCTTGTACAGGCCGCAGGAAATGGCGGCGACCTGATCGGTCAGCGGTATTGTTTTCAGGATCCCCAGATCGACCATCCGCCGGAAGGCCTGGTGCAGGGCCACATAAGCGCCGGTGATCGAGGCCGTGCGGGTGCCGCCGTCGGCCTGGATAACGTCGCAATCGACGGTAATCTGCATTTCGCCCATGGCCTCGAGGTCGGTGACGGCGCGCAAACTGCGGCCGATCAGGCGTTGAATTTCCTGGGTCCGGCCCGATTGCTTGCCCCTGGCCGCCTCGCGGCCCATGCGTTCACCGGTGGCCCTGGGCAACATGCCGTATTCGGCGGTGACCCAGCCGCGACCGGAATTACGCAGCCACGGCGGCACCCGCTGTTCGACGCTGGCCAGGCACAGCACCCGGGTGTCGCCCATGGCGATCAGGCACGACCCTTCGGCGTGCTTGTTGACGCCCGTTTCCATAGTCACGGTACGAAGTTCGTCGTCGGCGCGGCCCGATGGTCTCATGCTGGCTTTCCTTAATGTCTTCGGGAATCCGGTTTGCGGCGGCAAAGTAGCCGGAGTGCGTTGACGGGGCAAGGTCCGGTCACTACATTCCCGGAAATCGTCATGTAATGTGGAAAGCGGCGACGCAATGATTTCCGAGCTCAATCAGCGCTCACGCGAAATATTCAGCCATATCGTCGATGCCTATGTATCCACCGGCGAACCGGTCGGCTCGCGCACGCTGTCGCGGTTGCTGGAAAACAGGCTGTCGCCGGCCACCATCCGCAACGTCATGGCCGACCTGGAAGATGCCGGGCTGCTGTTCGCCCCGCACACATCGGCGGGGCGGCTGCCGACCGACGCCGGGCTGCGGCTGTTTGTCGATGGCCTGTTGCAGACCGGCAACCTGACCCGCGAAGAACGCCAGAGCATCGAGGGCCATTGCGCCGCGTCCGGTTCCAGCGTCGAGGGCTTGCTGAAAGAGGCAACCATGGTGCTGTCCGGGCTGTCTCATTGCGCCGGCCTGGTGATGGCGCCGAAAACCGACGTGCCGCTACGGCATATCGAAATCGTTTCCCTGAACCCCGGACGGGCGCTGGTGGTGCTGGTCACCGAAAACGGCATCGTCGAGAACCGGATCATCGAGACCCCCCGGAATTTGCCGCCATCGGCGCTGATCGAGGCCAGCAATTATTTGAGCGCCCGGCTGCTGGGCCGCACGCTGGCCGAGGCCCACGACCAGATCATCGCCGAACTGGAAAATCACCGGGCGCAACTGGACGACCTGACCCGCGCCGTGGTCTCGACCGGACTGGCCAGTTGGGCCGGTGGCGACGAGGGCGGCACGCTTATTATCAGCGGCCAGGCCAACCTGCTGGAAGACGTAACGGCGGCGGTCGATCTGGAACGCATCCGTTCGCTTTTCGAGGCCCTGGAAACCAAGGAAATGATCCTTAACCTGCTGGCGCTGGCCGACGGCGCCGAAGGCGTGCAGATATTTATCGGCGCCGACAGTCAACTGTTCGGCGTCGCCGGATGCTCGATAATCGTCGGCCCCTACCGGGACACCCGTGAACAGGTGATCGGCGCCATCGGCGTCGTCGGCCCGTCGCGCATGAATTATGCCCGCATTATCCCGATGGTCGATTACACCGCACAACTGGTCGGCCGCATGGTCGGGTCCAGTTAACTACGAAGGAACCGTTTTTCATGATCAACGAAGACAACAAAACCGATACGCCGGACGATGAACCCGCCGCCGCCGAAGCCGCGCCACAGGACGAACGGGACGGCGGCAAGACAGAGCCCGATGATACCGCCAATGCCGGCGACCCGAAAATCGCGTTCGAAGGGCCGGACCGCCTGGGCGAATTGGAGGCCCAGGTGGCGGAACTGAATGACAAGCTTTTGCGGGCCGTCGCCGAGACCGAAAATGTCCGCCGCCGCGCCAACCGCGAAAAGGAAGACGCCAGCAAATACGCCATTACCGGGTTCGCCGGCGACATGGTTTCGGTCGCCGACAACCTGACCCGGGCGCTGGCCAGCATCGATGCGGAAACCCGCGCTACCGACGAAGCCGTCAGCAACCTGATGGACGGTGTCGAGATGACCCTGCGCGACCTGCTCAATTCCTTCGAGCGCACCGGCATCAAGCGGATAGAGGCCATGGACAAGCCGTTCGATCACAATCTTCACGAGGCGATGTTCGAAATGGAAGACCCGTCCAGGCCATCGGGGACCGTGGTTCAGGTGATCCAGGAAGGCTACACCATCCGCGACCGGCTGCTGCGGCCGGCCAAGGTGGGGGTTTCCAAGGGCGGCCCGAAAGCCGGGCCCGCCGACCCGGAAACCGCCGCCGAAGGGGCCCGCGAAAACGCCCCGGAACAGACCAGGGCTTACGAGCAGGGCGGCCGGGAACCGGGCGGCAATGTGGACCGGGAACTGTAACAAAATACTCCGGCGGCGCTTGCTTCCATGGCCGGAGCGACATATATAACGCCCGAACGCGGCTTTACGCCGCACTTTGAAGTATCTTTGACACGGGGATTTTCAGGGACCATGGGGTTCCGATGTGCCGGTCGCCTTTCAGGACTAAGGGAACGGCACGAAAATCCGCCAAATATTAATGAGGTAAATTATGAGCAAGGTAATCGGTATCGACCTTGGAACGACCAATTCCTGCGTCGCCATCATGGACGGCAAGGACGCCAAGGTTATTGAAAACGCCGAAGGCGTCAGGACCACCCCGTCGATTGTCGGCTTGACCGATTCCGGCGAGCGGCTGGTCGGCCAGCCGGCCAAGCGTCAGGCCGTGACCAACCCGGAAAACACCCTATTCGCCATCAAGCGCCTGATCGGCCGCCGGTTCGACGATCCGTTGACCGAAAAAGACAAGGGCCTGGTGCCCTATGCAATCGTTTCCGGCGACAATGGCGACGCCTGGGTCGAAGCGGCGGGCAAGAAATACAGCCCCAGCCAGATCTCGGCCTTTATCCTGGGCAAGATGAAGGAAACCGCCGAAAGCTATCTTGGTGAAACCGTTACCCAGGCGGTTATCACGGTGCCCGCCTATTTCAACGATTCCCAGCGTCAGGCGACGAAAGACGCCGGCAAGATCGCCGGTCTTGAAGTGCTGCGCATCATCAACGAACCGACGGCGGCGGCGCTGGCCTATGGCCTGGAAAAGAAGGAAAGCGGCACCATCGCCGTTTACGATCTGGGCGGCGGCACCTTCGATGTGTCGGTGCTGGAAATCGGCGACGGCGTGTTCGAGGTCAAATCGACCAACGGCGATACTTTCCTGGGCGGCGAAGATTTCGACAAACGTATTGTCGATCACCTGGCCAGTGAATTCAAGAAAGACACCGGCATCGACCTGCGCAAAGACAAGCTGGCCCTGCAACGCCTGAAGGAAGAAGGCGAAAAGGCCAAGATCGAGTTGAGCTCGACCCAGCAGACCGAAATCAACCTGCCGTTCATAACCGCCGACGCCTCCGGGCCGAAGCACCTGAACATCAAGTTGACCCGGGCCAAGCTCGAGGCGCTGGTCGAGGATCTGGTGCAGCGCACCGTCGATCCGTGCAGGAAGGCCCTGAAAGACGCCGGCCTGACCGCCGGCGATATCGACGAGGTAATCCTGGTCGGCGGCATGACCCGGATGCCCAAGGTGTTCGAAACCGTCAAGGAATTTTTCGGCCGGGAACCGCACAAGGGCGTCAACCCCGACGAAGTGGTAGCCATCGGCGCCGCCATTCAGGGCGGCGTGCTAAGCGGCGACGTCAAGGACGTGCTGTTGCTTGACGTGACGCCGCTGTCGCTTGGCATCGAAACCCTGGGCGGCGTGTTTACCCGCCTGATCGACCGCAACACCACCATCCCGACCCGCAAAAGCCAGGTCTTTTCGACCGCCGAGGACAGCCAGACGGCGGTGACCATCCGGGTTTTCCAGGGCGAACGGGAAATGGCCGCAGACAACAAGGTGCTTGGTCAGTTCGATCTGATCGGCATTCCGCCGGCGGCCCGCGGCATTCCGCAAATCGAGGTGACCTTCGATATTGACGCCAACGGCATCGTCAATGTTTCGGCCAAGGACACGGCGACGGGCAAGGAGCAGCAAATCCGTATTCAGGCCTCGGGCGGTTTGTCCGATACCGATATCGAAGAAATGGTGCAGAACGCCGAAGCCCACGCCGAAGAGGACAAGAAACGCAAGGAAACGGTAGAGGCCCGCAACAATGCCGACGCCATGATCCATTCGACGGAAAAAAACCTGGCCGAATTCGGCGACAAGGTGCCCGAGGGCGAAAAGGCCGAAATCGAAACCGCCATCGAGCAATTGCAAGAAGCGCTCAAGGGCGACGACGCCGAAGCCATCAAGGCGAAGACCGAAACCCTGGCCCAGGCGTCGATGAAACTGGGCGAGGCCATGTACAAGGCCTCTCAGGAGTCCGGTGAGGACGGCGCGCCGGCGGAACCGACCGGTGACACCGCCGCCGCCGACAACGCCGAAGTCGTCGATGCCGAATTCGAGGAAATCGATCCCGGCGCGGGCGCTTCCGGTGACGAAGACAAAAAGAACGATTAATGAGCGGACGCCCGGACGGGCGGTTCGGGATCGTTCTCTGTTGAAACGGTAACTATGAAGGCCGCTCGCCGGCCCGGAAATTCCGGGCGGCGGCGGCCTCATGGCGCAGTGGGGCCGAAGAACGGAATATGACGAAAGAGGACTATTACATACTGCTTGGGGTAAGCAGGGACGCCGGTTTCGACGAGATAAAAAAGGCCTACCGCAAACAGGCCATGCAGTATCATCCGGACCGCAATCCCGGCGACCAGGCGGCGGAACATAAATTCAAGCAAATCAACGAGGCCTACGAAGTCCTTAAGGACGAGGACAAACGCGCCGCCTTCGATCGCTTCGGCCACGCCGCCTTCGATAACGGCGGACCGGGCGGCGGCGGTTTCGGCGGCTTCGGCGGCGGCGGCTTCGCCGATATCTTCGAGGAAATGTTCGGCGCCAATGTCGGCGGCGGCGGCGGCAGGGCCGGCTCCGGTCGCGGTTCGGACCTGCGCTACAACATGGAAATAACCCTGGAAGAGGCCTTCGAGGGCAAGAAAACGACAATTCGGGTGCCGACCTCGGCGCCTTGCGAGGACTGTTCCGGGTCGGGCGCCGCCGGCGGCGCGCCGCCGGTCGCTTGCGCCACCTGTGGCGGCCAGGGTCGGGTCCGCAGCCAATCCGGATTCTTCACCGTCGAGAGAACCTGCCCGTCGTGCCAAGGGGCCGGCAAGGTAATCAAGGAACCGTGCCGGACATGCGCCGGTCAGGGCCGGCTGCACAAGGAAAAAACGCTGTCGGTAACCGTGCCCTCGGGGGTCGAGGACGGCACCCGAATCCGCCTGAGCAATGAGGGCGAGGCCGGCTTGCGCGGCGCCCCGGCCGGCGATTTGTACATATTCCTGTCCGTCAGCCCGCATCGCCTGTTCCGCCGCGACGGCGCCAACATCTACTGCAAGGTGCCGATCCCGATGACCACGGCGGCGCTCGGCGGTTCGGTCGAGGTGCCGACGGTGGAAGGCGCGCGGACCCGCGTCGCCATCCCGACCGGCTCGCAGTCGGGCCAGCAATTCCGGCTCAGGGGCCGCGGCATGCGAATCCTGCGCTCCGACGCCCGTGGCGACATGTTCGTGCAAATCACCGTCGAAATCCCGGTCAACCTGACCAAGAAGCAGAAAGAACTGCTCAAGGAATTCGAAGGATCGAGCAGCGCCAAGAAACACAGCCCGCAATCGCACGGGTTCTTTGACCGGGTCAAAGAGCTTTGGGAAGACTTGAAAGAGTGATTCACCTGGCCGTGGTTCGTGCTGTATGCTGTCCTGAACGGTATTCAGAGGGGGCTTGGCCATGAAAATCGGAATTGTCGGATGCGCCGGGCGCATGGGCCGGATGCTGGTGGCCGCGACGCTGGCGGGCGATGGCTGCGAACTGGCCGGCGGCACCGAACTGGCCGGCGGCCGGCACATCGGCGCCGACCTGGGAGCCCTGGCCGGGCTTGAGCCGGCCGGCATCGCCGTCACCGATGATGCCGCCGCCCTGTTCGAAGCCGCCGACGCGGTTATCGATTTTACGGTGGCTACGGCGACGGAACGTCACGCCGAACTGGCCGGGCAATACGGCACGGCCATGGTGCTAGGCACCACCGGCCTTGAGGCCGCCGCCGAACGGGCCATCGAAAAGGCCTCGCGGTCGGCGGCGATCGTTCAGGCGGCGAACTTTTCCCTTGGCGTCAACCTGCTGATCGGCCTTGGCCGACAGGTCGCCGGCATCCTGGGCGACGACTACGACATCGAAATCCTTGAAATGCACCATCGCCACAAGGTCGACGCGCCATCGGGCACGGCGCTGGCATTGGGCCGGGCAGCGGCGGCCGGTCGCGGCGTCGATCCGGATGCCGTTTTCGACCGCGTCCGCGACGGCCATACCGGCGCCAGGACGAAGGGCCGGATCGGTTTCGCGACGCTGCGCGGCGGCGACGTGATCGGCGATCACACGGTGATCTTCGCGGCCGATGGCGAACGCCTGGAACTGGCCCACAAGGCGACTTCGCGCGCGGTTTTCGTCAAGGGCGCCCTGCACGCCGCCATCTGGAGCTCGTCGCAACCGCCGGGGCTGTACGGCATGGGCGACGTACTGGGTTTCTCATGAAAAAATCCGATATCGAAAAATTCTATCAGGCGCTGGCCGACGACAACCCCGAACCCCGGGGCGAACTGGACTGGATCAACGACTACACCCTGCTGGTCGCCGTGGTGCTGTCGGCCCAGGCCACCGATGTCGGCGTCAACAAGGCGACCGGGCCGCTGTTCAGGAAAATAAAAACGCCCGCGGCCATGGTCGAACTGGGCGAGGCCGGGCTGCGCGACTACATCAAGACCATCGGCCTGTTCAACACCAAGGCCAAAAACGTCATAAATCTTAGCCGGCAACTGATCGAAAGGCACGATGGCAAGGTGCCCGACGACCGGGCCAGCCTGGAAGCCCTGCCCGGAGTGGGCCGCAAAACCGCCAACGTGGTCCTGAATATTGCCTTCGGCGAGCCGACCATCGCGGTCGACACCCACATCTTCCGGGTATCCAACCGGACCGGCCTGGCGACCGGTAAAACGCCGCTGGAAGTCGAGAAAAAATTACTGCGCCGGACACCCGAAAAATGGATGGCCGACGCCCACCACTGGCTGATTTTGCACGGGCGGTATGTCTGCAAGGCGCGCAAGCCGGAATGCTGGCGGTGTATCGTCCGCGACTGGTGCGCCTACAAGGGCAAAATGACCGCCTAGGGCGCCTAGCCCTGCTTACGTTCCTTCAACACGCTCAGGAAGCAGTCCCGGTCCGAGACCCGGTTTACATCCAGGCCGCGCGCCTCGATATAGGTGACCGCGTAGGCGTTCGAACGGGCCTTGTCCTGAAACAGGAACACATCGAACAGGCAGGATTGATTGCGGTATTGCCAAATTTGCGCCGGCGGGTCCTTGCGCCTGAAATCCGGTATTCCCAGGACCCGCTCCAGTTCGCTGTCCAGCAGGCCGATCAGGCGTTCCGGTTGCAGGGAATTCGCGGTCGGCAATCCCGCGCGGGCGGGCGGCAGCAGGTCGATGTCGGGCGGCGCCGGGGCCGGGGCCGCCTGTTCCTTTTCCGGCTCGGCGACCGTCACGGCCTGGGGCTCTGGTTCGGTGACCGTCACGACCGCTTGCACGGGCGTCGGTCCCGGCGTGCCGGGGGCCGCGCAGGCCGCCGGTAACAGAAGCACCAAAAGCAGGGCGAAGCGGTTCACTCAGCCCGTCTCGTTTCGGTTTTTCGATCCCGCGGCGTCCAGCGGCTGCATATCGCCGGTAACTTCGCCGCCGGGCTCGATGACAATCGAGCCGTAACGCACCGAGCCGCTGATGCGGCCGCCGGTGCGTACCGTCAGGCGTTCCGAGGCGATCAATTCGCCTTCGAAGCGGCCGCTGATATCGGCTTCCCTGACGTCGGCGTTGCCCTTGAAAAAACCGGTCGGCGCGACATTGATGAAGCGGGCGTCCGATAGCGACACTTCGATACGCCCCTCGACGATCAGCCGCTCGCACGAAGTGATTTCCCCGTTCAGGCAAATATCCCGGCCGACAATCAGTTTCTTGCTGTCCACTTCGCCGTGGCGGGTCGGGTCGGGTCGTCCGGGCGGGGCCAGGCTTTCCTTGGGGCGCTGGAGAGACACCGAACCGACCGCCGGGGCCTTGTTCGGCGGTTTCGATGGGATGTGGCTGGCGTTCTTCGAAAACGGCTTCAACGGCGGCGCACCGCCATCGTTCTTGCCGGGCTCCGCTTGCGAGCCGTTTTCATCCTTATTGCGCCGGAACATGATATTTCCCTCGTTCTAATCCTGAATATTTTGCCTGCCGCGAAAGTCCTCGAACAGATGCACCATGACCCCGGTGGCAATGACCGGCGCCAGCAAGTTAACCACCGGCACCGTCAGCAGGAAGGCGATGACGACGCCGACAAAAAACAGCTTCAGGCCATTTCGTTTCCGCAGGTCTCTGGCTTCCGCCGGGCCTAATCGCCGCAAGGCGACCAGCTCGAAATATTCCCGACCTAGAAGATAGCCGTTCACGGAATAGAAAACAAAAGGGAAAAGCGGCCCGGTTAACAGAAAAGGCAGCATCAACAGGTTAAGCGCCAGCATCAGACCGAAGAATCGCAGCGACATCAGCACCGACTGCACGACCGGCAGGCCGGCGGCGGCGGCCAGGGCCGGATAGTGGCGGTCCTCGACGGCCTGGGCGATATCGTCCAGAAACAACCCGATCAGGGCGCTGACGACGGCCGGAAACAGCAGCCAGGTGACGACGCCGGTGGCCAGCCCGCCCAGCACATCAATGGCGGTTTCCAGCCAGCCGATGGCGAACAGGGAAGTATTGGCCAGCAAATAACCGACGGCCAGCCACAGCACGATAAACACGGCCACGGCGGCGGCGCCGGCCAGCCAGATCACCCGGCGGGCCTTGCGGTCGGAAATTTGGTCCAGCGCTTTGATAAAGGCTTTGATCACCGGGGCAAAGTATCCCGCTTCACGGTCGCCGGGCAAGGGTCTCGTCGGGTCGTACGGATGGAAATTCAGCACCCCCTTGCCCGCCGGCGCTTTCTGCCTATACTGCGGCGGATTTTCCCCCAGGCCACTGGCCGCTACCGGAGCCCCACGCATGACCAACGACCCCAGCTACGATGTCCTCGCCATGGGCAACGCCATCGTCGATGTTCTGGCCCACGCCGACGATCAGTTCATCAACGAACTGGAAATCGTCAAGGGTTCGATGACCCTGATCGACGAGGCGACGGCGGCGCTGGTCTACGACCGCATGGGTCCCGGCATCGAATGTTCCGGCGGTTCGGCGGGCAACACCATCGCGGCGCTGGCTTCCCTGGGCGGTACCGGGGCCTATATCGGCAAGGTCAGGGACGACCAGCTGGGCCAGGTGTTCGGCCACGACATCAAGGCGCTGGGCGTGGCCTTTGAAACGGCGCCGGCGACTACCGGCGCCGCCACCGCACGGTGCATGATTCACGTTACCCCGGACGCCCAGCGGACCATGCAGACCTATCTGGGCGCCTGCGTCGAGCTGGGCCCCGCCGACATCGACGAGGCCATGGTCGCCGCCGCCAAGATAACTTATATGGAAGGTTACCTGTGGGATCCGGAAAACGCCAAGAAGGCGTTCCTGAAGGCGGCCGGGGCGGCCAAGGCGGCCGGACGCATGGTTTCGCTGTCGTTATCGGACCCGTTCTGCGTCGACCGCCACCGGGACGAATTTCTCGATTTGGTGGAAAACCATGTCGACGTGCTGTTCGCCAACGAAGAAGAAATCATGTCGCTTTACCGGGTCGAAAGCTTCGATGCGGCGATGCAGGCGGTGCGCGGCCATTGCGCCATCGCCGCCCTGACCCGCAGCGAGAAGGGCTCGGTGGTGGTCGCCGGCGAGCGGGTCCACATAGTAGATGCCGAGCCGCCGACGAAAGTCACCGACACCACCGGCGCCGGCGACGCCTATGCCGCCGGGTTCCTTTACGGCCTGACTCACGACCAGCCGCTGGCGGTTTGCGCCCGCCTGGGCGGCATATGCGCCGCCGAAATTATCTCCCACGTCGGCGCCCGCCCCGATGTCCCGCTGGCCGGTCTGGTCGCGGTTTGCGCCGGGTCCGACATCATGCATCCCATTG
>CAZZKE010000062.1:0-17811 GCA_964655005.1 uncultured Thalassospiraceae bacterium | reverse complement strand
GCCTTAATTGGTAGCGGAGGAGGGACTCGAACCCCCGACACGCGGATTATGATTCCGCTGCTCTAACCAGCTGAGCTACTCCGCCATTGTGATCCACGCCGCTTTCGGGCGGCGGCAGGTCAGGGGTATAGGGCGAAAGTCCGCGGGGTGTCAAGGCCGCTCCGTGACGCTTCCCCCGATACGTCGATACTCATCCGTTGACGTCAATCACCGTCCGACCGCGGATTTGTCCCTGGAGGATTTTGCCGCCCAGATCAATCGCCCCGGCTAGTCCGACCGTGGTCGTCATCCGGTCCAGTTTGGTCATCGGCAGTTCCCTGGCCAGACGGTCCCAGGCGGCCCGGCGGCGGTCACCGGGGCAGGTATTGGAATCGATTCCAAGCAGATTGATGCCGCGCAGCAGGAACGGAATAACGGTGGCGGTGAATTTGATGCCGCCGGCGTTGCCGACCGAGGCGCAACTGCCCCAGTAAGCCAGCGAGGCCAGGATATTGCCCAACTGCTCGCCGCCCACATTGTCGATGATCCCGGACCAACGTTCCGACGCCAGCGGGCCGCGCGGGGGCGTCGCCAGTTCGGCCCGTTCGACGATGGCGGCGGCGCCCAGGCCTTTCAGATAATCATGGCTGTCGGCGCGGCCGGTCGCGGCGGCGACCCGGTAGCCCAGGGCGGCCATTACCGCGACGGCGATCGAACCGACGCCGCCGGCGGCTCCGGTAACCAGTACCTGGCCTTCCTTGTCCGGGGTCAGGCCATGTTCTTCCAGCGCCATCAGCGCCAGCATCGCCGTCAGTCCGGCGGTGCCGATGGCCATCGATTGCCGTGGGCTTATGCCCTTGGGCAGCGGCACCAGCCAGTCGGAATTAACCCGCGCCTTGGTGGCATAGCCGCCCCAGTGGATTTCACCGAACCGCCAGCCGGTCATGATTACCCGATCACCGGGTTTGAAGTCAGCCGACCGGGAGGAAATCACCGTGCCGGCGCAGTCAATCCCTGGCACATGCGGATAGTCCCTGACAATCCGGCCAAGGCCATTCAGAATCAGGCCGTCTTTGTAATTCAGGGTCGAATACTCGATGGCCAGCGTAACATCGCCGTCGGGCAGACGGTCGTCATCCATGGTCTGCACGCTGGCCGAGACCTTGTCATCGGCCTGTTCCAGCAAAATAGCGGTGAATTGATTTTCGGCGGTCATTTCAAGATGGCCTCTCGGTTCTGAATAATATTTAACTGTTGTATGGCCCGCCCCGCTCCGGGTCAATCGACCATCCAGGGTATTGCCTGACCGGCCCGGAACGGGACGACGGCGGTTTTACCCTCTACCGTAATGGCCCCGGGCAGGGTCCAGTTCCGGCGTCGCAGCGTCAGCGTTTCATCGTTAACCGGCAGGCCATAAAAACGGGGGCCGTTGAGCGAGGCGAAGGCTTCCAGATTATCCAAGGCGCGTTCCTCGTCGAAGACCTGGGTGTACAGTTCCAGGGCCGCCGGGGCCGAGTAGATACCGGCGCAGCCACAGGCCGATTCCTTGTCTTCGACTACGTGCGGGGCGCTGTCGCTGCCCAGGAAAAAGCAGGCTTCGCCCGAAGTCGCCGCCTCGCGCAGGGCCAGCCGGTGCCCTTCGCGCTTGGCCACGGGCAGGCAGTACATATGCGGACGGATGCCGCCCCGGAACATGGCGTTGCGGTCGATCATCAGGTGATGCACGGTAATGGTGGCGGCCAGGCGGGGCCCACGGGCCCGTACGAAGGCGACGGCCTGGGCCGTGGTGATGTGTTCGAACACCACCTTCAGGGCCGGAAAATTTTCGAGCAGCGGTTCCAGCACCCGTTCGATGAATACCGCCTCGCGGTCGAAGATGTCGATTTCCGGGTCGGTCACTTCGCCATGCAGCAGCAGTGGCATGCCGGTTTCCTGCATACTTTCCAGTGTTCCGGCGACGCGTTTCATATCGGTCACCCCGGCCGCCGAATTGGTCGTCGCCCCGGCCGGATACAGCTTGACGGCGGCGAATACGCCCGCTTCATAACCGCGACGGATTTCATCGGGGTCGGCCCGGTCGGTCAGGTAGCAGGTCATCAGCGGCGTGAAATCCACAGCATCGCCCAAGGCCGAGATAATACGGGCGCGGTAATCCATGGCCGCCTGAATATTGGTCACCGGTGCCGCCAGATTGGGCATGACGATGGCCCGGGCGAAACGGTGCGCGGTCGCCGGGGTCACCGCCCGCAACATGGCGCCGTCGCGCAGATGCACATGCCAGTCGTCGGGCCGGACGATGGTCAGGGTTTCCGGCCCGATCATGGCCCGCTTCCCAGTACGTCCAGCAGGTCGCCCCGGCTATCCTGGCCCAAAATATGGGCGCGATGCCACAGGCCATAGAACAACAGCGTCCATGCCGCCTTGCCCTGGCGTTTGCCGACGCCGGTCCGCAGTCCGGAAAACAGGCTTTCGACCGCGCCCGGCCGGCAAATTTCGATTATCCCCGGTTGCCGGGCGACCAGCGGCCCCAGGTCATCGGCGCGGGCGGCGATCCATTCATCGACCGGGACGGAAAAGCCCCGCTTGCGGGAAAACGGGCGGCTTTCCGGTCGCCCGGTTTGCAGCCAGCGGCGCAACAGCCACTTGCCCCGGCGGCGCTTGATTTTCAGCCTGTCGGGCAGGCGGAAGGCGAACCGGGCGATCACCGGATCCAGGAACGGCGTCCGCCCTTCGACCCCGTGCGCCATCAGGCAGCGATCCAGCTTGAGCAGCAGATCATTAGGCAGCCAGTCGGCGCAATCGACGGCCTGGGCGACTTGCAGGCGCGAACGCGCCGGCGGCGAAGCATCCGCGCCTTCCGGCAGCATGGCCTGGCGTTCGGAGGCGGCGAAGCCGTCGCGCCAGCCCGGCGCCTGCCGGCGCAGCAACCCCATGTCCTGCAAAATGCCCCGGCGCCGCATGCGTCGGGCGAACGGCCAGGTCCGGGCGGCGTGACGGTAGCGGGCGTAACCGGCGAACAATTCATCGCCGCCTTCGCCGGACAGCACTACCTTCAGCCCTTCCGCCCGCGCCCGGGCCGCCAGTTTATAAGTCGGCAATACCGCATAATCGGCGGTCGGGTCGTCCAGCGCGGCGGCGATTTCGGGCAGCAGGGCCATGAAGTCGTCCGCGCCGAAATCTATTTCCATGTGGTCGGCGCCGGCGGCCGTGGCGACGGCGCGGGCGTGCTGGCGTTCATCGTGGACGCCGGCGCCGCTGAAACCGGCGGTCAGCGCCCGCACCGGCTGTTCATTCAGGCGGCTCATCATGGCCAGCAACACCGATGAATCGATACCGCCGGAAAAAAACATGCCGTAGGGCACGTCGGAACGTTGATGTATTCCGACCGTGTCATTAAGCACCCGGTCGAGTTTGGCAAGCGCCGCTACTTCGCCGTGATCGTCGATGCCGCCCTGGGGCAAGGCGCTACGGCGCAGACGCCGGGCCAGGCGGCCCCCCTCGATAATCAGGGTCTCGCCGGGCAGGACCCGGAAAATACCACCCAGCGCCGTTTCGGCCCCGGTGGTAAACTGCAAACCCAGCAGATCGTCGCGGGCTTCCGTATTCAGCCGGGGCTCGATCAATCCGGTGGCGATCAGCGCCGCCGGTTCCGATGCGAACAGGAAACCGCCCGGAGTCTCGGCGTAATACAACGGCTTAATGCCGAACGGGTCACGGCAGAGCAGCAGGCGGGAGTTGGCCATGTCGTGCAGGGCGATGGCGTACATGCCGCGCAACTTTTCGACAAACGCCGGGCCATGTTTCAGATACAGATGCAGCGGCGGTTCGCAATCCGAGGCGGTTTTGAAATCGGCTTCCGTCAGTTCCGCGCGCAGTTCGATGTAGTTGTAAATTTCGCCGTTGGCGACGATTGCCGCCGCCGGTCCGGAACCGGCGTAAATTGGCTGGTCGCCGGTTTCCAGGTCGATGATCGCCAGGCGGGTCTGGATCATGCCGACGCCGTCCGCAACATGGCGGCCCCGCCCGTCCGGGCCACGATGGGCCAGGGCCTCGGCGAAAGCATCCAGCACCGCCGCATCGGGGGCGGCGCCATCGGCGGTCATCATTCCGGCGATTCCGCACATGGCCGGGACTACTCCTTTGCCACCAGGCTGTCGAAGAATTCCAGGTACTCGCCGACGACAATTTCCTCGGTAAATTTTTTACTGTATGAGGCATATCCGGCGGCCGCGATTTCACCCCGCCGGACATTGTTGTCGAGCATGCCGCGGATGGCCAGGGCCAGCGAACCCGGCTCGTTGATCGGCGCCAGCACACCGTTGACACCATCTTCTATCAGCACCCCCGGACCGAGACTGTCGGCGGCCACCACCGGCACTTTTTGCGCCCAGGCCTCGACCACCACGTTGCCCAGCGGCTCGTGCCGGGATGGGCATACAAACAGGTCGCAGGCGGCCAGCAGGGCGGCGGTGTCCTGGCGCCAGCCGAGGAAACGAATGCGCGGCTTGACGCCCTTTTTTTCGGCCAGTTTTTCCAGCATCTCGCGCTCCGGCCCTTCGCCGGCCAGCCACAGGTAGGCGTCCGGCACCCGGGTCATGGCCTCGATCAGGACATCGAAGGCCTTGTTTTCATGCAGGCGGCCCATGGCCAGCAGCAAGGGCGCGTCCGGCGGCGTGTAAAGGCCCTCTCTGGCGACGGCGGGGGCGGGTTCGGCGCTGACGAAGTTAGGCAGGTAGTGGGCCTTTTCGGCGGGCCATCCCTGGCCGGCCAGATAATCGACGATATCCACCGTATTGCCGACCAGATGGTCGCATTTTTGATAATATTTAAGGTCGTAATAGCCGCCCAGCCGGGCGACATGGACGAAATTACCGGCCGGCGCCATGGCCGTCGCCCGGTTCATCCAGGTCATCACCACATCGGGCTTGAAAGACGCCACTTCCCGGCGCAGGCTAAGTTTGGCCGACAGGTCCAGGGCGCCGCGAAAAGCCAGTTCGACCGGCTCCAGCCCGCCCTGGCGCAACTGCTCGGCGCGCCGGGCATTGGTCCGGATAATCACCCGCTGGTGCAGCCTGGCCCGCCGGAGCGCAATTACCAGACGGGTAAAAAAAGCCTCCGCTCCGCCATATTCGGCCCCGGCCATTACTTGCATTACACGCATTATTTTTTTTATTCCGATTTTTGGTTACTGGACTATCAATTTCTCGAATTCACCGGCGGCCTCCGGCCAACCCCAGCGGCGTTGCCGGTCAAGCGCTCCTTGATGATGGCTTTGCCACAGTTCATCGTCGCTTAGCAAGCGTTCCGCCGAGCGGCAAAATTCGGCATCGTTTTCGACTACGAAACCGGTGCTGCCGTCAACCACCCTTTCGCCGACCGAACCCAGGTTTTCGACCACGGCGGGAACCCCCATGGCCTGCGCCTCGCCGACCGCCAGACAGAATGTTTCGTTAAGGTCGCCGCGATACAGCAGGACCCGCGCCTGGCGAAATTCCTCGACCAGTTGCGCCTTGGCCACCGGTCCGCGCAGGACCACACCCCGGTCGCCAAGGCCGCGGGCGCGCTCAAGTACGGCGGCCATCTGTTGCGCCTTGCCGTCGCCGACCGAGCCATAAGTGGCGGCGCCGGAAAAAACATGCAATTGGGCGCCGGGCACCCGTGGCCGGATATCCTCGCACCAGCGGTCCAGCAGCCAGTCGAGCGAGCGCAGCGGGTTCGAGGTAAACACCGCCCGGGGTTCGGGAGTGGTGTCGTTGGGAGCGGCATTTCGAAACATATCCGGAATACCATAGGGAATAACCACGCGCTCGCCGCCCGGCGCCCACGCCGGATAAGTGGTCGCGTGATAATCGCCGATGAAAACAATGGCCGGTCGCACCCGCCACAATTTCCTGAGATAACGCCACTTCAGCAGGTAGCCGGCGGGATTATGGATCCAGAATACGGTCCGCCGCGCCGCCGGCATCAGGTTTATCAGCCGGTCGCCCCGGTTGGCGATATACAGGTCGGCATGTTCGGGCATGTTGGCGTAGGCGCCGCCGTCATGAAGCGGCGCCCAATCGACGCCGTTATGAATTACCGGCGCCCGGCACATATTGCGCACCTTGACCTGGTGGCCGCGCCCGGCCAGTTCTTCCATCAGGTTGACAACCGACGATTCGACGCCGCCCAGGGGGCCGCGCTCGGGTGTTGCGCCATCGAATTCGATGCCGTCATCGGCCAGGACAATCAGCGCCACCTAATCGGTCTCCAGTTTCGCCTTCAGGTGTGACAGCAGGGGGTATAGCCCGGCCAGGATGGCGATCGCCAGCCCGTAACCGCCTTCCCGAAACCCCTTGCGGAAAAAGTAGCACTTGATGAACCGCGAGAAAAACCGCCTAAGGTTGGTCGCCGTCGAGCCCCAGGTTTCACCGGCCTCGCGCAGGTCCTGCGCCCTGGCCGTGGAATAGTAATCCAGCTTGCGGATCAGGCCCGATAAATTACGGTCGACATAATGATCCAGCCGGTTGTTCAGCATGCGGCCCTTTTTGCCGGACCATTGCAGGGCCGGATGGACCCTTTGCCCACCCCATTTCTTGACCCCGTTGCGAAACAGGCCCGGATAAGCGGCCTTGCCGAACGACGCGCCCCAGCCCCACCGGACCAGCCGGTCGCCGATATAATTATCGACCGGTATTTCGTGCCAGTCATGGCTTGAGGTCGTGACGGTATCGCGAATTTCCTCGGCCAGGGCTTGCGGCGTCCGCTCGTCGGCATCGATTTCGAATATCCACCGGCCCCGGCAATGCTCTATTCCGGCATTGCGCCGGGGGCCTTCTTTCTGCCATTCGCCTTCCAGTATACGGTCGGTAAATCCGGTCGCAATAGCCTTCGAGCGATCCGTGCATTTATCCAGGACGACGACGATTTCATCGGCGAAGGCCAGCGTTTCCAGGCAATCGGCCAGTTGTCTTTCTTCGTTCCGGACGGTAATCAGGGCCGATAGCACGGGCGCGGTCGGGGGCTGCGAAGTCATGCCGTCTGATCCTGCTGCCGCCACAGTTTCCGGGCCGCCGTTTCGACATCGTCAACTGACAGGCTGTCCATCAGGCTGTCGGAATTCACATGATCGAAATTTTCCGGAAAAATTTTGGCGAATGGCACCGTTGTCGAAACGACCCGGCAGTGATCGCCCCAGGGCGCGTACTGTTCTTTCGGTGTCGGCCCGAACAGGCCCAGCGTCGGGATGCCCGAGGCCGCCGCCAGATGCATCAACCCTGAATCATTGCCGATAAAAAGCCGGCACCGGGTCAGGCAGGCATAGGCTTCCATCAGATCGAGATGGCCGACCAGATCGATCCGCCGTTCCGTTGGGATGGACTGGATCAGGCGCAACACCGTCGGTCTTTCGTCGTCTCTGCCGAAAATCGCCACCCGGGCGTCCGGCATGATTCCGTCAGGCCCCGTCAGCCGTTCGATCAATTCGTTGAAATGTTCGCTGCGCCAGGTTTTGGCCCGCCAATTGGCGGTCGGCCCGATGGCCAGAACCGGCCCGCCATCGGCGATCAGCCGCCGGGCTTTCGCCGCCAGCGCCGGGGTCAGCCACAACCGGGGAAACGGCGGATCGTCGCTTTTACCCAGAACCTCGGCCAGTTGTTGGACCCGGTGCAGGCCCCGGTCGCTCCGGCCCAGCCGGACCCGTTTGCGGGCCGCCAGCAGGTAATACATGGGTGACTTGCGAAGATCGACGACCATATCCCAGAACCGGCCAATACCAAGCGCCCACAACCGCAGCCAATGCAGGGAAAAGGCCATCTTGTCGAGCACAATAATCCGTTCCAGGCCGGGCACCGTGGCAAACAGGGGCGCCGCAGCAGGGCCGCAGGCGACGGTTATTTCCGCCCCCGGGTTCAAGCCGGTCAGGTAATCCAGAAGCCCGGTCGACAGGACGGCGTCACCGACCCTGGTCGAGGTGATGAAAAGAATCTTCATAGTTAGATTTATACGTCCGGCGAAGGGTGTTGCCTAGCTTTTGGGGCTTGCCAAAAGGGTTATTCCCCCCCAATTCTATGACAATCTGTTTTTCATTTACGGACACTACGGCACAATATGACCGATTCAGCATACATCATACTCGAAAAGCGTGGCCTGATTGAACTCGGTGGCGAGGATGCCGGGGATTTTTTACAGGGGCTGATTTCCAACGACGTTTGCAAGGCCGATGCGGAAAACACCCTGTACGCCGCGTTGCTGACCCCGCAGGGAAAATTTCAGTATGACTTTTTCCTGATCCGATCCGCCCATGGCTTGCTAATCGACTGCGAACTGGACCGCCTGAAAGAGTTTATGGCTAAACTGTCCATGTACAGACTGCGTGCCAGGGTCGAAATATCGGACCGCACGCCGGAACTGTCTGTCGCCGCCCTGATTGGCGGCGGCGTCGCGACCGCCCTGGGGCTGGAAAATGCCGAAGGGGCGACCGCCCCGTTAGCCGGTGGCATCGCCTATATAGATCCCCGTCTGGCGGCCATGGGCGGGCGCGCCGTTTTGCCCCGGCAGGAAGCCGAAGCCGTGCTGGAAAATGCCGGTTTCGGGGCCGGCCAGGCAGCCGATTACGAACGTCTGCGGCTGACCAACGGCCTGCCCGACGGCAGCCGCGACATGGTTGTCGACAAGGCGATTCTGCTGGAAAACGGCTTCGCCGAATTGCACGGTGTCGATTGGGACAAGGGCTGTTACATGGGCCAGGAACTGACCGCGCGAACCCATTACCGGGGATTGGTTAAAAAACGCCTGATGCCGATCCGCATCGAAGGCCCGGCCCCCGAGCCAGGGGCTAAAATTCTGTACAACGGCGCCGATGCCGGGGAAGTCAGAACCATTTGGGAAGACCGGGGACTGGCGCTGATCCGTCTGCAACCGTTTCGCGACATGGCCGCCGGCGGCGAACCGTTCATGGCCGGAGATACGACAATAGTGCCGGAAAAACCGGCCTGGGCGGTATTTCCCGAGCCGGAGTAGCGAATGAACCCGGATGAAACACCGGCATTTCTGTATCGGCTGTCAGGGGTATTCAGCCAGCGTGTACGGCAATACGGCGCCACCCCGGCGGGGGTTTTGTGGAAAGACCGGGATGGCCAGCGGCTGCGATTCGAAGTGCTTGCCGGTATCCTGGACGACACGCCCGGTACTGCCGCCATAACCATCGGCGATCTGGGCTGCGGCTATGGCGCATTCTTCGATTTCCTGGCGGCCCTGCCGCAAATGCCGCAATTTGAATATTTCGGTTATGATATTTCCTCCGACATGATCGCCCTGGCGCGGGAACGTATCGGCGACAGCCGGGCGACTTTCCAGGTTACGGATCGCCCCTTGCGGACGACCGATTTTATCTTCGTGTCGGGAACATATAATCTGCATATAGATGTCGAGCACCGGCGCTGGACCGATTTCGTCAAGACCAGCCTGGCGCAGCTTTGGCCCGGCGCCGGCAAGGGGCTGGCGTTCAACATGCTGGCCAAGCACCATCGCAAGCGACTGGATGGCTTGTACTACGCCGATTCCCAGGAATTTCTCGAATACTGCGCCCGGTTTTCGTCCGATATAACCCTGATCGAGGATTATCCGCTCGACGAGTGGACGATCTTCATTCGGCGCTCGCCAACCTGATACTGGCCTGCGCCGCCGCCAGGCGGGCGATGGGGACGCGGTACGGAGAGCAGGACACGTAATCGAGCCCCAGCCCATGGAAAAACGCCACCGACGCCGGGTCGCCGCCATGTTCGCCGCAAATTCCCAGCTTGATTCCGGGGCGGGCGGCGCGGCCGCGTTCCACCGCCAGGGCCACCAGTTCGCCGACGCCCTGCTGATCGATGGTGACGAAAGGGTCGGCGTCCAGCACGCCTTTATCCTGATAGATTTGAATAAACGGCCCGGCGTCGTCCCGTGACAGGCCGAGCGTGGTTTGCGTCAGATCATTGGTGCCGAAGCTGAAAAATTCGGCTGTTTCCGCCAGTTCGCCGGCCCTTAGCGCGGCGCGTGGCAGTTCTATCATGGTGCCGACCAGGTAATCTACCCGGGCGCCTTTTTCTTCCATGACGGTTTTCGCGATGCGGTCAACCAGCGCTTTCATGCGGTCTAGTTCGGGCTTCATGGCGACCAGCGGGATCATCACTTCCGGGTGGACATTCAGGCCGTCTGCGGCGACGTCAATGGCCGCCTCGAAAATCGCGCGGACCTGCATTTCATAGATTTCCGGGTAGGTGACGCCCAACCGGCAGCCCCGGTGGCCCAGCATCGGATTGAATTCATGCAGTTGCGCCGCGCGGGCCTTGACATGGGCCAGGTCGACCCCGGCGGCTTCGGCCACTTCCGTCATTTCCTGTTCGCTGTGCGGCAGGAATTCGTGCAGGGGCGGGTCGAGCAGGCGAATCGTTACCGGCAGGCCGTCCATGATCCTGAACAGGTCGATAAAGTCCCGGCGCTGAAAGGGCAGCAGTTTATCGAGTGCACGGCGGCGGCTGGTTTCATCCCTGGCGACAATCATCTCGCGGACATGAATGATCCGTTCGGGGTCGAAAAACATATGCTCGGTACGGCACAAACCGATGCCCTCGGCACCGAATTTACGGGCGGTTTCGGCATCTTGCGGAGTTTCGGCATTGGCCCGGACGCCGAGCTTGCGGATTTCATCGACCCACACCATCAGTCTGGAAAAATCGCCCGACAGTTCCGGCTGAACAGTTGCAACCGCGCCCAACATGACCTCGCCGCTGGAACCGTCGATGGTTATAATGTCGCCTTCGTGGATGACCTGGCCCAGCGCCTGCAAGGTCTTTTCCCGGTAATTGACCTCGATCGATCCGGCCCCGGAAACGCACGGTGTTCCCATGCCGCGGGCGACCACGGCGGCGTGGCTGGTCATGCCGCCACGGGTCGTCAGGATACCCCTGGCGGCGTGCATGCCGCCGATATCTTCCGGCGATGTTTCGATTCTGACCAGGATGGTGTTTTTTTCGCCCCGTTCGTTGAAGGCCTCGGCATCCTCGGCGCTGAACACCACTTTGCCCGAGGCGGCGCCCGGCGACGCCGGCAGGCCGGTGGCCAGCAGATTGCGTTCGGCGTGGGGGTCCAGCGTCGGATGCAAAAGCTGGTCGAGCTGACCGGGATCGATCCGCGCCACGGCCTCGGATTTTTCGATCAGTCCCTCATCGACCATATCGACGGCGATTTTCAGCGCCGCCTTGGTGGTCCGCTTGCCGTTACGGGTTTGCAGCATCCACAAATGGCCTTTCTGGACGGTAAATTCCATGTCCTGCATATCTTTGTAATGGGCTTCCAGGCGGTCCCGCACCTGAACCAGTTCGCCGTAGGTTTGCGGCATCGCTTCCTGCATGGACGGCAAATCGGAGCCGTTTGCCTCTTTGCCCTGAATGGTCAGTGACTGTGGTGTGCGAATGCCGGCGACCACGTCTTCGCCCTGGGCGTTAATCAGAAATTCGCCGTAATACAGATTTTCGCCGGTGGCGGGGTCGCGAGTGAAGGCGACGCCGGTGGCGCAGTCGTCTCCCATGTTGCCAAACACCATGGCCTGGATGTTGACCGCCGTGCCCCAGCTTTCCGGGATTTCATGCAGCCGGCGATAGGTCTGGGCACGCTTGTTCATCCACGAGCCAAACACCGCGTCGATAGCGCCCCATAACTGTTCCGCCGGGTCTTGCGGAAATGGCGCGCCGCGTTCCCGTTCGACCATTTTCTTGTACTGGCCGACAAGTTCGCGCCAGTCATCGGCGCCTAAATCCGTATCCAGGTCGACCCCGGTCCTGTCCTTGTGATCTTCCAGCAGGCCTTCGAAATTGTGGTGTTCGACGCCAAGCACGACATCGCCATACATCTGGATAAAACGGCGGTAACTATCCCAGGCGAAGCGTTCATCGCCCGAGTCTCGCGCCAGTCCCTCGACGGTTTCATCATTCAGGCCCAGATTCAGGACGGTATCCATCATGCCGGGCATGGAGGCCCTGGCGCCGGACCTGACCGACACCAGCAGGACCTTTTCCGGATCGCCGAATTTGAGCCCCATGGCCGTCTCGATTCCGGCCATGGCGATGTTCACCTGATCCTTGAGGTCGGCGGGATAGCAATTTTCATGGCCGGTATAGTGGGTGCAGACTTCCGTGGTCAGGGTGAAGCCGGGCGGCACCGGCAGGCCCAGGCTGCTCATTTCCGCCAGGTTGGCGCCCTTGCCACCAAGCAGGTTTTGCAGGCCGGCATTACCGTCGGCTTCGCCGTTTCCGAATGAATAGGCCCACTTTGTCATAGCTTGTTTGTCCCTCAGCCTTCGATTTTTGAAAAGTCGGCGATGCGTCCCATCACCGCCCTGATCCGGTTCAGCATTTTCAACCTGTTTGCACGCAATGCCTGATCGTCGCAATTGACCGTGACGTGATCGAAAAATCCGTCTACCGGATCGCGCAGACCGGCAAGCGCGGTCATGGCGGCGGCGAAATCTTCATCCGCCAGGACCGCCCGGCACTTATCTTCCGTCGTTTCCAGCACCCGGAAAAGGATTTTTTCGGGGTCTTCGAGCAGCAGGCTTTCCTGCGCCGCGCCATCGTGGGCGCGACCGTCTTTCTTTTCCTCGATTTTCAGGATGTTGGCGGCCCGCCTGTAGGCCGTCAACAGGTTGGTGCCATCGTCGCTGGCGATAAAAGCGCCCAGGGCATCGACCCGGGCCAGCATTCGCACCAGGTCATCCTCGCCCAGCGCAAATACGGCATCGATCAGGTCATGCCGAACGCCCTTTTCTTTCAGGTGAACTTTCATGCGGTCGGCGAAGAAGGCGAGCAGGTCGATCGCCGAATCGCCGCCGCCGGCCCGCTTGAAAGCATCCAGCAGCGGCAGCCGCAAATTATTTTCACAGATCAGCCGGATCACCCCCAGGGCGGTGCGGCGCAAGGCGAACGGGTCCTTCGAGCCGGTCGGCTTTTCATCGATGACCCAGAAGCTGACCAGGGTGTCTATCTTGTCGGCCAGGGCGACGGCGACGCTGACCGGCGCCGTCGGGCAGGCGTCGCCCGGACCGACCGGCGAATAGTGTTCGGCTATGGCCTGGGCCACGGCCTCGTTCTCGCCGTCTTCCAGGGCGTAATAGCGACCCATGATACCTTGTAATTCCGGTAACTCGCCGACCATGCCGGTGGTTAAATCGGCCTTGGCGAGGCGGGCGGCGGACCGTACCCGGTCGCGGTCGGCGCCGGGAATGGCGGCGGCCAGATCGCTGGCCAGGGCCTGCATGCGGTCGACTTTTTCATCTAACGTGCCAATTTTGGCATGAAAAACAATGCTTTGCAGTTTCGGTGTACGGCTGGCCAGGCTCTGCCTGCGATCCTGATCCCAGAAGAACTTGGCATCGGACAGGCGGGCCCGCAGGACCCGTTCATTACCGGCGACGATTGCCGCGCCGCCGTCCGGGGATTCCATGTTGGCGATGACGATGAAGTGCGGCGCCAGCTTGCCGTTGGCATCGAGCAGCGAGAAATATTTCTGGTGGCCGCGCATGGCGGCGATCAGAACTTCCGGCGGGACGACAAGAAATTGCTCGTCGAAACGCCCGATCAGCACTACCGGCCATTCGACCAGCCCGGCGACCTCGTCGAATAAGCCATCGTCGAGGCGCGGAGTAAGGCCCGCGGCCTCGGCCAGGTCGATGACATTGCGTTGGATCAGGGATCGGCGTTCGGCCGCATCCAGCATCACCCTGGCATCCAACAGCCTGGCTTTGTAGTCGGCGAAATTTTTTACCCTGAAGGACTTGGGTGCGAGGAAACGGTGGCCGCCGGTAGTGTCGGAAGCCGTGATCGGGCCAAATTCCACAGGCACCACCACGCCGTCCAGCAAACAAAGGATCGAATGCACGGGGCGCGCCCAGCGTACGGTATGTCGGCCCCAGCGCATGGACTTAGGCCAGGAACCGGCCAGGCTCGTCAACGCCGTATCGATTACCCCTTTAAGCACCTGGGCGGTCGGTTTGCCCGGCTTGTCGATCACCGCGAACCAGAAGGTCCTGCCCTTGATTTCGCGTCGTTCGCATTCGTCCAGCGACAGGCCGCCGAGCGATCCTAAAAATCCGTTGATCGCCTGTTCCGGGGCGCCGACCTGCGGGCCTTTGCGTTCAACCGTGATGTCCGGTTGCTGTTCGGGCAGGCCATGGACGACCAACGCCAGGCGGCGCGGCGTGACGTAGGCGGCGCTGCCCTGGAATTTGAGGCCGGTATCTTTCAGGCCCGCCGTGACCAGGCGTTCCAGATCGGCGGCGGCGCGGGCCTGCATTCTGGCCGGGATTTCCTCGCTGAGAATTTCGAGCAGAAGCTCAGGCATTATCGCCTCCCGCAACGGGCGAACCGGCGACCCAGGCGCGGGCGCAGCCGCTCGCCAGTTTCCGCACCCGGCCGATATAGGCGGCCCGTTCGGTCACCGAGATGACGCCCCGGGCGTCAAGCAGATTAAACAGATGGCTGGCCTTGATGCATTGTTCATAGGCTGGCAGGGCCAGCGGCGGGTCCAGCGCCAGCACCGTGGCGCACTGGCTTTCGGCGTCTTCGAACTGGCGGAACAGAACATCGGTATCGGTGTGTTCAAAATTGAATGCCGACTGTTCCCGTTCATTGCGCAGGTAGACATCGCCATAAGTCATGTCGCCGTTCCAGTCCAGATCGTAGACGTTCTCGACTCCCTGGATATACATCGCCAGACGTTCCAGGCCATAGGTCAGTTCCAGCGAAACGGGATCGCATTCGATGCCGCCGACCTGCTGAAAATAGGTAAACTGGCTGACTTCCATGCCGTCGCACCAGACTTCCCAGCCGAGCCCCCAGGCCCCCAGCGTCGGGCTTTCCCAGTCGTCTTCGACGAAGCGGATATCGTGCAGGGCGGCGTCGATGCCAATTGCCGCGAGACTTTGCAGATACAAATCCTGGCTGTTCGGCGGCGACGGTTTCCAGATTACCTGGAACTGGTAATAATGCTGCAAGCGGTTGGGGTTGTTGCCGTAGCGGCCATCGCTCGGGCGCCGCGACGGCTGTACGTAGGCGGCCTTCCAGGACTCCGGCCCTAGCGCCTTTAGCGTCGTCGCCGGATGAAATGTGCCGGCCCCGACTTCCATGTCATAGGGCTGCAACAGCAGGCAACCCTGATCGGCCCAAAAGGCTTGCAGATCGCGGATTATCGACTGGAAATCTCTCGCTTTGACGGTGGCACCGGGCATCGTTGCTTGGGCCCCCTCAGCCCGGATAAGGGCAGCCGTCCCGACCGCAGGATACGGCGGACTTGGCCGAGACGTAGGTCTCGCAGAGCGGGCACTTGACCATTTCTTCGCTTTCGATTTCGGGCTCGCGGGCGCGGGCATGGGGGGGGGCGGTCGGGCTTCTCCGGCGGACCCTGTCCCGGTCGGAAAAACGATCTTCCTGATAGCGGGCGAACCACTTGAAGCCGTGCCAGACGGCCAGCACGGCGACGATGGTGAAGATCAGTTTGGGTAAGGAAAAACCGAACATGTCCGCCTTTGTAAAGGCCACCCCCGGCGATGGCAAGCGGTCCGTTAACTGCCGAGTGCGGCGCCGTCGCGGAGGATCGATTCCGCCGCCGCCGTATAGCTGCCATCGGCTTCGTGCAGGACCAGGCCGGGATCGATTGCGGCCGGGCTCGCGACCCCCTTGCGGCACTGCACGATTACCCGTTTCGCCGCTTTGCCCGGCATCGGCCACAACGGCGTGACGATGATCGCGCCGGCCTGGCCCCGCATATGGGCGATGATCCGGTCGATCCGGTCGGCCCGGTGGATGATCGAAAGCCGGCCCTTGTTGCGGACCAGGCGCAGGCCGCAATCGATCCAGCGCCCCAGTCCGGCAGGCCCTTCCACGTTAGCCGCGGCCCTGCCCGGGTCGAGCGGCGGGCGACCGCTGCCGGCGGTCTGGTAGGGTGGATTGGCCATGACATGGTCGAACGAACCGGCGACCAGGCCGGGTGGCGGCGACAATATATCCCCGGCGATGAAAGAAACCCGGCCCGCGAGCCCGTTTAGTTCGGCGCTGCGCCGGGCCAGTTCGGCCAGGTCGGGTTGAAGTTCCAGTCCGGTAACCCGCAAGCCCGGAATCCGCACCGCCAGACACAGCGCCGCCGCGCCGCCGCCGGAGCCCAATTCCAGCACATGCTGGCCGCTGCCAGCGGCGATGCTGGCGGCCAGCAAAACCGGGTCAATGGCCGCCCGGTAGCCGCCGCGCCCCTGCAACAGGCGTACCCGGCCACCCATCAGGGTATCTTCGCCGGTCATTGTTCCGGCTCGCCACCGGCGATCGCTTCGGCCTCGTCCAGGATTCGGCGGGCCCGCGCCAAATCGGCCTCGTGCACCATGACCCGGCGCGGGATGGCGGAAATGCTGCCTTCCAGAATACTGGTGTGGGTATCGAATACCAGGGCCTCGATGGCGACACCGGCCAGCGCCTGGACCAGCCAGGACAGCAGCACCGGGTCGTTTGTCCGTGTCAGTTCGTGCATGTATCAATTACCTTGACCATGGAGCATCGCGCTTTCTATGCTCGGGCATAAGGGCGGGACGGGTCAAGCAGCAGAGGGAACAATCGTTGGGAATAGTCGTCAATCTTGAAGGGGAACGGGATAAAAAGCCGTCCTTCGAAGACCTGAGCGCCCTCGTCGCGGAAGACATGACGGCGGTCAACGCGCTGATTTTAAAACGCATGGAAAGTCCGGTGGCGCTGATTCCGCAACTGGCCGGGCATGTCATATCGGCCGGTGGCAAGCGGCTGCGGCCGATGCTGACCCTGGCCTCGGCCAAGCTTTGCGGCTATCGGGGTTCGCGCCATGTGACGCTGGCCACCTGTATTGAATTCATCCATACCGCGACCCTGCTGCACGACGATGTGGTCGATGAAAGCGCCCTGCGCCGGGGCCTGGCCTCGGCCAATTCCGTGTGGGGCAACCAGGCCAGCGTACTGGTCGGCGATTTCCTGTTCAGCCGGGCCTTCGAACTGATGGTCGAAGACGGCTCGGTGGTGGTGATGGGAATTCTGTCGTCGGCGTCGGCTCGCCTGGCCGAAGGCGAGGTCATGCAATTGATGACCGCCAACGACACCGAAACCGGCGAAACCGCCTATCTGGACGTTATCAAGGCAAAAACGGCGCAATTGTTTGCCGCCGCCTGCCGCCTGGGGGCGATAGTCGCCGAACGCCCGAAGATCGAAGAAGAGGCGCTGGACGCCTTCGGCATGAACCTGGGGATCGCCTTTCAACTGATCGATGATGTGCTCGACTATTCGGCCAAGCAGGCGGAACTGGGCAAGACCGTCGGCGACGATTTCCGCGAGGGCAAGATCACCCTGCCGGTGATCCTGGCGTTCCGCCGCGGTGACGCCGGGGAACGCGATTTCTGGCGGCGCGCACTGGGCGATCTGGAACAGACCGAGGGCGACCTGGAATATGCCTTCAGCCTGCTGGAACGTCACGACGCGCTGAGCGACACCGTCGAACGGGCCCGCCATTACGGCGCCATAGCCAGAGATTCCCTGGGCATTCTGGACGATGGCGCGGTCAAGAACGCGATGATCAGCCTGATCGACTTTTGCATCGAACGCCCTTACTAGCAAATCCCCGCTGAATCCCGGCAATGCCGCCTTGCCCTTCGTCAGGTAGGGCGCTATAAACCGCCTTATCAGGCCCGCGCCCGGATAATCAAACGGGCGCGCCGCAGCGGTCGGAGTGTAGCTCAGCCTGGTAGAGCACCGTCTTCGGGAGGCGGGGGCCGGAGGTTCAAATCCTCTCACTCCGACCAATTTTTTC
>CAZZKE010000061.1:0-17871 GCA_964655005.1 uncultured Thalassospiraceae bacterium | reverse complement strand
GCCTTGTTGTTTGTAGATTTGATGTTGTTTTTCATGCTGCCAACGATGTTGTTTTTTATACTGCCAGCATATTACCCTCGGGCCGCCGTGTCATGCGACAGGTTTATTTCCGGGCGGATATCCGGTCGCATCATTAAAACTTGCAATACGGGAATTTCACCCCACATGCACTCGCGATAGCAGCCGCGAAACATGGCATTAGGGGCCCCCTGACAGATGCTTAAGAAATCTCCCATCGACATGAAAATGTTTCAGCAGATGGTCGATAACATGCCGGTCAACGTCATGCTTTGCGACCTCAAGGATTTTCGCATAACCTACGCCAACCGGACCAGCCGCGATACCCTGGCCAAAATTGAAAATCTGCTGCCCATCCGGGCCGACGATATTATCGGCACCTGTATCGATGTTTTCCATAAAACGCCTTCCCACCAGCGCACCCTGCTAAGCGATCCGGCTAATTTGCCTTGGCATACCAATATCAAACTTGGCGATGAAACGCTGGATTTGCTGGTTACCGCCATCATCGACGACAAGGGCGGCTATGTTTGCCCGATGCTGACCTGGAGCATCATTACCGACAAGGTAAAGGCCGAAGAAGCGGCCAACCGGCAACGGCAGATGCTGGACCAGATGCCGATAAACGTGATGTTCCTGGAACCGGAAAATTTTACCATCACCTATGTCAATAAAACCAGTTTTGAAACCCTTCGGCCCCTGCAATCGCTGCTGCCGTGCAAGCTTGATGAACTGGTCGGCCAGTGTGTCGATATCTTCCACAAGAACCCCGGACATCAGCGCGCCATTCTTGCCGTGAACGGCGCTGGACCAGATGCCGATAAACGTGATGTTCCTGGAACCGGAAAATTTTACCATCACCTATGTCAATAAAACCAGTTTTGAAACCCTTCGGCCCCTGCAATCGCTGCTGCCGTGCAAGCTTGATGAACTGGTCGGCCAGTGTGTCGATATCTTCCACAAGAACCCCGGACATCAGCGCGCCATTCTGGTCGATCCGAAGAACCTGCCCCATCATGCCAAGATCGGGCTTGGCGAAGAGACTCTTGATCTCAGGGCCAGCGCCGTTCACGGCAAGGATGGCGATTACATCGGGGCCATGCTGACCTGGTCGGTAATTACCAAACAGGTCAGGATGGCCGACGATTTCGAATCGAACATCGGGGCCGTCGTCGGTTCCGTTTCGGCGGCCTCGACCGAAATGCAGTCGACCGCCGAATCGATGGCGGCGACGGCGGAAGAAACCAATAATCAGGCCTCTGCCGTGGCCGCGGCATCGAAACAGCTGACGGCGTCGGTCAACGAAATATCGCAACAGGTATCCCGCTCGTCGGAAATTTCCAATAACGCGGTGATTGAAGCCGAACGGTCCAACGAAATGATCCAGGGTTTGGCCGAGGCCGCCAGTAAAATCGGTCAGGTTGTTGGCCTGATAACCGATATCGCCTCGCAGACCAACCTGCTGGCCCTGAACGCCACCATCGAGGCGGCCCGCGCCGGCGAAGCCGGCAAAGGCTTCGCCGTAGTCGCTTCGGAAGTCAAGAACCTGGCCAGCCAGACCGCCAAGGCGACCGACGAAATTTCCGAACAGATCAGTTCCATCCAGTCGGCGACATCGGATTCGGTTAAATCGATTCAGGGGATTACCAGCACGATCAACGAGATCAGCGAAATCGCCGTAACCATTTCAGCCGCCGTCGAAGAACAAGGCGCGGCGACCCGGGAAGTCACCGGCAACATCACCGGCGTGACCACGGCGTCGAGCGAGACCGGCGAGGCCGCCACCCAGGTCCTGAGCGCAGCCAGTGAGTTGTCCGAACAGGCGGAACACCTGGGCGCCCAGGTCGATAATTTCCTGATTGAAATCCGCTCCGACGGCGAGACCCCCAAGGAAAAGGAGGCCGATCCGGAACAGACGCCGACCGCCAACAGCGGGCCATTTTCCGACCGCCAGATTGAAGTAGTCCGCTCGACATTCGCCAAGGTCGAACCCATAGCCGAACAGGCCGCCGAACTGTTCTATAATCGCCTGTTCGAGCTAGACCCAAGTGTTCGCGACATGTTCAAGGGCGATATGACCGAACAGGGCCGCAAGCTGATGGCCATGATCAAGATGGTGGTGGCCGCCCTCAACAAACTGGAAACCGTCGTTCCGGCAATTGAAAAACTCGGCCAGCGGCACGCCGGTTACGGCGTTATCGACAGCCACTACGATACCGTCGGCGAGGCCCTGTTGTGGACCCTCGGACAAGGACTGGGCGAAGATTTCACTACCGAAGCCAGGGACGCATGGACCAACGTCTACGGCACCCTGGCGGCGACCATGATACAGGCGGCTAAATAGGGGCCACAGCAGATGTTAGTTCACCGGCGCCAGGTTGATGTCGCCGGCGGCTGAATAGTCGATGTGTTCGCCGTCGCCTTCCAGATCAATCACCATGATGTCGCCGGCAATGTGCATCTTTTCATCCGGATTGGTGTTGAAGAAATTCCAGATATAGCAGGCGGCGAGGATTTGCCCCGGTCCGACTTCCGGATCATTTTCGGCCATCATAAAATCGCCGAGAACGGCGCGGGCCTTCTGGATATCGTCCTCGGAGTGGGCCTTATCCCAGGTTATGCCCTGCGAAAATTCATCGAAACGATCATCGGGTATGGCGAAATCCGCGACCGTGCCGGCGTGAAAATATGTAACCTTTCTCATTTTCAGAATGTACCCCGAAAACCGCCGCCGTCGATAACGAAATTCTGACCGGTAATATAACCGCTTTGGGCGCTACAGATAAACGCGCACAAATCGCCGAATTCGGCCGGATCGCCGAACCGCCCGGCGGGATTGGCCTGGCGGCGGTCGGCGATTATATCGTCCAGATCGGTTCCGGATTTCCGGGCCGCCGCAAGCTGGGTTGCACGTAAGCGGTCGGTGTCGAACGGCCCCGGCAGGATGTTGTTGATGGTAACGTTGTCGATCACCGTGTTGCGGGCCAGCCCGGCGACAAACCCGGTCAACCCGGCCCGGGCGCCATTGGACAGGCCCAGGATATCTATCGGCGCCTTGACCGCGACCGAGGTAATATTAACAATGCGACCGAACTTGCGGGCCATCATGCCATCGACAGTAGCCTTGATCATGAAAATGGCGGCAAGCATATTGGCGTCGAGCGCGGCGATCCAGTCTTCGCGGTTCCAGTCCCTGAAATCGCCGGGCGGCGGCCCGCCGGCGTTATTGACCAGAATATCGGGCGCACCGCACCGTTCCAGCACGGCGGCGCGGCCCTGTTCGGTGGCGATGTCGGCGGCCACCGCCGTAATCTCGACGCCGGTCGCCGAGCGTAATTCTGCCGCCGTTTTTTCGAGGCTATCGACATCGCGCCCGTTGATGGTGACGGCGGCCCCTTCGCGGGCCAGGGAAAACGCGCAAGCCCGGCCAAGGCCCCTGCTCGAAGCACATACCAGGGCGGTTTTTCCGGCTATTCCAAGATCCATATTACTTATTCCCTATCCTTGAGGCGATCCAGCACCCGGCGCATCAACGGCACCGTAATCGCCCGATGTTCGGTCAAAGACAATGTGTCGGCGGCTTCCACCAGCGCCCGCACAAAGGCGAAAGACCTTTCCATGCGGGCCTGAACGAAGGCGATGACATCGCTGTCGACAACCAACTGCCGGTCGGCGAACTGTTTGACCATAACTGCGGTTAACAGGGCATCGTCGGGCAACCCTATTTCGACCGCCACCGCGGCCCGCAGCCGGGAACCCAGATCGGGCAACCTGACCGGCCAGCGCGCCGGCGGACTGGCCGCGCTAAGCAGTATCCGCCGGCCTTCTTCATGGACCCAGTTGTACAGATGGAAAAGCGCCTGTTCGGTGTTTGCATCGACGGTTCGGTCGGCGTCTTCAATCAGGCAGGCGGGCGCGTCGCCAAGCAATGTCGGCGGGTCGGCAGTCAGCAATTTTGCCGCTGAAATCCTCAGGCCGCCGGACAGCCTCAGGAAAACCTGCCCCAGATGGCTTTTGCCGCAACCGGCCGGTCCATGGATAATCAGGGCCGGGCCGGGCCAGCTTTGCCAACGGTCGAGCCAGCCGACGGCCTCGCCATTGCACGGCGCGACCAGGAAATCCTCGCCACCGAGCGAGGGCCGGTGATCGAATTCAATGACAAGCTGGGACGAAACGTTCACTGATCGCTCCGATAATACGGACTGGCCAGATATCGGGATATCCAGTACCGCACCAGCACGCCGATCACCGCGGTTACCGGAACGGCCAGCAGAACGCCGGTAAATCCGAACAGGGCGCCACCGGCCAGCAGGGCGAAAATAATCCATACCGGGTGCAGGCCGACCCGGTCTCCGATTAAACGGGGTGTCAGGAAATAACTTTCCGCCGTTTGCCCGACCAGGAATATGGCCGCGACAATGGCGATGGCGGGGAAATCGGTGAACTGATGCATGGCAATGGCGACCCCGACCACCATGCCAATTCCCGCCCCCAGATAAGGAACGAAAGCCAGCAGCCCGGCGCCAAGCCCCACCAGCAGGCCGAAATCCAGCCCGGCCAGGGTCAGGGCGGCCCCGTACCACGCCCCCAGGACCAGGCAAACAGTTGCCTGGCCGCGTACGAAAGCGGCTATGGTGCCGTCTATTTCGCGCATCTGCTCGCGGATTGTCGCCGCCGAGGCGCGCGGCAGCAGATCATCAAACCGGGCAACCATGCGGTCCCAGTCGCGCAGCAGGTAAAAAGCCACCAGCGGGGTAATGACCATCAGCGACAGGACGTTGAAAAACGCCAGCCCGCCGCTCCACAGGCTTTGCAGCAGGTTACCGGCCCAGGACAGGACGCCCGAGGCATACTTTTTCGCCGCCCCTTGCAGGCCGGCGGCATCGGAAGACGCCAGCTTGTCGTTCAGTTGTTCGAGCAGCGGCGCGGCCAGTTGCCGCAGGCCGTCGATCAGGTCGGGAATACGGTCCAGCAGACCGATGATCTGGGAATGCAGCAAGGGATACAGCAGCATCGCCACGGCCACCACCAGGCCAAGAAACACGACGATCACCAGCCCCGCCGCCAGTCCCCTGGATAATCCGGCGCTTTCCAGCCTGTCGGCAACCGGATCGAAGAAATAAGCGACCGCCAGACCGGCGATGAAGGGCGCCAGAACGCCGCTTAAGGCATAGGTCAACCCGCCCATCGCGAGCAGCAGGATGATCCAGAACGCCGCCTGTTTTTCGGTATTGACCAGGGCGCTCGCCGGGGCTTGCCGATTGGGTGCGGGGGTATCCCGGCTCATTACCTGTCCTCCAGGGCGTTGGCTTTCAGGGTCCATTTGATAACATACATGGCCCCCGAAAGCAGGGTAGTCACCGCCACCACGCCCAGCATCATGCTCATGAACGGCTCGGTATCCACCTTAAACCCCACCGCGGCAAGAACCAGAGCGGCCAAAACGAGTTGCGCGAAAGTATTGATTTTACTGATGAACAAGGGTTGCATGATTAGCGATTGGGTCATTGTCTGAAACACCAGGGCGCCACCGATAATAAGCACATCGCGGAACACCACCAGAATAACCAGCCAGTTTTCCAGGTGGCCGACGACGCCCAGGGTAATATAGACACTGACCAGCAACGCCTTGTCGGCCAACGGATCCAGATAAGAGCCAAGCACCGTCACCGCATCGCAACGTTTGGCGATAAAACCATCGACGGCATCGCTTACCCCGGCGGCGACAAACAGCCAGAAGGCCAGCAGAATCTGGTCGTTCAGGATCAGCCATACGGCGAGCGGAACCGCCGCCAGCCTGCAAAAACTGATAATATTGGGAAGCAACCGGATCAAGATTTACCGCCGCCGGACAGTAATTCGAGAACCCAGCCGTCCCCTTCCCGGCGCAATCGCAAGTCCGCCTGTTCCAGGGCCAGGGAAAGTTGTTCCAGGGACCCTATGTAATTCAGATTAACCCGGACCTCATCCAACGAAATAATAACCAGGTCCGTGCTCCTGACAACCGCCACGCCGACCAGGCGCTTCCTGACCTTCAGCCAGTCCTCCAGACCGCCGATCCTGATGGTTACGGCAAGCACCGCCCGATTACCGAACTGCAATAGATTCTCGCGTTTCCAGTCGTCTTCGATCTGGCGGGTCAGTTCACTGGCGGCGCGGGCCAACAGCCGTTCAAGCGTTTCGCCATCGCCGGACATAAAGTTCTTGACCATCGGCCGTTCCCGCCGTTCTCCGCCGTACCGGGTGACCCGGACTTCAAGGTCCGGCCGGCCCCTGTCCAGCTTCAAAATTGCCAGTGCGACCATGGTGCTTGCGGTCCGGTAGCGGGCCGATATCACCGCAAGACGCGCCCCGTCGCCGGCTACCGCCTGTTCCGGCCCGATCGCCGCGATATCGGCCAGATCGCCCTGCGGCAGTATCGTCGGTATCAGCGAATAAGCCGTTGTTTCGGGCCGGGCGACCCAGGCGTCACGCCAGGGATTGGGATCGTCCCATAACAGCACCGCCCCGGCGGCGCGATAAACCGGCAGCACCAAAACCGGCTTTGAAGTGGTTTCGGCGAACGGAATGGCCAGTCCAATCAGCAGGTCTCTTATTCTGTTTGCCTTGAAGCGGTAGTTCAGAGTCGCCAGATAGCGCACCGCCGAGGCCTTTTCCCGGGCGACTTCGAAATCCTGCACATAAGGGGTGATTTCACCGGTCGAAAGCTTCGGCAACCTTGGATAATCCACGCGCATGGTCAGGCGTTCCAGCAGCGTCCGGAACGCCTGATTCTGGCCTAATACCCGGGCTTTGTCGCGGGCCGCCTTGGTCGATGCCGCCGTAACATCGACCCGGACCCCCCGGACCTCGAAAACATTACCGGCCTGGGACGGCAATTGCGCCGCCCCTTCGGTGGCGGACAAAAGCACCAGCAGGGCCAGGAAAATCCCGACCGGCAGGTGTTTTAACAGGGGCCGATTATCGGTCATTGCAAACGGGTCCAGATAAAGTATGTTCTGCTTTCAAGGTACGTAATCTAGTGGATTATTTTCCGAGGAGGAAGCCATTAACGGCCTGAACTACAAGGATGCCGGAGTCGATATCGATGCCGGCGAAGCGTTGGTCGAGGCGATCAGGCCGCTGGCCGGATCGACCGTGCGGGACGGCGTCGCCTCCGGCCTTGGCGGATTCGGCGCCATGTTCGACCTGAAAGGCGCCGGATTTACCGACCCGGTGCTGGTCGCCGGAACCGACGGCGTCGGCACCAAGCTCAAGGTCGCCATAGAAGCGGGCATTCACCATACCGTCGGCATCGACCTGGTCGCCATGTGCGTTAACGACCTGATCGTGCAGGGGGCGGAACCGCTGTTTTTCCTGGATTACTACGCCACGGCGAAGCTTGATGTGGCGACCGGCACGGCCATCGTTTCGGGTATCGCCGAAGGCTGCCGCCTGGCCGGATGCGCCCTGATCGGCGGCGAAACGGCGGAAATGCCCGGCATGTACGCGACCGGAGATTACGATCTGGCCGGATTCGCCGTCGGCGCCGTCGAACGGGACCGGATTATGACCGGCAGCGGGGTCCGGGCCGGCGATGCCATTTTGGGACTTAAATCCAGCGGCCTTCATTCAAACGGCTTTTCGCTGGTCCGCCAGGTAATCAGCCTGGGCGGCCTGGATTATGCAAACGAGGCCCCGTTCGCACCGGGGAAAAGCCTGGCGGAGGCCCTGCTGGAACCGACCCGGATATATGTTAAAAGCTGCCTTGGGGCGATCGGCGGCGGCGGCGTCCGGGCGCTGGCCCATATCACCGGCGGCGGCCTGCTGGAAAATATCCCCCGTGTCCTGCCGAAAAACCTCGGTGCCCGGCTGGATGCCGAAACATGGCCTTTGCCCGCCGTATTCTCCTGGCTGGCGAAACAGGGCGAAATCGCGCCCCGCGAAATGGCCCGGACCTTCAATTGCGGCATCGGCATGGCGGTCATCGTCGCCCCGGACCGCCTGGAAGCGGTTATTAAAAGTTTTGCCGACGCCGGGGAAGATGCAATGGTTATAGGCGAAGTAATCGAACGCGGCGGCGGCGGCGTCGATATCGTTAATATCGATGCGTCATGGCGAAGCTGAAGCTGGCGGTCCTGATTTCGGGTCGTGGGTCGAACCTGCAATCATTGATCGAGGCTTGCCGGGGGCTGGATTTTCCGGCTGAAATCGTCCAGGTAATCAGCAATGTATCCGGTGCCGGAGGGCTTGAGCGGGCCAACCAGGCGGGCCTGCCGAACGCCGTTGTCGATCACACGGCATTTAAAAGCCGCGACGCCTTCGAACGGGACCTTGACGGTATCCTGGACCGGTCCGGGGCCGAATTGATCTGCCTGGCCGGATTCATGCGCCTGCTTAGCGATAAATTCGTTACCGCCCGGGGCGACCGGATTATCAACATTCACCCATCCCTGCTGCCGACCTTCAAGGGTCTCGATGTCCATCAACGGGCTATTGACGCCGGCGTCCGGTTTTCCGGATGCACCGTCCATTTCGTTCGCCCCGACATGGATTGCGGCCCGATCATAGCCCAGGCCGTGGTGCCTGTTTATGGCAACGATGATGCCGCCACCCTGGCGGCCCGCGTCCTTAAGCAGGAACACATCATCTACCCTTTGGCAGTAAAATTTATTGCGGAAGATCGTATTACTGTTAAAAATGAACGTGTTATCATAGAAAATTCAAGCATTAATGTAGCATCGACAATCAACCCTCCGCCGCAATATTAGGGCTTGATTTTCGCCGCATTGTATATTAGTATTACATAATATACAGAGTGCGTACCGACCTCACAGGTGCCTGCATGGACCTCATAAAATATATCGACGAACTTGGTGACGGTGTCACCCTAACCCTTGGCAGTCTGCTTATCGGCCTGCTGTTCGGCATTTTTGCGCAGCGCAGCAGGTTTTGCATGCGGGCGGCGGTAATCGAATTTTCCAAGGGGACCATCGGCCCCAAGGTCACCATCTGGCTGCTGGCATTTTCCGCCGCCGTCGCCGGCACCCAACTGCTGATCGCCGGCGATTTGCTAGACGTGTCCAGCGCCCGCCAACTGGCGGCCCGGGGCAGTGTTTCCGGGGCGCTCCTGGGCGGCCTGATGTTCGGTTGCGGCATGATACTGTCCCGCGGCTGCGCCAGCCGGCTGCTGGTGCTGTCGGCGACCGGCAACCTGCGGGCGCTGGTCTCCGGTTTAATCCTGACGGTAACCGCCCAAGCGTCTTTGCGCGGCGTATTGTCTCCGGTTCGTCTTTACCTGTCCGAACTGTGGACCGTCGAAGGCGGATACAGCCGCGACCTGATCGCCATCCTGGGCCTGAACGGCAACATGGCGCTGGTCGCCGGACTGGCCTTTCTGGCGGCGGCGCTTTTTTTCGCCCTGCGCAACCGCGTCAGTATCTGGATCACCATTGGCGCCCTTGGTGTCGGCCTGATGATCGCCCTGGGCTGGTTTTTCACCTATTCCATGTCCTATCAGTCGTTCGAACAGGTGCCAGTGACCAGTATCAGCTTCATCGGCCCCTCGGCGGACACCCTGATGTCGCTAATCAACAGTCCGACCCTGCCATTCAACTTTAGCCTGGGCCTGGTGCCGGGCGTGTTCGCCGGTTCGCTGCTGGCCGCCTTGCTGGGCCGGGATATCAAGATGGAATGCTTTGGCGGAGATCGCCGTATGCCCCGCTACATCGTCGGCGCCGCGCTGATGGGGTTCGGCGGCATGCTGGCAGGCGGTTGCGCCGTAGGCGCCGGGGTTACCGGCGGCTCGGTCTTCTCGATGACCGCATGGGTGGCGCTCAGCGCCATGTGGGCCGGCGCGGGATTGACCAATTTTCTGGTCGACAATCACAAACCCAAGACTGACATCGGGGTCGTATCGACTCCCGTTGCGACCGGGTAATAGCAAGGGCCCGGCTAGCGCCTGCCGGCCGCCGACCGCCGCGCCAACGCCCAAATAAAGACCGCGACCAGAATCAGGGAAACCGCCACCAGAAAAGTTTCCCCGTCGGGACCGTCCAGCCATTGCTGCATGGCGCCGGACCAGTATTCGCCGGTATCGATAACCCTGTTATCGGCCAGCGGATCCGGTGCGAACAATGCCGTCCCCCAATAGTAGGAGACATAGGCCCCGGCCAACAGCAGAAGAGCGCCGCTGAACCGGCCCAGGTAACGGGTAATCCCTTTTATCCGGGTCGCCAGGCCATGGCGCATCAGCGCGGCGGCGATCGCCAGCGCCGTCAGAATGGCCCCCATGCCCAGGGCATAGGCGACAAAGCTGAGCATACTCACGGCCAGACTGCCGGTCATGCCGGCGCCGGTAACCAACAGGAAGATCGGTAATGTGCAAGACAGTGAAGCCGTACCGTAACCGACGCCGAACAGCAGATCGCCACGCCATCCACCGGCCCCGGTTGCCCCGATAACCGGCAATCTGATGCTCACGCGGCGACCCGACAGCGTCGCCACGCCGACCGCAACAAGCATGATTCCTATTGCCAGCCCGGCCCACGGCAGGGTCCGGGTCAGCCAGAACGCCCCAAGCGACACCGCCGCGCCGATCAAGCCGAAAACCAGCACGAATCCAAAGGTCGTGACGGCGCCGACGATGATCGCCCGAAGGGCGCCATCGGCTCCCCCGGCGGAGTCGGCATCTTCGGCCCCGAGACGCCGCGCCAGATAGGCCGGCAACAGCGCAAAACCGCACGGGTTGGCGGTCGCAATCGCCCCGGCGACAAAGGCAAATAAAAACTCGCCATACATAGCGGATCACCTCTCATGCCAATGGGTATTAGGGGCCGGAAATTTCCTTCGGCGGATATTTTTGACCGACCCGACGGGCGATAAAGGACCAAACCGCGATGGCGACAAGCAACAGCAGAACGGCGGATATCAGTATTTGCCCCGTTCGTTCCGCGAACCAGCCCTTAAGCATTCCAGACAGGAGTTCGCCGGAAACCAGTATATCGCGACCGGGAAGGGCAACCGTCGAGAGCGCCGAGCCCCAAAGAAGCGCCACATAAGCGCCGGCCAGAAACAACAGGGCGCCGCTGACCCGGTTAACATATGGCAAGAACCGCTTAAGCCGGGCGGCCAGCCCATTGTGCGCGAAGGCCGCGGCGACCGAAAGCCCGGTCAGAACGGTTCCTATGCCGAGCCCGAAAGCGATGAAGCTGAAAATGCTGGAGGTTGCGTTCCCGTTCAGGGTCACGCCGATCACGGTAAGGAAAATCGGCAAACTGCAAGAGAGCGAAACAATACCGTACCCGATACCGTAGGAAAGGTCGGCATCGGCGTTCATCCCGGTTGCCGCGCCGAGTCGCTTCGGCATCGGCAACCGTACATTCAGGCGCTTGCCGGACATCACCAGCAGACCAACCGCCGCCAGTATAATTCCAATGACCAGTCCGGCCCACGGCAGGGTGGCGGTAAGCCATAGCCCACCAAGGGAAATAACGCCACCGGCCAGGCTGAAAACAACAAGTACGCCGAACGTGGTTATGACGCCGATTTTCAGGGCCCGGGCGACAATCACCAGTCTGGCGGATTGGCCCGCCGCGTCGACGCCGATTCTTCGCGCAAAATACGCCGGAAGCAGGGCCAGCCCACAAGGATTTACAGAGGTTATCGTCCCGGCCAGGAATGCATACGCTAATGCCCCGGTCATCGGCTGTGTTCCGCCCCGATATGTCCGCCGGTCGCCGTCGATGAGAGATTGCGGTTTTTTCGCCACCGGAAAAGAAACAGGGCCGCCGCGCCAAGGGCGACCGTGGCGACCGGCCAGACCAGGCCGCCATCGAACAGCAACGCGCCGATTCCATTCAGGGTCAGAACGCCGGATATGACAAGCAATAGTCCGACGCAACAAACAATTTTTGCCAGTATCAGCCCGGCCATTCCGCCATTCAGTCGGCTTTTCATATCGATTCCCTAGCCGGCGCAACAGGACAGTTTACTGACATCCTTATCGAAGGTCTGGGCCGCCAGCTTCAGGCCCTCTACCGTGGTCAGATACGGAAAAATGGTATCGGCCAGATCGCCGACCGTCAGGCCGTGCTTGATGGCCATGACCGCCGTCTGGATGCTGTCGGCGCCTTCCGGGGCAATGATTTGCGCCCCCAGCAGCTTGTCCGTTTTGCGGTCGGCGACCAGCTTTATCAGGCCCCTGGTGTCCCGCGCCGCAATGGCCCGCGGGACATGCTCCAGGCCGATAACCGAGGTCTTCACGTCAAACCCTTTCGCCTTGGCGGATGCCTCGGAAAGGCCTACTCCGGCGACCTGCGGGTCGGTGAAGACGACCCACGGCATGGCTGAATTATCGTAGATCAGGCTATCGCCGTTCATCGCGTTCCTGGCCGCCAGCTTGGCGCCGTAAGCGGCCATGTAGACGAACTGGTCGCCGCCGGTGACATCCCCGGCGGCGTATACGCCGGGACGGGTCGAACGCATCCGGTCATCGACCTTGACGCCGCCGTTGGGCAGCAGTTCCACGCCGTTCTCTTGCAGTCCCATATTGTCCGTATTGGGGCGGCGTCCGGTGGTCACCAGAACCCGTTCCGCCCTGATGGTCGTGTCGTGATCGTCTTCACGGACTGCAAGGGCGACGCCATCGCCGGTGCTGCCGATGGAATGATAGGACAGCCCGTCGCGCACCATAACGCCTTCATCGCGCAAATAGCCGGTCAGGGCCGCGCTGATTTCCGGTTCGGCCCCGGGCAACAGGCGCGAACGGCAAACAATGGTCACCTCAACGCCCGCACGGCCCAGCATCTGCGCCAGTTCACAACCGATATAGCCGCCGCCGATGACCAGCAGGGTCTTCGGAAGTTCTTTCAGTTCCAGGGCTTCGGTGCTGGTCATATAGGGAACATCGGCCATGCCGTCGATGCCGGGCGCCACCGGGGATGTTCCGGTGGCAATGATGATTTTATCGGCCCTGATCGGTTTTCCGTTCACCTGCACGCCGCCCTCGATAAGGCCGGCCGCCCCTTCCATGTACGAGATATTGTTATATGACGGCAGAACGTCGCTGTATTTGGCCTGGCGAAGCGCCGTCACCAGATCGTCCTTCTGCGCAATCAAGGCCTGCCAATCCTCGACCCGGGCCTGCGCCCTGACGCCGGCGAAGCGCGACGCGGTATTCGCATGATGGACCGCCTCGAGCGCACGGATCATCGCCTTGGACGGCACACAGCCGACATTGACACAAGTGCCGCCGATCATTCCGTGACCAATGAGAGCCACTTGCGCGCCTTCTTCGGCGGCGGTGATGGCGGCGGAAAACCCCGCCGAACCGGCCCCGATCACCGCCAGATCGTAGTGATCGCCGGGATTTGTTTCCGTCGCCGTGTCGCAGCAGTCGTCGGTTGAATCAGTCATGATTGCCGTTCCATTTCGCGGTCACCGGAAAGCGCCCCGCCACGGCGTAAATACCAGGCGTAGAGCGCAACTGCGGCGGCGGCGGCCAGGGAAATGCGTAAGGCGAATTTAAACTCCAGCCAGATGATAAGGACCGACAGGGCCGCCACGACCGCGACAATAATCAGGCCGGGCCGTGGCCCGATTTTACCGGCCCGCAAATAAAGGGAATGGGCGACAAAACCCAACGATGCGAACATCACGGGAAACAGCACGTAGTCCAGTCCGCTGACCCAGGCCGACAGGCCAATCGCGCCCAGGCCGATGACCAGAACCGGCGTGAAGCAGCAAATCGCCGCTACCGCCGAGCCGATGTAACCGGTTCGCAATTTTGATTTATCGTCCATAACTTGCGGCCTTTCAAAATGAATATCGCGGCGTCAAATGTTCAGGCGACGGTTGGGCTAATTGAATATGCTCATCTGTTTCAATTTGGACCACCAGTTTTCATTATTTTTTGCAACTTCAGGTTGGCTGCCGGAATTATTTTCCGCAAGCCGGGATGGGTATCCGGAATCGAATGTCGCATCGGTCAGGGCCTCGACGTTGGTCTGGCTATCATCGAACGTGACCAGGGCGGTTTTCCGCTCCAAGGAGACTTTCACCTTTGAAACTCCCGGCACCCCGATCAGGCTCTGTTGCACGATATAGGGGCAGGAGGCGCAATACATGTTTTCAACCGTCAGCTTGACGGTCTTCTCGGCGGCGAAGGCCGCCCCGGCGGCGAAAACAGTCGCCAGGACGGCGGCGGCGGCAAACAGACGTTTCATCTTATCCATCTCCATTAAATCAGTTCAACAGGTAGGGGGCGATATAAGGGAAAGCCAGGGCGGCGATGACCAGCAGCGTCGCCCCCCAAAGAGATACTTTCAAAACCCGGTCGGATGCCGGGCTGGCGCAATAGGAACCCGTCTCGCAGGCCATTTTCGGCTTGCGGTAGGCCATATAGAAACCACCGGCCAGGAAGGCCAGGGTTATGGTGACGAAAATCGGCTTATAGGGATAAAGGGCCGTAAGGTTGCCGATCCATGCCCCGCCAATGCCAAGGCTGAACAAAACCAGCGGCACGATGCAACAGGACGAAGCGGCAATGGCCCCGAGAATACTGCCCGTCGCCACCAACCTCTTCTTGCCGGTTTCGTCATTCTGCATGGCCGATGAAGTGTCGTCGTCACCCCGCACAGACGCTCCATAGCCGTTTCCCGATATTTCCATCGATTCCTCAATCCTTCCGGCAAAATGACCAGTCGCTTCATTACATAAACGCAATGTAACGGTTGTACCTGCTACAGGTTCAAGGACTAATTTATGATAATCTTGTGATTGAAAATCGGGCTATGCCCGCCACTGCAGGCGGCCCGTAACATTATTTTTCTGTTCAGCGCGGGCAACATGACGCATCCTGTAGTTAATACAGACATGAAGCCTATCGGAGAAAATGAATATGGAACTTAAGATGCCCCGGCACGGCGAATATTCACGCGGGAAAATCGCTTCGCTGACCGGAAGCAATATCGAAACGGTAAGGTATTACGAACGCATCGCCCTGATGCCGGACCCGCCGCGCAGCAGGAACGGCCACCGGGTATATGGCGACGAGCATTTCAAGCGTCTTACATTCATTCTCCGGAGCCGGAATCTTGGCTTCACCATCGAAGAAATCCGCAGCCTGCTAGGCTTGGTCGACGGCGGTCATTATACCTGCGACGAAGTCAGAGATTTAACTCTCAACCATCAGAAAGATGTCAAAAAGAAAATTTCCGACTTAAAAAAGCTGGAAAAGGTACTCAGGAACATGGCGGCGCAATGCGAGGGGGGCACGGTTCCCGAATGCCCGATCATCGACGCCCTGTTCCAGCCCGAAATTTAAAAATACCGCCGAAAAATCAGCCGACCAGTTCCGCGTCGCTGAAGAAAAAGCTGATTTCGCGGGCCGCGCTTTCCGGACTGTCCGAACCATGCACGGAATTTTCCTGCACATTGAGGCCAAATTCCTTGCGAATGGTGCCTTCGTCGGCATTGGCCGGGTTGGTGGCGCCCATCACTTCCCGGTTTTTCATAATGGCGTCTTCGCCTTCCATGACCTGGACCACCACCGGAGCCGAAATCATGTAATCGACCAATTCACCGAAGAACGAGCGTTCCTTGTGTTCGGCGTAGAATGCCTCGGCCTGTTCGCGCGACAGGCGGACCCGGCGCTGGGCGACGAAACGCAGCCCCGCTTCTTCAAATTTGGTGTTGATTTTTCCGGTTATATTGCGTTCCGTGGCGTCCGGTTTGATGATGGACAGGGTGCGTTCAATAGCCATTCCCCAGGTCCCTCCGTTTCTGTATCGGTTGATTGAAATGATGTTCCGGGTTATTCGCCGAAATCCTATATAAGGCGGCGGTTTATAGCCCCATCCGCCGTCCAAGGCAAGTGTTTGCGAATATAAAAATGGCGCGGGCGGCGGCTTAATTCCGATGAGTCTTTGTTAGCGCTCTCTGGTATTACATGCTATCACCCCGGCCATGTTACATATTAACGATCTTACCTATCGAATCGGTGGCCGCGTGCTGTTCGATCATGCCACCGTCGCCATCCCCGAAGGCCACAAGTTGGGACTGGTCGGGCGCAATGGAACCGGCAAGACGACGCTGTTTAAACTGGTGCTGGGCGAGGTCGGTCCCGATGACGGATCGATATCGTTGCGCAAGCGGGTCAGAATCGCCACCGTCGCCCAGGAGGCCCCAAGCGGCCCCGAAAGCCTGCTCGAAACGGTGCTCGCCGCCGATACCGAACGGGCCCAGTTGCTGGCCGAATCGGAAACCGCCAGCGAACCCGGACGGATCGCCGATATCCACACCCGCCTGGCCGATATAGATGCCCATTCGGCGCCGTCCCGGGCCGCCATTATCCTGGCCGGACTGGGCTTCAGCGAAGAAGCGCAGGCGCAGCCGTGTACGGATTTTTCCGGCGGCTGGCGGATGCGTGTGGCGCTGGCGGCCGTGCTGTTCTCCAGTCCCGACATGATGCTGCTGGATGAGCCGACCAACCATCTGGACCTGGAAGCCACGATGTGGCTGGAAAGTTATCTGGCGAACTGGCGCGGTACCCTGCTGGTGATAAGTCACGACCGTACCCTGCTCAACGCCTCGGTCGATGGCATCGTGCATCTGCAAGGCCAGAAACTGACCCGCTACAGCGGCGGTTATGACCGTTTTGAACGGACCCGCAGCGAACGCATGGCCAATGAGTCAAAACTGCGGGACAAGCAAATCGCCGAACAGAAACATATCCAGTCCTTCGTCGACCGCTTCCGGGCTCAGGCCAACAAGGCCAGGCAGGCCCAAAGCCGCCTGAAAATGCTTGCCCGTATGCAGCCCATCGCCTCGATGATCGAAGAACGGACAACGGCCTTCGACTTCCCGCCGCCCGACCAGCTGGCGCCGCCGCTGATAACCCTGGATGACGCGGAAGTCGGCTATGCCCCCGGCGAACCGGTGCTGGGCGGCCTTGATTTACGCATTGACATGGATGACCGCATCGCCCTGATCGGGGCCAACGGCAACGGCAAGTCGACGCTTATCAAATTGCTGTCGGGCCGCCTCAAACCCCTGTCGGGAACCCTTAGAAAATCGGGCAAGCTGCGCTTCGGCTATTTCGCCCAGCACCAGACCGAAGAACTGGACGCCGAACAAACGGCGCTGCAAGTGATGTCATCGAAACTGGGCGATGCGCCTGAATCCAGGGTACGGTCGCAACTGGGCCGGTTCGGGTTCGGCGCCGACAAGGTCGGGACCACGGTAGCCAACCTGTCGGGTGGCGAAAAAGCCCGGCTGCTGTTTGCGGTGATGACCCTTGATGCGCCGCATGTGTTGTTGCTCGATGAACCGACCAACCACCTGGATGTGGACGCCAGGGAGGCCCTGGTTCGGGCGCTGAATGATTATCAGGGCGCGGTGATCATAGTCAGTCACGACCCGCATCTGCTGGAACTGGTCTGCGACCGGCTGTGGCTGGTCGAAAATGGTACCTGTAAATCATACGACGGCGACTTGGCCGATTACCGCAACAAGCTGCTCGACGACCGGCGCGGCGGTGGCGGCAAACAGTCCGCCCGGCTAGGCGGCATCAGCCGCAAGGAAGCCCGCAAGCTGCGCGCCCGGGCCCGCGCCGAAACCGCCAGTATTCGCAAAAACGCCAAGCAGGCAGAGGACCAGGTAAAGGTTCTTAACAAGCAGAAGACGGATATCGAGACACGCCTCGCCGACCCGGATATTTACCAGGGATCGACGGCAAAAATCATGGATCTGCAACTCAAGTTGGGAGAAATCAAATCTTCCCTGAACAAGGCCGAAGATTCCTGGATAAGAATGCAGGAACTGATTGAGACGGCGGAACAACTACAGTAGGGAAAATCGAATTCAGTAATACCA